>NZ_JAWLSE010000002.1:1093464-1114169 GCF_033142365.1 Rhodococcus sp. IEGM 1241
GGCGCGGAGGGGCCCGCCCGCCCCGAGGCCAACAAACCCCCCCCCGCCCACCGTGCCCCCCGCCCCCCCCCCCGGGGGGGGGGGGCCCCCACTTCTTTTTGTTTGCCCTAGTTGTCCGACCCCAGTTGTGAGCGAACGGCACTTTCGTCGCCTCAGATGCGCCGAAAGGCGCGTTCGCTCAGGGGAGGGGGACCGAATTCAGAGCGCCCGTCGCTGAAGATGCAGCGCCTCGAGGAACTGCGCCGGCAGATCCTGCTCGAGGATTTCGTCGTCAGGATGCGGTAGCGCTTTGATTTTGGCGAACTCGTCGTTGAGTCGTTCCATCTTGACGTCCAGGCGGTGTGCCGCGGCTGCAGCCTCGGTGAGTTCGTCGAGGAGTTCGACGGGAACCTCGCGGTTGTACTTGTAGTAGATCTTGTGTTCGAGGCTCGCCCAGAAATCCATCGCGATCGTGCGGATCTGAAGTTCGATCGGTACGTGCCTGACGCGGTCACTCATGAAAACCGGGACCTCGACGATCAAGTGCAAGCTCTTGTAGCCGTTGGGTTTCGGATCGGCGATGTAGTCCTCGCGCTCGATCACCCGAAGGTCCGTCTGGCTGGTGAGCATCTCGGCGATTCGGTACGTGTCGGAAATGAAGCTGCAGGTGATACGTACTCCAGCGATGTCGAAGATGTTCTTCGAGATGTCGTCGATCGTCAGCGGGACGTTCAGGCGTTGAGCCTTTCGCAGGATGCTGTCCGGTGACTTGACCCGTGACGTGACGTGTTCGATGGGGCTGTACTGATTGATGTGAGTGAACTCGTCCTTGAGGATGTTCACCTTGGTCATCAGTTCGGAGATTCCGAATTGGTACAACATCATGAAGCGGGAGAACTCGGTCCGCAGTTCGGCGAAATCGGCCCTGCTGACCCCACTGCTGTCTTCCACGTTCGGCACCCTCATCTGTTAGCTGGTGTAACCAGTCTGCCACCGATTGTGCCGTGTCCGGTTTCAGTGGGTGCGCAGTGCGGCGAGCGTCATATCCCGCAGGACTCGACGCGCGCGTGCCGGCGAAGCGGGGTTGGCGCTGTGAGGGGTCGAGTTGATCAGACCGAAGGTGGCATGCGCTTTGATTCGTGCGTCCGCCTGATCGAGTTGGGGATCGAGTTGCTCGAGCACCCCGACCCAGACCTCGACGTACTTGCGCTGCGTCTGGCGTACCTGTCGACGCGCGTCGGCCGGCAGGCTTTCGAGGTCGCGGTCCTGGATGCGGATCAGGTCCGGCTCGCCGAGCGCGAAGTCGAGGTGGAACTCCACCAGTGCGTCGAGAGCAGCGCTCGGTGAGTCCGCTGCCTCCGCTGCCGCAGAGCCGCCTTCGTGCAGGCGCGTGCTGATGCCGACGAGAAGTTCCACGAGGACGGCGTCCTTGTTCGGAAAGTGCCGGTACACGGCCGGGCCGCTGATGCCGACGGCCGCGCCGAGGTCTTCGAGTCGCACACTCACGAATCCGCGTTCGGCGATCAACCGTGCGGCGGCGTCCAAGAGCTGACGTCGACGGTCGGCCTTCATCTGATCGCGTCGCGTCGGAGCTGCTACCTGCTCAGAGGTCATTCTCTCGATCTTTCTTCGCTTGTGTTCTGGACAACTCAGTTAATCATAGTTAATCTAGTTTCAGTTATCGAGCATTAACTCATGGCGAAGGCGGCGGGATGACTCCCAGTGGAATCACGCAAGGATCGGGCTACCGGTCCGATCACACCGTTCTGGTGGACGAACTGAAGAAGAAACTGGCGCAAGCAGCGCTGGGTGGCAACGAGCGCTCTCGCGAGCGTCACGTGAGCAGAGGGAAGTTGCTGCCGCGAGATCGCGTCGACTCGCTGCTCGACCAGGGCAGCCCCTTCCTCGAGCTGTCCCCACTGGCGGCCAACGGCCTGTACGACGACGAGTGCCCGGGCGCCGGCGTCATCACCGGTATCGGCCGTGTGTCGGGCCGGGAGTGCGTCATCGTTGCCAACGACGCGACGGTCAAGGGCGGCACTTACTACCCGATGACGGTGAAGAAGCACCTGCGCGCGCAGGAAGTTGCGCTGCAGAACAACCTTCCCTGCATCTACCTCGTCGACTCCGGCGGCGCCTTCCTGCCGCGCCAGGACGAGGTCTTCCCGGACCGTGAGCACTTCGGCCGGATCTTCTACAACCAGGCGACCATGAGCGCCAAGGGGATTCCCCAGATCGCCGCGGTTCTCGGTTCGTGCACCGCGGGAGGCGCCTACGTGCCCGCGATGAGCGACGAAGCAGTGATCGTCCGCAACCAGGGCACCATCTTCCTCGGCGGACCGCCGCT
The DNA here is from genome assembly GCF_033142365.1 of Rhodococcus sp. IEGM 1241. Classification (NCBI taxonomy): domain Bacteria; kingdom Bacillati; phylum Actinomycetota; class Actinomycetes; order Mycobacteriales; family Nocardiaceae; genus Rhodococcus; species Rhodococcus sp. IEGM 1241. Next base: position 1,095,791 of record NZ_JAWLSE010000002.1, read on the forward strand.
GGTGAAGGCTGCCACCGGTGAGATCGTGACGGCGGAAGAGCTCGGCGGCGGCGACCTGCACTCCAAGGTTTCCGGCGTCACCGATCACTTGGCCGAGGATGACCGCGACGCACTTCGGATCGTGCGCAACATCATTGCCACGCTCGGCCCCCGTTCCGAGCGCCCGTGGGACGTCATCTCCACGGTTCCGCCTGTCGCCGATCAGAGCGAGCTGTACGACGTCGTTCCGACCGATCCTCGTACTCCGTACGACGTGCACGAGGTCATCACCAAGCTCGTTGACGGTGGCGCGTTCCAGGAGTTCAAGGCTGAATACGGCAAGACGCTCGTCACCGGTTTCGCCCACATCGAGGGCCACCCGGTCGGCATCATCGCCAACAACGGCGTGCTCTTCGGCGAATCCGCCATGAAGGGAGCACATTTCATCGAACTGTGCGACAAGCGCAGTGTGCCGCTGCTGTTCCTGCAGAACATCGCGGGCTTCATGGTGGGACGCGACTACGAGGCCGGCGGCATCGCCAAGCATGGCGCCAAGATGGTCACGGCAGTCGCGTGTGCACGGGTCCCCAAGCTGACGGTTGTCATCGGCGGCTCGTACGGCGCCGGCAACTACTCCATGTGTGGACGCGCGTATTCACCTCGCTTCCTGTGGATGTGGCCGAACGCGCGCATCTCGGTCATGGGCGGCGAGCAGGCCGCGTCGGTGCTCTCGACGGTTCGTAGTGACCAGCTCGACAGCGCGGGTAATCCGTGGTCGGCCGAGGACGAAGAGTCGTTCAAGGCGCCGATCCGTGAGCAGTACGAGGCTCAGGGCAATCCGTACTACTCCACTGCGCGGCTGTGGGATGACGGTGTCATCGATCCTGCAGATACCAGAACTGTTCTCGGCCTGGCCCTTTCGGTGTGCGCGAACGCGCCGATCGAGCCGGTCTCCTACGGCGTCTTCCGGATGTGAGCGAAATGACTGAGTTGCGCACTATCGATACTGTTCTCGTGGCCAACCGCGGTGAGATCGCGGTTCGCGTGATCCGCACGTTGCGTGAGTTGGGAATTCGCAGCGTCGCCGTCTACAGCGACGCCGACGCGAATGCTCGCCACGTCCGCGAGGCCGACACTGCCGTCAACATCGGACCGGCCGCGGCGCGTGAAAGCTACCTCGTCATCGACAAGGTGATCGACGCTGCCAAGTCCACCGGTGCTCAGGGTATTCACCCCGGTTACGGCTTCCTGTCGGAGAACTCGGCGTTCTCGGCTGCTTGCGCGGCTGCCGGAATCGCCTTCCTCGGCCCCTCCGAGCACGCCATCGAGGTGATGGGTGACAAGATCACCGCGAAGAACGCGGTTGCCGCGTTCGACGTGCCGGTGGTCCCGGGTATCGCTCGCCCGAATCTGACCGACGAAGAACTGATCGCAGCGGCCGAGGACATCGGCTACCCGGTGTTGGTCAAGCCTTCGGCAGGTGGCGGTGGTAAGGGAATGCGTCTGGTCGAGGATCCGGCCAATCTGGCCGAGGCTCTTCGCAGTGCCCGCCGTGAGGCCGCGTCGTCGTTCGGCGACGACACCCTGTTCCTCGAGCGATTCGTCCTGCGGCCCCGGCACATCGAGGTCCAGGTTCTCGCCGACCAGCACGGCAACGTCGTTCACCTGGGTGAGCGCGAATGCAGCCTGCAGCGGCGTCACCAGAAGGTCATCGAAGAGGCTCCGTCGCCGCTGCTCGATCAGGTGACCCGTGACCGGATCGGCGCGGCAGCGTGCAACACCGCTCGAAGCGTCGATTACACCGGCGCCGGCACTGTCGAGTTCATCGTCTCCGCCGACAAGCCGGACGAGTTCTTCTTCATGGAGATGAACACCCGCCTCCAGGTCGAGCATCCCGTTACCGAAATGGTGACCGGACTGGATCTGGTCGAATGGCAGGTTCGTGTGGCAGCAGGGGAGAAGTTGGCCTTCTCCCAGAGTGACATCACGCTGACCGGGCACGCTATCGAAGCTCGTGTGTACGCGGAGGATCCGGGCCGTGGGTTCCTGCCGACCGGCGGCCGCGTCGTCGATCTGGTCGAGCCGTCAGGTTCCGGCGTGCGCGTCGATTCCGGACTGCTCGCGGGCACCGTCGTCGGCAGTGACTACGACCCGATGCTCAGCAAGGTCATCGCCCATGCTCCCGACCGCGCGGGCGCACTGCGCAAGCTCGATCGCGCACTCGGTGACACCGCAGTGCTCGGAGTCGTGACCAACATCGAGTTCGCACGGTTCCTCCTCGCTGATCCGGATGTGATCGCGGGCAACCTCGACACCGGTCTGCTCGATCGTCGCGTCGAAGACTTTGTCGCAGCCGACGCCTCGGACGAGGTGCTCATTGCTGCCGCGGCGTATCGTTGGCTCTCGCGGTGGACAACTTCGGAATCCGTTGATCCCTGGGATGTCCCGAGTGGGTGGCGCGTCGGAACTCCCGCTCCGACCAGCATCAGGCTCTCCGCCGGCACCCGAACGGCGCACGTTGCGATCGTCGGCGTTCCCGCGGCTGCAAAGGTCGAGGTCGAAGGTTCACAGCCGCGCGCATTCAGCGCGACCCTGACGGGATCCGAACTGGCGGTGGTGATCGACGGACGTCGACGCACGTTTGTCGTCGCCGAGACCGATGGTGGTCTGTGGCTGGCAGGCGGCGGAACCTGGCACGTGCGCGAGGTTGCCGAAGTCAGCGTTCGCGGTGAGGACAAGCATGCCGGTGACGCCGAAATCGCCAGCCCCATGCCCGGTGCCGTCATCGCAGTCAACGTCGAGAACGGCGGGGCAGTGAGCGCGGGACAACCACTCGTCGTGGTCGAGGCCATGAAGATGGAGCACTCCTTGACGTCCCCGATCGACGGGATCGTGGAAGTGCTTGTCCGTCAGGGCGATCAGGTGATGGTGGATCAGGTTCTGGCCCGCGTGGTACCTGTCGCGGACGAAGAGACTGCAGAAGTAAAGACCGAGAACACGACGCAGAAGGAAGACGCCTGATGTCCGATTACCTTGCCACCGGAGCGCTTCCGGACGAATACCAGCAGCTCGCCAAGACGGTTGCGGATTTCGCGAAGACCGTAGTGGCACCGGTTGCTGCCGAGCACGACGCCAACCACACCTTCCCGTACGAGGTAGTGGCCGGGATGGCTGACATGGGACTGTTCGGCCTGCCGTTTCCCGAGGAGTACGGCGGAATGGGCGGCGACTACTTCGCACTCTGCCTGGCGCTCGAAGAGCTGGGCAAGGTCGACCAGAGCGTCGCGATCACTCTCGAAGCTGGTGTGTCCCTTGGTGCCATGCCGATCTACCGTTTCGGTAACGAGGCGCAGAAGGAAGAGTGGCTTCCGCAGCTCACCAGCGGAAAGTCGTTGGCTGCTTTCGGCCTGACCGAGCCGGGTGCGGGTAGCGACGCCGGCGGCACCAAGACCACCGCGAAGTTCGACAGCGGTGAGTGGATCATCAACGGCAACAAGCAGTTCATCACCAACTCGGGCACCGACATCACCAAGCTCGTGACGGTCACCGCGGTCACGGGTGTCAAGGACGGCGGCAAGAAGGAGATCTCGACGATCCTCGTGCCGACCACGACGCCCGGCTTCACGGCCGAGCCCGCGTACAACAAGGTCGGTTGGAACGCATCCGACACCCATCCGCTCACGTTCGCCGATGTTCGTGTCCCCGAAGAGAATCTGCTCGGTGAGCGTGGCCGCGGCTACGCGAACTTCCTGCGCATCCTCGACGAAGGCCGCATCGCTATTTCCGCGTTGAGCGTCGGTGCCGCCCAGGGCTGCGTCGACGAGTCGATCAAGTACGCGAAGGAGCGCGAGGCGTTCGGTCGGCCCATCGGACACAACCAGGCCATTGCGTTCAAGATCGCGCGTATGGAGGCTCGTGCCCACGTCGCACGTACCGCGTACTACGACGCGGCCGCACTCATGTTGTCGGGCAAGCCGTTCAAGAAGCAGGCGTCCATCGCCAAGCTGATTTCTTCCGAAGCTGCCATGGACAACGCCCGCGACGCCACCCAGATCCACGGCGGATACGGCTTCATGAACGAGTACGCCGTCGCGCGCCACTACCGTGACAGCAAGATCCTCGAAATCGGTGAGGGAACGACCGAGGTGCAGTTGATGCTCATCGCTCGTGAGGCAGGGTTGTGACGAACCCCAAGAAGATCACTCAGCGCGGGCTCTGGTTCGAGGAGTTCGAGGTCGGCGCGATCTACGAGCATCGCCCAGGCCGGACGGTGACCGAGGCTGACAACGTACTGTTCACGACTCTGACGATGAACACGCAGGCGCTGCATCTCGATGCTGCGTACAGCGAAGGCACTCAATTCGGTGTGCGGCTGGTCAATTCGATGTTCACCCTGTCGACCATCGTCGGCCTCTCGGTCGCGCAGTTGACGCAGGGCACCATCGTCGCCAACCTCGGTTTCTCCGAGATCAGCTTCCCGAAGCCGCTCTTTCACGGGGACACCCTGTACGCCGAGACGCTCATCGCGGACAAGCGTGAGTCGAAGAGCCGTCCGGGCGAAGGCATCGTGACGCTCGTGCACACCGGGCGCAACCAGCACGGCGATGTCGTCGCACTGGCCACGCGCAAGACGTTGGTGCAGCTCCGCCCGGCCGAGGTGTCCTCATGACGTGGACGCCACCGGGGCCGGCCTGGTTGTTCTGCCCGGCGGATCGTCCCGAGCGCTACGCGAAGGCGGCCGCCGTTGCCGACGTCGTGATCCTCGATCTCGAAGACGGGGTGGCTCCGGCCGACAAAGAAGCCGCACGTGCAGCCCTGATCGACACTCCTCTCGATCCGGACCGGGCGATTGTGCGCGTCAATCCGGTCGGTACGCCTGATCACGAACTCGATCTGATCGCGCTGGACGGCACACACTATTCGCGTCTCATGCTGTCCAAGTGCGAATCGGCCGAGGACGTCCTCTCGCTCGCACCGGCGGACGTGGTTGCACTCGTCGAGTCCCCGCGAGGAGCCCTCGCCGTGGCCGACATCGCGCTTGCTGCGAACGCCATCGGTGTCATGTGGGGAGCCGAGGATCTTGTGGCCGGTCTCGGCGGTAACTCGAGCAGGCACCCGAACGGTTCGTACCGCGACGTTGCCAAGCACGTCCGATCGACGTCTCTCCTGGCTGCGAAGAGCTACGGCCGGTTGGCTGTCGATTCCGTTTATCTCGACATCAAGGACCTCGTCGGCCTGGGCGTCGAGTCCGCTGATGCTGTCGCAGTCGGCTTCGACGTGAAGGTTGCGATCCACCCGAGTCAGGTCGAGGTCATCCGTGGTGCCTTCGCACCTTCGGAAAAAGAGATCGACTGGGCCACACGAGTGCTTGCCGCGGTGTCTACTGAACGTGGTGTGTTCGCGTTCGAGGGCAAGATGGTCGACGCTCCCGTTCTTCGTCACGCCGAGAAGCTTCTTCACCGAGCCGGAATCTTTCAGCAGAAGGAGAACTAACGGATGAGCAAAGTCGTGAATACGGCAGCTGAGGCAGTTGCCGACATCGCGAGCGGATCCAGGCTCGCAGTGGGCGGCTTCGGGCTGTGCGGTATTCCCGACGCACTGATCGCGGCGATCGCGGACGGCGACGCCACCGATCTCGAGGTGTTCTCCAACAACTGCGGTGTCGACGACTACGGTCTCGGCATTCTGCTCGGCGCGCACCGGATCGCCAGGGTGACGGCGTCGTACGTGGGGGAGAACAAGGAGTTCGCCCGCCAGTATCTCGCCGGTGAGCTCGAAGTGGAGTTGACGCCGCAGGGGACGCTGGCCGAGCGGCTGCGAGCTGGCGGTACCGGCATCCCGGCGTTCTACACTCCGGCCGGCGTCGGCACACCGATCGCCGAGGGCGGCTTGCCGTGGCGATACAACCCGGACGGTTCGATCGCCGTGGCGTCGCCACCGAAGGCGACGGCAGTGTTCGGTGGCCGCACGTATGTATTGGAAGAGGCGATCACCGCTGACTTCGCGCTCGTGCACGCGGACTACGGCGACACCGAAGGAAATCTCGTCTTCAACAAGACGGCGATGAACTTCAACCCGCTTGCTGCCATGGCCGGCCGGATCACCATCGCGCAGGTGGAGAACCTCGTCGAGCCGGGCGACATCGACCCCGCACACGTGCACCTACCTGGTGTGTTCGTCGCGCGGGTCGTGCACACAGGCCCACAGGAGAAGCGGATCGAGAAGCGGACCGTCTCAGGGGGTACCAAGTGAGCAGCGCAGAGGAAACTCGTATCGGTTGGACCCGCCACGAGATGGCCGCTCGCGCTGCTGCCGAGATGCGGCCGGGTGAGTACGTCAACCTCGGCATCGGCCTGCCGACGCTGATCCCCAGTTACTTGCCCGAGGGCGTCAAGGTGGTCCTGCACAGCGAGAACGGCATCCTCGGTACCGGACCGTATCCGACCGATGATCAGGTCGATGCCGACCTCATCAATGCAGGTAAAGAAACCGTCACCGTCAATCCTGGTGCCGCGTTCTTCGACTCGGCCCTCTCGTTCGGGATGATCCGCGGCGGCCACATCGACACCGCGGTGCTCGGCGGGATGCAGGTGTCGAAGACCGGAGACCTCGCCAACTGGATGGTCCCCGGCAAGATGGTCAAGGGCATGGGCGGGGCGATGGACCTGGTCCACGGTGCCCGCCGCGTCATCGTCGTGATGGAGCACACCGATCGCGACGGAAACCCCAAGATCGTCGAGGCGTGCACCCTGCCGCTTACCGGGCAGGGCGTCGTCCACCGGATCATCACCGACCTGGCAGTGCTGGACGTCACCGCGGACGGGCTGGAGCTTGTGGAGCTGGCTCCAGGTGTCACCAGTGAACACCTGAAGAGTGTGACTGGTGTGGGTTTTTCCTGAAGCTTCGTACCTTCAATCGAAAGAACGCGCCGACCGCTGGTCGGCGCGTTCTTTCGTCGGTCTGTCGGCGTGTACAGATAGTCTCGATCAGCGACTGTCGAATCTGGTTCGAGCTCGGGCACCAAGTAGCTGAGGGGCCTGTAAATTGTCCGAGGTGACTGATGTGGATGGGGGTGCAGATCGTCGGCAGCAAATTGATTGTTCCAGGGGTGGAGATGTCGCGCACAGTGTCTGAACCGTGCGTTTCGGCAATGCGATCGGGGGGTAGATGAGCTGGGCGATTTGTAACGAATTGCAGCAAAACCGTCGATACACCGGGGTATGGATTTCTCTTGTCACCTATGTATCGGAGACAATGGGTGGTTCTGGCTCGTCGAGGTTGGATGAGGTCGGTAGCTGCTGCGAATCGGACGTTCGGCTCGCACGGGTGCGCAATGGTGTGGAAGAGAGGCTGTGGGCGTGAATTCGCTGGGTAACGGAGAACTGGGGAGCGGCAAGCCGGAGGTCGGCAGCTCGCCGGAAGACGTTCAGCGATCAGACGCATTCCCACTTTCGGCGGCCCAGCTCGGTATGTGGTTCGCGCAGCACCTTGATCCCGCAGTACCGGTCAACATCGCCCAGTACGTCGAACTCCGTGGTGCTCTGGAGCTTGACGCCCTTCGCCAGGCCTGTGCAGACGCCGGTCGCGAAATCGGGTCGGCCTTCGTGCGGATCTTCGAGATCGATGCCCAGCCGTACCAGATCATCGACCCCACACTCGATGATTCAGTCGGCTACGTCGATCTTCGTAGTGAAGACGACTCGCACGACGCCGCCATGCGGTGGATGCGAGCAGATCGCAGTCGGCCGATCGACATGCTTACGGACCGACTGATCTCTGCCACGATCCTGCGCCTCGGCGAGAACCGCTACTACTGGTACACGCGGGTCCACCACACAATTCTCGACGGTTTCGGTGCGTCGACGTTCGTCACTCGTGTGGCGGAGCTGTACTCGGCGCGCGTGGAGGGCCGGGATCCGGAGCCGAGTGAGGCCTCCGATCTCCGGAACGTCTACGAGGTGGACAACAAGTACCGCCAGTCGAGTCGTTTCGAAACCGATCGCAAGTACTGGGCAGACAAGATCGAGAATCTCGACGAGATCTCGAGCCTCGCGGGTCGAAGTGCCGCGCCTGCTCCAGTCAGTCGGATCGACAGTGCAGCGCTGTCCAACCACGTCGAGGCTCTGCTCGGGCGGTTCCTCGAGCGCGTAGAGAAGACCACTGTTGCCGGCACTGTCGTCGCGGCGTTTGCGGCGTACCTCGCTCAGATGACCGGGCGAGAGGACGTGTCGCTGAGTCTGCCCGTTTCCGGTCGAACGACAGCCGTGCTGCGTCGATCCGGAGGCATGGTCTCCAACGTCGTGCCGCTGCGACTGACCGTCACTGCGGACACCACCGTCCAGGAGCTTCTGGACGACGTCAGGAACGAAATGTCCGGCGCACTGCGCCACCAGCGATACCGACACGAGGACATGGTTCGCGGCGGTGACGGGCCGGGCCGGGGCGGATTCTTCGGCCCGTGGATCAACATCATGATGTTTTCCACCGAGTTGGCGTTCGGGCCCCTTGTCGGCGAGCTTCATATCCTGTCCACGGGTTTGATCGAAGACCTCGGTGTCAACCTGTACCAGAGCGTCGGCGACACCCGTACGCACATCGATTTCGAGTCGAATCCCAATCTGTACGCGCCCGCGGACGCCCAGCGAAATCACTCGCGGTTCGTGGAGTTTCTCGAGAAGTTCGTCTCGGCCGAAACGAGCCGCAAGGTCTGGGATCTTCCTGTCGCAACCGACGAGGAGCGAAACAAGGTTGCCTTGTGGAACCGCACCGGCTTCCACGTTGCCTCGCAGACCATCACCGAAGCATTCGAGCTTCAGGTCGAGAGAACTCCCGATGCCACCGCTGTCGTTTTCGAAGGCGCCAGCCTCACATACGCCGAATTCGACTCTCGCGCAAATGGTTTGGCTCGTCAACTCATCGCCATGGGTGTTGGGCCCGAATCGCTTGTAGGACTGTCGATCCGCAGGTCTTTGGACTTGATGGTCGGTCTGTACGCGATTGCCAAGGCCGGCGGAGCCTGGGTGCCGGTGGATCCCGACCACCCAGCGGAACGCACCGCCTACATTCTCGAGTCGGCGCAGCCCACGTGTGTTGTGACCACTGCGCGGGACGACGTGGATCTGCCCTCGGGCACACGGGTCATCGAGATCGACACGCTGGACTATGGGCAGCTCGACAGCAGGCCGATCGTCAACGCAGATCGCCTGTCTCCCTTGCATTTCTCGAACACTGCCTACGTGATCTACACCTCGGGTTCGACCGGTCGACCCAAGGGTGTCGCGGTCACTCACGCGGCGATCAACAATCAGCTTCAGTGGATGAACGCCGAGTACGGGCTTTCGGCGTCGGACATCTACCTGCAGAAGACCGCTACGACATTCGACGTGTCCCTGTGGGGATTCTTCATGCCGTTGCAGGTCGGCGCCACGCTCGTCGTCGCGATTCCGGACGGTCATCGAGACCCGATCTACGTGGCGAACAAGATCGCGGAGCTCGGCGTCACGATCACCGACTTCGTGCCATCCATGCTCACGCTGTTCACTGCGAATGCACCTGCCGGATCTTGTGATTCGTTGCGCCACGTGTTCGTCATCGGCGAGGCGCTCCCGCCCGAGACGTCTTCCGCCTTCCGCGAACTCTGTGGAGCCGGACTGCACAACCTGTACGGTCCGACCGAAGCCGCGGTGTCGGTCACGTACTACGAGGCCGTGGCCACGGATACTACTTCCGTGCCGATCGGTATGCCGCAGTGGAACACTCAGGCGCACGTACTGGACGGACAACTTCGCCCGACCCCCATCGGGCAGCCGGGTGAGCTCTATCTCGCCGGCGTTCAACTCGCGCGCGGATACGTTGGTCGACCGGACCTGAGCTCGGATCGGTTCGTAGCCAATCCGTACGGCACGGCCGGTGAGCGTATGTACCGGACCGGCGACCTCGTCCGCCGCCGTGAGGACGGAAACCTCGACTACATCGGGCGTACCGACTTCCAGGTGAAGTTCCGTGGGCAGCGCATCGAGCTCGGCGAAATCGAGACCGTCCTTCTGGCACACCCCAACGTTTCCCAGGCTGTTGTCTTGGTGACCGTCACCCCGACCGGTGATCAATTGGTCGGCTACGTCGTGCCGGGCCCGGGCCGAAACATCGATGCTGCGGTGCTCAGTGAGTTCGCCGGTCGAAGCCTCCCTTCGTACATGGTTCCGGCCGCGTTGATGGTGCTCGATGCGTTGCCGCTCAACACGAGTGGCAAATTGGATCGTGCCGGGTTGCCCGAGCCGGTGTTCGCGAGTGCGAAGCAGTACCGCGAGCCCCGCACCGAAATCGAGCGGGTTGTCGCTGACGTCTTTGCCGACGTTCTCGGTGTCGAGCGCGTCGGTATCGACGACGACTTCTTTGAACTCGGTGGAAACTCGCTGGTTGCAACACAATTGGTGACCCGCGTGGGTTCCGCCTTGGGAGTGCAACTCGGCGTTCGAGAGCTTTTCGAGTCCACCACGGTCGCTACCTTGGCGGCCCGCGCCGAGTCTGTGGCGGGTAACGCGCGGCAGCTCACCCCGCTGATCGCCAAGCCTCGTCCCCAGGTTGTTCCGCTCTCGCTTGCACAGCAGCGCATGTGGTTCATCAACCGTCTCGATTCGTCGACGCCGGCGTACAACCTTCCGTTCACGGTCCGGCTCACCGGTTCGGTGGACCCGTCCGCCCTGCATGCCGCGGTGATGGATCTTCTCGAGCGACACGAGTCCTTGCGGACGATCTACCCTGATGTCGACGGAACCGCGCAACAGCTGGTTCTGCCGGTCGATCGGGCTGCGGTGGAGTTGAATCCGGTCAAGATTCGGAATTCGCATCTCGACGCGGCGCTGTTCGACGTGGCGTCTCGCGGCTTCGACGTGACGCTCGAAATCCCGGTACGGGTTGCCCTCTTCGAGGTGTCTCCGACGGACTACGTCCTGGTGATGGTTCTCCATCACATCGCTGCAGACGGACTGTCGTTCCGTCCGCTCGCACGTGACCTTCTCGTCGCATACTCGGCGCGAAGTGAGAAGTCTGCGCCGGCGTGGACGCCGCTGCCGATTCAGTATGCCGATTACGCCCTGTGGCAGCGCGAAGCACTGGGATCCGACGAAGACCCGCGCTCGGAGTCGTCTCGCCAGATCAACTTCTGGCGCCGGGCACTTGCCGATTTGCCGGATCAGTTGGATCTGCCGACCGACCGACCTCGTCCTGCCATCGCGTCCAATCACGGTGCCAAGCACCATTTTCAGATCAGCGAACGCACGACGCGCAAGTTGAACGAGTTGGCGCGCTCGAGGAGCGTCTCGCTGTTCATGGTGTTGCAGGCGGCATATGCAACGCTGTTGAGCCGGCTCAGTGGTACCTCCGACATCGCGATCGGTGCCCCGATCGGCGGGCGAGGCGATCAAGCGCTCAACGACGTGATCGGCATGTTCGTGAACACCCTGGTGCTTCGCACCGAGGTCGATCCGAACGAACGATTCGAAGAGTTGCTCGCTCGGGTAAGGGAATCGGGCTTGTCTGCCTACGGGCATGCCGATGTGCCGTTCGAGCGGTTGGTCGAAGTCCTGAGTCCGGCGCGTTCGCAGGCTCGACACCCGCTGTTCCAGGTTGCGCTCACTGCGGAGATCAGTGGACGACGCGAACTGGAATTCTCAGGTGTCAAAGCAGTTGCAGCTGAATTGGAAGTACCGGTCGCCAAATTCGATCTCGAACTCATGGTGTCCGAGAATCCCGAAGGAACCGAAGACGCGGATGTCTTGAGTGCCACCTTCACCTACGCCACGGACTTGTTCGATCCGGCCACGGTGAACACTTTCGCTACTCGGTTCGTGCGCATTCTCGATGCCGTGGCTACCCGACCTGAAACGATCGTCGGCGATATCGACCTGCTCTCACGCTCCGAGCGCACCGATCTGACGGTCGTAGCTGCGGATGACACGATGCCCCGGCAGAGTCTCGTCGACATCTTCCTGGCCGGCACGGCTGAGGCGGATTCGGTTGCTGTTCGCTTCGAGGGTCGATCGATCACCTACCGCGAGCTCGATGAGCAGTCGTCGAAGCTCGCACGGGTTCTGATCGGACGGGGCGCCGGCCCCGAGACCATTGTTGCTCTCGCCTTTCCTCGCTCGTACGAGATGGTCTGTGCAGTATGGGCGGTGGCGAAGTCAGGGGCGGCATACGTCCCAGTCGACCCGAGCTATCCGGAAGATCGTGTCCGGCACATGCTGGCCGATTCTTCGGCCGCGATCGGACTCACGTCGGGACAGTTCGTAGATCAGCTTCCTGCGGTCACAGAATGGTTGGTCTTTGACGGCCAGGCGCTGAACGGAGAACTGTCGACGCAATCTTCAGCGCCGGTCACGGACGAGGACCGAATCGCTCCGATTCACAGTTCTCACGTTGCATATGTCATTTACACATCCGGTTCCACGGGAAAACCGAAGGGTGTCAGCGTCACTCACGGTGGTCTCCGTGGGGTCAGAGACGCAGCACAGCGTCGCTACGAGGTAGAACAGTCCTCACGCTTCCTCCATATCTGTTCACCGAGCTTCGACCCGTCGGTACTGGAATGGATGGTCGCCTTCTCTGCGGGTGCAACTTTGGTGATCGTTCCCTCGACAATTATCGGTGGACACGAGTTGTCGGATCTTCTTCATTCCGAGAAGGTCACACACGCGATCATCACTCCCGCAGTACTCGGGACCATGGAGCCGGCAGAGCTGCCTGAATTGCGAGTCGTCTCCGTCGGCGGTGACGTGACCACTCCCGAGTTGCTGGCGAAATGGGCCCCAGGGCGCGCCTACTTCAATGGGTACGGTCCGACCGAGACCACGATCATCTCGTCGTTCGGCGATCTCGCGATCGGCCGATCGATCGACATCGGGCGTCCCGTCGAGGGCATGTCGGCACTGGTACTCGACGAGCGTCTGCATCCTGTTCCAGTCGGTACCAGGGGAGAGCTCTACTTTGCGGGCGCTGCATTGGCTCGCGGCTACCACGAGCGGCGAGGTCTTTCTGCGGAACGGTTTGTTGCCAACCCGTATTCGCCGGACGGCGAGCGAATGTACCGGACCGGCGATGTCGTGCGCTGGACCGGCGGAGACGCGCGCGGTGACGCGGGGGTCCTCGAATACGTCGGCCGCAGTGACTTCCAGGTCAAGGTTCGCGGATTCCGTATCGAACTCGGTGAGATCGACGCAGTTCTGTCCTCGCACGAGTCTGTGCGCTTCGCGGTGACAGTCGGAAGCGAAGGCGCGGCGGGTGTCACAACCCTCGTTTCCTACGTCGAACTGGCTGACGGGTCGAGTTTCGATCGGGACGTGCTCGCCTCGTTCGTGGCGGAGGCTCTGCCGAGCTACATGGTTCCGTCCGTCATCATGGAACTCGCTGAGGTTCCGTTGACCCCGGTGGGCAAATTGGATCGCCGGGCTTTGCCGGAGCCTGTTTTCGAGGTCCGCGAGTTTCGTGCACCCACCACGCCGGTGGAAGAGATTGTCGCGCAGGTGATTGCGGATGTTGTCGGAGTGGAACGAGTCGGCCTCGACGACGACTTCTTTGAACTCGGTGGCAACTCCCTGGTGGCTACTCAGGTCACCTCCCGATTGGGGCGGGCGCTCGACACTACGGTGCCGGTGCGAACGCTATTCGACGTTTCCACCGTCGAGGCGCTCGCCGCACACATCGAGTCGCACGTAGGTAGCGGCGGGCAGAAGGCGCTCGTCGCACAGGTGCGTCCCGCGGAAATTCCGTTGTCGCTGGCGCAGCAGCGCATGTGGTTCCTGAACCGCTTCGACACCGATTCAGCTGCTTACAACATCACTTTTGCTCTGCACCTGACTGGCCATCTCGATACTGCCGCGATGGAAACTGCGCTCGAGGACGTACTGGCCCGGCATGAAGTGCTCCGAACGGTATATCCGGACGGGGCTTCCGGACCGAAGCAGTCGATTCTGTCGCTTTCGGAGGCGTTCGGCGGACTGACCGTGGAGTCGGTTTCGGATCAGGATGAGCTCGAAAGTCGAGTCGCTGCAATCGGATCCTCAGCGATCGACGTCACCGTCGACGTGCCGATCCGTGTCCGCCTGTTGACGGTCAGCGACACCGAGCACACCCTCGCGATCGTGGTTCATCACATCGCCGCTGACGGTTGGTCGATGGCGCCCCTGGCACGCGATGTCATGATTGCCTACTCGGCACGCAAGGACGCGATCGCGCCGGCGTGGCAGCCGTTGACTGTGCAGTACGCCGACTATTCGTTGTGGCAGCGTGAGGTTCTGGGGTCGGAAGACGACTCGGAATCACTGATCTCGCAGCAGATCTCGTACTGGACCGAGACTCTGGCAGACCTACCGGATGTGATCGAGCTTCCGTCGGACCGGTCTCGGCCTGATGTGGCGTCGATGCGCGGCGAGCGATTCGCGTTCGAGATCTCCGGGGATGTGCACCGTCGATTGGACGCGCTGGCACGGGAGAACAACGCAACGCTCTTCATGGCGTTGCACTCGGCGCTTGCGGTTCTGATGGCCCGACTGAGCGGGACCTCGGACATCGCCGTGGGCACCCCCGTTGCCGGTCGCGGCGACGAGGCGCTCGACGATCTCGTCGGTATGTTCGTCAACACGCTTGTTCTGCGCACCGAGGTCGACCAGGCCCAGGCATTCACCGATCTGCTGGCTGCGGCGAGTGATTCTGCGCTCGGAGCGTTCGCTCACTCGGACGTGCCCTTCGAGCGGTTGGTGGACGTCTTGGCTCCCGCCCGGTCGCAGGCCAGACATCCGCTGTTCCAGGTCGTCTTGTCCTTGCAGAATCTCGCGCAAACTGCATTGGAACTGCCGGGACTGGCGATCAAGGCCGCCGAAATCGACACGACCACTGCGAAGTTCGACCTCGAACTGGCGGTAACCGAGTCGATCGGCGAAGATGGGATCCAGCAAGGGCTCTCGGCCGAATTCACTTTTGCTGCAGATCTGTTCGACGTGTCGACGGTCGAGGGGTTTGCTCGGCGTCTGGTTCGTATCCTCGAGACTGTCGTGTCGGTTCCTTCGGTTGTCGTCGGTGACATCGATATTCTCGATGCGGCCGAGCGGGGTGTGCTGGCCGATGTTCATGGAGGTCAGTCGGTCTCGGGAACCCTGGTCGAGATTCTCACAGCTGCGGCCGCTGTGGATCCGTCGGCGGATGCGATTCGCTTCGACGGTCAGTCGATCAGCTACCGCGAACTCGACGAGCGTTCGTCGCGACTCGCTCGTGTTCTGATTGAGAAGGGCGTCGGGCCGGAGGATCGGGTCGCGATCGCGATTCCGCGTTCGGCCGATTCGGTTCTCGCTCTGTGGGCAGTGGTGAAAACGGGTGCTGCATTCGTGCCCGTCGACCCGACGTATCCGGTTGACCGTATCGCCCACATGATCTCCGATTCCGGTGCGGTGCTGGGTCTTGCGCTCAGTGACGTCGAGGCAGGATTGCCGTCGGCGTTGACGTGGGTTGTTCTCGACGACGAGAAGACAGTGGCGGCGTGCGCGGCAGAATCTTGCGCGCCGGTGAGTGATTCGGATCGACGTAGTGCGATCGACGAGCGGCAGCCTGCGTACGTCATCTACACGTCCGGCACCACAGGTCTGCCCAAGGGCGTTGTGGTCACCAACGCCGGTGTGGCGAATTTCTGTGCCGAGCAGGTCGAGCGCTATGCGCTGACCGCGGATGCTCGGACGCTGCATTTCGCCTCGCCGAGTTTCGATGCGTCTGTCCTCGAGTTGCTGATGGCATTCGGATCCGCGTCGACGATGGTGATTGCGCCGACGACGGTGTACGGCGGCGCGGAACTGGCCGAGATCTTGCGCTCGGAGGGCGTGACGCATGCGTTCGTGACGCCCGCTGCGCTGGCATCAGTGGATCCGAGCGGGATTGACGCGTTGCGGGTGGTTGTCGTCGGTGGCGAAGCCAGTTCGCGGTCTCTCGTTGCCAAGTGGGCGGTGCCGCTTCCGGATGGCGGTGTGCGTGGATTCTTCAATGCGTACGGTCCGACGGAGTCGACAGTCGCCTCGAACATCAGCGATACGCTGACCGCGTTTGATCGTATGAACATCGGCGGCCCGATTCGAGGTATGGCCGCGCGGATCTTGGACGGCCGCTTGCAGCCTGTGCCGGTTGGTGTCGCAGGTGAGTTGTACGTGTCGGGTGTTCAGGTCGCTCGTGGATACCTGGGACAGCCGGCATTGACGGCGGGTCGTTTTGTCGCAGACCCGTTCGGGGCGCCGGGAGAGCGGTTGTACCGCACGGGTGACGTGGTCCGGTGGATCGACGGTGGCGCGGTGGAGTACGTGGGCCGCAGCGACTTCCAGGTCAAGATCCGTGGGTTCCGTATCGAACTCGGCGAAATCGAGGCCGCACTGACCCGATGCGCGGGCGTTGCGCAAGCTGTTGCTCTTGTACGCTCCGACGATCACTTCGGCGATCGCCTCGTTGCATACGTGGTGCCACAGGCCGGCGCCGAGGTGGATCCCGCACAGGTCATCGAGTCGGTGTCGACGTTCCTCACCGGCTACATGGTTCCCGACTCGGTCCTGGTGCTCGATTCGATTCCGTTGACCACCGCGGGCAAGACGGACATCAAAGCTCTGCCATCGCCCGTGTTCGAGTCGAAGGTGTATCAGGCGCCGATCACGACCGTCGAAGAGACTGTCGCGCAGGTGTTCTCCGAAGTTCTCGGAGTCGCACAGGTTGGCCGCGACGACGACTTCTTCGAGCTCGGAGGCAACTCGCTGATCGCGACCCGTGTCGCCGCACGGCTGGGGGAGGCGCTTGACACAAGCGTTCCGGTTCGTGCGCTCTTCGAAGCGTCGACCGTGCAGTCACTCGCCCTCCGGCTCGAGCTGCACGCCGGTTCGGGTGCCACGGCCCCACTGATCCCGCAGTCCCGGCCCGCTCGGATCCCACTTTCGTTGGCGCAGCAGCGCATGTGGTTCCTGAACAGGTTCGAACCCGCGTCGGCAGTGAACAACGTTCCGGCGGCGATCAGGATTTCGGGCGCCCTCGATGTGGCAGCTCTCAACGCTGCCGTGATCGATGTCGTGGGCCGACACGAATCACTGCGGACGCTGTATCCGGACGTCGACGGCGTCGGGTACCAGGAAATCCGTGACGTTCGAGACGTTGTTGTCGATCTCAGCCCCGTGTCGATCACGGAAGATCGCCTGGCTGCAGGCGTCGCAGAGCTGGCGACGGTCGGCTTCGACGTGACGTCTGAAGTCCCGTTGCGCGCCAAGCTCTTCAAAGTCGGCGACAGCGAATACGTCCTGGTGTTCGTGGTGCATCACATCTCGACCGACGGTTTCTCGATGGGCCCGTTGACCCGCGACGTGATGGTTGCCTACGAAGCACGTACACGAGCGTCCGTGCCGGCTTGGACGCCGTTGCCGGTGCAGTACGCCGATTACTCGTTGTGGCAGCGTGAGGTTCTCGGGTCCGAGGAGGATCCGCAGTCCGTGATCGCGAAGCAGATTGCGTTCTGGTCGGGTGCGTTGGCTGATCTTCCGGAGCAGTTGGATCTGCCTGGTGATCGTCCGCGTCCCGAGGTCGCTTCAGGGCGCGGAGCCGAGGTCGAGTTCGATATCGACGCCACTCTGCACGGAGCTGTCAATTCGATTGCGCACAGCAGTAACTCGACACCGTTCATGGTTGTTCACGCAGCGCTCGCCGTCGTACTTTCTCGTTTGTCCGCAACAACCGACATCGCGATCGGTACACCGATCGCGGGTCGCGGTGAGGCGCAGCTCGACGATCTGATCGGTATGTTCGTCAACACTTTGGTGTTGCGTACCGAGGTTGATCCGTCGATGTCGTTCACGGATCTGTTGGCTTCGGCGCGTGAAGTGGATCTGCAGGCGTTCGCGCATGCGGATGTTCCGTTCGAGCGTGTGGTGGAGGTTCTCGATCCGGTTCGTTCGCAGGCTCGTCATCCGCTGTTTCAGGTGGCGTTGACGTTCCAGAACCACGAACAGACAACGCTCGAACTGGGCGACCTCGAAGTGTCGATCGAAAGTGCCGATCTTGCGTTGGCGAAATTCGACCTCCAGTTGACCCTGACCGAACGAACCGACGAGGCCGGCGCACCCGCCGGAATGTCCGCCTCTTTGACGTATGCGACGGATCTGTTCGACGAGTCGACCGTTGTGGAATTCGGTGATCGGCTGGTACGGACCTTCCGTGCGGTGACTGCTGATCCCACCGTAGCGGTGGGTGACGTTGACATCTTGGCCGATGGTGAACGAAACCTGCTGTCCCGCTTCAGTGCTGGCCAGATCGATCGTGGTGTGGATTCGACGTTGTCGGCGTGGTTCGATGATGCTGCTGCGCGGTTTGGTGATCGGATCGCGGTGCGGTTCGG
>NZ_JAWLSE010000030.1:0-13725 GCF_033142365.1 Rhodococcus sp. IEGM 1241
GAGGCCGCGGTGTTCAGGGCTCCGGTGACGGCGGTGGAGGAGATCGTTGCGTCGGTGTTCGCCGAGGTGTTGGGTGTTGATCGGGTGGGTCTCGATGACGATTTCTTCGAGCTCGGCGGCAACTCTCTCAACGCCACTCGCACGATCAAGCGAATCGCCGATGCTCTCGATACCGAACTTTCGGTTCGAGTTCTGTTCGAAGCGTCCACGGTGCAGGATCTCGCGGCACATGCCGAAAGCCGGACCGGTTCGGGTGGGCGAGTCGCGCTAACCGCTGTCGAGCGGCCAGAGCGGATTCCGCTTTCGTTGGCGCAGCAGCGTATGTGGTTCCTCAACCGATTCGACGGGAGCGCAGCTGCATACAACATCCCGATGGCGCTGCGCCTTCAGGGTGATCTCGATGTCTCGGCGCTGAGCGCGGCCATCTCTGATGTGATCGGGCGGCACGAATCACTTCGAACCGTCTACCCGGAAATCGGAGACGGTCCGGTGCAGGTCGTCAAGCCCGTATCGAGTTGGTCGGACGAAATCGTCGCAGAACCGACCGGCGTGGACGAACTCGAAGGTGAGTTGGTCGCGCTGGCGTCGACGCGCTTCGACGTCACCCGCGAGATCCCGATTCGTATCCGGTTGTTCCAGTTGGCTTCCGACGAATACGTACTCGGTGTCGCGATTCATCATATTTCCGCCGACGGTTCCTCGATGGCACCGTTCGCTCGAGATGTCGTGACCGCATACGCCTCGCGGGTTGCCGGGTACACACCGTCCTGGGCTCCTCTCGACGTTCAGTACGCCGACTACAGCCTGTGGCAGCGAGAGGTGCTGGGCCGTGAGGAAGACCCGGGATCTATCGCTTCGCAGCAGATTGCGTACTGGAGCGATGCTCTCGCCGGGCTGCCTGATCAGCTTGCACTTCCAGCTGACCGGCCGCGCCCCGCGACGCAATCCTTCCGCGGCGGTTACCTGCACTTCGATATCGATGCAGAGTTGCATGCTCGGCTGAGCGGTCTTGCCAGGGCAAACAATTCGACGCTGTTCATGCTCACGCACACTGCGTTCGCGATGCTGTTGGCTCGACTGTCCGGAACCGAGGACATCGCGGTGGGTACGCCCATTGCCGGACGCGGTGAGCGGGCACTCGACGATCTCATCGGCATGTTCGTGAACACCTTGGTGTTCCGTACGCAGATCGACAGCGGTGCGCCGTTCCTCGACCTGCTCGGACGTGTCAGGGAGACCGACCTTCAAGCGTTCGCACATTCGGACGTTCCGTTCGAGCGACTCGTGGAGGTGCTCAACCCTCCGCGTTCGACCGCTCGTCATCCGCTCTATCAGGTCGGCTTCCTGTTCCAGAACATGGAAACCGGAGGGCTTGAGCTTCCGGGACTCACCGTCAAGGGCGTCGATATCGACAATGGGGTCGCGCAGTTCGATCTTCAGTTGATCGTCAGTGATCGTTACGACGCCAACGGATCTGCAGCCGGCATCACGTCGATGTTCAGCTACGCGCATGATCTGTTCGACGAGTCGACCGTGCAGGACTTCGCCGATCGATTCGTGCGATTGCTCGGGGAGATCGCGTCGGATCCGTCGTTGACCGTAGGCGACTTCGCGCTGATGGATTCGTCCGAGAGCGACCGGATCCTGAACCGCTGGAATGACACCGATCACCCCGTCCCGGGAGCCACTCTGGTCGAACTGTTCGACGAGCAGGTCGGTTCGAACCCAGGTTCGGTGGCATTGGTCGCTGGGAACACGTCGCTGACCTACGCCGAGTTCGATGCACGTGTCAACCGTCTCGCACGCCATCTGATTGCAACCGGTGTCGGTCCTGAGTCGTTGGTCGCGTTGGCAATCGAGCGATCGGTCGAACTGTTGGTCGCCATGTACGCGGTGGTGAAGGCAGGTGGTGGATACGTACCGATCGATCCGAACCACCCGGCCGATCGCATAGAGTACGTGTTGACCATGGCAGATCCGGTCTGCGTCCTCACTACCTCGACCACTGCGAAGAATCCGGCGTTCGGTGATTCTGTGATCGAGATGGACACGATCGATCTCGCGTCCTACGCGGACGCGATGGTTACCGATGGGGATCGCAGTGCTCCACTGCGAGCGGACAACACCGCCTATGTGATCTTCACGTCGGGATCGACGGGGCGGCCGAAGGGCGTCGCGATCTCGCATCGGGCGGTGGTCAACCAGATTCTCTGGAAGCGCGATCAGTACGGCCTGGACCGATCCGATGCGATGGTGCTCAAGACGGCGGCAACCTTCGACCTCTCGGTCTGGGAGTTCTGGTCGGCACTGACTTCCGGTGCACGACTGGTGATCGCCGAACCTGAAGGTCACAAGGACCCGAGCTACCTGCTCGACCTGATGACGCGGGAGAAGGTCACGACGCTCCACGTGGTGCCGTCGATGCTCGCGATGTTGCAGTCGGCGTCGGAAAATAGTCTTCCGGAATCGCTTCGTCAGGTGCTCGCGATCGGTGAAGCGTTGCCGGCCGCGACGGCCACCGAGTTTGCAGAACTCAGCGACGCGCAGTTGGTGAATCTGTACGGTCCGACCGAGGCCGCGGTCTCGGTGACAGCGCACGTCGTCGGTTCGGACGATACGACGTCGGTGCCGATCGGTGCCCCCGAATGGAACACGCAGGTGTTCGTGCTCGACACGCGTTTGCATCCGGTCCCCGTCGGAGTCACCGGGGAGCTTTACCTCGCCGGTGCCCAGCTTGCTCGCGGCTATCACGGGCGCGCGGATCTGACGTCGGAACGATTTGTGGCCAACGTCTTCGGTGACGCGGGTTCGCGGTTGTACCGCACGGGCGACCTCGTCCGGTGGACGCAGAACGGCGAACTCGACTACGTGGAGCGCGCCGACTTCCAGGTCAAGATCCGTGGCTACCGCATCGAACTCGGTGAGATCGAAGCGCTTCTTCGCAAGCAGGCCAGCGTGGACTCCGCTGTGGTGGTGGCCAAGTCGGATGCGCGTACCGGTGATCGACTTGTCGGCTACGTCGTTCCTCAAAGCGGGGAAAGCATCGATGTCGAAACCTTGAAGCGGACTCTTGTGGCTGAGTTGCCGAGTTACATGGTGCCGGCGGCATTGATGGTCTTGGACGAACTACCGCTCAACATAAACGGCAAGGTCGATCGCAAAGCCCTGCCCGACCCCGAATTCGAGGCGACCGAATTCCGTGCGCCGACCAACCCCGTCGAAGAGATCGTGGCGGGTGTGTTCGCTGACGTACTCGGTGTGGCGAGGGTCGGACTCGACGACGACTTCTTCGAGCTCGGCGGAAACTCTCTCGTCGCGACGCAGGTCGTGTCGAGGCTGGGTGAGGCGTTGGACGCGCAGATTCCGGTCCGCGTGATCTTCGAGGCGTCGACTGTCGGGGCATTGGCGTCGAGGGTTCTCGAACACGCGGGATCTGGTGGCCGCCCACCGTTGGTGGCTCAGGTGCGTCCGCACGAGATCCCGCTGTCGTTGGCGCAGCAACGTATGTGGGTGCTCAATCAGTTCGACAAGACCTCGGGTGCGTACAACATCCCGGTCGCGATCCGGCTGTCCGGCGCACTCGATGTCGACGCACTTCACTCAGCGGTGTCGGATCTGATCGAGCGTCACGAAGTGCTCCGGACGGTATACCCGGACCGGGGCAACGGACCGGTTCAGATGATCCTGCCTCGCTCCGCAGCGACGGTGGGACTGGAGGTGATCGCAACCGACGAAGCGTCGGTCGCCGAGCAGGTGGCTGACACAGTTCGCGAGGGCTTCGATGTCACGACAGCCGTTCCGTTGCGAATCCGTCTCTTCGAGGTCGACGAATCCGAGCGGGTCCTCGTCGTTGTCATTCACCACATCAGCGGTGACGGCTTCTCGATGGCTCCGTTGATCAGAGACACCATGGTTGCGTACACCGCACGTACCGGCGGGGAGACGCCGGAGTGGGCTCCGCTCGAGGTGCAGTACGCCGACTACACGCTGTGGCAGCGTGATGTCCTCGGATCGCCGGAGGACGCGGACAGTCAGCTGGGCCGTCAACTCGCGTACTGGGTGAACGAGCTCAAGGGCACTCCGGAGCTTCTGGAACTGCCGACCGACCGGCCGCGGCCGGCGCGCGCGAGCATGCGTGGTGCGGAATTCGAGTTTGCCGTCGATTCCGAGACCACGGACCGGCTCGCGACGATCGCACGGGAGCAGAACTCGACAGTCTTCATGGTGGTTCACACTGCCCTGGCCGTGCTGCTGGCGAAGATGAGTGGATCGAACGACATCGCAATCGGTACGCCGATCGCGGGTCGAGGTGAGCGGGCTCTCGACGATCTTGTCGGGATGTTCGTCAACACCTTGGTCCTGCGAACGGAGATCGCTCCTGCTTCGACTTTCGTCGACCTTCTGGGGCACGTGAAGGACAAGGACTTGTCGGCATTCGCCAATGCCGACGTACCGTTCGAGCGGTTGGTCGACGAATTGGGGCGAGAGCGCTCTCACGCATACTCGCCGCTCTTCCAGGTCATGCTCACATTCCAGAACATGGCTCTTGGTACGTTCCAACTCCCAGGCCTGGAACTCTCTGCGGTCGACAGCGGTTTCGATCAGGCGATGTTCGATCTGCAGCTCACCGGTATCGAGCAATTCGACGATGCCGGGGTGCTGTCCGGGCTGAGGATGCGTTTCACCTATGCGACCGACCTGTTCGACGAATCGACCATCGCTCTTTTCGCGGCGCGATTCGGGCGGGTGCTCGAAGAACTGGTGACCGATCCCGGGGTCGTGATTCGTACGATCGACATCGTGACCGATCAGGAACGCGAGGAAGCGAGCGCTGCCGAGCCGAAGTCCGCGGCAGATCTGCCCGAACTGGCAGCCGCGGCGGCGGCCGCCGATCCTGAGGCAATTGCGTTCACCCACGGTGATCAGGCGGTCACCTTCGGTGAGTTGTCGACCAAACTCGTTGCTA
Organism: Rhodococcus sp. IEGM 1241; assembly: GCF_033142365.1. Lineage (NCBI taxonomy): Bacteria > Bacillati > Actinomycetota > Actinomycetes > Mycobacteriales > Nocardiaceae > Rhodococcus > Rhodococcus sp. IEGM 1241. The sequence goes on from NZ_JAWLSE010000030.1 coordinate 4,967, forward strand.
TGCGTACCGCCATGGGCGCTGCTCTGGCTCCCGATGCACTGGTTTCGGTGTCGCTCGCCGGCCTTGTTCCGGGCATCCTGCCGGCACTTGGCGTCGACGGTCTCGCCACACTTGTGAGCTCGGTGATAGCTGACGCACAGTCGGTGTCAGCGGGCCGTGGGGGTACGGCCGGGTAACATTCAGTATTTGCCCAGTGAACGCCTCCGGCCGAGCAGAACGCTGTGCTCGGCCGGGGCGCACTTCACGAAAGTCAGTTGGAGGAAGTGTAGATGTCCGTCGGTATTCCGGGACCGCAGTCGCTGACGATCGAAGATCTGCCGAAGTTGGTAGCTGCAGTTGCGGCGGTAGATCCTGATCGTGTGGCCCTGAGCCACGGTGGAACCGAAATCAGCTACGGACGACTCAATGACGAGTTGGTCACTCTCGACACCGCGATGGGTGGGGCATTGGGGGCGGATGCCCTGGTTCCTGTTGTCGTTTCCACGGTGCTGCCGGAGCTGATCGCCAGCGAGGCCGACGGTCTCGGCGCGGTGGTCGACCGGCTCATCGCCGACGGCACTTCGATCGTCGAGGTCGCGTCCGAGGCCGACGCACACGTGACCCTAGCCGGACTCTTCGACGAGCAGGTCGAGCGGACGCCGGATGCGCTCGCGCTGGATTACGCCGGAACGCAGCTCACTTACGCGCAGTTCGACGCGCGAGCGAACCGCCTGGCCCGTGAACTCGTCGCGGCAGGTGTCGGACCGGACAGCCTCGTCGGTCTCGCGATGCGTCGATCGATCGATCTCCTCGTCTCGATGTACGCGATCGTCAAGGCCGGCGGCGCGTACGTTCCACTCGACCCGGATCATCCTGCCGACCGTCTCGCTTACGTACTCGAGATCGCGAAGCCCACGGCTGTGCTCACACGTACGTCCGATGCCGTGGTGCTGCCGCACGGTACGCCCACGCTCGACGTCGACACCCTCGACTTGTCGGGTCGTGCCGAGACAACTGTCACCGACGCCGACCGGTTGGCGCCGCTGCGCGCGGACAACACTGCGTATGTCATCTTCACGTCCGGATCGACCGGACGCCCCAAAGGCGTTGCAGTCTCTCACCGTGCCATCGTCGCGAACCTGCAATGGCGTCAGACCGAGTACGGATTCACTGCCGACGACGTGATCTTGCAGAAGACGCCCTTCACTTTCGATGTGTCCGTGTGGGAGTTCTTCTGGCCGCTGCAGGTCGGTGCATCGCTGGTGATCGCGGAACCCGACGGACATCGTGATCCGGTGTACGTGGCTCGCACGATGATCGAGCGCGGAGTGACGGCGGTGCACTTCGTGCCGTCGATGCTCGCCGTGTTCGTCGCCGAACCCCTTGTTGCGCAGGTCAAAACCCTTCGCTACGTGTTCGCTTCCGGTGAGGCGTTGCCGGCTCGAACCGCGGCACGTCTGCGCGAGGTCAGCAGTGCTGGACTCCACAATCTGTACGGCCCGACCGAGGCTGCCGTCGACGTGACTTATTACGAAACCGGTGAGCGAGATCAGGTGTCCGTGCCGATCGGCGCGGCCGTGGCAGACACCGAACTCCTGGTGCTCGACGACGCGCTCCGGCCGTCGCCTTCAGGAGTGGCAGGAGAGCTCTATCTTGCCGGGATTCAGCTGGCCAGGGGATACGTGTCGCGTCCCGATCTCACGGCAGACCGTTTCGTGGCTCGGCCGGGCACTACCGACGGATCGCGGATGTATCGAACCGGAGACCTGGTGCGTTGGCGCGGCGTCGGAGCGAACCGCCAGCTCGAATACATCGGTCGCACTGACTTTCAGGTCAAGCTCCGCGGTCTGCGCATCGAACTCGGTGAGATCGAGGCGGCACTGCTCGATTGTGAAGGTGTTTCCCAAGCCGTGGTGATCGTCCATTCGGACGAAACGATCGGTGACAACTTGGTCGCGTACATCGTCGGCGAGGGCATCGATTCAGAGATTCTGACGTCGTCGCTGGGTGAACGGCTACCCGACTACATGGTCCCTGCCATGTTCGTCGAACTGGACGAGTTTCCGCTCAATGCCAGCGGCAAGCTGGATCGAAAAGCCTTGCCCGCACCCGAATTCGTGTCGAAGACGGTCGAGTTCCGCGAGCCTGCGACACCCACCGAAGCCGGCGTGGTCGCGATCTTTGCCGATCTACTCGGGCAGGATCGGGTAGGGGCAGACGACGGCTTCTTCGAACTGGGCGGCAACTCGTTGCTCGCCACTCGCGTGGTTGCGCGGATCAATGCCGAACACGGCATCTCCATCGACATGCGCAACTTCTTCGACGCACCCACCGCCGCAGAACTTGCCGTCTTCATCGACGAAGCGAAAATCTCAGAAGACCGCAAGGCCCACGTTCCCCTGATCCCTCGCGAGCGCCCCGAGTTGGTTCCGCTGTCTTTGGCGCAGCAGCGCATGTGGTTCCTCAACCGATTCGAACCAGAATCGGCAGTCGACCACATTCCGGTCGCGCTGCGTCTCAGCGGAGCGCTCGATGTCGATGCCTTGCAGGGCGCGCTCGAAGATTTGATCGAGCGGCACGAGATCCTTCGAACCGTGTACCCGGAGGTCGACGGCGTCGGATATCAGCGCTTGGTCGACCTTGCAGCCGTGGTACCGAACCTGACTCCCATACGGGTAGACGAGTCGGCGATCGTCGAGCGCGTGACCGACTTCGTTACCCCGGGGTTCGACGTGACCACCGAGGTTCCGATTCGGGCGGCACTCTTCCAACCCACCGCCGACGAATTCGTCCTCGTGTTCGTCGTCCATCACATCAGCGGTGACGGGTTCTCCATGGGACCGTTGACCAAGGACATCGTTTCGTCCTATGTGTCTCGGACACAGGGAATTGCGCATGATCTGGCTCCGCTGCCCGTACAGTTCGCCGACTTTGCACTGTGGCAGCGCGAAGTTCTCGGCAGTGAGGACGACCCGGATTCTCTGATCACTCGCCAGGTCGACTACTGGCGCCACGCGTTGGCCGGTATCCCCGATCAGCTCGATCTTCCGTCGGACCGCCCGCGCCCGCGCGTCGCGTCGAACCGGGGAGCCGGGCACACATTCACGATCGAGCCTGACCTTCACCAGGCTCTCAATCGAATTGCGCTGGACAACAACGCATCCCTGTTCATGGTGTTGCACAGTGCCGTGGCGATTCTGCTGGCGCGGTTGTCCGGGACTTCGGACATTGCGATCGGCACTCCGGTCGCCGGTCGAGGCGATCAAGCTCTCGATGACCTCATCGGGATGTTCGTCAATACGCTCGTGCTCCGCACAGATGTTGACGTCAACATGTCTTTCATCGACTTGATCGCCCGGGTTCGAGATATCGATCTCGATGGATTCGGTAACTCGGACGTTCCGTTCGAGCGGTTGGTGGAGGTGCTCAATCCCTCGCGATCGCAGTCGAGGAATCCGCTGTTTCAAGTGATGCTCTCTATGCAGAATCTTGGGCAGAGCACGCAAAGCAGCCTCGAGGTACCGGGATTGACCATCTCTGGGCTTGATGTCGATTCGGCGACAGCCAAATTCGACTTGCAGTTCACGATCTGGGAGTCCGACGCGACTGCTGCGTCAGGGGGCCTGAGCGTGGCACTCGTTTATGCGACGGATTTGTTCGACGAGGCGTCGGTGAAATCTTTTGCCGGTCGGTTGACTGTGATTCTCGAAGCGATCGCTGCGGATGCCGCGGTAGTGGTCGGTGATATCGATTTGCTCGATGCTGCCGAGCGTTCGGATGTTTTGGATTCTTGGATGGTTCCTGGTGTCGAGGTTGAGCCAGGCACGACGTTGGTGTCGATGTTCGATGCGAGGGTTGCGGGTGAGGCTTCGTCGACCGCTGTGGTGTTCGAGGATCGCCGGTTGTCGTTCGGTGAACTGGATGCGGCGGCAAATCGGTTGGCGCGCAAGCTGATCGAGTCGGGTGTTGGTCCGGAGTCGTTGGTGGCGGTTATTTTGCCGCGGTCGGTCGAGTTGGTTGTCACGTTGTTGGCTGTGGTGAAGGCCGGGGGTGGCTATCTGCCGATTGATCCGACGTATCCGGCGGAGCGTATCGCTTTCACGTTGGGGGACGCGCGTCCTGTGTGCGTCGTCGCTGCGGGTGATGTCGTCGATGTCGAGGTGCCAGTTCTTGATGTGATGGCGTTGGACTTGGCGAATTACGACGGTTCGCCGGTGTCGGACGGTGATCGTCGTTCTGCGTTGCGTGCCGATGATATTGCCTACGTGATCTATACGTCCGGTTCGACTGGGAAGCCGAAGGGTGTGGCGGTCAGTCATCGGAATGTGGTGGAGTTGTTTGCGAATGCTCAGCCGCGGTTCGGTTTCGATGGTTCGGACGTGTGGACGTTGTTCCACAGTTACGCGTTCGATTTCTCGGTGTGGGAGTTGTGGGGCCCGCTGTTGTACGGCGGCACTGTTGTGGTGGTGGATTACCTGACTTCTCGCTCGCCGGAGCAGTTCCGTGAGTTGGTTGTGCGGGAGCGGGTGACGGTGCTCAATCAGACTCCTTCGGCGTTCTATCAGTTCGCCGAGGCGGATCGGATGGCTGGTGATTCGGCCGGTTCGTTGTCGTTGCGTCATGTGATCTTCGGCGGTGAGGCGCTGGATTTGTCTCAATTGGTGCGTTGGTATGACCGTCATGACGATAGTTCTCCGCGATTGGTGAACATGTACGGGATTACCGAGACCACTGTGCATGTGTCGTTCTCGGCACTCGACTCGGTGATGGTTCGGAAGGCGACCGGTTCGGTTATCGGCCGTGGCCTTGGTGGGTTGTCGGTGTTCGTACTCGACGATCGGCTTCGCCCTGTGCCGGTAGGTGTTCGAGGAGAAATGTATGTCGCTGGTGGACAGCTTTCGCGTGGGTATGTGGGCCAGCCCGGGCTGACTGCTGGTCGTTTTGTTGCGAACCCGTTCGGACGCAGCGGTTCCGGTGATCAGATGTACCGGACAGGTGATATTGCGCGGTGGAATGCCGACGGGGTGCTCGAGTATGCGGGCCGAAGTGATTCGCAGATTCAGTTGCGTGGGTTCCGGATTGAACTCGGCGAGGTCGAGGCTGCGTTGTTGCGTGTGCCTGGGGTGGCTGGCGCTGTGGCGGTTGTGCGCTCGGATGTTGCGCTCGGTGATCGTCTTGTGGGGTATGTGATCCCCGAGGCTGGCATGGATCTTGCTGCTTCCGTTGTGTCGACGAGGGTGAGCGAGTTCTTGACCGGGTACATGGTTCCGGATGCTGTGGTGGTGCTCGAGGAGCTTCCGCTGACGGTGAACGGTAAGTTGGATCGGAAGGCGTTGCCGGAGCCAGTATTCGAGGTGCGGGAGTATCGAACACCCGCGACTGATACGGAGTTGGCGGTAGCGGCCGTCTTTGCCGACGTTCTGGGGGTCGAGCGTGTCGGGTTGGATGATGATTTCTTTGCTTTGGGTGGCAATTCGCTCGTAGCCACACGATTGGTCGCCAGGCTCGGGCGAGCGCTCGAGACGACGATCCCCGTGAGGGTCCTGTTCGAAAATTCGAATGTAGAGTCGCTGGCGGCGGCGATCTCGTCACACGTCAGTTCCGGGAACATTCCGGCACTAGTTGCAGGACCTCGCCCCACGACGATTCCGTTGTCACTTGCTCAGCAGCGCATGTGGTTCCTGAGCCGCTTCGACCCCGAATCGGCCGTCAACAATATTCCGATTGCGCTGCGTTTGAGTGGCCAGTTGAACCTGTCGGCACTGCAGTTGGCCGTATCGGATGTGGTGGATCGGCACGAATCGCTACGGACGATCTACCCCGAGGCGGGTGGGCAAGGTCAGCAGGTGATTCTGCCTGCCTCAGAGGTATCTTTTGATCTCACCCCAGTCACTCTGGGCGGAACTCGGGTCGAAGAGGCACTGCTGACGCTCGCTCTGGCAGGGTTCGATGTGACAACGTCGGTACCGTTCCGTGTGCAGTTGTTCGAGGTGGGGGCGGACGCATTTGTTCTCGCCTTCGTTGTGCACCACATCGCAGCGGACGGGTTCTCGATGCGTCCGCTGACTCGGGATGTCATGGTTGCCTACGCCGCTCGGGTTTCGAACGGCGTTCCGAATTGGACTCCGCTCGAGGTGCAGTACGCCGATTATGCACTCTGGCAGCGGGAGGTCCTCGGCGACGAGGACGACCCGAATTCTTTGATCTCGGCTCAGCTGGACCACTGGCGCTCCGTCCTCCGTGATTCTCCGGAAGTGCTTGCGTTACCAGCTGACCGATCCCGCCCGGTCGTCGCCTCGAATCGTGGCGCTACGTACCGCTTCTCCGTCAGCGAAAAGATTCGGTCGAGCTTGGACTCACTCGCACGCGAGCGGAACGCGTCGCTGTTCATGGTGATGCATTCGGCCCTCGCCGTGCTTCTCGCAAGGTTGTCCGGTACCAGTGACATCGTGATCGGTACTCCGGTTGCAGGGCGAGGCGAAAAGGCGCTCGACGATGTGATCGGTATGTTCGTGAATACGCTGGTCCTGCGGACTCCTGTCGACCTCGCCAGTCCGTTCGGTGCGCTCGTCTCGGCAACGCGGAGGACGGACCTTCAGGCGCTCGGCAACGGCGATGTTCCGTTCGAGCGATTGGTCGAGGTACTGGACCCCACCCGATCGCAGGCACATCACCCGCTGTTCCAGGTCGCGCTGTTCTTTCAGAACATGTCCCAGGATGCGTTGGAGCTTTCGGGGTTGGAGGTGTCGGGCCTCGAGTTCGATGCCGGTATCGCGAAATTCGATCTTCAACTTACTCTCGCTCCCCGTGTCGAAGATGCGCTCGAAGACGGCATGTTCGCCGAGTTCGCATACGCCACAGATCTGTTCGACGAGTCGACGATTCGTGGATTCGCCGATCGGTTCACCAGGATCCTCGAGCAGGTGGTCGTGGATCCGTCGATCACTGTGGGTGACATCGATCTGTTGGAGGAGACCGAGCGCGAGTCGCTGTTGACTGCGCGCAACTCCACCGCACGTGACGTCGGGAACAGTGAGACATTGGCTTCGCTGTTCGACACTCGCGTTGCGTTGGCGCCCGATGCTGTTGCCGTGGTGTTCGACGGCCAGTCGCTGACCTATGGCGAGGTGTCCGATCGTGTGAACAAATTGGCACGCAAGCTGATAGACGATGGTGTTGGGCACGAGTCGTTGGTGGCCTTGGCGATGCGTCGGTCGCTCGATCTCGTAGTGGGTATGTACGCGGTGATCGCCGCGGGCGGAGCCTACGTGCCATTGGATCCCGATCACCCCGCCGAGCGGATCGGGCACATCCTCACGACGGCCGATCCAGTCTGTGTGCTGTCGACGACGAGGGACGCTTTCGTAGCGCCGAACGGCGCCGACGTGCTGTTGATCGATGCTGCTGACCTCTCGAGCTATTCGCCTTCCGTCGTTTCCGATGTTGATCGTCGTGGTCGACTGCGTGATGTGAATGCCGCTTACGTGATCTTCACCTCGGGTTCCACGGGCAAGCCCAAGGGCGTTGCGGTCTCGCATCACGCCATCGTGAACCAGGTCCTGTGGATGCAGGATCAGTACGCCATCGGCACAGAAGATGTCTATCTGCAAAAGACTGCAACGACATTCGATGTCTCGTTGTGGGGTTACTTCACCGCGCTTCTGTCCGGTACGAGAGTGGTGCTGGCATCTCACGACGGACATCGAGATCCCGCGTATCTGGCTGGTCTGATCGAAGATCATCGGGTGACGCTGACGGACTTCGTTCCGTCGATGTTGACCGTCTTCGCGGCTTCGGTTCCAGAGCACGCGTTGGTGTCGCTGAGGGACGTCTTCGTGATCGGTGAGGCGTTGCCGGTGGAGACGGTACGTGCATTCGCTCAGGTTTCGTCTGCAAGCCTGCACAATGTGTACGGCCCAACCGAGGCTGCGGTCTCGATCACCTACTACGAAATCGATGGATCGGAATCAACAGGGATTCCGATCGGGGTGCCCGAGTGGAACTCGCAGGTCTACGTGTTGGACAGTCGGTTGCAGCCGGTGCCGGTAGGCGTTGCAGGTGAGCTGTATCTGGCCGGTGATCAACTGGCGCGCGGTTACGTCGCGCGACCCGATCTCACCAGTGATCGTTTTGTCGCGAACCCATTTGTGGAGGCGAGCGACACGAACGGTGAAATCAATCCCGGTGGCAGTCGGATGTATCGCACCGGGGACCTGGTGTGGTGGAACACCGCAGGCGAACTCGAGTATGTCGGGCGTACCGATTTTCAGGTCAAATTCCGTGGTCAGAGGATCGAACTGGGTGAGATCGAGTCAGCTCTGCTGGCGCACTCGACGGTAGCTCAGTGCGTGGTCACTGTGGCATCCACCGATATGGGCGATCAGCTGGTCGCATATGTGATCGCTGTCCCGGATTCTGTGATCGACGTAGAAGTCCTGAGGAATGCGCTTCCTGAATCGCTACCTGTCTACATGATTCCGAACGCGATCATGGTCTTGGACGAGTTGCCTCTGAATTCCTCTGGGAAGTTGGATCGGAAGTTGTTGCCGGAGCCGGTGTTCGAGGTTGCGGTGTTCCGGGCCCCGGTCACGCCGGTAGAACAAATTGTCGCTTCTGTTTTCTCGGCGGTACTCGGGGTCGAGCGAGTGGGTCTGGATGACGATTTCTTCGCACTCGGCGGAAACTCTTTGATTGCTACTCGAATGGCGGCTCGGTTGGGGCAGGCGCTCGATGCGCAGGTTCCGGTGCGGGTGTTGTTCGAGGCGTCGTCGGTGGAGTTG
>NZ_JAWLSE010000031.1:0-13689 GCF_033142365.1 Rhodococcus sp. IEGM 1241
CGGAACCGTCACCGGACACGCCGGTATCCGAGGTCGCCTGACACACCTTAATCCACAGAATTTGACGATTCCTCCCCGAAGACAACGCCGGAGGGCGTATTCGGCCACCGCACGATGACTACGAACGGCACGAGGACAAGAGCCATCACCACCACAGACCAGTCGTTGACTGCACCTGCGATCAATGCCGGGGTCTATCTCGCTAACGGTGTTTCGGCCGGTTTCCATCAGTAGGTTTCCGATCCCGGCCACCGATCGGCGAACGTGATCGCAAACGCGTTCAGAGCAGGCTTCCACCTCGTAATCCATCGTGCCTGGCCCTTGCCTGTCGGGTCCAGTGACCGCGTCACCAGATCGAAGCACTTGAGCGCAGCAGCCTCGGTGGGAAAATGCCCACGAGCCTTGACAGCCCGCCGGCATCCGGCATTCAAAGACTCAATCGCATTGGTAGAGCACAGCACTCGCCGTATCTCGGTGTCGTAATCCAGGAACGGGATGAACTCCTGCCAGGCGTTGTTCCACAATCGGATGATCGCCGGATACTGCTTGCCCCAACGGTCAGCGAGATCCTCGAACGCCGCACTCGCGGCGGCCTCAGTCGGGGCAGCGAAAGATCGACTTGAGATCATGTTTGAGCGCAGCCCAATGCTGCCGCGACGACAACTGAAACGTGTGGGGTCGACCCGAGGCGCGGTATCGGGATTGCTCCCGGTCCGTTTCCTCGGGCCGCCCGCCGAACCCGGCGTGCGATTCTCACCGCACCGGGCTCTCCGCAAGGGTTGTCGGTCCTGTCTTCTGAGCGTGGATCAGCCACGGGTTGGGGATACGCGCCCCGCGGTATCGGTAGCGTTTGATCGTCACCGTCGCGGGTTGAAATAACGTGATCCCACCCGCTTCCGGCCACCATCGGCCGGAGCCATAGTAGTGGCGAATGATCCAGTACGCCTTCCGGTTCGGATGTTTCTTGCGTAGCCAACGCCAGACCCGCCACCACAGGTGGTGGTTGAGCAGGCCGAACGCATGGGCCGACGCGCCGTGCCGGAAATAGAACGCCCAGCCGCGAGTGATCTGTCCCAGAAGTCGGAACATATCTTTCGCGGGCAAGCTGGTGGTCTGTCTGCCGGTCGCTGTCGTGACCTTACGCCGAATGGTGTTCATCGATTTCTTCGACGGATAGGTGTAGATCAGTTTCCGGTCGCTTCCTTTCTGTCGGTGCCGCTGGATGCGGAAACCGAGAAAATCGAAGCCCTCGTCGATCCCGACCACTTGCGTCTTTTCGGGCGCCAGACGGAGCCCGACCGTCGCAAGCACGGTCTCGATCTCGCCGTAGAGATCCTCGGCTTGCTGCCGGGTGCCGAACACCATGACCACGAAATCGTCTGCATAGCGGACGGTTCGGTAGGTCGCGGCGCCTCGGCGGGTGGCACGCCAGCGTTGGGTCTGGTTGCCCATGGCCCGCCATCTTTCCCGGAAGTGCTCATCGAGGACCGACAAAGCGAGGTTGGCCAGCAGCGGGGACAAAATCCCACCCTGGGGAGTGCCGGTGGTGGTGTCGCGGACCTCGTTCAGCTCGTCCAACAGCCCCGCTTTCAGAAACGCCTTGACCAACAGCAGGATTCGTCGGTCAGTCACACGAAGCCGCAACCTGTCCATCAGGGCCGGGTGCGAAATTTCGTCGAAACATGCCGCGATATCGCCCTCGAAGACCTGCTCGTAGCCGCGTGCGGCGTAGAACCGGATTTCCTCGATGGCGTCCTGACATCGACGTTCCGGGCGGAACCCGTAACTGGACGGGTCGAAATCGGCCTCCAGAATCGGCTCCAACACCAGCTTCAACGACGCCTGCACGACGCGGTCACGAAGAGTGGGGATGCCCAGGCGGCGACGTTTGCCGTTCGCCTTGGGAATCGACACCGTCCGTACCGGCACCGGACGAAACGAGCGGTCCTTCAACGAGGTCCGCAGTTCGGTCAGGAAACCGGCCACGCCGCGCTCGCTGTTCTCGACCGACCACGCGGTGGCCCCGTCGATCCCAGCCGTCTTGGCGCCCTTGTTCTCCCGGACCCGCGTCCACGCCATGACGAGGAACCCTGGGTCCACCACGAGATTGAACAGATCATCGAAACAACGACCAGGATCGGCCGCCGCCCAACTGTGCAGTTTGGTCTGAATCCCCAGTACCCGCTGACGCACCGTGTACGGACGTTCCAGCAGTGCACCGATATTCACCGGCGCCTCTTCCGGCATGACAACTCCCATTCTGCTTCACTTGCTGCCGCCCTTCGCCCTGTGACCGGCTTTCCCGGCCTCCGACTACTACGACGACTCCGCCCCGCCCCGGCCCGATCGGCCGACAGCGGACCCAACCCGACCGCCCGCACTGGATGCGCGGGAAATGTGGTGGGACCGAGACGGTTCCCGTGTTCACCTGTCACCGCTCGACGAGTCCGGTGCCCAGCTATACCCCGGCGGTCGACGGGAGTACGCCGCAGACTTTCCTCCCGACCTGCCCACACCGACGGCTTCGGTGCAGACGGGCGCCATCACCGCAACAATGATGACGCGCACCGCATCCCGGCCCACATCCGCCAGATTCGAGCCGGTTCTTGTTAACGAGGCGTCAAACGCTGATTCCTCGCGTACACCCTCTCGTCTCGCTTGCCGAGCCCGCACCATCTGGCAGTACTAGTACGTCCCGGCTTTGTCGGGGCTGCTCCCAGCTCCACCGAACCGCTACGACGGCCCGGCGACGAAGGTTTCCCACCTCCGATCGGTGAATCAGGCGCCTCACGGCGCACATTGCGGATCAAATGGATTACACACGTTTGGACAGTGGCCGCCGGCCACACATTCTCGACGACCTCCGGTAGACCTTTCAATCCGTCGCAGACCAAGAAGAACACGTCCCGGGTGCCCCTGTTGGGGATGCCCGTCAGCACGGACATCCAGAATTTCGCGCCCTCACCGCCGGTTCCCGCCCACAATCCGAGCACGTCGCGGTGCCCGTCGAGACTGACGCCGATCGCGGCGTAAATAGGCCGGTTCGCTACCTGCCCGTCGTGGACTTTGACGACGATTGCGTCGATGAAGATCGCTGCGTATACCTCGTCGAGTGGTCGGGCAGACCAGTCCTGCACCTCCTCGATCACCTTGTCGGTGATCCGTGAGATGGTTTCTTCTGAGACAGATGCGCCGTAGATTTCGGCGAAGCGAGCGGAGATCTCACCGGTCGTTAATCCTTTGGCGTTGGGCGACAACACGATCTCGTCGACCCCATTGAGGCGTCGTTGACGCTTCTTGACGATCTGCGGCTCGAACGTCCCTTCCCGATCACGAGGGACCTCGATCGGAACATGCCCGGTCGCCACGGTCAACACCGTTTTCGACCGAGTCCCGTTGCGGATGTTCGTCGACTCCCGATCGGGCGGGGCTTGGTTCTTGTCGTGCCCGAGATGCTCGGTCATCTCCTCGTTCAACGCGGTTTCCAGGACGGTTTTGGTGAACTGCTTGAGCAGACCGTCCGGGCCGGCCAGCGATAGACCCTGCTCCTTCGCCAACCTGACCAGCTCCGCGGCTTCCGAGGAGGGCTCGGCCCTCTTCTTCGCCCGCATCTTCCAGTGTCGTCATCTCGGCACCTCCTCGCTGAGCATTCACTCAGCGTCTCGGGCCGAAACACCGATTAGAGACAGTCCCACCCCAACGGCACACCCAGTATGTGTGATTGATGGTGTTCTGATCCGCTTTTGCCGCTGGCCAGTGAGTTTGCAGGTAAGGCCAGGGCCAGCGTGAGGTCACGTCACCGCGCGTGCGCGGATCGTGCAGCGAGAAAGTCGTCGACGAGTTGTTGCCGTTCAGTGGATCCTGTCGGCGGGAGTCCGGTGAGTCGGGTGAAGATGATGGGTCCGACGAGTTGGGTCAGGGCAAGGGCGGTGTCGAAGTCACCGAGCTCTTGCTGGGCTTGGGGGCCGCCCAGGATCTGGTCGAACGGTTCGCGGTACTGGTTGACCACCCGCGCGCGCAGGGAACTGACCGGGTTCCGGTCCTCTTCGGGATGGGATGCCGCCCCGGCGGTCTCGGGTTGGACGGACCCGAGGGCAAGCCATCCCAGCATCGTCAGTTGGGCAGGGGCTTCCTCGATGAGCTTGGCCTGACGGTCCAGCAGTTCGATCAACTGTTCACGGATCGTTCCGGACGAGGCCGGTGCGGTGACAGGGGGCAGCAGACGTTCGAACGCCGCGGCCAAGAGTTGGGTGCTGTCGGTGAAGTGCCGGTAAAGGGTGGTCCGCGCGACCTTGGACGCTTTGGTGACCGCGTCGATCGTGACGGCATCGATTCCGCCGGTCGAGAGCAAGGATGTTGCGGCGTCGAGCAGTCGTGCGCGTGAACGCGCCTTCCGTGGATCCACGAGCCGGTCCTCGTTGTCGACCAGGTTTTGGATGATCATTTTCTCGCTCACCTCGTCATTGTGCCCTTCAATCAGGCGCAGACACTATCCTCTCCAGCCTCATTGTGCTACTGATAGTAGCGAATCGATACCAGCCGTATCGATATGTGGAGGTGGCGTATGGCTTCGGGCGATCGGGTGCTGCTGTCGCGGGCGCAGAAGTGGACGTTGGTGGTCTCGTGCTTGTCGGTGGCGTTGGTGGTCGCGTCGATGGCGGCTCTGTATACCGCGCTTCCGGACATTGCGGTGGCGACCGGGGCCACTCAAACCCAGCTGACCTGGGTCGTCGATGGGTACACGCTGGTGTTGGCGTGTCTGGTGTTGCCCGCCGGTGCGCTGGGTGACCGTTACGGTCGGCGGGCGGTGCTGATCGTGGGGTTAGCGCTCTTCTCGCTGGCCTCGGCGGTGCCTCTGTTCGTATCGACCCCCTGGTGGTTGATTGCGGCGCGTGCCGCGGCCGGGTTGGGGGCAGCGTTCGTGATGCCGTCCACGCTGTCGGTCCTGACCGCGGGATTCCCCGAGGAACAGAGCGGGCGGGCGGTCGGGATCTGGGCGGGGGTCGCCGGGTCCGGGGGCCTGCTGGGGATTCTCGGGTCGGGAGTGCTGCTCGACTACTGGTCGTGGCAGTCGATCTTCGTCGGTCTAACCGGGACGGGGGTGTTTCTGCTGTTGTGTGCCTTCACCATTCCCGAATCCCGCCAGGAGAATCCGCCGCGGATGGATGTGATCGGGTCGGTCGCGGTGGTACTCGCGATCGGACTGGTGGTGTTGGCCATCATCGAGGTCCCAGTGCGTGGTTGGTCGGATCCGGTGGTGGTCGTCGGATTTGGTCTGGGTCTGGTGGCCACGCTGGTGTTCGTAGTGTGGGAGTTGCGCGCGGATCATCCGTTGCTCGATGTGCGGTTCTTCACCAGTCGGGGTTTCGGGAGCGGATCGTTCTCCATCACGATCCAGTTCCTGGTGACGTTCGGTGTGTTCCTCGTCCTGGTGCAATACCTGCAGTTGATCTTTGGATACAGTCCGCTGGGTTCGGCACTGGCCTTGGCACCGATGATGGTGCCGCTGGTGCTCCTCTCGGCGATCTCGCCGTGGATGGCGACCCGGCTGGGGTTGCGGTTGGTGACGGTGACCGGTCTGCTCGCCATAGCGGTGGGGTTCTACTTCATCAGCCGGTTGGATCTGGACTCCACCTACCTCGACGTGATGTGGCCGACGCTGATCATGAGCGCGGGACTGGGTCTGACCGCGGCGCCGGCGACGGCGGCCATCGTGGCGGACACACCGATCGAAAAGCACGGCGTCGCCGCGGCGGTCAACGACGCCACGCGCGAGATCGGTGCGGCGATCGGCATCGCTGTCGCCGGCAGTGTCCTGGCCGCCGGCTACAGCCACAACATCGCACCGGCGATCGAGCGACTCCCTCCCGACGCGCGGGGGCCAGTCTCGGACTCACTCGCCGGTGCCCTGGAGGTCGCCGACCGGGCCGGACCGGTCGGCGAGCAGCTTGCGGACTTCGCCAAGTCCGCGTTCCTGCACGGCGCCGAGCAGTCCGCGATCGTCCTCGCACTCATCGCGGCGGCCGGTGCGGCGATCCTGCTGTTCTGGGCGCCCGGCCGGAGTCCCCGACCCCTGGACACGGACACATCGAAGAAACCGGCTGAACCGGGCCAGTGCAGTCGATCCCGCGCCCGCCGCTAGCCAACACCATCGAGAAGGGACACCCATGACCCAGCTACCGCTACCGCCGCACTCGCCGACCTGCATGGGGTGCGGGCCGGACAATCCCGCCGGCCTGCAACTAGAGGTGTTCCGTTCCGGCGAAGAGGTCTACACCGATGTGACGTTCGACGAACGTCACATCGGTGCGCCAGGCCTCGCGCACGGTGGGGCGGTGGCCACCGCCTGCGACGACCTGTTCGGCTTCACCCTCTGGATCGCCCGCACCCCGGCGGTGACCCGAAACCTCACCGTCGACTACCTCGCCCCCGTCCCACTGCACCGGCCCCTGCGCATCCGGGCCCACATCCGGGAGATCGACGGCCGCAAACTACACCTCGAGGCAACCGCCACCGCCGATGACGGCACAGCATTGTTCACCGCGAACGCGGTCTTCATCGCCGTGTCGATCGAGCACTTCGCTCGACACGGCACCCCCGGCACCGCCCAGCAACTATTCGACCGCCTCACCTTTGCGCTCGGGGACGACGGGCCGGAGAAATCGTCAACGCGCCCGCCGGACCGCTGACGCGACCGAAAGAAGCGCAAGACGCGGACCTGTCGTGGTCGCTGCCTGATTGTCCGCGAAGCACCCCGTGCGCCGGACAAACTGGAAGCGATCTGGGCTTCCGTTGCCAGCCCCCTGACCACCATTGCCCGGGTCCGGCGCCGACGCCTCCCCACGCCTGTTTGATCTCGTTGAGGCGCATCGCATTCTGCAGGTTCGGCAAGCTGGACTTCAATAGGTGTTCTGGGCTGACTTCGCCACCTGAAACCAGCTGCTAGTACCAGACACCGGCGAGCGCGCGCCCGATCACCGACATCACCGCCCAGAACCCGATCGTGATTGACCTCGACGCCACCCTCGCCACCGCACATTCGGAAAAGCGAACGCGGCACCGACCTACAAACAAGGATTCGGATTCCACCCCCTGTTGTCGTTCGTCGACCACGGTCTGCGGGAACGACATCGAAGACCTGGCCCGAGCCCGCGAGTCAAGTCGCCCCAGACCAGACTCGGTCGACCAGAGTCAATTTCGTCGCGAACCCACGACCATCCCTCCTCGGGGTCATCGGTGGTTAAGAACCTGGTCCTGCCCACCGAGCCGGCTGGGTCATCAACAAGAAGAAGGTTCAACGGCTTTGGCGTGAGGAAGGGCTGCGGGTGAAAGTCCGCAAGATCCGGAAACGTGCCGGCGCCTCGACCACCCCGATCACCGAGGCAGAGGCGCCGAAGGTGTTGTGGGCGATCGACTTCTAGTTCGATTCGACGACGGACGGGCGGAAGTTCAAGATCGCGTAAATGGTGGACAAGCATACGCGTCAGTCGGTACTGAACATCGTCGAGCGATCCATCCCGGCAGAGGATCTCGTCGCAGCGCTGAAGAAAGCGTTCGCATTCTGGGGCGCACCGCCACAGATACTTCGGTGCGACAACGGCCCGGAGTTCATCTCCGAAGCGCCGAGGACGTTCTGCGAAGATCAGGTCGGTATCGGCTACGTTCCACCCGGTCAGCCATGGAAAACGGGTACATCGAATCCTTCAACAACCGTGTCCGTGACGAATGCTTGAACATGAACGAATTCCACAGCCTCCTCGAAGCCCTGCCAGCCGTATTCACACGCATTGATTCTCTGATTTGATCCGTGCCCCCAATAGTGCACCAATGTTATGAGAGCTGAGGATACGGTTGGATGTCTGCCCAGAGCTTCTCATACTCCATCGGGCTGAGGTTGCCGAGATAGCTGTGGCGCCGTTCGGCATTATGAAAATTGTCGATATGATCGGCCATGGCTGCCGTCAACTCCAGCGTGGTCGACCGCTTCTTCGTGTTCAGCAATTCCGTCTGCAAACGTCCCCAGAATGCCTCCATGACAGCATTATCGAAGCAATCACCGACCGTCCCGAAAGACTCGAGCAACCCCCACCTCCGCAGATTCTCACCGAACCCCCACGACGTGAACTGCGGACCATGATTGTCATGCAAGATCGTTGCCTCCCAACGGATCCGTTCCTGCGCGGCCATGTTTACCGCATTGTTGACCGGCGCCGTATCAGCAGTCGAGGAAAAGGAACGACCCACGATCATCTTGCTGAAACAGTCCAAAATCGCACAGCAGTAAACCTCTCCGTCCCGAGCGGGATGCTCCGTAATGCCACCCGACAGGGAGGGCGGCGTTGACGTTCAGTGCGAATTCCAGGCCCGGGCGCGCTCGGAGCGATCGCCAGCACCGAGGACGCGACTGCCACGATCGGACTGACCGCCGTGGTAGGACAAGTAACATTCCTGCGGTCCTCGCCTGGATCTCGAGGCAGAATCACGTCATGTACCCCCGGGGGTACAGTGAGGTCGATGCCGTTCCGATGCGAGCGGCCCCACGACACAGACAGGAGTCCGCAGTGGATTCATCATCGGCATGGGACGCGCGCTACAGCAGTGTCGAACATCCCTGGGGATCTGCACCGGCGGCTGCTCTGTCCGCGAGATTCGCCGAACTGACACCCGGGCGCGCGGTCGATCTGGGCTGCGGGGACGGCCGACACGCCCGATGGTTGGCCGACTCCGGTTGGGCGGTCGATGCGGTCGATTTCTCCTCGGTGGCAATCGAACTCGCCATGAGCGGCGGGTCCGATAAATCGATCAGGTACAGCGTTGCCGACGCCAGAACCTGGGAACCGAGCGGGCCGGTGGATCTGGTTGCCATCGGATTCCTGCATCTTCCGGTCGACGAGCTCGTTGCGGTCATCGCCAGCGCGGCAACCTGGCTTGCACCGGGGGGGGAGGCTGCTGTATCTCGGACATGCGCTCGAGAATTTCACTCGCGGTGTGGGCGGTCCACCGGACCCATCGATACTGCCCGATATCTACGATCTCGCCCGGGCAGCAAGCGGACTGCGGGTTCGTGAGCTATCGCATCTCGTACGGCCGCAGGGTGATAGCCATGCCATCGACATTTTGCTGCATGCCCAACCGTGGTCCGGCTCACCCCACCGCAGCCTGATGGACCGAGTCCGCGAATGAGCGACCACACAGAACCGCTGCGCGTGGTGTTCGCGGTGAACACCACACCTACAGTCGTCGTGTCGGCAATCCACAATCTTCGTGCTGCTGCATCCGAACCCGTGGCGATCGAAGTCGTGTGCTTCGGGGCAGGCCTCGATGCCGCCTTGGGGTGCTCGGATGTCTCCGTGGAGATGCGCACACTGATCGACTCGGCAGCGATCACCGTCACAGCGTGCCGAAACAGTCTGAACGGCCGAGGACTCGGCGATGACGACCTGTTGATGGGAGTCGACGTGATCCCGGCTGCCGTCCTGCATCTCGCCCAACGGCAGCGGGACGGCTGGTCGCAGCTCTACTCGTGATTCTCCGACTCGATGTCTGCGGTGCTGCGACCACGTACGATCCGGACCGCCAGGATCGCGATGATCACCAGCACTCCGGCGAGCAGGACAGCCACGTTGGACACCGAATCTGCGACCTCGCTGATCCACACCTGCAGCGAATACTGACTGTCGACGCCCATGACGCCGCCGAGGTTGGCGGTTCCTTCCGTGAGCAGGAAGAGAACGCCGATTCCGATGAAGATCAGCCCCGATATCAGCGACGTGGTGTGCGTCTTCAACGGTCCTATGCTGATCTCTTTGCCGCGCAACCAGGTTCGTGAGCCCAACGATAAACGGTCCCACACAAGCGCGAGTACGAACAGCGGGACCACCATGCCCGCGGCGTAAAGGGCCATCAGAATTCCGCCGTACACCGCCTGTCCACCGGCCACTGCGACGGTCAGGACTGCGCCGAGTAGCGGTCCGGAGCAGAATCCGGCGAGCCCGTACACCGCACCGAGTGCGAACACCGACCCGACAGACGACGCGTCGATGCGGGCGGCCGCTCGCTGAGCCGATCCCAGCGCGAATCCGCGACCGACGATGATCATCACCCCGAGTCCGATGATGATCAGTCCGCCGATCATGGTGGTGATCTCGCGGTACCGGGTGATCGCCGAGCCGAGGGCGCCGACTCCGGCTCCGAGGGGAACCAGAACCGTGGCAAGTCCGAGGTAGAACACTCCTGTGCGGCCGGCGAGCTTGCCCGCCCCGTCGAATGCGTAGGCGAAGAACGAGGGCAGCAGCAACGCCGAGCAGGGGCTGAGCAAGGCCAGCAGTCCGCCGAGAAATGCTCCGAGAAGTCCGATCTGAGACATTCGGCGGCCTACGCTCCGGCGGCGGTATCGATCAGATCGACGAAGGTCGACAGCGGTTGCGCCCCCAGTACCGGATCGCCGTTCACCGAGAACGCCGGTGTGGCCGGTATACCCAACGACTGTGCCTCGTCGGAATCGCTGGTGATCGCGGAGTCGAAACTCGTTCCGGTGGCTTCGGTGGTGAAACGCTCGAGGTCCGGGACGCCGGCTTGCTGTGCATAGGCTTCGAGCGCCTCGATCGTCAGGTCGGCATGACCGGTCTCGGGCGCACCGGCGTACACGGCGTTGGTGAATTCCCAGAACTTGTCCTGAGCCGCGGCTGCTCGGCCCGCGCGGGCGGCATCGAAGGACTGTTGCCCGAAGATCGGCAGATCGCGCCATTCGATACGCAAGGTGCCCTCGTCGACGTAGCGGTCGATCAACTGCGGTTCGGTCTCGCGACTGAACTGGGCGCAGAACGGGCAGCGGAAGTCCGAGAAGGCGATCATCACCACCGGCGCGTCGACGGCACCGATGGCCATCGGATCGTCGACGGTGCGACGCGAGAGATCGCCCAGCGGGCCGGTTGCAGGTGTCGTGCCCACCTCCGGTTCCGCGCTGGAAGTCGCTCCCGCCGTCGCCTCGGGTTCGTCACTGTCGTGCATTCCGACCACCAGAACGCCGACGAGGACGGCGGCGACCAGTACCGCGATCCCGAGAAGCCAGGTGTCTCGACGGCGGGTGGATCGTGATGACGAAGTCATGCAATACCTTTCGGTAGTCACGAATACTGACAGCTATACCCTTGCGGGTATACTCTTGCAGAGTAGTGTCACTCACACAACTACGAACTGTAGGAGACCCATCCGATGCCTGAGCCTGCCATCTCCGAACGCCCTGACGTCGATCCCGACGGTCGAGCGCTCACCGAGGCCGGTCTCTACAGGCGGTGGGGGCTGCGTGTTCTACGTGGAACGCTTGCCGGGATCGCCACCGTGCTGGTCGTGGGTATTCCGACCGACATTATCGACACCCCGATGTTCGGACGAGAAGTTCCGGTCCGCGCGTGGGAACTGCCGGTGCTGCTGGCATCTGCTGTCCTGACCGCGGTATGGTTCGGCATCGACAAGCCCAGACAGGTCGAGCGAACCGGTACCCCGGCCGCACTCGGTGTCGCGCTGACTTTCTTCGCGGTCGGATGCCCGGTGTGCAACAAGCTCGTACTGCTGGCGCTCGGCACCTCGGGTGCGTTGGGGCTGTGGGCGCCGATTCAACCGATCCTTGCTGGAGTATCACTGACGATGCTGGCTGCAGCCGTAGCTTTTCGGTGGCGTCGGCGAGACTGCTCCGCAGGGTCCTGCGCGGTGTGAGCCGACTTGTCGGCTCGTGCCGTACTCGACATTTCTTGAGGCAGACAAGGACAATTCCGACGATGGAGAATCGAACATCATGACCGAACTTGCGATCAGTATTCGACTGGACATGCCCTTCGCGGAAACCGTGGACGCGACCCGTGAAGCTCTCTCGGAGCAGGGATTCGGAATCCTGACCGAAATCGACATGCAATCCACCCTGAAGGCGAAGATCGATGCCGACATCGAGCGCTATGTCATTCTCGGTGCCTGCAATCCCCGGCTGGCGAAATCTGCGATCGACACCGACCGCCAGGTAGGACTGCTTTTACCGTGCAACGTCATTGTCCGCGCTGACGGGGGAAGCACGATCGTCGAAGCGATGAACCCGCAAGTGATGGTCGGACTGTCCGACGCGCCCGGACTCGCGGATGTCGCCGACGAAGCCACAGCGCTGCTGCACGCGGCCATCATGGCACTCAGTGGCGAAAGCTCCTCTACCTAGATGCGCATGTGCCGTATTCGGTTGGTGAGTGCGGCGGGTGGAGCATGCGCGGTGTTGATGCTCTGCGCATGTGATGCGTCCTCGCTCGTGAGCGCACACGGGTCGATCACCGGAGTGGTGGAGAACCCGTCGTCGTCGCAGCTGCTGTCGCCGCCCGGCTTCGGCGACAGCCCACTGTGGTCGGTGCCCTTCGTCTCGAGACCCCATGTCGTCGATGACGGATTCGTCGGAGTCCTCGACACGGCACCGTCATCCGATTCGGCAACGGTGCAGGTCGTCAGCGACACAGGCTCATCGCGGTTCGAGGTCGACGTACCGAAGAACCGCACGCAGTTCGCGGTCACCACTGCCCACGATCGCGAACTACTGATCACGGAAGACGTCGACCCCTCTGACTCCGGGCACGCTGCCTCCCTCACCGCTCGCGACACCCGAACAGGCGAGGTCGTGTGGGGCCCGGTCGGTAGCGCCGGGTGCCTGACCGGGACCGGGCTGCTGATCGATGCCGGATGCAGTAGCGAATCCGCCCCGCCGGAGGCCGCGATATCTGCCGCCGACGGGCACACCACCTATCTGAGTGGGGCAGTGTCCGAATCCGGGGGTTACGCGGTCGTCCGCGATGGTGATACCGCAGAAATCGTGACTGTCGATACTGGCAACACGGCATGGTCGACCGAGACAGTGGCACCACCGCCCGCCGCACTCGCCGGTAGCGCACGGTTCGTCCAATCGGCTGGTAGTTCCGTCGTCGTGGCATGGACGGTCCCTACCCGCCCTGAACCGATCCAAGCGGTCTATCGCCTCTCGGACGCCGGGATCCGTTGGGTCAGTGGTGCTCGGACCCCGATGGCGGTGACAGCCGATGCGGGTAGCGGATCGACGATGATCACCACCGGGGACCTCGGCGACGACGGAATCGCCGTTCTTTTTCCGCGATACGGCAACCGAGGTTTCACAGCCGATCAGTTTCCCGGTGCCGATCGTTTCACGCTCGTCGGCGGAATCGTCTACGGTGCTTCTGGTTCGGCCGTGACCGCTATCGATGCGGTCACCGGCCGCGTGACAGGCACATCACTGGGCGAGGCTCCGGTAGCGATGACACCCAACGGTGTTGCGCTCGCCGCGGACACCGACGGATACACCGCATTCAAGGTGATACCCCATTTCTGAGGTCGGCGGTCCCGAGATCGAGTCCTCCTCCTCAGGATGCCTTGGGCCGTCCTCGCAGTTCCACGGAGAACAACGGGCCGAGCAGACACACGTTGACTACTCCGGTGAGGACGAAGACTGCCCCGATCACTCCTGCCAGAATGCCGACGGCACCACCGACGGAGAAGGCGAGCGTGATGAGGGCGATACCCACGACGATGCGCAGTACGCGCCCGGCTGTGCTGCGCATGAAATCGACGAGAGGAATCGTCAAATTCTGTGGATTAAGGTGTGTCAGGCGACCTCGGATACCGGCGTGTCCGGTGACGGTTCCGGGG
>NZ_JAWLSE010000032.1:0-12539 GCF_033142365.1 Rhodococcus sp. IEGM 1241
GGACACCGCCGAACACAATGTAGAGAAGCCCCCCAACCAGTGATGGTTGGGGGGCTTTCTCGTACCCAAAACACCCCTGAAACATCCCGTCGCCGGCACCCCCCGGATCGAGTGAACGGTACGTTCGTCGCCTCAGATCGACCCAACGTCCCGTTCACACCATCAAGGGGCGGGCGCACGGCCGGCACACCACCCCGTCCGGGACCGAGTGAACGACACTCTCACCCTCCTAGACGAGGGGAACGATACGTTCACACGATCCGCGAAAAGCCTGCGCTCACCACAGGTCTCGTGAGTCGAACGCCAATCGCGATACCAACCCGCCACGGAACCCGTCGAGCGTGGCTAGGCTCGGAAGAGGTGCCCCGTGTGATCGGGCCCACCTCACCTGTGCACGCGTGATGACTACGGAGGCTTCGATGACCGATATTCTCGACCGCACCAAAATCTATGTTGATGGCGCCTGGATCGAATCCACTGGCAGCGGTCGGATCGACGTTCTCAATCCGGCTACCGAAGAGCTGATAGGAACTGTCGCCGAAGGCACTGTCGAAGATGTCGACGCGGCCGCGAAGGCAGCACGAAAGGCGTTCCCTGCCTGGTCTGCACTATCCGGCGGTGAGCGCGCCGAATATCTTTCCAAGGCCGCGGCGATAATTGCCGAACGCACCGATGATCTTGCGGCGCTTGTTTCGCAGGATATGGGAATGCCGATCGGATTCGCGAAGCCCGTGCAAATCGGAATGCCGCTCGCGAATTTGAATGCATTTGCGGAATTGGCTCGCACTTATGATTTCGACGCTCACGAGGTCGGGAATTCGCTGATTGTTCGCGAACCTGCGGGTGTTGTCGGCGCCATCACTCCCTGGAACTTCCCGCTCCACCAAGTTGTCTTGAAGGTCGGCGGTGCGCTCGCCGCGGGCTGCACCGTGGTTCTCAAGCCGACCGAGGTTGCGCCACTCATCACGTACGCTCTCGCTGACATCTTCGACGAAATTGGTTTGCCTGCAGGTGTATTCAACCTGGTGAGTGGCTACGGCCCGGTAGTGGGTGAAGCCATCGCCGGCCACCCTGAGGTCGACATGGTCTCCTTCACCGGATCGACTCGGGCAGGCAAGCGAGTGGCCATCGTTGCCGCGGACACCATCAAGAAGGTCTCGCTCGAGCTGGGCGGCAAGTCGGCGAACGTCATTCTCGACGACGCCGATCTCGAAAAGGCTGTCACGGATGGCGTCGCAAAGTGCTTCATCAATTCGGGCCAGACCTGTTCGGCGCTGACGCGTATGTTGGTTCCCGCAGAGAAGGTGGATGAGGCAGCGGCAATTGCTGCTGCGGTCGCCGCTCATTTCCCGGTAGGTGATCCGACTCAGCCGACTTCGGTGCTTGGTCCTCTGGTGAACGCGAATCAGCTGGGACGCGTTCGCGGATACATCGAGAAGGGTGTGTCGGAAGGTGCCACCGCGGTTGTCGACGGTCGCGAAACCGGTCTGGCCAGTGGATATTTCGTCGGGCCGACGGTGTTCGCGAACGTGACCGAAGACATGACCATTGCGCGCGAGGAGATCTTCGGACCGGTCCTCTCGATCATGGGTTACAAAGACGAGGCCGACGCAGTGCGGATCGCCAACGGCACCGAGTACGGACTGGCCGGTGGCGTTTGGTCAGGTGACCCCGATCGCGCGGATCGCGTCGCCCGGCAACTGCGGGCCGGGCAGGTCGAGGTGAACGGCGGCGCCTTCAACACGAATGCTCCGTTCGGTGGGTACAAGCAGTCGGGCGTCGGGCGCGAGGCCGGCACGTTCGGGCTCGAAGAGTTCCTCGAGATCAAGGCGATTCAGCGATAGTTTGTTCGAGAATGGCGATGCTCCCGTACCAAGTGCGGGAGCATCGCCATTTTTGTACCCGGATCAGGACTTGGCGGCATCCAAATGCTGAGCCGAGATGTTCGCCAGATGTGTCAGGTCCGAGGCCACGGTCGCGAACGTGTAGCCCTCCCCGAGCCGTTGTGCCGCAACCTGACCGGAAGGTGTGTGGATTCCCGCAGCGACTCCGCTGACGGCGGCAGCTTCGCGCACCCGGGTGAGCGCTGCTTCGAATTCCTCGGCGACGTCCGGATCGTTGGAGTGCTTACCGCCGACGGCGATTCGTAGGTCGGACGGCCCGACGTACACGCCGTCCAAACCGGGGACTGCGCAGATCTCTTCGACGTTCGCCAGACCCTGTGGGGTCTCGATCATCGCAAATGCAACGGTGTCGCGGTTCGCGTCGGCGGGAACTGGGCCGATACGGAGTTGTGAGCGCATGGGTCCGTAGGAGCGGATGCCGAAAGGCGGATACTTGGCGGCTGCCACGGCGGCCGCTGCCTCTTCGGCGTTGTTGATCAGCGGAACGATGACGCCCACAGCGCCCGCGTCGAGTGCACGGCCGATGGGCGTCGGATTGTTTGCCTCGACGCGCACCATCCCGACAGTGGACGGTGACGAGTCGATGGCGGTGAGCCCGGCGACCATCCCCGAATAGCCGATCAGGCCGTGCTGCATGTCGAGGGCAATGTAGTCCCAGCCGACGTGCGCAATCCATTCGGTCGAGACCGGACTGTCGATGACGGACCAATATCCGAGAATGCGTTCGCGTCCTCGGATACGTGCGGCGAATTCCTGTGCTGACATAGTGAAGAACTCTTCCTGATGAAGGTCGGGTGTTTCAGCGGTTGTAGTTGGGCATGGGGCCTCGTAGGGCGGCACCGACGAGATCACACTCTTCGACGGTCGAGGCGCCGAGTGGACCTCGCCCGATGGCCGCGATATTGGATTCGAGGTGCGTTACCTTGGATCCTCCGAGGAGCAGCGATCCGGCGACGGGCTTGCTGACCAGCCAGCGCAACGCAAGCTCGGTCAGGGAGATGCCCGACTGCTCTGCGATCGCCGTCAGTTGTGCAATGGCGTCGAAGATCTGTGTGTTCCAGTATCGCTCCTTGTACATCGACGCAAGACGGGAGTCGCCGAATCGGCCGTCGGCGGGGTTTTCCTCGAAGGTGTGGCGCCCGGTGAGCAGGCCCCCACCGAGTGGGTTGTAGACCATGGTGGTCAGTCCGGTCACGTCCGCGAATTCTGCGTATTCTTCTTCGATGCGACGCGCGAGCAAGTTGTAGAGCTGTTGTGCGACGATCGGTCGCGGAGCACCGACTGTGTCTGCGGTGTAGTTGATTTCACTGATTTGCCACGCGGCAAAGTTGGATACGCCGAGTGTGCGGATCTTGCCCTCACCGACAAGTTCCGCGACGGTGGTAAGAGTTTCGGTCAGCGTGACGGTTCGGTCCGGCTGATGGAGATAGAACAGGTCGACGTAGTCCGAGTCGAGTCTGCGCAGACTTCCTTCGATGCTTGCTCGGAGTCCCTTTGCCGAGAGTGGGCTGTTGTCACCGGCATCTGGGTGTGGCATTCCTGCTTTGGTGGCCAGAGTGACGGAATCGCGTCGGCCGTGGAGCAGTTTTGCCAGCATGCGCTCGGACTCGCCGCCCGCATAGCCGTTCGCCGTGTCGATGTGTGAGATACCGGCGTCCAGTGCTGCGTCGAGCATCGATCCGGCACCCGATATGTCGACCGTATCTCCGAAGGTCATAGTGCCGAGCACCAGTTTCGGAAGCTCGAGTGGGGCGGTCATCAGGCAACTCCTCGTGATTCGGTCTGCTTGGCTAGCAAGTTCTTGGACAGGGCTGCCACCACGTGGCGTGGTTTGATGCCGACCATGGTGGTGGGATCGAGAGCAGCGCCTCGTAGTGCGCGGGTGTACGGCTCGCGCGGACTGGCGAGAACTGTGTCTGTGGAACCGGATTCGACGATGGTTCCTTTCGACATCACGACTACGGTCTCGCTGATTTCTCGGACGACGCCCAAGTTGTGTGAGATGAAAACGTACGTCAGACCGGTATCGGCCTGAATTTCACGTAGGAGCGCGAGTACCTGCGCCTGCACCGAAACGTCGAGAGCGCTGGTTGCTTCGTCGCAGACCAGGATCTCGGGTCCGCTGGCAAGTGCACGGGCAATTCCGATGCGCTGACGTTGGCCACCGGAGAACTCCGCCGGACGCCGGTGTAGTGCCGAGCTGGGCAGGCCAACGCGATCGACGAGTTCTGCTGCTGCCTTGGCGCGTTCAGACTTGCTCCGAACACCTTTGAGGCGCAGTGGTTCTCCGATGATGTCCTCGGCAGTCAGATGGGGGTCCAGCGATCCGTACGGATCTTGGAACACCATTTGAACGCGAGAGCGGAAGGGGCGCAGTGACTTCTCCGACATCTGCGCGATGTCATTGCCGTCGACGAGAATGCGTCCACTGGTCGGTGTGAGGAGTCGGACGATCGATCGAGCGATTGTCGACTTGCCACATCCGGATTCGCCGACGATGGCCAGGGTCTTGCCCTTTTCCACCGAGAAGCTCACAGCATCCACGGCTCGGAAAACTCCGTCGGGAACCGGATACTCGACAACGAGATCTTCGACGGCGAGAAGTGGCGTTTCGTGGGGGTTCATGCCGAGGCTCCGATCTGTGTTGAACGGGCGGGGTCGCCATCCCAAGGCCCCAGGTGCGGTATGGCGTCGAGAAGCTTTTGTGTGTAGGCGCTTTGCGGTGAGTCGACGAGAACGTCGGCGTTACCGGTCTCGACAAAACGTCCGTCCTTCATCACGTAGATGCGATCGGATACGAGTCGGGCGACTCCGAGGTCGTGGGTGATGACGAGCATTCCGATCCCGGTGCGCTCCTGCAATTCGAGCAATAGATCCAGAATCCCGGCCTGAACGGTGACGTCCAATGCGCTGGTGGGTTCGTCGGCCACGATCAGTTCGGGGCCGGCAGCAAGAGCTCCGGCGATGAGGACCCGCTGCAGCATTCCACCCGACAGTTGATGCGGGTACTTGTCGAGTTGCTGATCCGGATACGGAATGCGTACCTGCTCGAGCAGTTGCACTGCCCGCTCGATTTGTTGCTTCTTCGCGGTCACACCGCTGTGGCGCACTGCTTCTCGAAGTTGGCTGCCGATGGTGTGGACGGGACTCAGAGCCGTCATCGGGTCCTGGGGGATGAGGGCGATGTGTTTTCCACGAATATCGTTCAAGATCTTCGTGTTTCCGAGAATGTCCTGGCCTTTGAACACGGCTTTCCCGGAAAGAACGGCAAGATCGTCCGGAAGCAGCCCGAGGATTCCCATGGCCGTGGTCGACTTTCCGGAGCCGGATTCACCGATGATGGTGACGGTTTCACCGGCGTCGATGCAGAAGGACACCCCGTCGACGGCTCGGATGACGCCATTCGCCGTGACAAGTTCGATCTGGAGGTCGTCGACCCGTAGTAGATTGCCCATGTCTCACGCCTTTGCTTTCTGGGCGTTGCCACGCCCGAACAGGCTTGCGCCCAGTCGTTTCGAACCTGCAGGACGATCGCGCAGGCCGTCGCCGAGTAGGTTCACTCCGACGACCAGCAGCACGATCATCAGACCTGTCAACGTGACGATCCACCATGACGTGGTGATGTAGTCCTGGCCGTCGGCGATGATTCGTCCCCACGTTGCGAACGGACGTTGCGGTCCGGCGCCGAGGTAACTCAACGAACTTTCCAGCAGTACGGCCTGCGCGAGCAGCAGCAGGACGACGAGCGAGGCCTGCTTGACGATGTTCGGAATGACGTGACGAAGCAGAATTGCCATGCGAGTAAGTCCGAGGACTCGAGCTGCAGCTACGTAAGGCTTTTCGCGTTCGACGAGTACCAATGAGCGAGTCAACCGTGCGACCTCGGGCCACTGCGCGATCGCGATGACAAACGTGATGACGGGAATGGACGGACCGAACAGCGCAACGACGAGAAGCAGCATCATCAGCAGAGGCAGAGAAAGCTGTGCTTCGAGTAGGCGGGAGATCACGGTGTCGACCCAGCCACCGAAGTACCCCGCGGCGGATCCGGCGACTATGCCGATGACCCCGGAGACGATCACGGCGAGAATACCGATCGTCAGAGACACCTGGCCGCCGTGCAGGATCCGTGAGAGGAGATCTCGTCCCAACTGATCGGTGCCGAACAGATGGCCGTCGGTGAGGGGCGGTAGCCGTCGACTGCTCAGGTTGGTCTGGTTCGGATCTGCAAGGGGGAGTAGTCCCGCCAATGCAACAGGAAGAATCACCAGGAGCGCGCAGATCGAGCCGGCCCAGATCTTGACTCGGCTGTCTCGCTTACGGCGCGTGGCTCCGGCGCGTGCGAAGTCTGCCTCGGTGACCGCGCTGGCGCGTGGAGTTGTTGGAGGTTCCAAGACGGTAGTCATCAGTTGGCGCCCTTTCCGAGTCGCACGCGTGGATCCAGGAGGGGGTAGAGGAGGTCCACTGCCAGTTGCACGAGCACGGCGAGAACCGCAGTGACAAGCACGGTGGCCTGGATGAGCGGGTAGTCGCGAGTCTCGAGTGCGCGGACCACCAGCGAGCCGACACCAGGCCAGGCGAACACGACTTCGACCACCACGACGCCGTTCAGCATTCCGGCAAATCTGGTGCCCAGCGCGGTGACGATCGGAATCGCAGAATTACGCATCGCATATCGCCAGGTGAGTTCGCGTTCGGATACTCCGCGAGAACGTGCGACCGTGATGTACGGAGAAGCGAAGGCCGAGACCATTTCGCGTCGAACCATCCGGGAGATCAACGCGATCTGAAGGATGGCGATGGTGACGGTAGGCAGGATCAACGACGGCCATGTGGTGAAACCGGCTGCCGGGAGTACTGGGATCAAGACCGCGAAGATCGTCACCAGCATCAGGCCGCTCCAGAACTCCGGCATGGACTGCCCGCCGACGGCCACGACGTTCGCACCGAGTTCACGTCGGGTGTCCGCGTGACGGGCCATCCACACGCCCAGCGGAATCGAGAGCACGGCGGTCAGCAGAATGGAGCTGACGGCCAGGGTGATGGTGTACGGGAGACGGCCGAGGACAACGTCCATGGCCGGCGCCTGGAACGAGTACGAGGTGCCGAGATTCAGATGGACGAGGTCCCACAGGTAGATCAGGTATTGAGAGAACACCGACTTGTCCAAGCCCATGTCAGCACGGATTTGTGCTAGATCCTCCGTGCTGGCCAGCGGTCCGGCCAAGGCGTAGGCAGGATCGCCGGGAGCCATTCGGATGAGGACGAACACTGTTGTGAGCGTGAGGAAGATCGTCAAGGCGCTCTGTGCCAAGCGTTTGAGCACGTATTTGACGGTCGGGTTGATCCTTGTGCGCCGACGCGGAGAGATTCCGAGAGCGGTTTGCGGTTTCGGAGCGGTGAGAGTCATCGCCTCAGGCCTCCAATCGGACGGCGCCGAGGTCGTAGGAGTTGATCGGGGTCAGTGAAACATTTTGTACACGAGTGCGTTTCGCAAGGAGTGCGTTGGGTACGAAGCTCCACAGGCAAGGCCAGGTGTTCCAGATGTCTTGTTGTGCGGCGTCGAGTAGAGCGGCGCGCTTGGTCGGGTCTGGTTCACTGGATGCGGCTTGGATCTTCGCGGTGATTTCGGGGAAGACGTACCCGTGATAGGTGTCGCGAGTTGCTTCCTTCTCCGCTGTGCCGGCGTACATCCCCTGCAACGTGGTCAGTGCAAGTCCGGTCTGGTTGCCGTAGCCGTTGCCCAGCACATCCCAGTCGCCGGTCTTGCCCTGGCGCCAGGACGAGATGTCACCGCCCGGTTCGAACTGCTGGAGTTTGACGCGTACTCCCACGGCCTTCATCATTTCGAGTACCGATTCCATCACCGAGACGTCGTTGGTGAACTCTCCGGTTTCCCAGATGAAGGTGAGTTCGAGGTCGTCGGCGCCTTCGGCCTCGAGCATCTGCCGCGCTTTCCGTGGATCATATTGGTAAGTACCGGTTTTCACGGCTCCGTCCAAGGTCGACGGTGCGGGGCCGGTGGCCGGGACTGCGGATCCGATCAGCACGTCCCGAGCGAGTGACTCACCGTCGATGGCATACGTGAGAGCTTCTCGGACACGCGGATTGGACAGTGGGTGATCGGCGGGCTTGCGGAAGTTGAAGAACAGTTGGTTGATGCGTGTGCTCGGCACTGTGTCCACCTGGACACCAGGCAGGTCGGCGAGTTGTTCGGCGGAATCGGGACTGATCGAGTCGATGACGTCGACCTCGCCGCTCCGAAGTGCGACGACGCGGCCGGCCTCTTCGGGAATGAAGCGGACCTGAACACGACGAACGCCAGGGGCCGGGCCCCAGTAGTTGTCATTGGCGACAAGTGTGTAATCGCCGGTGCCCCGGTTCGATTCGCTGACGACGAACGGTCCAGACCCGATTCCGCTCTGCAGTTCGTTGGGTTCGTTGGCAGCGGCCGGGGTGATCAAGATGTTGGACATGAGCGAGTCCAGAACCGGCACCGGGGAATTCGTCCGAAGGATGAAGGTGCGATCGTCGATGGGCACGACCGTCGGCCACTCGGGGAACTGCGGTGCGACAAACGATCCGCTGACCTGCTGGTACATCTGCATTGCCGTCGTGACGTCGTCGATCAGCACAGGTGTGCCGTCGGAGTAACGGATGCCCTCGCGGAGTCGAACCGTCCACTCGGTCGGGCCGGTCGATTCGAACCTGTCAGCGAGAACGAGTTGCGGTGTCAGATTGTCGCCGATCCGGGTGAGACCTTGTCTGACGCCACGTTGAGCCGTGACTGCTGCGTCGAATTGATTGAGTTTGTTGTCGAGGCTGACGAGCGAACGGTTGAGCCCGAGCACCAGGGTGTCCTGGGTCGGCTTCCCGGTAGGGCCGGCGCACGCGGCAGTCGTGCCCAGAAGCGTTGCGCCACCGATCAGCCCGGTGAACTGCAGAAAGGATCGCCGGGAGAGCTGTGGTGTTCGCAAACGAGTATTGGTCATCGGTGACCTTTCGATCCTGACGGGGCAGCGTGGGGGCGACGCTCCGAGCGGACTGTTGGTGAACAATCGCGTCGGGCTCTCGCTTGTAACTCAGCTCACAATGGCACTGTTGCGCACTTCGCGCAAGTCCCGTAACTTCGATTGCGTACTTCGCGCATCGGTTGCGATGCTGTGCATACTCGATTCAGACCGAAAGGGGGTCGAGGAATTCGATGAAACCACTGGTAATCATCGCTGATGATCTTTCCGGAGCCGCGGAGTCGGCCGCAGGATTTCTGCTCCGCAGTTCGGGCATATCGCTTCGACTCGGCCCAGGTGCGCCCGACGGATCAGGAGTGACGGTTTTCGATCTGCACTCACGGCGATCCGACCCCGCCAGAGCCTCTCGTGACGTGAGATCAGTTCTGCAATCGTCTGACGGCTCCGAGATCGTCAAGAAGATCGATTCCCTGCTCAGGGGCAACATAGCGGCGGAGGTTGGAGAACTCTCCCGCGACGGATCCCCGGTCATCGTCGCCGCCGGACTGCCCAGGCAAGGGCGCACGGTGCAAGGCGGGGTGGTGTTGGTCGATGGGGTTGCGTTGCACGCCACCGACCTGTGGCGCGCGGAGTCGAAGCCGGCTCCTCGGTCGATTGCGGAGGCGCTCGGCTCGTCGGCAATTACTTCTGGCGTATCGCTGGACGACATTCGCTCCGGGCGGTTGAGTCAGGTTCTTGCGTCGATCTCAGAAGCCGGGTCGGTGGCGATCTGCGACGTCGAGACCGACAGTGATCTGGAACTGATTGTGGCTGCAGCACAGGAGGTTCGGGGTTCTCGATTGGTAGGAACCTCGGCGCTCGCGACGGCAGTGGCACGACGACGAACCGTGCAGTCACCCGTCGTGCGTCCATCTCTTCGTGATTCTCGATCTACTTTGGTGGTTGTGGGGACGGCGGATGCGTCTGCCGGGGACCAAGTGGAATTGCTTCGGGATTCAGGTGCGCACCATATCGAAGTGAACAGTGCTGAACTCCTGGCGCATTCGGTCGATCCGCTTCCGATTCTGAACGCACTGGATCGCGGAAACGTCGTGGTTTCGGTAAGTGGACCTGTCGTGCCTGCAGAATCCGTCCATCTCGTTTCGGCTCTCGCCGATCTGATCGCTGCCGTCGATGCAGGATTCTCCCACGGCGAGTACCCGATCGACTTGGTTCTTACCGGTGGCGAAACCGCGCGCAGCGTTCTCGACCGCCTGCGGATCGACACTTTGTCACCGATTTACGAAATTGAACACGGCGCCGTACTTTCCGTCGACCACACCGGACGGTACATCGTCACGCGGCCAGGCAGTTTCGGGAATGCACACAGTCTTTTCTCTATAACGAAGTTTCTCGCGCGCCCCATCCCGGTCGACGCTCCGGACAGTCCACCTTCAGACAACGAGGTCAATCCCATGTCAATCGAATCCACTCCACTGCCGCTGATTGCTGTCACGATGGGCGACGGCGCCGGCGTCGGACCGGAAGTGATCGTCCCCGCACTCCTCGACGCCGAAACGAGAAAGCGTTGCCGCCCTGTTGTTGTCGGCGACGCGAAGCGTTTGCGATTGGCTGCCACGGTGCTCGGAATCGACGTCGACGTGGTCGCGATCGAGGAGATCAAGGATGCTGAATTCAACGATGGACGGATCAACGTCATCGACCTGGACTTGCTACCCGAGGATCTCGCCTGGGGTGAACTGTCGGCAGTCGCGGGGGATGCGGCCTATCAATATATCCGCGTCGCAAGCGAACTCGCCGTACGCGGTGAAGTCCAGTCGATCTGCACGGCGCCGCTGAACAAGGAAGCGCTGCATGCGGCAGGACACATCTATCCCGGACACACGGAATTGCTTGCGCACCTGACCGGTACCGAGGAGGTGTCGATGATGTTGTCGACCCCCAAGCTCAAGGTGATTCACGTGACCACTCACATCGGACTGCTCGATGCAGTTGCCAGGATCGAGCCCGGCCTGGTCGAGAGGACCATTCGTCGAGGTCACGAAGCTTTGGTGCGCACGGGCAATCCATCTCCGAAAATCGGCGTGTGCGGGATCAACCCGCATGCGGGGGAGAACGGGCTTTTCGGGTACGGAGAGGAAGAGCAGAAGATCATTCCCGCCGTTGAACTCTTGAAGGCAGAAGGAATCGACGTCCACGGCCCACTGCCGGCGGACACGGCATTCTTCCTCGCTGGACGTGGGGACTACGACTTGATCGTTGCGATGTACCACGATCAGGGGCACGGCCCGGTCAAGGTTCTCGGGATCGAGGCCGGCGTCAACATCACCGTCGGGTTACCTGTCATCCGTACCTCCGTCGATCACGGAACCGCTTTCGATATTGCAGGTAAGGGCATCGCCGAGGCCGGTAGTATGGTCGAAGCGCTGCGGCAGGCGGCCGAATTGGCAACCAGCACATTCGTTTCCAAGTAAGCATCAGGGTTTGTAGGGGGGAGCGATGGTCATCCGGGAGTCGGAGGCGAGGCGATCGGAGATTGCGAGGCTCGCTCGCACCAGCGGTCTGGCCAGTGTCGAGGATCTGTCTGCCCAATTCGGGGTGACTGCATCTACGATCCGTCGCGACCTGAGTCAGTTGACTGCCCAGGGAGTAATTGCTCGAACGTACGGCGGGGCGATTGCTCTCAACCCTCATCCGGAATCCTCCTTGCGTCAACGCGCAATGGAGGGATTCGACGCCAAACGGGGCATCGCCGAATGGGCTGCTGAGCAGGTCCGGCCCGGAGAAACCGTGCTCCTTGATGCAGGTACCACCGTCGGAGCAATGGGAGAGTTCTTACGTCACGTGACGAATTTGACGGTGATCGCTGCAGGGCTGACGGCGCTCGAGGCGTTAGCCGACGCTGATGGTGTTCGAGTCGAATGTCTCGGCGGGACGCTGAGGCAGCTCAGTCAAGGATTCGTCGGGCCACTGGCGGAAGCGTCGCTGCAGCGGGTGTCGTTTGACAAGGCATTCCTCGGTGCCGATGCAGTTACCGCTGACCTGGGTATTTGTGAAGCTGAGCTCGATCAGACCCGGCTCAAGGAAATGATGATCGAACGTGCCGGCGAGGTCTACATCCTCGCCCACTCCGCCAAGCTTGGTGAACGTCCTTTCCATGCGTGGGCGCCGATACCGCCGGGGGCCGTGCTGGTTACCGATGCTGCAGTAGACGCAAAGCAAGTCGCGTTGTTCGAGGATGCAGGTATCCGAGTCCAAGTGGTGTGAGTTCCCGCTGCGTGCCGATCCGGCCACGGTGTCCGGCGTCACATGATGTCCGAATTGGTGAAAATCGACTGAAACGGGCAATCTTGCTG
The DNA here is from genome assembly GCF_033142365.1 of Rhodococcus sp. IEGM 1241. Lineage (NCBI taxonomy): Bacteria > Bacillati > Actinomycetota > Actinomycetes > Mycobacteriales > Nocardiaceae > Rhodococcus > Rhodococcus sp. IEGM 1241. The sequence continues at coordinate 12,232 of NZ_JAWLSE010000032.1, forward strand.
GGGAAATGGATACCTCCGAGTCTCTGACCTGTGGATTTGGCAAAGACTTCGGCGGACGCGTAACTTATTCCAAGTCAGAGCGACACGGACACCGACTCCCGCCTTCACGGCGAGTGACACGAGGTTGTACGAAGTGCCTGACCAAATTTCGAAGTAGTTTCCATCATGTATGGTTGTGCTTCACCTCCAGTTCTTCCCCGAATGTTCAGCGGTTTGCGCCGATGATCATGATGGGATAGGCTGGAAAAGTTGCCCCGGAGCGGCGGCCATAGGGTCGTGGTGATGGTGTGTGCGTGTTCTTTGAGAAC
>NZ_JAWLSE010000033.1:0-10258 GCF_033142365.1 Rhodococcus sp. IEGM 1241
CATCCGCTGTTGTGGGATCGTCGGGCTCGGATTCATTCTCGTTCGTTCGCGCGACGAGGCTGTTCTGGACAGCCTGATGGAGGCAACCACCAGTCCGTCGTGGCGTGCACGTGAAGCTGCCGCGATGGCCGTTCAGGCGATAGGCGACACGGATCCGGAACTATCGGCGGTGCCGGGAAAGCCAGGCGGGCGGTGCGCGTAAATTCGCCGAGTTCACCGCTTTCGGCGGACTCCGCCGAAACCTGCGGCCGGGTGTCGGTGAGCGCTTTGTCCAGCAATACTTCCAGGCGGTCTGCTCGGGTGGTGGATTGATTGTAGAAGCGTGCGTGAACGAATTTTGCTCGCAGTGACCGGTTTTCGGTGAACTGCGTGACGTCGAGTTCGTACCCGGCGTGGCGGGCGAGTTCGAAGAAGAACACGAATTGTGTTCTGGTGTTTCCTTCTCGAAACTTATCTCCAGTCGAGGTGGTCCTGATGTGGTCCGTACTTAATGTTCATGTCGTGGACAGTGTCGCCGACGCGCCCGCAGGTGCCCGATCGTGGTCCGTATGAGACATTCGTCAACTGTGTCGAATGCGTGGATGCTTGTCGAAACGTCGTGCCGCTTCAGAATTCCGACTGAGTAGGCGCCTACGAGCCGCCGTTTCGGTACGCAGCTTGGGCGGAGATGACGTTCCGAGTTACTGTTCGGCTGCACCGTACCGGGGGCGGGTCGTCGTTACTTCCGAAATTGGCGAACGAGTAGACCGCGGGAGGAATTGTCACAGTGAGGCGGGGCCAACGGATCCAAGTCAGTCCGAAGTTCGAGGCCAAGGCCACCACGGAGAGTGCGAAGCCGGCTTTGTACGGCGCTGAACCGACACGACGCCGGTGCTTCGGGGCAGGTCGCTCCGTGGACTCAGGACCTCGAACGCGGCGGAAGCCCCCAGGGATCTTCGTTGATTTGTTCGGATACGTCGTTGCTAGTACCCACCTCGAATATCCTCCACCCACGGCTGCCGTGAGCCCAACGTTGTCGCCGCGCGTTGGCCAGGTTGCGCCGCAGATTAGCGGTAGGTGGTGCATCGTCGTCATCCGATTGTGCCAGGGCGATTCTCCAGTCACGCGAGGCATTCTCCTCGGCTTGATACAGCGCGAGCTCCATCATCGACAACTTGAAGTCCGTAAATTCGGGCGACAACTCCTTTTCGATTGTCTCCCAAAACCACTGGTAGAATGTTCGTACCGCGACTGAGTTCTTCTCGATGGCAGGTAGGAAGTCGATCCAGTTTGGTTGAGTCTCAATGAACTTGCGTGCTGGACTGGTCCATTTGCTCCATCTCAATAGCACTTTCTTCTCCAGCCTCAGCCTGTTCTCGTGTGTCCACGGGCCGTCCCCACTCTGGCTAATGTGCGTACTTCCGCTCGGCACCGGCAGCGCGTAGTGGACTGTATAGTTTCGCAGGTCCTGGAGGAACTTGATCTCCCCCGCCCCCAGGAGCTCTGTCACCTTAGGTGAATAGACCATGATCTCCCATTCGGAGGGAGTGTCTTTGGCCTTCATGGGCCAAATGGTTCGGTGAATGGCGCGCTGGACGTCGCGAAGTGTGCCGATTGATGCCAGGTAATTGTGGAATAGGCGCACTAGTTCATGCTCGTAGTCATCGTCCATCTGACTCGGCATCACATCGGTTCCTACGAACCTCACGACGAGGTTATAGAGCTCTGTGGAGTTTCCCGCGAACACCCTTGAGGCCCTGTTCAGAGCGTCAAAGTGTTGGTGCATCGGGAAACCTGGCATCGCCCTCACCAACTCGTGTAGACGAACTGCGTCGGGAACGAATCGGTCCGAGGCTGGGGTTTTGATGTCCGGCATGGAGCGAAGATACCGGGTGGTGCTGACGTTCACACACGTCAGCAGAGTTCTGCCCCTGGCAGTCCAGGTGGTCGAGTGATGTCGATCGGCGAAGTCGGACAGGTTCGGTAGGGCGCGCAATTCAATTCCCTGGCTCGCGGTCATCACGCGCGTGGCGACGAGCGGCTTGTGGTGTCGAATCTCCGGATTTCGTATGAAACTTGATCCGCTGACCGCTGATAGGTGCTCTGGCCTGGAGGTCTTGGAGCGCTGCGCACCGTCGGTCGCCGCCTGTCAGATCTGCACGTCGACTACGAGAGCGTCGATCCGTATCCCCTTGACGTACAACTCAAGTCAGGATCATCGAACGCGGGCGGTGAGACGTGGCGGGTGTCAAAGATGGAGTGGGGCAAGAAGAAAGACCCCGAGACCGGCAAGAATGTAGACGACCGCACCACACTCGTCTTACAGCCCGAAGGTCACCATCGCTGGCATCCCAGAGGATGCCGAGCGGTACATGCTCGGTTCCCGGTCGACCTTGGCATGGATCATCGACCGCTACCAGGTCAAGACCGACAAAGCGTCGGGCATCGTCAACGACCTCAATGATTGGTGCGATTAACGTAGTGATCCGACCTACATTGTCGAGTTGATCAAGCGTGTTGCCACTGTGGCGGTCGAGACAATGAAGGTCGTCGACGCCCTCGGAGTGAGTAGCCCTGCATAGCAGTTGGAGCGCTTGGTAATTGAAAATTGCCACCTTCGATACTAGTTCCTTATCGATATCGCAACGGAAGGATCTACTAGGCTTCGTAGTCTGGGTCGGTGTCGCTCAGCTGATGCTGGCAGGTCACAGTGGCTTGCCCCGACTTTCGCGTGGGTGGGGCGGTTTCGTTCTCGATGAGACATTTCGCGCTTGAGGGTCTTGCTTGATAGAGTAGCGAACGATCCAAGTCCTTATTGCCGTGGCCGTGCACGCTACGTCACTGAGGCACCTACCTAAGTTCGGAGCAAGAACGTGGTCGACAACAGTCATATTCTTTCGGCTATGCATGCCCTTTTCGAGGCATTGGGGCCGCCAACGAGCCGCCCCCTATCGCCCAGTGAGCGTACCGATATGCATCCCGAGCGGTTTTACGAGGGCTTCCATCCAGTCTTCGAGCTGATGGAGACATTTGGACCAGGGGATGCCGGTTACACGCATCAATTTCCACGGCGAGGTGGCCACTCCTCCCTGCCAGTGTTTGTGGAAAACGGCGGCATCGTTGTGATCGAAACCTACTTTCATAAGGGTGATATGACCATCGAACGGCTGGACTATGGAATAACGCCTGCGCCGGTTTTCAAGGCCTTGTATGCCTTGCTCGAAGGCGCTGAAGTGCGCGACTAGCTAATCCTGCTCGACACACGCCGTCCTGACCCTCGTTTGAGGGTCGGGGCGGCGTCGTTTGTAGGAACACTGAGGAGCGAGTGGTGTCTTCGTGAAGGCGTTTCGCGAGGGGCGCAGTCATCAACCTGCCTTATTCACTGCCAACTGTCACCTTGCAAGTTCGATAACCGACACTTCGTTAATGCCAATGCGGTTGGCATCGCGTCCAGCAGCCCGAAGCCCTCGGTGAGCTATGACCGCGTACGTAACAGTATTTGAGGCACCGACAGTGGATGTATCAATGGAGCCGTGCTCGGGGAACTCTTCATGCGAATAGCTCGTTAAGAGGTGGTTATGTGTGCAATCAATACTTAAGTAGTTCGGCGTTTGGATGGCGGGTCTTCTCAATTTCCGCTGCGTGGGCAGTGGTTAATCGCGTCCTAGGCGCTGGAGGGGTAGAACGACGGAGGAGCTAGAGATGGTCCGACAAGCTAGGCGAGCTAAGGGCGAGCCCTGTGAGGAAATGTGGGCACGATCGGTGGTCGAGGCACATGCTCGCGTAACATTGGATCCCAATGACGACGGGTCTGTAAACGAGATGGTCGACTACAATGTGTTCGATCGCCCTTCTACTGACCTTACCCGACAACAGTTGGGAATCCTGGAAGTTGGCACGATCACCAATAGTGACTTCAAGGTCAGTGAGGCGACCTTCAAAAAGGAACTCGGCGACGGATTTGACGATTCATCGTTGGAAGGAACGTGGTTGGTCTTTCTCGCCTATGGGGCGCGCCTGAAGCCGGTTCGGGAACGATTAGTGCCGGTTCTCAGGGCTCTCGAGCAGCATGACATCGAGACACTTAGGCCGGGTTACCAGAGGGACCCTCACCTTCAACAGCTTGCGCTGCAGCTGGCGGAAGTGGGCGGTGTGATCAGTGTGGAGCGCCATCGCGACCCATGTCCAGCTCAGGTTTTGTGCAGCTTCCAGTGGAGCACTGTCGGGCCAACCGATCCTCTCGTTACGTTGGAGATGGTCGAGGAATGGCTCGCTCGTTCTGACAAGGATCAGAAGGGCATTCGTCGGAAGGTGGGCTTGCGGGACGGCCAACCCTATGGTGGTCTCTTCCTCCGGATCGAGAAGGTACCTTCACCGGTGGTCGGCACGGCGTTCTCAAATGACTACCAGCATTACACCGAACCATTACGGGCGCGTCAGCTCCCTCCACGCGAACCTACGTTGCCGGCGGAGATCACGCATCTGTGGTTGATGGCAGAGGACGGATTCGGATGGTACTGGGATTCCGTGCGATGGCACGTTGTCGAGCATTCGGAGGGTGGGGCGTAGTCGGCGACGAACTGAGCACGTCGTGCTCGCAACCCTGTCCGCAGCAGTAGCCGGGCACTCTTGGCAGTCACAATGCGCTCACCGTTAGCTGGGCCAGCCACACGACTTTTTTGCTTGTTACCGCTCCTGCCAGAGTTAGCCTGCCACCAAGGCAGGGTAGTGGGGGACCCGAGAGAGCGGAAACTGAGATTTGCGGCGATGGCCGGCATACTGCTTAAGCCTTTGCGGAACCGAATCGAATTGCTCGCAGAAAAGTCGTCGGACTATAATCCAGCTGACGTTGAGGTCCATTTGGTAATTGGTGTCCGGGGACATCACTTAGAGTCCGCTTATGTCGAACAACATGCGCGGGCAGAACCGCGTGGGTGCATGCACTTGGTGACCATACCCGGCGTGGCAAGGTCTTCGTGCCACCGTTGTTGAGCATGCCGGTCCCGACTGAAGTGCTCGACCAGCTACGGGATGACCTTCCAGATATTCTTTGGCCTGTCTGCCTATCAGCGCTAGGAGGTGACCGTGCGGCTGCCGGTTTGGCGAGATTGCAGGAAGCCATGGCAGATTTCGACCCACCGTTGTTTCCCGTGGGGTCACCCGCGTTCGATATGAGGTTGACGTCGCTCGAGGCGATTCCAGAGGAACTTCGCGCCCAGGTTCTCGGGATCGCTGTCGATGTGATTGATCGTCATATGTTGTTGCCGGATCTGGTGCTCAGCGCGATGCGTCTCTACCCGGATTTGCCGGGGAAATGGTTGTTGGTTGATCCGTGGCATGAACGCAACGCAGCTCGCGACGGGGATGGCCTGGTCTTCATCGCTGGAGCTGTGCGCGACTACGCCCTCGACGGTCACATACAGGCTATTGCCAAGTATTTCCAGATCACATGGGACGTGTTGCGCACCCACGGCAGTTTTGATCGGACTGTGGTTGACCTTATGAAGACGTATCCCGGTGACCCTGCAACTCTCGATGCCGCAGATTCAGCTATCCGGGCAGTTCTGAAGTCCTCGACGGTCAGGTGCACGTAAGTGTCGACTGTTGTCGCAATGGAAGCGTGTCCAAGCAGAACGCGTACAACTTCTGCCGGCACGCTGTTACGCAGTAGCGGTTTTGGTCCGGATCCGGCAGACCAGGCCATTGAGTCCTATCCGGTGAAGCCATCCCGAGAATTGGAGCAACGAAAAGGCTTCCGGGACTGCGCAACTCGGAGGCTCCTGACACTGGCTGTCTTTCGGACGTCAGCTGCCTCCTCCGCTTGCCGTGCAGACGTGATGAATTCCATCCCGTGACTCTGTCCTCTCAATCTCCGGCCGCTTCCATGCGAAATCGCACGGCCTTACTTGCAAGCTGTACACGGCAGCTAAGACACAGGGGCTCCGAAAGACCAGACCCTGAGCGATAGAGTGGCATGTGCCCAAAGTTGGTACTTCGACAAATGAGTACTAGCGGTCGCGGGCCGGCACTCGAAAGGACTTCGACCTTGAACGACTCTGTCTCCCGCTCCTCCGGACGAGGCGATCGGTTTTCCGCAATTATTCGATTAGTTGAGAAAGCAGATGCTGAGTTGATTGCCAATACCGTCTTCGGGCCGGCTGACAGATACGCGCAGCAAGCCGTGGAACTTTCACTACTTCCCGAAGGAAAAGCCCGTCACAAGTACGTCAATCGGTTCTACTGGTACGGCAAGATTGACATTCACACCGGCAATCCTGTTCCCCGTGACAAGAAGGTCACTGTGTGGGCTCTCGGAAAAGACGAGTTGGGATTTTGGTACGAGATCAAGAATGCTTATGTGTTTGGAACCGCAGAGCGGCACAGGGAACAGGCGCTTGCTGATCCATTGCGGCGGCATTTTTGGGCCGTGATCAGCGTTGCATCGTCTATCGTGCAAGAGATTCGGGCGCTTCACGATATCGCGGTGGAAGCCTTCCTCACGTCCGCGACCGGACCTGTCGACGTCGACAAAGAACTTGCGAGCATCACCACGCATCTGCTTGATGTCGCATCAGTCAGAGTCGATATCGGTAGCGAACCGATCGGTGACACCCCTGAGATCCAACACGCCCGAAAACTGTGGCTGCGCCACATCGAGGAACTAGATACCAATGTTGTTCAGCCAGTGATGGAGCGAATCACCTCACTATCCGAGTACCGTGATCGACTGCGCGCCGTACAGATTCAGACGCAGACAATCCGTCGTATCGGCAAGAGCGCCGGAATCGACGAGCGGATGGACAAACTCGTTGCGAAATCCGGGCGGGACGTTGAGGGATCATCGAACATCAAATCGTCCACAGATGAGATTCACCAAGCCGAAGTCGCTCGCAGTTCCGCTTTGGCTGAGGTGCGTGGCGACTACCTAAACGCTCTGTTGCCGTAGACAAATTCGCTTTTCCTAGAGATGTGTAAGTCTCTGCCGTGGTTGATCGTAAGTTTGTGGTGGTTGAAAATTGGACGGCGTTCTCGGGAGGTAAAGACTCCAATGCCCGTCGCGCGTGTGGGTGCGGCGAGTTGGTTGCGAGCGAGGACAGCGCGTGCGGCAGCTTCGACATCGATCGGATCGCTCTCACCACTGTTACGGCGGAGCTTGCACCCGACCTCTGTGGGCTCAAGCAAGATCGGAAGCCGAGCCCTTCCGCCGATGGGATGACCCGCCCCGCAACAGCTACACAATGGCCTGCTTGACTCATCGCTGTGATGGAAAAACGGGAGCCTCGGGCCCAGCAAACCCTTGAGTCCGCAATAAAGGTCGTCAGTCAGGCTGTACCCGAACCGATCCGAGAACACTGGGCCGACATCGGGGGCGTCCGTTATCCACCAAAGCAGGCATACCAGCTGATCAGCGACCTCCCCCGGTCCAGCTTCACCTCTCATGCCGCCCTGGCGCGTCTCCGCAGAATCGGCTTCACCACCAGTGTCTACCAAACCAGGATCGGGGAGCGGCACACCGAAACAGACACTGACCCCAGTGGGCCGCAGGCGGACTACACCCATCTGTCGGCATCGTTCTCCACTCTGCTGGATTTTCTCACCACGAATCAGCTCACCGAGCACCTGTCCTCCGCTGAGGCGGCATTCGCCGGCTCGGACATGATCGGGTGCGCTGACACCGTCGAACGCTTTCATTTCAGCGAGGATCTTCTCGACGCAGCCCTCGCCGTTCGTCAGCATGTCGGACGGCTCAACGACGTCATTCATGCCACCGTCATTGCGCGATGTCTGCCACTGATCCTCGAACCTGGGGAGACCGTCACGGCCAGGCCATCACTCGGCGCTGGAAACGACCCCAGCAGGCCTTTTGATGTCGAGACCGATCGGCGCATCGCCGAGTTCAAGGTTTCGCAGTGGAAGGGCGCTGACACCATGCGCAAGCGAGGTGTGTTTGCTGATCTAGTTCATCTGGCGTTGGATCCCACGGAACGGCATGCGCAGATGTTCGTCGTCGGGCCGCTTCCGAAGAAGTTCTTGGTGACCTCACGATCAACCGCCGAGTGGGCCTTGGGGCGCTCTTCGCCTCACACTCGACGCCGATTCGAAGAGAATTTCGGACCCGCCGCGCAGTTCACCGTCGCCGAGTTCACCGCTGGGCTGGCTGCGCATATCGAGATCATCGACATCGCAACATTAGTGCCATCTCTGGGCCTGGCAGACGACCTGCTGTAGGCGACGTTGTTCCCTTACCTCCCCGACTTTTTACTGCCAGCACAACCGGTGTTTCATTGCCGTGGTTGCTGCATAGGGGCTGTTTTTAGGTCTCTCAGAAGATCGATACATCGGTAGACGATCCGACCTCAACAGGACAGGTCACCACTCGATTCGATCTGGACCAGCGGCAGCGGCTTTGACTTCCCTCATCTTTTCGGCGAGTTCACGACTCCATACCTCGTGCTGTTCGATACTCCCTCGATAGCCACTTGGTCCGGTACTGCGATGATGAAATTTCTCCAGTGACGCCGCTGTGCCCTTGAACGTCGCCGCGAACAAGTCCCAAGCCTCGGAAGCATCCTCACCGAAGGTGAAGACAACCCGCAATTCGGGCAGTCGGACAATCAAAGCGGTAAGAAACTGACTCCCTCTCAACAGGTACGGTCGACGTTCCGCGACCTTCATCGTGGAAAGCCCTTTCACGTACCAAGGGCACACGTTCCAGCCGACACAGTCATCAGCGCCTAATCCGGCTTCTTCCATCGCCTCGGCGAGCCGCCGAGCCGCGACATCCATGTTCTCGACAGAGAGGAATCCAGACCCCGCGTTGTCGTCCTCGTCGTTGGTCATGATCCCTGGAGAAGCCAGCAAAAATAGGACTCTTGCACGCCGGCCACCGAACTCAGGCGACACATACGGGACGAACTCGCCGTATGTGTCGCGGATGTCATCGACCAGGTCGTTCAAGTCCTCGATATGGGGATCTCGAATATGTGCCCGCTGCCAGACGCGAAACGCCGGAAACTTCATCTTCTGGTTGCGCACCTCGTGAACTTATACGTGTGAGCCGACATTGGGAGATGGCAGTAACACGCGCATAAGTTCCCGGCGCACCCCCGAGAATCCTGATCGGCGAAACCCTCACGACGACAGACCCGCACTTTCTGGTCTATCTGATGCACCCCGGGTGAAGCAGATCGCTCCGTCGAGCTCGACGATCGCTGTACGATGTTGAGTATAATGGAAGAGCCTGCGCGTTGGCGTAGGTCTCGCAGCGAAGACATATTTCTTGTCCTCATCGACGACGCAAGAGGGAGTCGTCGTGATGCGCACCGCGCATCCTTTGAGCGCTTTGAAGAGGGTGACTGCTTCGCTGTGGAGTTCGGCGAGTAGGTCTTCGGTGATGCGGGCCGCTTCGACGCGTTTCTGGAAGACAAGGTCCCCGCGAGCTTAGTGGTGGGTGATGAAGATTTCGACCTGGGCTAATGCTTGCGTAGCGGATTCGGGTTCAGGTGCGCCGTAGCCTGATCGCATCGTGTGCATGATCGACGGTCCCCCGAATTTCATTGTGGTTTTCGCGTTCTGGCATGAAATGCGGTCAACCAAATGTGCCGTGCAGTGCGCTGCGACGAGGTCCTCGATGCGGGAGGTGATGTCGATGTCTTCGTGCAGTACAGCGGCGCCGTGAGCGGCTCCGATGGTTCTCGCCACAGGGGCCAGGCGAGTCGGCGCACAGTGGGAGTGTCATTGAATTCGGCTGAGGTGATGGCATTTCGGCGACGCCAGTGATGGCTGGGTTTTGCGCGCTCAGCGCTTCCGCGCATCCGGTCCTTGGCGTTACTCATGCCGCATCCTCGGTTCCGATTTCCAAAAGCTCTTCTACTGCATCGCCGTAGGCGGTGGTCGCTGCGTTTTCGATCAGGAGGCTGAATGCCTGAGCGAACTGCTCGCGCCGGCCGACTGTCGCCTTGAGCATGTGATCGCCTGGCTCAGTGATCATTTCGCGGAACACTTCGGCGGAACTGGCGTTTCGGTGCGATCGCAGCCGTATTCCTGCCGCGAAACATCGTCCAGATCGGCGCAGAGGACGGCGCGGCGCAGGAGACGTCCCTCCTACCGGCTCACTGATCGGAAATGCTGCGCGTGTAGATCCGGGCTGACAGGATTGGGTGTACTGAGGAAAGGACGCCCATGACGTTCGCGGATCTGGACGGCGATGAACTGTGGAGTTATCTGCAGGAGCGTTCAGGATTGCCCGGCCCGCGCGCGAACCTCGCGCTCATGCTCG
>NZ_JAWLSE010000034.1:0-8971 GCF_033142365.1 Rhodococcus sp. IEGM 1241
CGGGGCAGTCGAGCCCGCAAGCACCGGATCGGAGGTCGCCTGAAACAATCTCATCCACAGGATTTGACAATATCTCCTCGAAGGACTCGCTGCACCAGTTTGCAGCGTTGGTAGATCCTATATATCGAACCGTTACTTGGGTTTTCGGTCAGGCTATGCGCAGTACTTGAACTTCATCTGCGGCTTGGCGGATACGATTTCATGTTTCGTGGACATCGGGGTGGGGTTCCATGTATTGTCCGAGATTTCAGCTGTTATTCGGAGTCAAATAGATCTGTGAAAAACGTGCCGAACAATTCCAGGAGCCGCAATTTGGATTCGTCCTCCGCTGTGATCGGAAATGACGTGGTAGTGACTTACTTCAGGTGCCGGTAGAGGGTGGTGCGGCCGACGCCGATGATTTCAGCGATATCGGTCAGCTGCATTCCGCTCTCCTGCATCCGTTGCGCCTGAGAGAGTTTCGTCGACGTCATTTTCGGTGGCCGGCCCCCGGTACGGCCGCGGGCCCTAGCGGCGGCAAGTCCGACCTGAGTCCGTTCCCGGATGAGATTGCGTTCGAATTCCGCGAGGGCGCCGAAGATGGAAAAGATCAGTTTGCCGCCGGAGGTGGTGGTGTCGATCGCTTCGGTCAACGATTTGAATCCGACACCGCGGTCGGCGAGATCCTCCACGGTTTGCAGGAGGTGGGGTAGTGAACGACCCAACCGGTCGAGGCGCCACACCACTAACGTGTCGCCGTCGCGAAGATGGGAAAGTAGGTCGCTCAGTTGCGGGCGGGTGGTGGTTGCGCCGGATGCGGTTTCGGTCCAGACTTTGAAACAGCCGGCAGCGCTGAGAGCGTCGCTCTGCGGATCGACAGTTTGGTCGGTGGTCGAGACCCTTGCGTAGCCCAAAAGTTCACCCATAGGGCAGCAGTGTTCCAGAACTCACCGACAAGCCGAATAATGAACCATCAGTTTTGGACACGAGTTTCGGAACATATCTTCTGCCAGCTCACCGAAAAACGCCTCCGACGTTTCAAAAACGACCTTGAGACCAAGACCGTTTATGAAACATCATTCAGCGGCGCCGAAAATCGGGGCCGATCGACTGCCGAGACCACGGGGCTCATTTGAGGCCGCTGGCGGGTGGGTGATCGGCGCGGCGTCGGTAGGAGTGTCCTGAATTATCAGATACTGCGGATAATATGAACTGGACATTCATCCAACATGCAACGAAGAGGATTCCCTGTGGCCGAAATATTCATTCGCCAACTTATCGACGATCTCGACGGAAAGCCCATCGACGCCGGATTAGGCCACGAGGTCACCTTCTCTTATCAGGGTGCCGACTACCGGATAGATCTTCGACCCGCCAATGCCGACAAGATCGAAGCGGTATTCGCTCCCTATATCAAGGTCGCGGAGAAGGCCTCCTCTGCCGGCAAGGCTCGTGTAAAAACCCCGACTTCGACTAAGAAGTTGGGGTCGGGTCGGTCAGCCGAGCAACTGAAAGCAATCCGGGACTGGGCCGGCAAGAACGGCTTCGACGTCGGTGCGAAAGGGCGGATCAAAGCCGACGTCATCGATGCATTCGACGCCGCACATTAAGTTGCTGAACAGCATCTTTTCTCACTGACATCAACGAATCGCGTAGTTATCCCGTGATTCTGTTCGGTGAGAGACGAAAGATTCAGGCGAGCTCAAGACTACCCTCGGCGGCGAAGACCAAACGGCCGTCGTCGAGGGCGATCGCCCACCGCAGCACCGCCGCCCAATCCCGCCCCAGGTCAGAGCTGTCGATGACGGTAATCGGGGGGACGATCGGGTGCGATGTTCGGATTAGTCGACTAAATTCCAAGGGCCGCAGCGATTGCTGGTGAAGGCGCCGTCTGTTTCTTCAATAGTTACGGTGATTGATTGGGAAATGCTCACCATGTTGTTGTCGATGATGTTTCCTTGTGAGTCTGCGCGTTCCCAGTAGCAGTCAGAGACTGGTCCGGTACTGTACGTTCCTGGTGCTACGAGGCGAGGCCCTGACGGGTTGTAGCCTTCGCCGACAATGTATTTCCCATCAATAAACCGCTTCATGACTGCATTGCCCGAAAGTGCTTCGTCGATCAACGGTTGCTGATCTGGGCACAGGATTGGAACCATCGTGACTATCCGTCGTCCGTTGTCCGTTTGTGCAGCGACCTGCTCTCGTCCGGCGAGATTGTAGGCGTCGAGAGTTCCGTCCCTCATGGATTTGCAGATACTTTGATCGCTGCTGAAGGCGCCGGATCCGAGGCCTGCCCCTGGTCTGAAAGTTATCCCTGCAGCAGTCAACGCAGCAGCGTATTGGGTGTATTGCGCTTGCTACCCGTTTTCCCTGGCCCAGCGCGGGGTTCGGCATGTCTCGAAGGATCCTTGACTGGTTACCAGAGACTCGCGCGACGTGAAATTCGACGAAGATCTCGACGATGTGTCCCAGGTTGCGACGCCGTTGTGAGAACAGAGGTGAGTATCCGCCCTGGATTCCGAGGACTTCGTCGTCGACCGCCCGGTGCGATCGGACATAGATTTCGATGCACCGTCCGTTCTACACCGACTATCACTGGGGGGCGATGCTCGACCCGGTCGAACTCGCGGACCGACGACTCGGCGGAACCGGCGACGACCAGACGCCGCCAGTAGAGCTAGCAGGTCTGCGTGCTGTGACGCATCACGGCCGCGCCGCCTGGGAGGCGACGGCTACCCCGAAGCCGAACTATGACCCGCGATGCTCGTGCTGCTCATTGCTGGCCGGCGAACCCAACGACGACCAGGAGCGATGGATATCGGAATGGGCGTCGACGATTCGCCTCGACGTCGAGACTGCCGTTTGCGTCTTCATCAAGCTCCTCGAGGATCCACCACGCGTGGATCTCGACATCAAGATCATCGACGTCGGCGGCCCCTACGACGACAGCCTGTTTCCTGAGCGGAGATCACGCTGGTCCCGACTACTGGGGCCGCGACGCTGACCGTACGATCAGCGCTCGTCCGTTTCGTCGATGGTCAAAACGAACACCCAAACCCACAGGGAGGCGCTCAGCCGTTTTGTGGTGAGAGCGCCGTCATCAAACTCCACGTTGGGTAGTGTGCACATGTGACCCTCGAAGAGATGTTTTGACGGCTCGACGGCGGTCGGCGGTCGCGACGATGCTGCTCTTCGCCGGTTTGGGGTTAGCTTGTGGACTCGTAAGCGGTGCTGTGTTGGGGTGGTACGCGTCCCAACCCTTCACGATCTATACAGCCAGCTACCAGCCGCACGATCTCCAATCGTTCCAGATCGAGAGGGTTTCGGTTAACCGATTCATCATCGGCCTGATCGTTGGCGGACCCCTTTTCGGGGCCGCAGCCGGGGCCCTCGTTTCGGCGGTGGGCTGGAATCTCGTACGACGAGAACGCAAGCTTGATTCTGACTAGATGATTCTGTGCGCACCACCGGCTCGGTGGATCGAATTTGGCGTCGACTCTACGATAGGCCATTTTTAGATAGCTAATAGATGGGCATTTCGGTGGTGCTCGAAGCGAGGTTCAGTAAGACTGAGCAAATGACGGAATTACTCAAGGGAATCTGGTGGCACCCCACCGACCGTGACCATCAGGTGTCCGGAAACCTTTCAATAGGTTCGGCTGACGGTCCCTCGCTTGAATTGATTGGTGCACTCGCCAAGGAAGGGATCACCGATGGTGGGGACGAAACGGCATGGCCAGATACGCCAGGATGGGTCACACCTGCCTTGCATGGAACTAGTCAGGGGAATCTGGTCACCATTCTCGGTGCTTATTCGCCTGGGACTAGACGAATTATGGGCAACGCTGACAGTGTTGAACAAGACATCTCTACCACGTACGGCGTTCTTATTGGCGGTGATCGCCACATCGGCAGCGTCGACGACCCGGTATTTAGAATGCTTGAAGTCGAGTTGGATTATCTAACTTTCTGGTCAGGTATGAGTCAAATGACGCCTGAACATGATAATGGGCAAATAGTGCTCAAATCAACTCATGCAGAACCATTAGTGGCGGATTTGAAGGATTGGAAGATAATCATTGAAAAGTTAAGAGGGAGTTCGGGTGGGCGAAAACGGCTCGGTTCCACCGAGGGGCACATTACCGAAAGGTGTGTGCTGCGGATATACAGTCGAAAGGAATGCTCGGCGAAGGAATTTTTGGAACCAGCACGCGCCTTTCAGAACCTTCTGACACATGCAATAAGAAAGCCAAGTTCAATTCGCTCGATGAAACTCTACGAAAATGAGGAGCTTGGGCACGGCCTTGCTTACGAATGGCACAGAGAGGAAATACCGCCACCTTCCGATGGGCTTGTTGATGCGAGACTGGCAAGAAACGCTCTCTTTACAGCTCGGAAAATAGACTTTCCCACAGTTGTGCAGAATTGGTATTCGATCGCCGCCCAGCTCGGGCTTACCTTAGATGTTCTGATGGGCCTTGACTACTCGGAACACTCGTATTATGAAAACAAGATGCTCAATGCTGCTACTGTAATAGAAGCTGTGCATCGGGAATTCCTTCCCGATTCCGTCGCCAGAGATCCCGAGTTGTATAAAACGCTGAAGGAGCAAATGAAACAAGCGCTCGCCAAAGAGCATCGAGGCATATTGAGTGTTTTCAGAAATGATCCTGGCTACAAGCAACGCTGCACCGAGTTGGCAGCTTTTCCTGATCAGATAGCAGTGGAAAGTTTGTTGGGCGATGTCAAAAAATGGTCGCAATGGACTGGTAATGCGCGAAACGATCTTGCACATCTCAACCCTGAAGAAGCGCGAAATATACCAGACGAGGTCTGGTATCGACTTGCTTCAGTAACTACCGCGTTATTGCACCTCGTACTAATGGAGAGACTTGAAATCTCGGCCGAGTTGCAGCGAAAGGCAGTAGAAGAGGGCGCTCTTTGGTTTGCTTCACATAGTTATAAAGAGGCGTCCAAGGAGTATCTTTGATTGCATCGAGCACGTATGGTGCAGAATTTACCCACTCTTGAAATTTTGGTCGTCACGCACTAGCGATGCACCACACAAGTGCACGATGAGGAAACTGAAATATTTGAGAAACGAGGTGCGCGCCGCAATTGCGAGACTCGTGCGATGGCGGCCGCGAAACTGAACACGTCAGACCCCTGAACTATCCTCTGAACCGCGACGAGCACCAGGTCGCCACACTGACCAGACCGAAGCGAAAGCCGAGGTCCTGACCTGCACCAACCCGTGCAGATCGGTCACACGTGGCGACCTGATACTCATTCAACACAACAAACCAGAGCTACCGCGACACCACCCGCGGTCCAGTTCCGTCGCTCCCGCACAATCGCCCCGCCAGCGAACCAAGCGGGAGGTGCCCACCCCCGCACGCACCAACCGCCGGCCACACACCAACAACCGAACGACACCTCCGGCGCCGTTGCCGCTACGCAGCCCCGAGTGGTCAAGAAAGTCGTCGTACAAGTCGCCCCAGCACACCATGCCGGGGACCCGACCCGTCAACCCACGCTCCGCTCTACGGGGTTGACCGCCCACCCTCGACATGGTGACAGGGGAGCGACTCTACCGACTCTCAGGAAGGCAGCCACATGACCGAAACAGCCGCTCTCACACGCTTTGTCGCGATACCCCGCACGGCAGAACACGGTGGATACGAGAACGAGTGCTACACCCATTACGTCCAAGACAACGGCGGCCGCTACTGCCTGCGAGGGCCGATGGTCCAGTCGGACTACGATTCGCGCTGCGCATCTTCTCTGGCCGAGAACCGTATCGCCACCGTGTCCAAGGGGAGCGGGGGCGTCCCAAGCGGACGTCGCTGACGACGAGAAGAGGAGGAAAGACAGACCGAACAGGCCGGTCCAAATCTTTCCTTTCAGTGAGCGAGGAATCTGGGCACCGCAGGTCATGCTCGTCGACCGCGCCCTGTATCCGGCTAACCTCTACTACCGAGGCGTTGACGCCTGGGGCGGAAAATTCACCGACATCCTCGGTACTCGCACCGAGGCATACGTCGGAAGGCAGCTCGCCCTGCTCGCCGACGCGAGCGACCTTCACGGTGAGATCACGTATAAAGAAGGCAATGACGAGAAGAAAAGCGTCGACTGGATCTGGGTAACCCCGCAAGCGGTGATCCTGGTCGAGTGCAAGTCCGCACGTCTGACCCTCGGTGCGCGAGCGGGCGATGCCACTCTTCCCGAGATCGCCGAGCGCTATCTCACGAAAGCCCGAGAACAACTCGATACCACCGCGAATCTCATCAGAGCCCGAATCTCGCTCTTTGAGCACTTCCCTGACGATCGACCCATCATTGGACTCGCGGTCACATGCGAGCCCTTTTACCTGGAAATTCGACCCTCGTCGAGTACGGGACCAGCTCGACGATCCCGTCGCTGGTCCTCTCGCTGCGAGAGCTCGAACATTGGGTCTGCCAGCCGGCGCCGGAGGCGGTGAACAAGCTCCTCGAGATCTTGAATGATCCCGAACGTCGGACGTGGTCATTTGGTGTGGCGCTTGGCGAACTACCTAAGATTCACAATCCGATCCTTGATGCTGCGTGGCAGAAGTCCGACTTTCTCGCACCTGAAACCGTGTCACCTGATCCTGATCTTCCAGAGTTAATTTCCTAATCATCTTGCAGGGCAGAGACATTCACGGGGTTTCATCGATCCGATGCCGAGTCTAGGGTGTGGCGTCATCAAAGATGAAGCAATGGTTCTGGTGGCCGGAGACCTAATGAGTTTCCGGCCACCAGCCTCGATTGCAGCTCCTACCTCGGGGTCCGGGGCGGCGGTATCGTGCCTACGCCGTAAATGACATACCGAGCAGATTCAGAGGTGTTGGTTGCCGGCCTTGCCGAAGTCTTCGGCATAGGCGCTGATCGCCTTGTCGGCTCGTTCAGAGTCTCCGCCGAACAGGCCTGACTTAAGGGGTGGCCATGCAGCGCCGTCAGCGAGCTTTTGCTGCGCGATTTCGACCAGTGGGTTTGTGGCGTACCCGCGTCGGCTGCGCCAGGCGGACCGTCCGAACCAGCTCGAATGCGCCCATGCTTGACGGTGCGGGTCGTCGCCGGCGAGCTGGAGTGCTTGGTTTTGAGAGATGATCCCCATCATGACCTCGGCCAGCTCGAAATCGTTGGTGTAGGTTGCGTTGTCGGGGAACTGCTCGTCGAACATCGGGCGAAGAACGTGGTGGAGCCACTCTGCGACGGGCGTGTGGAACTTCCCGACCTTGCCCTCCGTGAATGCGGCGAGCGCCGTCGCGGGGTCCTCATCCTTGATGGCCGAGCGGGCGAGGACGTGGGGGACGAGGTCAGCGTTTCGGAAAGGGAGCCAGGGGTAGGTCGCTTCGATGAGCGGGGTCCTCTGGCCGGTGTTCCTGTCCGTGATGATGGTGTCGACGAGGAGTGTTTTGAAGTTGTCCCAGCTAGGTTGACCGACGCAGGTGAGTCCTGCGGTGAAGGTCGCGACCATCGCCGGCAGTGATCGCAGTGCCAGAAGTGCCTCGATGCCGCTCTTGATCTCGGTGGACTGGGCGCAGATTGCGCGCAGCGCGTTGGTCCACGGTGCGAGGGCGGCGGCGTCGGGGGCCCAGCGAGCGGCGACCTGGAGGGACCAGCAGAAAGGTTCGATGAGCTTCCAGTAGTTGGTTGCGACAGTAGCCAGATGCGCGATGCGCTCGTTGTCGTTGGCGCCCATGATGTTCTGGGTGGGGAAGCGCTCCTCGTCGCGCATCGCGGTGAGGATCGTCTTCGTCTCCTGGGCGATGAGTTCGTCGAGTTCGATCCGGCGGGCGGGGTTCAGGACCATGTCTTTTGTCAGTTGGCGAAGGAGTGCCGGGCGGTCGCGGTCCGCTGCTTCCTCGACGGCCGCTCGGGTCGTTGCCGGGTCGGGACCGTTGGTGCCCATCGCGAGGCTGACGGCGGTGACGAGCTTGACGGCCTCGGTTGCGTACTGGTCGCCGAAGAGGCTGACGTACTGGAGATCGCCGAGGGCACGGCCTGCGCCGAGGTCCCACTCGGGGATCGGTCCATCGTCGAGTCGAACCGAAATCAGCCAGGTCAACCCTGGGGCCATCTGTCGGAACTCTTCGACAGCGAGGGTGAGTTCTTCGTTCATGACGCTCTTGTGCTTTGAGCGGGAGTTGTCTGAGAAGCACGCGATGAAGACCAGCGCTCCGGATCGGATCGCTTCGCGGATCTTCGCCTTCCAATTGTCGCCGGGAGTGAGCGCTGTCCGATCTCTCCAGTAGGGAATCTGGGCCGCCTCGAGGACTTTGCAGAGCCCGTCGACCTGCTGGGTGTCCTCGTTGACGTAGGAGATGAACGCGTGCTTTGCCTCGGTTGATGTCACACCGAGATGGTATCTGTCTTGTGACCTGGGGTGATGACACGTCCCGCGGTGGTGTGTTCGTCGAGTGGGGCGCCGGCGGATTGGGGCCGGCTGATGGGGCCGGCGGGGTGCTCGGGTTCGGTGGTGGGGGAGTGTCGGGGGTGCTCGGTGGGGCGTATGTGGGCCGATTTTCGGGTGTTTTTGAATATTGTTGCGTTTCAGTAACTTTGGGTAATTGGTTGGTGGGTAATTGGTTTCGGCGATTACGCATGGAGATATTTCGTGAAGTCTCGAATTGTGTTGCGGTGATTATGATTTAGACGTTTTGTGATTCTGTATTGTTTTGCGGTTTCGGGTGGGGTCCTGTAGGATAGGAAGCATGATGACGATGAGCTGGCAGATGCGAGACAGGATAACTTCGAGCGACCACCACCCCTCCCCAGCCTCGTTTGGTACTTGGGTACCGATTTTAGAGTTCCGATCAAATCCTCTGGCGACAAAGGTAATTAAGGTATTTAGAGGAGCGAAGCGAGTCGATCGACGGCAGTCTGGCTGGACCCACTGCGAGCCGCGCAGCGGCTTCCTGGCGGGGAGCGAAGCGAGCCGCTTCCGTCCTGATGCGGAGCATCAGGAG
>NZ_JAWLSE010000035.1:0-8052 GCF_033142365.1 Rhodococcus sp. IEGM 1241
GTGAGCAGGTTCTCGATGATTTGATCGGGATGTTCGTCAATACGTTGGTGTTGCGGACGGAGGTGGATTCTTCGGAGTCGTTCTCGGAGTTGTTGGGTCGGGTTCGTGAGGGCGATCTGGGTGCATTTGCCCATGTAGATCTGCCGTTCGAGCGGTTGGTGGAGGTGCTTAATCCGGCGCGGTCGCAGGCTCGTAATCCGTTGTTCCAGGTGATGCTGTCGTTCCAGAACATGGAGCAGTCGGTGCTTCGACTTGGCGATCTGACAGTTGCGGGAATCGACGCCAACACGGTGGCGGCCAAGTTTGATCTGCAGTTGACCATGGTCGAGCAGTTTGACGAGGCGGGCGCACCAGCGGGGATGGCGGCGCAGTTCACGTACGCGACGGATCTGTTCGACAAGTCGACGGTGGCAGGCTTTGCCGGCAGGTTCGGGCGCATCCTTGCTGAGATCACTGTTGATCCGTCAGTTCGGTTGGGTGATATCGACGTACTTACCGCTGCTGAGCGCAGCAACCTTCTCAGCTGGTCCACTGGTGGGCGCACAGCGTTGGCAGGCGCGTCCCTGACTGCGATGTTCGACGAACAGGTTGGGCAGACCCCTGATTCTCTTGCCGTCGAGTGCGATGGCGAGGCGCTGACCTACGGGCAACTCGACGCCTACGCAAACGTGGTGGCCGAGCGATTGACGGCGGCCGGCGTCGGTCCGGATGACGTCGTCGCGTTGATCGTGCCGAGGTCGGTCGAGTGGGTCGTAGGTATGTTGGCGGCGTGGAAGGCGGGTGCTGCGTACGGGCCGATCGATCCGTCGTACCCACAGGATCGGATCGAAGCGATAATCGCCGACACTGGCGCCCGATGTGCGGTGAGTACGACGACTCTCGATCTGGCGGTGGACGTCATCGTCCTCGACAGCATCATGCGCGATTCGCCGATTGTGGAGGGGCCGACGGATCGATGGCGTGAACTCGGTGCGGGGGACCGCTTGGGGTATGTCATTTCGACATCCGGTTCGACTGGTCGTCCGAAGCCGACGTTGGTGCCGATGGCGGGCATCGAGAATACGGTGGCCTGGTATCGCAGCGAGTTGCCCGAAACTGGTGGTCTTTTGATCGCGTCGTCACCCAGTTTCGACCTGACGCAGAAGAACGTCTGGGCAGCGCTGAGCAGCGGTCGGACCGCAGTGCTTGCCTCAGACGGTTTCGATCCGGATGCGATCGTCGCTCGCGTCGGGCACGGTGACGTCGCAGTGGCGAACATGTCGCCGAGCGCATTCGAAGCCGTGGTGGATTCCGATGAGGAGTCTGCTCTGAGCGTTCTCGATGTTGTGTTCCTTGGAGGCGAGTCGATCCGGCTCAATCGTCTTGGCAGTTTGTTGTCAGGCGGCGTACGCCTGGTGAACAGTTACGGCCCGACGGAAGCGTCGGACGTGGTCTCGTTCCACGCAGTGACTGCGCATGACACCGTCAGCGTTCCGATCGGTGCACCGGTGCCGAACATGGATCTGTTCGTTCTGGATCGGTCGTTGGGTATGGTGCCGCCGGGCGTGATCGGCGAGTTGTATGTCGGTGGTGTCGGTGTCGGTCGCGGATACGGAAACCGAGCAGCGTTGACGGCGGAGCGTTTCGTCGCCAACCCCTTTGCGGTCGAGGAAAGGGGCGCCCCAGATGGCGGCAGCAGGTTGTATCGAACCGGCGACCTCGTCAGGTGGAACGGTCGGGGCGAGCTCGAGTACATCGGCCGATCGGATTTCCAGGTCAAACTGCGGGGGCAGCGTATCGAACTCGGCGAGATCGAATCTGCTCTGATCTCGCACGAAGCGGTTTCAGATGCGGTGGTCGTCCTGCACAGCGATGCGACGTTCGGCGACAGCCTGGTCGGGTATGTCGTGGGAACTTCAGTAGATGCGTCCGAAGTTCTGGAGTCTGCCCGGGCCGTGCTTCCGACGTACATGGTGCCCTCGAAGGTTCTTGTCCTCGACGAGCTTCCTCTCAATGCTTCGGGCAAATTGGATCGAAAGGCTCTCCCGTCACCGGTATTCGAGGCAGCAGAGTTTCGGGCGCCGGTCACAGCGGTGCAGGAAATTGTTGCGTCGGTGTTCGGAGATGTGTTGGGCGCGGAGCGGGTCGGTCTGGATGACGATTTCTTTGCGCTGGGTGGTAATTCGTTGATCGCTACCAGGTTGGCAGCAAGATTGGGACAGGCGCTCGATGCGCAGGTCCCGGTGCGCGTGCTGTTCGAGAACTCGACAGTGGAAGGTTTGGCTGCAGTAGCGCAAAAGACCGCAGGTTCCGGTGCGAGGATGGAGTTGGAGGCGCGGGAACGTCCAGAACGTCTTCCTCTGTCCTTGGCCCAGCAGCGAATGTGGTTGGTAAACCAGATGGATCCCGGTTCTGCGGCATACAACATTCCGTTGGCTCTGCGATTGACAGGGAACTTGGATGTCGCGGCTTTGCGCCAGGCTCTTCACGACGTTTTGGTTCGACATGAGTCGCTCCGGACCAGCTACCCGAGTGACATCGAAGGGCCGGTTCAGAAAATCGTCGCGATCGACGAACTCCTTTCGCCTCTCGAAACGATTCAGGTGGACGACGAGGCCGCGGCGTTCAATCGCGTCGTGGAGTTGGTGACGACCGGATTCGACGTAGCTCAGGAAGTACCTGTACGCACTGGGTTGCTCGAGTTGGGGCCGGCAGACTTCATATTCGTCTTGGTCGCTCATCACATCGCCGCTGACGGTGAATCGATGGGACCTCTGGCCCGAGACATGATGGTCGCCTATGAGGCCCGCATGCGCGGTACCGCGCCGTCGTGGACGCCGTTGACTGTTCAGTACGCGGACTTCGCGATCTGGCAGCGCGAATTGCTCGGTAGCGTCGACGAGATCGGCTCGCAGGCTGCACAGCAACTCGACTTCTGGCGCCGGACGTTGAACAGTGTGTCGTCGACGCCCGGATTGCCTTCCGACCGTCAGCGACCCGCGCAGATGTCTGCAAAGGCCGGTGTCTCGGAGTTCTCCGTCAGTGCGGACACGGCGACGCGGCTCAACGAGATTGCGCGCGAACACAACGCCACATTGTTCATGGTTGTGCATGCCGCGCTTGCAGTTCTCATCTCACGGTTGAGCGGAAGCCGAGATTTCGCGATCGGAACAGTTGTAGCCGGGCGAGGTGAGCAGCAACTGGACGACATAGTCGGAATGTTCGTCAACACACTCGCACTCAGGACCGCTCCGGACCTCGGAGCAGGATTCGGCGAATTGGTCTCGCTGGTTCGAAATGTCGATCTCGAGGCATTTGCGAACGGCGACATACCGTTCGAGGAAGTTACCGGCGCCTTGTCGGCGTCAGCGAACGAGCTTTTCCAGGTTGCACTGTCGGTCGAACCGATGGCAGGAGCCGAGTTCACTCTGCCGGATCTGAAGATCTCGGCAGTCGAGGGTGTGGAGGCGACTGCGAAGTTCGACCTCCAACTCAATCTCAGTTCTGATCCGATCACAGGAGGACTGATTGGCCATTTGGTTTTCGCCGCCGATCTTTTCGACCAAGCGACCGCCGACGCACATGTCGAGCGATTCGTACGCGTTCTCGATCGGGTGTCCTCGGATCCTTCACGTCCGATCGGTGACATCGAACTGCTCACCGACTCCGAACGAGCAGAAGTCCTCGGCTCCGTGGACACAACGCCACCCCCGGCAGTTGGCGCTTCGACGGGCAGACTCGTGCCACAGCGATTGACGAACTCCGTGGAGGCTGATCCTGACGCCGTCGCAGTCGTGTGCGATGAAGAGGAAGTGACATACCACGAGGTCGATGCACGATCATCTCGCCTTGCACGCCACCTCATCAGTCTTGAGATCGGCCCGGGCGACGCAGTGGCGATGACAGGGCTGCGTGGCATCGAACTGGTAGTGGCGATCTGGGCGCTGTCCAAAGCAGGTGTGGCAGTACTCGTGGGAGCTACAACAGGAACAGCGGGTGCGAATGGAACAAGCCCGAGTCTGGCCTTGACGCTGACTTCGGGCGATGCAGATTCTGTGAATTCCGATGTTCCGCTGGAGACGACCCTCGATCTGGCCCGGCCCGATGTTGTCGAATTGGTGGCGTCGTATTCGAGTCGTTCCGTGAACTACGCGGACCGGGTTCGTCCGCTCAATGTTGACGACGTCGCGGTCGTGGTTACCGGATCAGCCTCTGACCAGATCACCCAGGGAGAGCTCGCGGCGAAGTTGGATGCTATGTCGCAAAAGCACGAGGTCGACTACGAATCGCGTTTGATGTACTTCGGTCCCGCGGACGACGACACATCGGTTATGACGATCCTGCTGGCCGGGGTGGTCGGTGGCGTCGTTCTCCTGTCCTCGGAAGAGTCTAGGAATGCCGATGTGCACGGACTCCTCGAGGAGGAGTGGGTTTCGCACGCGGTAGGTCAGACAGACGTCTTCACAGATGTCGTCGAAGGAGCGTTGCCTGATCTACGGCTGGCGTGTGATTCCGCGACGTGGACTCTGAGCTGACGCCGCCGTTCTGGAAGTAGATGGACGCCCATATCCCGAACAGTCCGATGATGTCCACTCCTCGACAGCTGTAACAATGGTTCGGTGTGTCCGATCAACTACTGGGGTTATACCGGGACGTCGAACTCGATTTGCCCAGGTCAAGGGTAGAACCTCGGAAGTGATCGGATTCCCGCGAATACCGATCGAACTGCAGTACCAAAGCGAAGGTGAAATGTCTTGACGCAGCACGAGCTCCTCCATCACGCCGTTCGAGCGCAGGTCGTGGCCGCATGAGCGCCGATGGTGTGACGCCGGATACCTCTGGTACTCGCAAGAGTCGACGGGAGCGGCCCGCCCGCACTCGCCGAGCGAGGACATTGTTGCTGCCCCAGTTGCTGGCGGCGGCCGTCGAGTTGGATCCTTCGAGGGACGCGTTGCGATTCGAGGGGCACTCACTTTCCTACGCCGAATTGGATGCGCGGTCGTCTCGCCTGGCTCGTATGTTGATTGCCGGCGGTGTAGGTCCGGAGGACAGGGTTGCCGTGTCCATCCCGCGGTCAATCGAATCAGTGCTGGCAGTGTGGGCAGTCGCGAAGACCGGTGCAGCTTTTGTGCCGGTGGATCCGAACTATCCGTCTGACCGTGTTGCGTACATGATCGAGGATTCGGGTGTCTCGATCGGCTTGACCGTCGGCGAATTAGGTATTGATTTGCCATCGTCTGTGAGGTGGATCGCGATCGATTCTCTCGAGACGACGCAGGCATCGGAAGCGATGTCCGGCGAACCGGTGGCGTATTCGGACCGTGTTCGCACTCTGCGAGTCGAACACCCTGCATACGTTATCTACACCTCAGGGTCGACTGGACGTCCGAAAGGTGTTGTTGTCACGCACGCAGGCCTGGGCAATTTGCTGAGTGAACAGGCTGAGCGACTTGGTGCCACAGCCCACTCGAGGGTTCTGCACTTCGCCACCCCCAGCTTCGATACTTCGCTCTTCGAGCTGTTGCTTACCATCGGTTCCGGCGCGACGATGGTTATCGTTCCGACGACGGTTTACGGTGGTGACGAGCTCGCGGAACTATTGAAAACCGAACGCGTCACGCATGTGGTGGGAACCCCGTCAATGTTGGCATCTGTCGATCCCTCGGGGTTGGATTCCATCGTCACCGCTGTAGTCGGTGGCGAGGTATGCCCACCTGAGCTTGTTGCACGGTGGGGACGGGACAGGGCCTTCTACAACGGATACGGCCCAACCGAGACGACTATTGTCACCAACATCAGCCCGAAACTGGCACCAGGTGACCGCGTGACAATTGGTGGACCTGTTCGCGGGGCCTCCGCCCTGGTTCTGGACTCACGGTTACAGCCAGTCCCAGTCGGGTCGACAGGTGAGCTGTATCTTGCCGGGCCTCAGGTTGCGCGCGGATATCACAATCTGGCGGGAATGACTGCCGACCGTTTCATCGCGAATCCGTTTGGAGCGCAGGGCGAACGAATGTACCGCAGTGGTGACCTCGTACGCTGGGTCATCGCAGATGGGGGTGCACGGGACCTCGAATACGTCGGGCGATCCGACTCCCAAGTGAAGATCCGAGGCTTCCGGGTCGAGCTCGGAGAGATCGACGCAGTTCTTGCATCCCATCGCGCGGTCGACTTCGTTGCAACCCTCGGTCGCAAGCTCGACAATGGGGAGCAGGCTCTGGTGGCATACGTGCTGCCACGGGCGGGAGCTGAGGTAGACATCACGGAAATGCTCGACGTCTGCAGACAAGAATTGCCTAGGCATATGGTGCCTGCCTCTGTCGTTCTCATCAGTGAAATTCCGTTGACACCCGTGGGCAAGTTGGATGCTTCCGCGTTGCCGGAGCCGCATTTCGAGTCTCGTCCATTCCGTGCTCCTTCCACTGAGGATGAAATCCAGATCGCCACGGTGTTTGGTGAACTGCTCGGGCTGGAGCAGGTCGGAGCGGATGACGATTTCTTCGAGCTTGGAGGCAATTCGCTTGTCGCAGCGAAGTTGGCAGCACGGTTGAGTGCTGTCTTCGACGTGCGGGTACAAGTCAAGACGTTGTTCGAGTCTTCGACCGTGTCGTCGCTTGCCTCTGCGCTCGCAGCTTCCACTGGGCGTGCTCGTGTGGCGTTGACTGCTCGGGTGCGTCCGGAGCGGGTGCCGTTGTCGTTGGCGCAGCAGCGGATGTGGTTTTTGTCGCGGTTTGATGCTGTGTCGGGTGTGAACAATATTCCGATTGTGTTGCGTTTGTCTGGTGTGGTGGATGTGGCGGCTCTGCAGGCTGCTGTGTCGGATGTTGTTGCGCGGCATGAGATTTTGCGGACGGTGTATCCGGAGTTCGAGGGGGGCGGGTTCCAGCAGGTTCTTCCGGTGGGTGGGTTCGCTGTGGATATTTCTGCGGTGCCGGCCGATGAGGCTGATTTGTTGGGTGTGTTGGCGCCGGTGGTGACTGAGGGGTTCGATGTCACTTCTGAGGTGCCGTTGCGGGTTCGTTTGTTCCAGACGGGTTCGTCGGAGTTTGTGTTGGCGTTGGTGGTTCACCATATTGCTGCTGATGGTGTGTCGATGGGGCCGTTGGTGCGTGATGTGTCGATGGCGTATGTGGCGCGTGCGGGTGGACAGGTCCCGGGGTGGGCGCCGTTGGCGGTGCAGTATGCGGATTACGCGTTGTGGCAGCGTGAGGTGTTGGGGTCCGAGGGTGATCCGTCGTCGTTGATGTCTGAGCAGTTGGGGTATTGGACGTCGGTGTTGGCGGGGTTGCCGGAGCGGATCGAGTTGCCGGCGGATCGTTCGCGGCCGTTGGTTGCGTCCAATCGTGGTGCTAGTTACCAGTTCTCGGTTGATGTGCGGTTGCATCGGGCGCTCGAGCAGTTGGCGCTTGATCGTGGTGTGTCGTTGTTCATGGTGGTGCATGCGGCGTTGGCGGTGGTGTTGGCGCGGTTGAGTGGTAGTGATGACGTTGTGGTGGGCTCGCCGATCGCTGGGCGGGGTGAGCCGGAGCTTGATGATTTGATCGGGATGTTCGTCAATACGTTGGTGTTGCGGACGGAGGTGGATTCTTCGGAGTCGTTCTCGGAGTTGTTGGGTCGGGTTCGTGAGGTCGATCTGGGGGCGTTCGGCAACGAGGATGTTCCGTTCGAGCGGTTGGTGGAGGTGCTTGATCCGGCGCGGTCGCAGGCTCATCATCCGTTGTTCCAGGTTGCGTTGTTCTTCCAGAACATGGCGCAGAGTGTCTTGGAATTGCCGGGGCTGTCGATTGCCGGTTTCGACGCGGGTGTGGAGATCGCGAAGTTCGATCTGCAGTTGACGGTGTCACCGTTGGAGGAGGACGGCGTCGGTGTGGGGATGCCGATGTCGTTGACGTATGCGACGGATTTGTTCGACGAGTCGACGGTTGTCTCGTTTGCGGAGCGGTTGGTTCGGGTTCTGGAAGCGATGGTGGCGGAGCCTGATTCGGTTGTCGGGGATGTGGAGTTGCTCGGCGAGGACGAGCGTTCGCAGGTGTTGGTGGCGGTCAATGACACTGTTCACGAGTTGACTGTTGG
>NZ_JAWLSE010000036.1:0-7044 GCF_033142365.1 Rhodococcus sp. IEGM 1241
GTGAGGATTCTCCGGGTGATCAGCGGTTGGTGGCGTATGTGGTTTCGGCTGCGGGTGTGAGCGTTTCGGTCGACGATCTTCGGGTGTCGGTGGGTTCGTTGTTGCCGGAGTACATGGTGCCGTCGGCGTTTGTGGTGTTGGATTCGATTCCGTTGACGGTGAACGGGAAGTTGGATCGTCGGGCGTTGCCGGTTCCGTCGTTGCAGGTTGCGGTGTTCCGGGCTCCGACGTCGGTGGTGGAAGAGGTTGTGGCGCAGACGTTTGCGGATGTTCTGGGCGTTGAGCGTGTTGGTTTGGATGATGATTTCTTCGCGCTCGGTGGTAATTCGCTGATTGCGACGCAGGTGACGTCTCGGTTGGGTCAGGCGTTGGATGCTTCGGTGTCGGTGCGGGAGTTGTTCGAGGCGTCGACCGTTGAAGGGCTTGCTGCCCGACTCGGTTCTCGTGTTGGTGGTGGTTCGCGTGCGGCGTTGACTGCGCAGGTGCGTCCGGCGCAGGTTCCGTTGTCGTTGGCGCAGCAGCGCATGTGGTTCCTCAACCAGTTGGATACGAACTCGGCAGGGAACAATGTTCCGGTTGCGATCACGCTCACCGGAAAACTGGACGTGTCGGGGCTGGAACAGGCTGTCTCGGACGTTGTCGGCCGCCATGAGGTTCTCCGCACGGTCTACCCCGAGGTCGACGGAATCGGCTACCAGAAGATCGTTGCACCGGCTGATGTCGGCGTGAACCTCGCTGCAACCTTGGTCTCGGATTCAGAGATTGTTTCCGAGGTAACGAACTTCGTGGCGACGGGTTTCGACGTGACAACCGAGGTTCCGTTGCGCGCCAGGCTTTTCCAGACCAAGGCCGACGAGCACGTTCTCGTATTCGTGGTGCATCACATCTCGACCGACGGTTTCTCGATGGGCCCGCTGACCCGCGACATCATGACCGCCTACTACGCCAGAACCAACGGCCAGGCTCCGACCTGGACGCCGTTGCCGGTGCAGTATGCCGACTACGCACTGTGGCAGCGTGAGGTTCTCGGGTCCGAGGACGATCCGCAGTCAATCATCGCGCAGCAGATCACTTACTGGGCGCAAGCATTGGACGGCGTGCCCGAACAGTTGAATCTTCCCGGGGATCGGGCCCGGCCGGCGGTATTCTCCGGTCAGGGAGCAACATTCGAATTCTCGATCGGTCAGGAACTGCATGAGCGGCTGATCGGTGTCGGTCGTGAGCACAATGCGTCGATGTTCATGGTGGTCCATTCGGCGCTGGCATCACTTCTCGCACGTCTGTCGGGAACAACGGACATCACCATCGGCGCGCCGATGGCAGGACGAGGTGAATCCGAACTCGACGATCTGATCGGAATGTTCGTCAACACCTTGGTGCTACGTACCGAGGTTGATCCTTCAGCCCCGTTTACCACACTTCTGTCGTCGGCTCGAGAGACCGATCTTCAGGCGTTCGCGCACTCGGACCTTCCCTTCGAGCGGCTCGTGGAAGTGCTGGATCCCGTTCGGTCGAGGGCACACCACCCGCTGTTCCAGGTGGCATTGGCGTTCCAGAACCTGGGGCAGAATTCGTTGGCTCTGCCGGGTCTGACGGCCGCCGAGTTCGCAATCGACGAGACTGTGGCCAAGTTCGACCTGCAGCTCACGATCAGTGAGGTATCAGAAGGGCTGTCGGCGACGTTCACGTACGCGACGGATCTGTTCGACGAATCGACCGTCCGCGGATTCGCCGCACGATTGATGCGCATCCTGAACGGAATTGCGACGGACCCCGCAACTTCAGTGGGTGACATCGAAATCCTCGACTCGTCCGAGCGTGAGGTTCTGACGAGTCAAAGGGCTTCGTCAGGAGTAGCGCAGGCGCCGTTGGCCGAGATTCTTGCCGACGCTGCTGCGCGTTACCCGGACAACGTCGCATTGCGCTACCCCGGCACGGCGCAGGCCGCTGCCGGTAGGTCCATGACGTATCGCGAGGTCGACGAGTGGTCGTCGAAGCTGGCCCGCGTTTTGATCAACCGTGGTCTCGGGGCTGAAGATCTTGTGGCGGTGTCGATTCCGAGATCCGTCGAATCGGTACTCGCGGTCTGGGCAGTGTCGAAGACCGGGGCAGCGGTCGTTCCGATCGATCCGCACTATCCGGCAGACCGTATCGCGCACATGCTCAGCGACTCTGGTGCAAAGGTAGGCCTGACCCTCGACGTCGAACGTCCGAACCTCACCGACGACGTCGAGTGGTTGGTCGTGGACGGACCACGCGGCGAACAGATGACCGCCGGAGTGTCCGCAGCGCCAATCGATGCCGAGGAACGTGTCCGTCCACTGACGACTGCTCATCCGGCCTGGGTCATCTACACCTCCGGCACGACCGGTCTACCCAAGGGCGTTGTCGCCACCAACGCAGGTCTGGCGAGCTTCAGTGTCACGCAGGCCGCGCATTACCTCGTGAAGCCCACCTCGCGGACATTGCACTTCGCGTCACCGAGTTTCGACGCGTCGATGCTCGAGTTGTTCCTCGCGGTGGCCACCGGCGCGACGATGGTCATCGTCCCACCTGGCGTGTACGGCGGCGACGAGCTGGCTGAGGTGTTCCGTAGCGAACGAGTCACCCATGCGTTCATCACGCCGGCGGCTCTGGCGTCGATGGACCCGAGCGGCCTGGACGACCTGACGGTCGTAGGCGTGGGTGGCGAAGCGTATTCGCCGGAACTGATCAGCAAGTGGACGACAGGTGACGGCTCGACCGCATCGGCTTCGGCTCCCAGGACGTTCTTGAATGTCTACGGCCCGACCGAGACGACGATCGTGACGAACGTCAGCGTTCCGCTTCTGCCGGGTGACCGAATGGACATCGGCGCCACGATCGGTGACATGGCCGCTTTCGTTCTGGACACACGACTCAATCCAGTTCCACTCGGAGTCTCGGGCGAGCTGTATCTGTCCGGTCCTCAGGTGACCCGCGGCTATCATCGTCGCCCGGGCTTGAGCGCCGATCGATTCGTGGCAAACCCGCACGGTAATCCGGGCGAGCGAATGTACCGAACCGGTGACGTGGTGCGCTGGGTCGCTGGAACCGCACCCTCCACCTACGCCGTGGAATACGTGGGCCGCAACGATTTCCAGGTCAAGATTCGCGGTTTCCGTATCGAACTCGGTGAGATCGATGCGTCATTGACCGCACACCCCGAGGTCGAGTTCGCTGCGACGATGGGTACGACCCTGCCGTCGGGTGCTCCGGCACTGGTGTCGTACGTGTTCACCGGAAAGAACGCTTCGGTCACTTCGGCGGAATTGATCGAATTCGTCTCCAGAACCCTTCCGGCTCACATGGTTCCGGCTTCGATAATGGTCTCCTCGGACATGCCACTGAGCCCGGCCGGCAAGCTGGACCGAAAAGCGCTCCCAGCGCCGGTCTTCGAGACCAAGGAATTCCGCGCCCCGGTTACCGAGATGGAACAAGTCCTGAGCGAGATCTTCGCGGACGTTCTCGGTCTGGATCGAATCGGAACGGACGACTCGTTCTTCGCGCAGGGCGGCGACTCGATCATGTCGATCCAGCTCGTCTCGCGGGCGAAGGCACGTGGGGTCGTATTCGCACCCAGTGAGGTCTTCGAGAGCAAGACTGTCGCGGCATTGGCCGAAGTGGCGAAGTATGCCGCCGACGTCGAGGCCGCGGTGGTGCTCGAGGAGTTGCCGGGCGGTGGAGTCGGCTGGATGCCGTTGACGCCGATCGAACGATTCATGGTCGAGCGCGGTGGCAGCTACAACCGATTCACACAGACGATGACTCTCGAGCTTCCACTCGGAGCGCAGCGAACCGACATCGTGCGAACCCTCGCCGCCGTCGTCGACCACCATGACATGTTCCGATCGCGGTTGATCTCCGACGGTCGCGGATGGGGAATGTCGGTCTCCGAGCCGGGAACCGTGGACGTCGAGGATCTACTCAGCCGGGTGGATGTTGATGCGTCCTCGGACGAGTCGACAATTGTTCTCACGGCTTCCAAGGGCCTCGACGAGGCTCTCGGCCGGTTGAATCCGGCAGGCGGCGTGATGGTTCAGTTCGTGTGGGTCGACTTCGGTCCCACTCGCACCGGGCGCTTGATCATTGCTGCGCATCACTTGATCGTCGACGGGGTTTCCTGGCGAATCATTGTTCCGGATCTGGTGTCGGCTGCGGCTCAGATGGCCGGGGCGGGCGGAGCGACGGGGGATGTGGCTCTCGAACCTACGGGTACGTCGATGCGACGTTGGGCTCATGCATTGTCCGAAGAGGCACATCGGGAGTCACGGGTAGCCGAGCTGGATACGTGGCGGAAGGTGTTGCAGACACCGGATCCGGTGCTGGGCAAGAGGGCGTACGACTCTGCGGTCGACGTTGCGGCAACGGTTCAGCGGATAAGCGTGACTGTCCCCACTCAGGTGACCGAGACCCTGCTGACCACGCTGCCGGAGGTTTTCAACGGCGGCGCCAACGACGGCCTGCTCGCTGGACTGGCACTCGCGCTGATCGAGTGGCGTCGCCGTGCGGGAATCGACTCGTCATCTGTCCTGCTGCAGCTCGAGGGCCACGGCCGCGAAGAAGCCGTGATTCCCGGTGCTGACCTGTCGAGGACGGTTGGCTGGTTCACTGCTGCATTCCCGATCAGTCTCGATCTTTCCGATGTTGATCTGGGTGACGCTTTCGCCGGAGGTGATTCGGCGGGACACGTGATCAAAGCAGTGAAGGAACAGCTGCTGGCGATCCCGGACAAGGGCGTCGGGTACGGACTGCTGCGCTACCTGAACGAAGACACGCGCGCAGTGCTTTCTCTCTTCTCCGGGGGACAGGTCAGCTTCAACTACCTGGGACGAGTTGTCGCCGAGGATCTTCCGGCAGGCGTCGAGGGACTCGGGTGGCTGCCGGCCGGCGATTTCGCCAACGTGTCGGCACCCGAAGACGTCGACATGCCCGCAAACAAGGTCGTCGACATCAATGCGATCGTCAACGACGGCGCAGACGGTGCTGTTCTGGAGGCCTCTTTCGCATACCCCGTCGGTGCCATCGACGGCGAGAGTGTCGAGGCATTTGCACAGATTTGGGTCGAAGCACTGACCGCCCTGGCAGAGCATTCTCGCTCCGTCGGAGCCGGAGGACTCACACCGTCCGACGTACCGCTTGTCTCCGTGAGCCAACGAGATATCGACGGCTTCGAGAATCGATTCGGCACAGTGACCGACATCTGGCCGCTGGCACCGCTCCAGTCCGGGTTGCTCTTCCACGCGATGTTGGCGGAATCCAGCGTCGACCTCTACTCGGTGCAGATGATTCTCACTCTGTCCGGGCAGGTAGATGCCGACCGATTGCGTACTGCAGCACAGGGAATCATCGACCGTTATGCGAACCTGCGAACAGCATTCACGGCCGACGACGACGGAACGCCGGTCCAGATAGTCCTCGAAGATGTTGCCGTCCCGTGGCGGAACATCGATCTCAGCGATATCGCGGCGGTCGACCGCGAGGCAGCCCTGGACGAAGTTTTGACGGCTGACCAGGCGACACACTTCGACATGGCATCACCGCCGTTGATTCGGTTCACCTTCGTCACGATGGCGGAGGGGGACTATCGCTTGGTGGTAGCGAATCACCACATCATTCTCGACGGTTGGTCGGTGCCGCTGCTCTTGCAGAACCTGTTGGCGCTGTACGCGACTCGTGGTGACGACTCGGTTCTTCCGCGCGTGCGTAGCTATCGCAATTACCTGGCGTGGCTTGTCGATCAGGATCGTGATCGATCACTCACAGCCTGGGCGGATGCGCTTTCCGGCGTCGAAGAGCCGACGCTGCTTGCTCAGGTCACAGGCGGACAGGAATTCACCGCGCTGTCACAGAAGCTGAACGTGTCGATGTCGTCGGAGACAACCGCGGCGCTCACTGCTCTGGCCGCACGACTCGGCGTCACCGCTAACACGATCGTGCAGAGCGCGTGGGCGGTCCTGCTCGGTGCGTTGACCGGAACCGACGACGTTGTCTTCGGTGCAACAGTGTCCGGCCGGCCACCGGCACTCACCGGGGTCGAATCGATGGTCGGGTTGTTCATCAACACCCTCCCCGTGCGGGTGCGCCTCGACGCCGCGGAGTCCGTCGAAGAATTGGTTGCCAGGGTCCAGATCGAGCAGGCGAGAATGCTTGATCATCACTATCTCGGTTTGACCGATGTCCAGAAAGCAGCGGACGTCGGAACACTGTTCGACACGTTGGTTGTATTCGAGTCGTACCCGGTCGACCGTGAGGGCCTCGCCGCACAGGCGGATGTTCTCGACGGAATGATGATCGACGACATCGCCTCGGACGATTCCACGAACTACCCGTTGACCCTGCTGATCGCACTCGACGAGCAGTTGCACTTGACGCTGCGGTACCTACCGGACTTCTTCGATGCCGACTACGCAACTGCGTTGCTGGACAGAGTTCTTCGACTGCTCTCCTCCGTAGCCACCGATCCTTCGGTGCGTGTTGGTGACGTTGATATTTTGGATTCTGTTGAGCGTTCGTTGGTGCTCGAGGGGTGGAATGACACGGCTCGTGAGGTTGCGGGTGTGTCGGTGTTGGACGGGTTTGTTGCGCAGGTGGCGGCGTCTCCGGATGCGGTAGCGCTCTCGTTCGAGGGGCAGTCTGTGTCGTATGCGGAGTTCGATGCTCGGGTGAATCGTTTTGCCAGGTATTTGGTTTCGGTGGGTGTGGGGCCGGAGTCGTTGGTGGGTGTTGCGGTTCGTCGGTCGGTTGATTTGTTGGTTGCGGTTTACGGTGTGCTCAGGGCTGGTGGTGGGTATGTTCCGGTGGATCCGGATCAGCCTGCGGAGCGTAATGGGTATGTGTTGGAGTCGGCGTCGCCGGTGTGTGTGGTCAGTACGTCTGATGTTGGTTTCGATGCTGGTGTGGTGCCGGTGGTCGAGGTTGATGTTGTTGATGTGTCTGGTTTTTCGGGTGCGCCTGTGTTGGATGTGGATCGGGTTGCGCCGCTGCGTGGTTCGAATGCTGCGTATGTGATTTTCACGTCGGGGT
>NZ_JAWLSE010000037.1:0-6536 GCF_033142365.1 Rhodococcus sp. IEGM 1241
GGTGTGGTGGTCGATGAGGTGGTGGTGTTGGAGGGGGTGCGGAGGTCTCTTCCGGGGTTCATGGTGCCGTCGGTGGTTGTGGTGTTGGGGGAGTTTCCGGTGACGGTGCATGGGAAGTTGGACCGTAAAGCCCTCCCGGACGTCAACTTCGAACCTCAATCGCTGCAGTATGTTGCGCCGCGAACGCCGGTCGAGGAGACGGTTGCCGCAATCTTCGATGATCTGTTGGGAACGTCGACGGTGGGCGTGTACGACGACTTCTTTGCCCTTGGTGGGAACTCTCTGAGTTCAGTCAGGTTGGTTGCGCGAGTGAATTCTGTTCTCGGCGAACGGATCGACATCCGCGACGTCTTCGATGCTTCTACCGTTGCAGCGCTGGCCGAGTTGGCGCAGAGTCGCGGAGGAGAGGGGGCCAAGCCGGCGTTGAGGCCGCGGGGTACGACGACGGATATCCCACTTTCGCCGGCGCAGGAGCGAATGTGGTTTGCGAATCAGTTCGACCCCGAGTCCGCCGCCTACAACGTCGCGTGCGCGTTGAGGCTCGACGGCACAGTGAATCTGAGTGCACTTCACGCGGCATTTGTCGACGTCGTCGAGCGGCACGAGTCCTTGCGCACTGTTTTTCCTCTCACTGACGACGGCCCGCGTCAAGTGATCATGTCTACCTCACAGGTGGTATCGGATCTCGCACCGATACTTGTGCAGGGAGAGGAAGAGCTGCGCGAGCGTTGCCGGCAGATCGTTTCGGATGGTTTCGACGTCATGCAGCAGGTCCCGATGCGCGCCACCTTGTTGCGGCGAGACGACCAGGCCCACTCGCATGTCCTGGTGATCGTGATTCACCACATCGCCGCCGACGGATTCTCCACGGTACCGCTGGCCCGAGATCTCATGAGCGCGTACACCTCCCGTGTGAGCGGTGAGGCTCCTCGGTGGGCGCCGCTCGAGATCCAGTACGCCGACTATGCGTTGTGGCAACGTGGTTGGTTGGGTTCGGAATCCGACTCTCGGTCTTTGATCTCGAAACAGCTCGCCTATTGGGTCGAGAATCTTGCGGGTGCACCGGAAGTTCTCGACATTCCGACCGATCGACCGCGCGGTGATGTGCGTTCGCTTCGACGCGGACGGATTCGGTTCGCGTTCAGTCCGGAGGTTCATGCCGGTGTGGTTGCCCTGTCGCGCAAACACAACGCCACCGTCTTCATGGTTGTGCATGCAGCCTTGGCAGTGCTGCTGGCGAGGCTCAGCGATGAGGAGGACGTAGCCGTCGGAACTCCCATCGCCGGGCGTGGGGAGCGCGAACTCGACGACCTGGTGGGCATGTTCGTCAACACGTTGGTCTTGCGCACTGCAGTGGACCGCGGCGCGACTTTCGGGGAGTTCCTCGACCAGGTCCGAAACGTAGATCTGAGCGCCTTCACTCATGCCGACGTGCCGTTCGAACGAGTCGTCGAGATAGTGAATCCTTCACGTTCGACGGCATACTCGCCCCTGTTTCAAGTCATGTTGGAGTTCCAAGACATCGAGCGACCGACACTGGAACTTCCCGACCTGCAGGTGACCGACGTGGGTGTCGAGATCGACACCATCACCTTCGATCTGCAGTTGACGGTGGCGCAGAACACTGGCACCGCCGGTGAATCGGATGGTATTCGCGCTGAATTCGGATATGCCGCAGATATTTTCGACGAGGAAACAGTGGGGAACTTCGTCGACCGCCTGCAACGGATTCTCGAGCACATCACCACGGATCCGCAATCGCAGATCGGAGATATCGATATCCTCGACGCCCGTGAGTCAGCCGAACTGGTACCCGTGCGAGGTGTGATCTCCACCGCTGTTCAGACCCTTCCCGATTTGCTCACTACAGCAACAGATATGGCGACCGCCCAGGATCTCGGCGCCGTCGCGCTGGTGTTCGAGGAACGTGAAGTGACCTATCTCGAACTAGACGCACAGTCGAATCGATTGGCCCGCATGCTGATCGAATCCGGAGTGGGTCCCGAATCGGTGGTGGCGATGTGTCTCCCACGCTCCGTCGAGTCCGTTCTGGCGGTGTGGTCCATTGCCAAGACAGGTGCGGCATTCCTTCCCGTGGACCCGGGACTTCCTGCTGCACGTATCGAGTACATGCTGGGCGACTCCGGTGCAGCGTGGGGGATAACGACCCGAGCTCACCACGCAGCATTGTCCGGCCTCGTGCCGTGGCTGTTCCTCGACGATGCCGGTTTCGAGGAACGGCTGTGGGCGTACTCGCCATCGAAAGTCACCGACGAGGATCGGAAGGCACGGATTCGAATCGACAATCCGGCCTATCTGATCTACACCTCGGGATCAACGGGAACACCCAAGGGGGTGACGGTCACACATCGCGGGTT
This sequence comes from Rhodococcus sp. IEGM 1241, assembly GCF_033142365.1. Lineage (NCBI taxonomy): Bacteria > Bacillati > Actinomycetota > Actinomycetes > Mycobacteriales > Nocardiaceae > Rhodococcus > Rhodococcus sp. IEGM 1241. The sequence continues at coordinate 2,379 of NZ_JAWLSE010000037.1, forward strand.
GAGCAACTTTGTTCTCCAGGAGCGCGAGACATTCGCCGCCACGACCCGATCCAGAACTCTGCACTTCGCTTCGCCGAGTTTCGACGCTTCGGTTCTCGAACTCATGTTGGCCGTTGGTGCGGGATCCACGATGGTGATCGTGCCACCGACCGTCTACGGCGGGGCGGAACTGGCGGCGCTACTGGCGCGCGAGCGCGTCACCCATTGTTTTGTGACTCCGGCGGCTTTGGCATCCGTCGCCCCAGACGGACTCACCACTGTCGGTTGTGTCGTGACAGGTGGGGAGGCGTGCCCGCCGGAATTGGTGGCCCGCTGGGCGCCGGGCAGAAAGATGTTCAACGCCTACGGTCCTACCGAGGCAACTGTGGTGTCGAGCATCAGTGCGGCACTGGCTCCGAGCGACCCGGTCACCATCGGCGCACCTACTCGCGGATTCAGCGAGGTAGTGCTGGACTCGCGTCTGAGAGCGGTACCGGTAGGTGTCGCGGGAGAGTTGTATCTTGCCGGGCCGGCTCTCGCTCGCGGCTATCACCGGCGATCCCCGTTGACCGCCACGCAGTTTGTCGCAGATCCCTTCGGTGCGCCGGGAACGCGGATCTATCGCACGGGCGATCGCGTGCGGTGGACGCCCGACCGACAGCTGGAGTATCTCGGGCGCACCGATGCCCAAGTGAAGGTCCGCGGGTTCCGCATCGAACTCGGGGAAGTCGAGGTGGCACTGCAGACGCACCCGCGCGTGGCCCAGGCGGTGACGGGCGTCTGGAACGGCGACGGCAGGGATCGGTTGAACGGCAGGGATCGGTTGATCGGATACGTGGTTCCCGATCGCGGAGCGAGTGTCGATCCGCGAGACGTCCTCGCGCATGCAGGCAAGCGTCTGCCGTCGTACATGGTGCCTGCGGCGGTGGTGGTGCTCGACGCACTTCCGCTGACTGTTCACGGAAAACTGGACCGCGCAGCGCTTCCGGCACCCGATTTCTCGTCCACGGCCACACCCGACCGGACACCGCGAACGGAAACCGAGAATCTTCTTGCCGCTCTGTTCGCGCAGGTTCTCGGCCTGGACACCGTAGGAGTGCATGATTCGTTCTTCGAGCTCGGTGGAGACAGCATCATGTCCATCCAATTGGTGGCCCGCGCTCGCGATGCTGGTGTGATCATCTCGCCCCGAGACGTATTCGACCACAAATCTGTTGCCGCGCTTGCCGAGTCGGCGCACGTGGAGCAGGACGGTCCTGATGTGCTCGCGGAGCTACCAGGGTCCGCTGTCGGAACTGTTCCACTGAGCCCGGTGGCGCAGTGGATGCTGGACCGCAGCAATGGCGGCCTGAGTGGCGGCGAATTGAAACGGTTCTCCCAGGCGCTGTTGCTGACAGCTCCCGCTGATCTCACCCAGGACCTCCTTGTCCGTGGTGTCCAGGAGTTGCTGGACCGCCACGGAATGCTGCGAGCACGCTTGGACGAGAGCGACCGGGTCATGGAAGTCCTACCACCCGGCTCGATCTCGGCCGAAGGACTGATCCATCGAGTCGCTGTCGGTTCGGTGGACGACGAACGTTTCAGGGCCTTGGCGTCGGGAGAGCTCGAGGCCGCTGCCGACAGCTTGGATGCCGCCGCGGCCGACATGGTGCGCGTGATCTGGTTCGACCTGGTCGACAAACCCGACTTGTCGAACCAGCGGGGCCGACTACTCGTGGTGATTCATCACCTGGTTGTCGACGGCGTCTCGTGGCGCATTCTGGTCACCGACCTGGCGACGGTGACAGCACAACTCCAGGCCGGTGTCACGCCCGAACTGCCACAGAACGGAACGTCGTTCCGGCGATGGGCGCACGGGCTTGTCGAGCACGTGGGTGACCGGAGCGTCGAACGGGACATGTGGAAAACGATCCTTGACGGCGATGACCCGCTGATCGGTTCGCGCCCACTCGATCCCACGATCGACGTCGACGACACGGTCGACACCGTCACAGTGGACATCGCGCCTCCGGTGACCACGAACCTACTCACCACGGTTCCTGCGGCATTCCACGCCGGCGTGAACGACGGACTCCTCACTGCTGTTGCGTTGGCCTCGATCGAGTGGCGACGACGCCGCGGTATGGATACCGCTGCCGCCCTGATCACGCTCGAAGGACACGGCCGCGAGGAAGGAGCGGTTCCTGGCGCAGACCTCGCGCGCACCGTTGGTTGGTTCACCACGCTCTACCCGGTGCGCGTGGACCTCGGCGGACTCGACGTCGACGACGCACTGGCAGGTGGCGCCGACGCCGGACGAGCTCTCAAAGCCGTCAAGGAATACGTGCGTGCGATCCCCGATCATGGAATCGGATTCGGGATGTTGCGCTACCTGTCGGGCGAGAGCGAACCACTCGGCCGATTCCGTTCTCCTCAGATCAGTTTCAACTATCTGGGCCGGATCAGCTCCTCTGACGGAACACAGGACTGGCTGCCGGTGGAGGGCAATCGAAAGCTCGGCGGAACCCAGAATCGGTCCATGCCTGTGGCGTCCGTGATCGACATCAACGCGGCGGTTGAGGACCATGTCGACGGGCCCTGCCTGACAGCATCTTTCACCTTTCCCCGCGGAGTGCTCGACAGGTCTGACATCGCGGAGTTCGCGGAATTGTGGCGTCGTGCGCTCGACGGACTCACCGCGCACGCGTCGCGACCTGATGCGGGTGGTCTGACGCCGTCGGACATTCCCCTGGTCTCGGTCGACCAACAACAGATCGAACGCTGGGAGAACGACTTCCCCGGATTGCGTGATGTCTGGTCGGTGTCGCCCCTTCAGGCCGGGCTGATGTTCCATGCCTCACTGGCGGCGACGTCGACGGACGTCTACACAGCGCAGTTGTGCGTCGAGCTGGAAGGAGCGGTTGATTCCGAGCGTTTGCGCGGCGCTGCTGCCGGACTACTGGCAAACCACCCGAATCTGTGTGCAGCGTTCGTCTACGACGCACACGGCCTACCGGTGCAGTTGATTGTCGACTATGCAGTGATTCCCTGGACCGAGGTCGACCTGAGTGATTGCGGATCGGCAACCGATGCAGAGCTGGAGCGTCGCCTCGACGAGGATCGCAGTGCACCCTTCGACCTCGCCTCGCCGCCACTGCTTCGGCTGACGTTGCTGCGAACCTCGCCGGCGAGGTGTGTGTTGGTGGTGACAAACCATCACATCGTTCTCGACGGTTGGTCGATGCCGTTGTTGGTACGCGAACTGCTGATGAGATACGCGGACGACAGTCTCCCGGTCGAGAGCGTCCCGGCCGATCAGCCCCAGACTCCGTCGTACCGCACCTATCTGGAATGGTTGGCGCACCGCGACATCGAGACCTCGCTCGCGGTCTGGGAGGACGCCATGGAAGGCGTCGACGAGCCGACGTTGTTGGCGGCTTCGGCGCCGACCGCCGATCAGGTGGTACCCGAAGAGGTCGCCGTCGATCTGCCCGATTCGGTGCTCGACGGACTCGGTGGGCTGGTTCAGCGGAGCGGGATCACGATGAACACGGTGATCCAAGCGGCGTGGGGTGTCCTGTTGTCTCGAATGCTTTCCCGCGAAGACGTAGTCTTCGGCGTCACAGTCTCGGGCCGCTCACCTGAATTGCCTGGTGTGGAAAACATGATGGGGCTGCTGATCAACACATTGCCTGTCCGGGTGCAACTGGATCCGGACGAGACGTGTGCACAGCTGCTCGCGCGACTACAAGGCGAGCAGACAGCTCTGCTCGATCATCACTATGTCGGACTCGGCGCGATTCAATCTGCCGTAGGGACAGGCAATTTGTTCGACACACTGTCGGTCTTCGAGTCGTATCCGATCGATACCTCGGGGGTGGACGGGAACACCGACATAGCCGGTATGCGCGTCACCGCTGTGAATGCCCGCGACGCCACGCATTACCCGCTCACCGTGCTGTCGGTCGCGGAACCGACACTGCAGGTGAGCCTGCGGTATCAGCCGGCGGCATTCGACCGCGCCGCGGTCGGCACCATTGCACAGCGAATGTCGCGGATTCTTGCCGCCTTTGCAGCGAACGCGGATACACCGGTCGGTGAGGTCGACGTGTTGGTCGCCGGTGAGCGTGGGTTGGTGGTGGGTGGTTGGGATGGTGTGGGGGTTGCGGTGGGGGGTTTGACGTTGGTGGATGTGTTGGA
>NZ_JAWLSE010000038.1:0-6280 GCF_033142365.1 Rhodococcus sp. IEGM 1241
GGCGCGCTGGACTTGATCAGAATCCTGTTCGTGTACAGATCATCATCCGGGAAGGTGCGTCCTCCCGGGATCCACAGCTTTCGATCATTCCTCTGTCGAAAGACGACTTTCGTTGGATCCATGTGGGGTCGGGCTCGCCGAGCTCGTTTGCTCTCCGTTGTGCAGAGAGTAGTGCAAAATTATCTGCCGCCGTGTAGTCGAAATTGTGCCTACCGGTAGGGCCGCCAACTGGGACGACTAAGGCTTGATGTTGTCGTCGAAATTTTGCAGCATCCGGTTGTTTTAACAAGTAGGTGACCGCGGCTAGAACGCTCGGGTTGGGAGTTAGTGGGCTCTTCATGCGTAAGCTCCTCTCAAGGCTGAACCGTTCGTAAATCAGGCACAAGGAGATAGTTGAGGATGGTGGCAATCTAGATTTCTCTATATTCCAGTGTTTTTATGCTTTAAGGGTTGGTGAAATCGTTCATGGAGTGAATTGGGCCTTTGGGTTTGATGCAAGGAACCGTTCAGAGTTTCGCAATCTTGCAGCCATTGTTTCCAGTAAGTCCTGGGAATTGTGCGACAATCCATTTGCATTCACTAGTAGCTCTCGAACGGCCGGGTCATATAATTTGGCGACAATTTTCTCGTCGTCGACCGAACCTTTATGCTCGACCTCATTGAGGAGTCGGCCTGATGGAGATTTTATAGAGTCGATTTCTGGCGCGAAGCTGGGATTGTCGATCGTATTGTGCAGGTGACAATTTGAAAGACTGCCTTCAATAATATGAATGTACGAAAGGATCATCTTAAATCCGTTCACGCGCACTGAATTCGAAGTTTTTGAATTTGCCAGGTATTGAAAAGTATCGTCAAGTGCAACCAGGAATTGACTTTTTATAGCCGTTTCAGGGGGATATTCCATCTAAACGCCTTCCTTGCGTTGGAATCTGATATTGGACCCAAATCCCGTGTCTGGTCTTAAGGCACCAAGGCTTCTGAACTTTCTGAATTGGAAGCCGACCAATAAATTGGTGAATACATACCGCCGTGTCAGCATTCTTACATGTTTCGCCGCCATGGTGTCGCGAGTTGATTGTTCCGCACTGGAAAAAATGCCAGTTCAACAGGTATGAAGCGGCCATCCGGGCAGGATCCGGACCGGATGGTCATGTGACTACACGAGTTTCGAAGCGCCATATTTTGTCACGAAATACCCATGGGTGCGGCTCGGAGCAAGTAAAGAGATCATTGTTCATGCCGATCCATTCGCCTAGGTGCAGGGGGAGGAACGGACGTTAGTTGCGCGATGCCGCACCGCGTAAGTCACGGCGAATTTTCTTAGTGAGAGCGGAAAGAATCACGACTCCGGAAAGTGGAATCCAGCAGTATCCCGTCTGCGTCCGAGTTGGTCCGTCACATCCGAATGCAGATTAGTAGCAGAAAAAGACGATTGGCGAACCGCTTAGGCCGGCGTGCGCGACGGTCTCCCCGCAACCCTCGTAGTAATCCGGCTCTTCGGGAACCAGAATGCGTGAGGTCGATCCGGCGATGAGCTGTTTAGATACAAGATGTGGAGGCAGCTTGAAACCATCGGTCAGATGTGGTTTCAGTTAGAGCTGCGCGAGATACGCCCGATCGTCGATTTCGAGAGGTCGGTCTTCTCGGCCATCGACGTCCGAAACCAGTGCGTAGCATGCGGCGGCGATTGTTCGAGAGCAGTTGAAACCGTTCACCGTCGGCGGTACGAACTCAGGTTCGGAATGCTCTTCGGGCATCATCCTCGTATCGTAAGGGACTGCACCCACTTCAGTTGACACGTGGGGTTGATAGCTTCAAGCCGCGTAAAAAGCCTGGTTGATTGTCTCAAACTCGATCGGGGTGAGCTTCCCGAGGCGCCGTTGCCGACGTTTGCGATGGTACGTTTTCTCGATCCAGGTCACGATCGCGAGCCGCAACTGTTCTTGAGTCGACCACCGTTGACGGTCGAGGACGTTCTTCTGCAACATTGAGAAGAAGGATTCCATGGCGGCATTGCCACCGCATGCCCCGACCCTACCCATGGAACCTTGTAAACCGTTGTCGGACAACACATGAACGAATTTCCTCGACCGAAATTAGCTACCCCGATCGGAATGTACGATCGTTCCGGCCCGCCCCGTACTCGTCGGGGCTGAGGTAGCCGAGTCGCTATTGGATGCGGGTGGTGTTCCACCATCGCAGGTAATCAGTGAGCCCCTCGTGAAACTCGTCGAGAGTGTCGGGTTTCTGGACGGGAGAACCATTCCTCCTTGAGATGGCTGAAGATGTCAACGTCGGATGAAAAGTGATCGGTGATCGTCGGACGAAAATTCACCACTTGGCTTTGATTAGTCCCTGTTGGATCGGTTCTTGGTCAGAAGTTCTCGGCGGGATCGGGTGCGGTAGGAGTCGCCGCTGAGGGTGAGTACTTCGGCGTGGTGGACGAGTCGGTCGATCATCGCTGCGGCGACGACGTCGTCGGAAAATGTTTCGCCCCATCGATCTGGGGTTGGCACTTGTTCGTCTCCGTGGAAACCCGCAGCTCGCTGGGACTTCAGCATGTTTTCGCGTTTCAGCCTTCTTCAAGCTGTGAGCGGTCTATATTAGGTGCTGCCTTAACCGTTCAGGTGTGAAGAAGGTGTGCTGATGACAGAAGGTCTGCGGCTGATCCCGGGCAACGTCGTTCCGATAGAGTCGATCGAGTCAGATCCTGTTGTGTTCCAACGTAACTGCGTGGACGCCTTCGTCGCATCCTGGCGTGCTCGGGGCTTCAGCCCAGTCACTATCGACAACGACATCGGGCTACTCGAGCGGACGCTGACGGCGCTGGGACGGCCTGCGTGGGAAGTCACCGCCGAGGACATCGACCGAGTCGTTGGCAGCCTCGCAGTCGCGGGCCGTGCTCCGTCGACTCGGCGGGAGTATGTGCAGATCTTCAAGGGATTCCACTGGTTCCTCCAGGTCCGCAAGGCAGCCGAGATCGAGGCTGTGTTCGGGGTGAAGCTGGTCTGTCCGGTGGATGAGTTCAACGCCTCCCGCCATGTCGGCGACGATTCGCCGGCGCTGGTGCAGCCTCCGACTCCGGAGCGCGTGCGGGAGTTCTTCGAGTTCATGAAGGCGCGCATCGTCACGGCCCGAAAATATGGGCCGGCAGCTCGGGACTACGCGCTGTTCCGGACGCTCTATCATGCCGGACTGCGCTCGGAAGAGGCTGCGCTGCTCGACCTTCCGGATGTGCATTTCGATCGTGGTCCGTTCGGCAAACTTCATGTCCGCTTCGGTAAGGGCGCCAGGATGTCCGGTCCTCGGCCGCGATGGGTTCCGATGCTCGACGGTCTGGACCTGGTGCTGCGCTGGTTCCTGACCGACGTGCGGCCCAAGTTCCCGGACTCGCCGGTGTTGTTCGCCGACGAGTCCGGCGGGCCGCTGCATCGTGGAACGATCCGCAACCGGCTGCGATATCTGATGGAGCTCGAAGGGCGCCCGCGTTCGGAGCGGTTCAGCCCGCATGCGCTGCGACGTGCGTGCGCGACCCACAACTATGAGCGTGGCGTGGATCTGGTTGCGATCCAACAGCTTCTGGGTCACTGGACCGTCGGATCGACAATGCGGTATGTCCGGCCATCGGCGACCTTCATCGAGGACGCGTATCGGCGCGCGGTGACCACCACCCTGGCCGAGCTCAGCGGAGAGGACGAGCGAGCGTGAGGATCAAGTGGCGACTGCGGATGGCCGCGGCCCAACGCGAAGTGTGGACCGGGACCGAGCTGCGCAGGCTGCTGGCAGACAAAGCCGGGCTGGAGATGTCGGCGGCGTCGGTGTCGGCGCTGTTCACCAAGGAACCCACCCAGATCAAGATGACGACGCTGATCGCGTTGTGCACTGCCTTGCAATGCACTCCGGACGACTTGTTCGAGATCGACACCACTCCCGTCGAGCGTCCTGCCGAGCCGCCGATCCGACCGGCGCCGACGCAGCGCCAAGCCGTCAACGCCCGCGGCCGCTCGCTGCCGCCGATATGACACGCCGACCTGGAAGTCATTGCAGAACATGGGTAAACGCCAGCGTGACTGTGTCGAGTGCGGCGGACCGGTGGGCATCATCGGCCAAGCAACCGTGCCCTGACTGCAGCCGCAGTAGGGTGCTGGTCGTCGAGACAGGTCGTTGCGTGCTTTGTTCCCGCCGGTGCGCGCAGTGCGATCACAAGGTCCGCTTCGCGGAGGCCGTGTTGTGCCGGGGCCGCGGCCTTCGGCATGACCGCCGAGGCCGCCATGATCTACCTGGCAGACTTCGTCGACCCGACCCGACTGCCGAACCCGTGAAATTTCGGCGCCACTACGCACAGATTCGCGCGAACATGTGCGCTTTCCCGAACGGGAGGTTGGAGGTGACCATGACCGAGCCTTGCTCGTATCGGGAGGCGATCAGCTGGAAGAACAAGTTCGCCGCGTCCTGATCGAAGGGGTGTATCCGACCTCGTCGATGATGATCAGCTTGTAACGACGGATCTTCTTGAGTTCGGTTTCGAGTTGCCCGGCATGATGCGCGGTGCTCAACCGAGTGATCCAGTTGCTGGCAGTGTCGAAGAGGACGGAATATCCGGCGTAGGCGGCTTTGACTCCGAGTCCGATCGCGATGTGTGTCTTGCCGATACCCGGGGGTCCGAGCAGGATGACGTTTTCCGCTTTGGGAACGAACATGCCAGTCGCCAAGTGCGCCAGCACATCACGTCGTAGCGACGGTAGGTGGTCGAGATTGAAGTCTTCGAGTGTTTTCACTGCTGGGAAGTGCGCCGTGCGGATTCGCATGATCGTGCCCGCCGACTCACGATCGGCGAGTTGGCGGCCCAATACTGCTGCGAGGTATTCCTCGTGTGACCAGTTCTCGTCGCGGGCGTGATCGGCGAGCTCTTCCCATACTCGTCCGATCGTCGGAGTCTTCAATACTCTTGTCAGATATGCGATCTGGGACGGCACTCCGTCCGCTGGCGGTGCCGAGGCGGCTGCCTCGGCGGCTTTCTTCTTGGTTGCGGTTGTCATGATGTGGTCCTCACTGTTGTCGGGGTGGATTCGAGATCGACGCCGAACAGAGCGTCGTAATCTGGCAATGCCCGCAACGAGACGGGGTGCCCGTCGATGTGCCGGCGTGTGGCCGCTGCCGTGCGGCGGCGCCGTTCGTCCGCCAGTCCGCGGCGCAGTTGCGCCGCAGTATCGACGTGATCAGGATCGGTGACGACCACGTGTTTCGCCCATGAACGGTCGTGGCGGGCAACGATCTGGTCGTTGCAGCGGGCCACCACGCGGGTGGGGCTGGCGCTCACATCGACGAACCGGCCGATCACTCGTGGATCGATCGAATAGTCGGCGCCGTCGACACGCACGTAGTAATCCCGCGCCAACCGGATCCGGTGAGTGAGTCCGATCGCCGGAATGACCGGTGGCAGTTCGATCATCGCCGCCACGTCGGTGGCGAGCAGATCGACAGGTCGGCCACCGATCGCCCGCACGGTGCGAGTATTCGCTCGTGTGAGCCAGTCACGGAGTTGGGCGTTGAAATCAGGCGGTGAGGTGAACGTCCGGCCGGGTAGAAACGAAGTTTCCAGGTAGCCGTTGGCGCGTTCGACCATGCCCTTGTACTCCGGGTCCCGCGGTGGAGCCAACTGGATCCGAGTCGCTAACGTTCCGGCGAACGCAGCAGCAGGTGTGGTGATCTTCCCGGTGCCTCCGATTGCTGATTCTCGGTCCCACACCAGCGTTTTCGGGACCTTACCCAACCCGGAGATCAGTTCCCACATCCCAGACAAGAGTCGCCACCTTGTCTGGACGGGATCATCACCGCCGAGATGAACCGCGAGTACTCCGACCGTTGGACAGTTCCAAACGAATGAGACTCAACTCATAATTGCACCTCAGGCTGCGTCCGGTGTTACGCCAGAATGCGTCCGGTCCGGACAAGACTCTGAGTCTGTTGAGCTGCAGAAACACATCGGTAGGGCATTCTCGGTGCGCACTCACCCTTCTGATTAGCCAACAATTGGCTCAGCCTGACTCCAGAACGGATCGGTCCCGGACGCGGCGCAGACATGTTCGGCGCTGTGCGCATCGAACCTCGCCCTTCACGAGCAGCGGTCCACATTGTCCGTTCTTCACATGAATTTGCAGAGAGGTGCGCCGATGACCGTCACCAGATTTGAGAGCGTCCAGGGAGGAATGATCGAAACCTGTGGATCCCGGGAGGACGCACCTTCCCGGATGATGATCTGTACACGAACAGGATTCTG
>NZ_JAWLSE010000039.1:0-3762 GCF_033142365.1 Rhodococcus sp. IEGM 1241
CGCTCGATTCGGCCGGCGCTCGATTCGGCCGGCGCTCGATTCGGCCGGCGCTCGATTCGGCCGGCGCTCGATTCGGCAGAGCAGAAGAGTGAACAACCACCGACCACGCTTCCGCTCTGCGCGCCGTACCCGACCTACCTCCCGCAGCTCGAGCAGCTCCCGGGAGTACCGCCGTACTCACCCGCCTGGGCTCACCGTCCACCGACGCAAAGCCCAACCCGAGCACACCTCTTGCACCAAGGTGCCGACCGTGGCTTTCCGCTCGCAGAGGTTCCAGAAGAAATCGAACGATCCAGCGCGGCAAGGTTCAAAAAGCAGGGGGTGGTGGGGAGGAGATTTGGGGGGTGTCGCCGGGATACCTGATATGGCTTTGTTTTGCGTAGTCGAATAATTTTCCATATAGCCTCGGCGCGTCGGACTCGAATAGTTGATGTGGGCGGGCACAGTTGCCCCCATGAAATCCGCAACGGGGGGCGTGCTGAGCGATCGGCAATGGGCGGATGCGGTGTTGCTTCCGCACCGGCCGTTCGCGACGAACAACCTCCAACGAGGTCAGTACCGGATGAGCCGCGACGACGCATTGGCAATGCGGTACGTCGAGCATTCACCGCACGCGTTGCTCGGATCCATCGTCATCGACTGCGATCACGTCGACGCCGCGATGCGCGCATTCGAGCAACCATCCGACCATCCGGCGCCGAACTGGGTCGCACAATCGCCGTCCGGCCGCGCACACATCGGATGGTGGCTCGGCCCCAACCACGTGTGCCGCACCGACAGCGCCCGACTGACGCCACTGCGCTACGCCCACCGCATCGAAACCGGCCTCAAGATCAGCGTCGGCGGCGATTTCGCGTATGGCGGGCAACTGACCAAAAACCCGATTCACCCCGATTGGGAGACGATCTACGGCCCGGCCACCCCGTACACATTGCGGCAGCTGGCCACCATCCACACACCCCGGCAGATGCCGCGTCGGCCCGATCGGGCCGTGGGCCTGGGCCGCAACGTCACCATGTTCGACGCCACCCGGCGATGGGCATACCCGCAGTGGTGGCAACACCGAAACGGAACCGGCCGCGACTGGGACCACCTCGTCCTGCAGCACTGCCACGCCGTCAACACCGAGTTCACGACACCACTGCCGTTCACCGAAGTACGCGCCACCGCGCAATCCATCTCCAAATGGATCTGGCGCAATTTCACCGAAGAACAGTACCGAGCCCGACAAGCGCATCTCGGTCAAAAAGGCGGCAAGGCAACGACACTCGCCAAACAAGAAGCCGTCCGAAACAATGCAAGAAAGTACGACGAACATACGATGCGAGAGGCGATTATCTGATGGGCGGAGCCAAAAATCCGGTGCGCCGAAAGATGACGGCAGCAGCAGCAGCCGAAAAATTCGGTGCCTCCACTCGCACAATCCAACGCTTGTTTGCTGAGCCGCGTGACGATTACCTCGGCCGTGCGAAAGCTCGCCGTGACAAAGCTGTCGAGCTGCGGAAGCAGGGGTTGAAGTACCGGGAAATCGCCGAAGCGATGGAACTCTCGACCGGGATCGTCGGCCGATTACTGCACGACGCCCGCAGGCACGGCGAGATTTCAGCGGAAGATCTGTCGGCGTAACCAAGTCAGCGGGTTGTCGGGTTCCGGCCGGCGCTCGGCACTCGGACCGGCCGGCGGATGGTGTTCTGCCTCTGGCGCAGCGTCAGCTACCGCCGAAGGCCTGTCATCGACCGGCTTCGACTGAAGTATGAGCAACGTCACAGCCTGTGATTGGATGATCCGCTCACGCTCGACCGCTACCTGTTCAGCTGCCGCCCGCTGGGCATGAGCAACGGCCAACTCTCGTTCAAGATCCGCGATCCGCTGGACATGGTCAAAATCAGGGCGGCCATGACCGTGGGCACCTTCGGGCGGGCTGGGTCTGTCCGGAATGATTCCAGCTCCGATGAGGTCTTCGATTCCGATCGACCAGCCTTCATCGGTTTTGATCGCACCCGGAATTTTGCCGGCTTCAATTCTCCGGAGCAGCGTCGTGCGGCTGACGCCTGTCCGTTTGGACGCCTCGGACAGTGACCAACGAGGACGTGGCGACCGGTCAGTTCCTGTGGTGTTCACGGCCATGACCATAACGCGAATTGTGCTTGTCCAGGCGGACCACACTCACGCGTGTACCGCTTCTACTTTTCGCCAATTTCGCAGTCGCCCAACCCTTTTGCGGCATGTAACAAGTTGCAGCGGCCAGCCGATTCGGGCAAGCATCGGGTTGCTCGCTTTTAACTCGTGAGCACCACGATTAGGGGAGGAAACTGTGATCGGAAAACGAGTTCTGACAATGGCCGCCGTGTGCGCAGCAACTACCGGAGTTCTGGGAATGGGGGTGGGGGTCGCAAGTGCAGACTCTTTGCCGCCCTCTGTGTGTTCATCTGCAACCGGATGCTCCGGAAACGGAAACGCAAACCCCATCAACGGCACCAACACAATCAAGGATCGCGCGGGCTGCGCTATCGGACTGGGTATGAATGCGTTCCCCGCTACCTGGCCGGTACGAGTAATCGGCGTCGGCGCCGGCGCTTACTTCGGCTGCAACTAGAAGGATCTCCGGTCACGCACCTAAAGTTGCAGTGTGAACACTCAGAAGAGAAGGCAGTTGAGCTGGCGGGCCGCGCTCGGCATCGGTGTGTTGTACATCCTTGTCGGCCTGTTCTTCCTCAGCAACGGGACGACAACCGCGGCTGTCATTTTCGTCATTTTGGGCGTAATCACAGCACTCGTTCCGTGGGTCCAGAAATGGTGGACAGCACGATCCGCAGTCAAACACTGACGCGATAGAGGCCTGACCTAGAAACTCCCCGGATGACACGATGTCGTGTCATCCGGGGAGTTTCTTTTGCGCTCAGTAGCAAGCAGTTCAGCGGCATCGGCGCTTCTCGCACACGCAGTGGCAGCCTATTCGCGGACGTGGACAGTGCGGATGAGGTCTGCCAGGGCGCGCCGGGTTCGGTCGTGTCGGGGGTCGTGTGCGAGCTGCCCGGTGCGCACTTGTTCGGTGAGTGCGGTGATCACTTCCGCACAGGCTCGGGGGCTGCCCAGCACGACGGGCACCGCTGATTTCGGGTCCAGTACGGCCGCGCTTTCGGTCCGGTAGCTGATCAGACCCACGGCAGACGGGCGCACGGTTCGGCGGAACGTTGCCCGCAGTTCGTTGATTCCCCGGTACAGCCGGTCGAGGTCTTTGTACGCGACCTCGTCCGCTCCGAGTTTGCGTTGCAGCGCGTTGAGCACCGACAGTGCCGTGTCGATGTCCTCTGCCGCGCGGGCCGCCGCGACGGTCGCGCTCATCCGCTCCGGAACGGGCTTCTCCACCACCCGTGTGTGGTCGCGGATCTCCAATCCGATCGCGCCGCGCTCGGCGGCGCGGCGTTCCTCGGAGGCGAGTTTGCGGCATCGGTCCGAGCACCAGCGGGCCGGCCGGCCGCGAGGATTCACGGTGACCGGGTTTCCGCAGCGTGGGCAGGTGTTCGGGTCCATCTCGTCAGCATAAGACATTTCGTCGCCCGGAAAGATGGTCAGTTTCGTTTCCTGAATGCAAGAGGTGTGTGGCACTTGGGGTGAGCGAGAAAGGCGTTTCGGGGTAGATGGCGATATAGGTCGGTAGACGCGTGGAGAAGCGTGCGGGTAGGTGGAGAAGCGTGCGGGTAGGTGGAGAAGCGTGCGGGTAGGTGGAGAAGCGTGCGGGTAGGTGGAGAAGCGTGCGGG
>NZ_JAWLSE010000039.1:3862-5661 GCF_033142365.1 Rhodococcus sp. IEGM 1241
TAGGTGAGCACGGCCAGGGGAGCGGTGCGGGCGGTGAGTGGGTGTCGAGGACTGCGGGAGGTAGGCCGGGTACGGCACACGGATGCGGCAGGTTCATCGCTTCGATGCCGGGGACCGGAACGATGGCCGCCGCCTCGAAAACATTTCGTCGCACGAAAGTGCGCCCCCAAAGTCTGAAATTCAGCCAGAGGTGTGTCTGGTTTGAAGGGGTTGTGAACTGAGCTGGGCGAAGTGCAGTGGTGAGCGAGAAATTTTTGGCGAGCGATGCACAACGAAGCGTGTGGGTGACATGTGTACGACTGGGGATCGTGAAGGACTGTGAATGTCGGGTGGTGGAGGTAACGTTGGCCTCGGACCGGCACCGTCGGGCCGAACAACTTCACACGCGGTTCGTTTCACGAGTGCGTCAACACTCACGATCGAACTGTCACCTGACCAAACCAGGAGACACACCATGACGGATTCCGTCGTGGGCATTTCGCCCACCGCCGCAGACATCACCACTGCCGCGAAAACATTGCTCGACGCCGCGCACACACTCGTGCGCCAGCTCGATCGCTTCGAGTACCAAATGCCCGGCGACATCGCGGACGCGACCGCTGCGGCCGAGTACCTCGAGGAGACGTTCCGCTTCTGCGAATACGTCCTCGTCGAATGGAACCGCGCACTGCCGACGCCGCAAGCCGCGATCGCGTTCTACGACTTCCCTCAACGCGTGCTGCTGCGCAGCGCGAAGCGGCACACCAAGTCGGCCGCGCGGGCCACGTTCAACGTCGCGTACTCGTTCTTCGACATCACGTTCAACCTTCGCCAGCTCCGGGACTACGGCGCAGTGACCGAACTCGACTGACCTACCATCACACCAGCCGTCATGCGGCTGGGTTTGGTCCAGCCAAACACGGTTAGAAGCCCTCGATTCGTTGACGCGAGTCGGGGGCTTCGTCTTGTCTCCAGCGAGCGTGCCGCACGTGGAGAAGGCGGTTTGTACGGTCGTTCGAATTCAGCCGTGACGTCGTTCGCGCTGAGTAGTCCAGGTCCACGAATACGGTCCCGGACATCGACGGACATCAACGGGAGAACGGAAAAGCTACCTTCCCCGGCGACATCGAACATTCGACCGCAGGAGCGCACATGAACGAGCAGCCAACCGCCACGAACACCGCACCCGATCGCGGCGAAAAGATTCGCCTCTGGATCGCCGCACTCACACCGATCACGGTCGCCGTCATCGGAACACTCGGCAGTATCGCGGCCGTCGTCCTCAGTCGTTGACCGGCCCAGCGCAGCGCCCCGGAACGGGCACCGCGCCAGCGCGGTCAGACTTAGGGCACCTAAGGCACTATCTTGCTCCGCCAGTCCGCCGCCGAGCTCCTCGTGATCGCTCGCGCACCCGCCCGACCAGGGCGGAATCCAAAACCCCGGGGTTTTGCAATATCTTGCTCCGCTCGAGGTGACCGAACAGGCGAGAATTTCTCCGCGCACCACCGACACATTTCGACCGAAGGACATCGATGCTTCCGGACCGACTGACCGCGCTCGCCTCCGCCGCACACAACGCCGGAGCACGTGAGAACCTCCACAACCTCGGCGGCGTCCACCACGACGCACACCACGCCACCCTCACCCTCGATCGCTACACACCCGAGAAGCTCCCAGCGTCCTCCTGGGCCGCGATACTCGACCACCACGCACGCACACCGCACTAACGATTCGGCCGGCGCTCGATTCGGCCGGCGCTCGATTCGGCCGGCGCTCGATTCGGCCGGCGCTCGATTCGGCCGGCGCTCGATTCGGCCGGC
>NZ_JAWLSE010000003.1:0-192674 GCF_033142365.1 Rhodococcus sp. IEGM 1241
CCTGACACCCGTTCATTCGGCATGCTTCCATCCTCGTTTCCAAGGCCAGAAGTCTCCACCGAACCCAGGGCGATTCATCAACGTCGTCCGACTCAACGTCGCGTGGTCCCTCCTCGAACCGACCCGCGGTGCATTCGACACTGCGTATGTCGACCGGATTCGAGGCGCAGTCCAGAACGCGAAAGATCACGGCATTTACACCGTTCTCGACATGCATCAGGACGCATGGGGCCCGTACGTCGGCACCCCGAGCGACCAGTCGTGCCCGTCTTTCATGGAGCCGGGAGTCGGCTGGGACGGCGCACCGGAGTGGGCAACCCTGACCGGCGGATGGACGACCTGCAATATCGCTGGACTCCGGGAAGCCGCACCGGCGATCGCCCATGCCTTCCAGGCGTTTTACGACGACGAGCAAGGAATCCAGAGTCGCCTCGTGGCTACGTGGGCGCGGTTGGCCGCCGAGTTCAAAGACGAACCAGCGGTGGCAGGATACGACCTTTTGAACGAACCGAATCCCGGCCTGCGCGATCCATTCACCGCCGCTGATCAGATCGGGCAGTACTACAAGCGGGCCACCGACGCCATCAGACAGGCCGAATCAGGCGGATTTCCGCACCTCGTGTTCTTCGAGCCCAGCGCGATCTGGTCGGCATTCGGCTTCGACGCGCTGCCCCCACGCCAGTACCTGACCGATCCTCTGGTGGTCTTCTCGCCACATCTCTACAGCGAATCGATAACAGTCAGTAGCGAATTCCCCGGAATCGAAGACGGGTTCAAGATCGCCGACCGCGCTGCCGCCTGGTACGACGCCCCGTTGTGGACGGGTGAATGGGGTTGGTTCGGGGATGCCGGCGAGCAGGGAGCAGACGTCGACCGCTTCGTCGACGCCACCGACAAGTACCGGATGGGCGGCGCGTGGTGGTCGTGGACACAAGCGTGCGGTGACCCCCACCCGGTTCGGGACGGCAATACCCACCAGCCGCAAGGAAATTTGAATCGCATCGACTGCCCTTCCGGCGAATCACTCGGGCTCGTAGAGGGATTTGCCGGGCCTCTCTCGCGTGCTTATCCGCGAGCAGCGCCCGGCACACTGACGGAGTTGTCGCGCAACGGGTTTACCGGGACCGGTACCGGACAGGTCGAAGCCTGGTACCCCGGCACCGACCGGCCACAGCTCGAGACCACGAATCTCGCTGACGTCCGACTGTCCCCGATAGAGGGCGGCTGGCAACTGATCGGCCACGCCGATGGCGACTACGCGGTGAACTTGGCCTGATAGGACACCCACCTCGGCGGTCCGCGTTCACACCACGTGAAAGAGGGCTTATCAGAAGATTCCGCCGATTCCTTTGCCGATCAGAACAACTCCGACGACCAAGATCAACACGCTCATCACCGTGGTGTTGTTGTCTTGGAGCCAGACCTTGAGCTTGGCCAACGGCTCGCGCAGACGATCAGCAGCCACCAGGTATCCGATGACCGGGATCGCGACCGTTGAACTGGCGATGATCGTGAAGACAAGGACAGAGGCGATCACTCCACTCGTCGCCAGCGACGCCGAGCCGATCGACACTCCCGCCGCGATGCACATCAGCAGATTCTTCGGGTTGATCGCGGCGAGCGCGAATCCTAGGCCCAACCCCTTGACCGCGGTCATCTCGTCGATGGCTTGCATCCACTTCGGTGTTTCGTGTTCGCCGCTGCGCCCTCGCCACTGCTTGACCCCGACCGCCAACAGGAGGACACCGAGAGCGAGTTTGATCCACGATACCGTGGCAGACGGTCCATTGTCCGAGGTACCGAGGGCACTGGACAGGGTGACAAAAAGAACTGTGGCAATGAAGATTCCGAGCAGCCAACCCAACGCGAACCCGATGCTGGTGCTACCCGCGCGCTTGGAGAGCAACATCAAGATCGTGGCGATGACGGCTACCGGAGACACGGCGACACCGACAGCTATGGGGAGGAGATCTCCGATAACGGAACCCATGTCAAAACTCGTTTCTCATCGGGACGCAGTCGATACCGCTGCGCGCCAATGCTGACACTCTGTGCGCCTACATCGTTCGTGCCTCATTCGAAAGGGATGAGCGCCCGAACGCCGGACCACTGACTCGCCCCGTCAATTCGTCTGTGCTTGTTGGAATGCAGCGGCAACACCACCGACGTCTCCCCCGACTTGGAACACTCCCCTAGGCAGGTCGGGAAACACTGCATCACTGACGGCGACGACAAACAGAAGTCGGCGATCGTCGGGGGTGATCATGTAACCCGACAACGCTTGAAGAGTGACTATCAACCTGCCGGTGTCAGATTCGACGTCGGCGGATGTTCCCGTCTTACCGATGACCTTCCCCTTTGCCGGACTGTCGGTTCCCACGCCCGACAACGAACCTCGCTCACCGAGTACGGGTTGACCTGCCCAGAACGTATCGGCCCATGGCTGCTGGTCCACCCAGTCGAGCCACTGGAGGACGGCTGCGGGCGTCGATTGTGACGGGTCTCCGCCCTGACCGTCCATGACCACCAGGTCGGATGCTGCAATACCAGCCTTCTCGGCGAGTGCCCGCACGGTGGGCAGACCGTCGCTGCACGACGACGATCCTGTCGCTACTGCCAACAGACACAAGAAAGTGTTCGCGCCCGTGTTGTAGCTTGTCGCGAGAATCATCCCTCCCGACTCCGAAATTGGTGCCGATTGCAGGCTCGCAACCTGTCGACTTCCTGAATATGTCCGATCGACAGGCAGGGCAGCCGTGCTGTTCGTACGAGATACCGATGCAACCTCGATTCCATTGCGTCGCAGTGCTTCTACGAACAGCTGACGCGCCCACGTCGGCGCGTCGGTGATGCGATAGACAGTCAGCGATGTCTTTCCAGCCGGCACGGACCCGGTCACGTTGATCTGGGTGGGATCGGACGGATCGGCCGCAACCTTCAGAGTCGAGTCGCTACCTTCCTCACCCGTGGTGACCTGAGCATCGACGCGGAACAGGCCGTTACCGGGAAGCATGTCGATGGTGGCGGGCTCACCTACCGCACCCGGACTCGCCTGGATATCGACGAGGTTGTCGTTGACGAAAATCGATGGGACCAGGCCTTCGACTGTCGAGTATGTGTCCCACAGACGAGGGTCTACCAGAACGTCGCCGTTTACCCGAGTGATGCCGGCGTCGGCTACTTGTCGTGCGAGATCGTTCAGGCCTGCCAGCGGATCACCGGGCGCGAGAACGGCTCCTGGCAGGGCATCGGCGTAGACGTGGTCGATGCCGTCGGTGGCGAAATCGAATCGGCCTTGTGCGGCGTTGCGCCCACCGAGCGCGAGGTCACCGGAGCCGACCAGCACCAGATCACCGGTAAGGGTGCCCTCGACGGGGAGAGAAGTGGCATAAACGGGGGTGGTGACAGTGTGGTCTACACCAAGGGTGTCGTAGGCGGTGCCGACGGTGAAATGTTTGGTCTGGGAAGCCAAAAACATAGAGCTATCAGCATTGTTGCTGTAAACCACCTCGTCGGTGGCGGGGTCGACCAAGAGATAGGACCACCGAGCCATAGCGTACGGATCGGTGGCCATGATGCGGGCTGCCTCCTCGGGAACCTGTTGCGCCGGAGCCGATGCGGAATCGGAATTCGACGGCTTCGCCGAACATGCGGTGAGGACTACTCCGACGCTGATGAACGCAGCGACGGCGCGAACTGATGTGGTGTGCGGCATGGACGCTCCTGAGGATGCATGACTGATTTGTCGTAATTTACTGCAAAGTGCAGCATGCAGAGTGCAGTATCGCTTAAAGTCCCTCTATGAACCCTTTTGGGAAGTCGACGTCATTTCACAACGTCAAGACCAGCAAAGTGGCTGTGGCCTGCATCGCTACGGCATTGCTGCTCTCAGCCTGTTCGTCCGCAACCGATTCCGAGTCCCCCTCGTCGTCCCCGCCGACCTCCGCCGGGTCTGCGGACAGCGCCGTCTTGTCTTTCGACAGCGCCGCAATGGATTCCGTCGTCTCCGAGAAGGCAGAAGAGTTCCGTGAGATCGCAATGGTGGTCATGATCACGACGCCGACGCAGAAGTACGTCAATACATGGGGTTCGGTCAGGGAAGGCGTGAACGAGCCTCCCACTCTGGACACCAAGGTTCGCGTGGGCTCGAACACCAAGACCTGGACCGGTACGGCCATCCTGCAGTTGGTCGACGAAGGCAAGGTTGCGGTAACCGATCCGGTCAGCAAGTTCCGCCCAGATGTCCCCAACGGCGACAACATCACCATCGGCGACCTACTCGACATGCGTAGCGGCCTGTACAACTACACCGAAACCCTCGAACTAAACCGGGCGCTCGACGAGCAACCGGAGCGGGTGTGGACACCCGAGGAACTGCTGGCAATGGGGCTGAGCCAGCCGCCGTATTTCGCGCCCGACACCGGTTATCACTACTCCAACACCAATACCGTTCTCCTCGGCTTGATCGCCGAGCAGCTGGACGGCAAGCCGATTCAGCAGATCTTCGCGGACCGATTCTTCGGGCCACTCGCACTCGCAGGGACGTCGTTTCCTGCGAACACCGACACCAGCATCCCGACTCCGTTTGCAGACGGCTACACCTACAGTGGCAACGTCGAAACGCTCGGCGAAGGCAAAGAGGCTCTCCCACAATCTCGCCTCGACGCGATCGCCGCAGGCACCGAAAAACCGACCAACACCACTAGGCACAATCCCTCGTGGACATGGTCTGCAGGTCAGGGAATTTCGACTGCAAACGACATGGCGACATGGGTCAAAGCTCTGGGAACCGGTTCGCTCCTGAGTCCCGCCACACAAGAGTTGCGTTTGAACAGTGTGCAACCCACAGATGGCGAAGGATCCGCAGGATACGGATACGGTATCGCTCAAATGGGTCCGATGTACGGCCACATCGGCGAACTGCCCGGCTACAACTCGTTCATGGGGTACGACCCGGTCAACGACGTAACCTTGGTGGTGTGGGGAAATCTGGCACCCACGGCCGATGGTTTCGCCCCGGCCTCTGCCGTCGCTGCAGCGCTCGTCCCCTTCATCTACGGCAAGCCCGCTCAGGACACATCCGACGACATCGCCGACACCGAGGATGCAAACGGTGAAGGGAAGTAGCACTTGTAGGCTCGGATGTAACCGCGGAACGAAGGGAGCCATGTGGCTCAGCGTGATCTCACACCTACCTCGTACATGATCCTGGGACTGCTGACGGTCAAGGACTGGTCGGCATACGAGATCGCCGAACAGGTCGGACGCGGGGTCGCCGAGTTGTGGCCCAGCGCAGACCGACAGCGATACAACGCCCCCAAAATTCTGCTTGAACGCGGTCTGGTCACGGCGAGCACGGTAACGAAAGGCACTCAGCGCTCCCGCACGGTCTACTCCATCACCGACGAAGGCCGCACAGCGCTGAGTGACTGGCTCGCCACCCAGGCCACACCCCCCGCCTTGCAGTTCGAAGGCATGATCCGCGTGATCTTCGCCAACCAAGGCACGATCGCCGACCTGCGGACCAACCTGACCACCATGCGCGAACAGGCAACTCGGTCCCGAAGTCTGTTCGTCTCACACGCACAACGGATTTCGGCCCCCGAAGCCGGCACACTCCCCCAGCAGAATCATCTGATGGCACTGGCCAACCGGTTCATGATCGGCCACTTCAACCACATCGCCGAATGGGCCGACTGGGCGCTGGAAGAAACTGCTGACTGGCCCGACACAGTGCAACCGGCAACAACCCACCGAAAGCGCACCGTCTCCACCCTCGCTCACTCGATAGACGACGGAAGTAGCTAGATCCTCCTCGAAAGCCATCGGACGCCGGTCCGACACCTTCTCGAATCCAGTTCGATCAGCGATCTTGAAGAGAACAGTCCGACGGACGCGGACCGCGGACGAACGATCAGAGAAAGCGGGACCCGCAACGTCCGGTGACGAACACCGATTCCAAGTGCACGGCGGGGAAGGATGTCGACAGCCGGCGGAGGCAGCACTGGACGACATTGAATCTGGAGTAATTTCTCCTCGGAGTGGTTGGTTCACGGGTAGACGGCGATCTCGATAAGGTTTCCGTCGGGGTCGCGACAATAGTGCGAGACCATCTCGCCGAGGGCACCCAGTTTGGTCACGGGCCCGTCGAGCACCTCGACCCCACAGTTCTCCAGGTGCTCACGGACAGTTCCAGGCGACGCAAGAGTGATGAAGCACAAATCCTCGGAACCTGCTGGCTCGACGGCGCCGGTGGTCCAGGCCGGGTCTTGCTCCGCCGATCCGAGAGGCCTCGGATTGATCTTCTGATCTCCGAACTTCAGTGCAGTGCGTACCGTGGGGCCGAATATCTCGATCGTCATTCCGAATACCTTCGCGTACCACTGGGCGGTGGCGTCGACGTCACCCCGCCGCCGATTGAAACGCGAAACGGCACCGAATCGCCGGTCAAGCGACTAGCGTCGAATCGTATGACTGCACTCAACGCTTTTGCACGTACCGGTGCCGCGGTCTTTGCGGCCCTTGCGATCTCCGGCGTGATGATGCCGGGTACCGCGGCAGCGGCGCCGAGCACGGTTCCGTTCCAGGTCGACCCTTACGTCCCGCTCGTCGACTTGCCCACTCCCCACCTTGCAGCGATCGTCGGCGAAGAACCGGGCGTCGCCGTGCTGCACGTGCAACGCGCACCCGGCGACGGAAACCCCCACTCCGCGGTCGTCCACTGGCTCAGTCTCGGCACCGGAGCGTACGGATCCGCATCATTTCCGACACTGGATGCACAACCCGTCACCATTCGTCCGGGCTCGGGTCAGGTCGTCGCATACGTCGATCCCCAGGCGATCGGAACACCGGGCCTCGGAACCTTTTTCGTGCCCTGACACCTGCGTATCCTCCAGACCGTGGTCCCTGCTCTGACAGGGCCTGTCACGTCGACAGCATCCGGGTCGCGATCCGCAATGCCGAGTCTTCCGCGGCATCCAATGCCCGTGATTGCTCTGACGTGATGTTGTCACACAGCCAATCCCAGTGCATCGTCACCAAGGCGCCCTGGACGGGCGTCGGTGCGAGTGAGCGGCCGTCAACGCTCCATCGCACTCGCTGCGTCACCGGCGTGCCGCGTACGAGTTGCTCACCGTCGAACTCGAGCGGGGACGAAACCACCAACGCGTGCTCCTCACTCACGTCCTCGACCACTCCCCATCTGATCCGGCAGTTCTGGAGGACGGACAGTGGGACCGCACCGCGCTTCCGAAGAAGCTTGACCCACGGATACACCAGAAATACGTGAAAACTGTGGTGCGCGAGCGCGCGGTCCCGATCCCCGAGGGCAGGGAGAAACCCGGTGTTTTCGCGTTCACCGAATGCCCCCCTCAAGTGCTGCAACAACGCCCCCGAATCAAGCGAGTCGAGGAGATCACCTCCTACCCAATAGGCTTCGATCACTCGCGGATCGAGAGGATCGTCGATGCCCGCACTTGCGGCCAATGCCTCGAGGTACGGCCACGCACCGTCGAATTGACGAGCGCGATCACGGTCGCCGCTGCCCGAGTTGCCGCTGGCCAGACGAAGCAGCACTGAAGGATCGTCGGGTCCGCAGTAACCCAACTCGTTCGGCGGATACGCGTAGCGGGCAAACAACGCCGGCCCGTTCATACCGACGGCAGTCATCAGCAGATCCGCGGAAGTTGTTCACCTGCCGGCAAATCCACTACCCGATTGCCTCCCAATGCCGTACGCGCCACCACCATTCCGCGATGTTCGGCCACGCACTCCCCGATCACGGCAGCTCCCGCACTCAGCGGATTACCGCGCATCGCTTCCAGAATTCGGTCGGAGTCTTCTCGCGGAACGAAGGCGATCAGTTTACCCTCGTTGGCGACGTACAAAGGATCCAAACCGAGTAGCCCACAGGCGTCGCGCACGTCAGCGGGAATCGGCAGATCTCGTTCCACCAGCGCAACACCGATGTTCGACGCTTGAGCGATCTCGTTGAGGGTGGCGGCAACTCCGCCCCGGGTAGGGTCGCGCAAGACATGGATGTCGACGCCGGTGGCAATCATGTCGGCGACCACGCCGTTGAGCGACGCGCAATCACTGCGCACCTCGGTCCCGAATTCGAGACCTTCGCGACAACTCATCACGGCCACCCCGTGAACACCGATGTCGCCGCTGACGATCACGACGTCACCCACTTGTGCGCGAGTGGGGTTGATGTCCACCCCGTCGGCGACAATCCCGATTCCCGCGGTGTTGATGAAGACTCCGTCGCCGTGACCGGCATCGACAACTTTGGTGTCACCCGTCACCAGTCGAACGCCGGCAACGTGCGCAGCCCGCCCGAGCGCCTTCGCGATCCCCGCGATGTCGGTCAACGCGGTCCCTTCTTCGAGGATGAATGCCGTCGACATCACCAAGGGTTGTGCTCCCGCCATCGCCAGGTCGTTCACCGTTCCGTTGACCGCAAGATCGCCGATCGTTCCGCCGGGAAACACCATGGGTTTCACGACGTACGAGTCCGTTGAGAAGGCGAGCCGCACCCCGCCGATGTCGAATACAGCCGAGTCGCCGAGCTCGGCATCGGCAGCGCTTCCGAACGAGGGCAGGAACAGATGCTCGATGAGCTCGGCGGACATCGCTCCCCCACCGCCGTGTCCCATGACGATGTTCGGCGAATCACGCAGCGGCAGTGGGCACACCCATGCCGACAGGTCCACGACAGCGGTCTCCTCAGCCGGCATGACCCGCCTCCTGCAGTTCCAGGCGTCGGTACAGGTAGTACGCAGCGCACGCCCCCTCGGACGACACCATCGTGGCACCGAGTGGATTCCGCGGAGTACATTCCTTCCCGAAGGCACTGCACTCGTGTGGCTTGATCAAGCCTTGCAATACTTCACCGGACCGGCAGACACTCGACTCGTCGGTGTGGATATCGGTCACCGAAAAACGTTCTTCCGCATCAAAATACGCATACTTCGGCGCCAGCTGCCACCCACTGTCCGGGATCGATCCGATGCCGCGCCACGTCCGGTCCGACACCGCGAACACATCCTCGAGCATCGCTTTCGCTGCGGTGTTGCCCTCCGCCGTGACAGCACGGGCGTAGGCATTTTCGACCTCGTGTCGACCCGATTCCAACTGCAGCACAGTCTTTCTGATGCCCTCCAGGAGATCCAGCGGCTCGAATCCGGTGACGACGATCGGGACCCTGTACTTCTCGGCGAGGGCCGGGTACTCCGACGTTCCCATCACACTGCACACATGCCCGGCCGCCAGAAATGCCTGCACGCGGCACTCTGGCGAGTCCATTATCGCGGCCATTGCCGGCGGGACCAGAACGTGCGAGACGAGCAGCGAGAAGTTCTTGATACCCAGGCGATTGGCCTGATAGACGGTCATGGCGTTGGCCGGCGCTGTGGTCTCGAATCCGATCCCGAAGAACACCACTTGCCGGTCCGGATTCTCCTTGGCAATAGTCAGTGCATCCAACGGTGAGTACACCACGCGAACGTCGCCGCCGGCGCTCTTGATCCGGAACAGATCCGACGAACTCCCCGGAACTCGCAACATGTCCCCGAATGAACAGAAAATGACATCGGGCTTTGCCGCGATTTCGAGAGCTTTGTCGATGATCTCGAGCGGCGTGACGCAGACCGGGCAACCAGGTCCGTGAATCATCTCGATCTGCTCTGGGAGTAGTTGATCGATGCCGTGCCTGATGATCGAATGTGTCTGACCACCACACACTTCCATGATCGCCCATCGGCGCGTGGCCAGCGCGCGGATCTGATCCAGCAGTTTGCCGGCCAGTTCCGGATCGGAGAACTCGTCCAGATACTTCATGATTCCGTCTCCTTCGGTTCGATCCCGGCGGCCCGGGCAGCCCTGGCGAACCCGTCACCGAATTCCTCTTCGAGTACGCCGAGGTGTTCGAATTCCGCCAGCGTGCTGCGTGCGGATTCCTCGTCGAGTCGTTGGATCGCGAATCCGACGTGCACCACGACGTACTCGCCGACTCGGGCGCCCGGAATGTATTCGAGGCACACTTCTTTTCGGACGCCACCGAAGTTCACCACCGACATCGTCGTTCCGTCGCGTTCCTCCAAGGACTCGATACGTCCTGGTACGGCTAGGCACATGGCACAACTCCTGACCTCATGACGAACTCCCGACCAGCACTTGGCCGTAGGCGAGACCACCGTCGTTCGGTGGTAACTGCAGTCCTGTCAACGGCGTGAATCCGGCTTCTCCGAGCAGGGCACACGCCCGGACGAGCAGGAGGGGGTTCTGAAAGACGCCTCCGGTGAGAACTACCTCGTCCACTCCCGCCAGGTCGCGGCCACGGATTGCCCACTCGACTACGAGGTAAGCGACAGACTCGTGGAAGCGCGCGCCGATCACGTCGGCGGGCACCTTCGCCCGGAGATCACGGACAACGGCCCGAATGACCGACCGTGGATCAGCTGTCCATGAATCGTCGTCCGACTGCACCCAGTCGAAGGTGTACCGCGACGGGGCGCAGTCGACTCCCCTCGAAATGCCCTCCAACTCGATGGCGGCCTGCGCTTCGTAGTCGACGCTCTGACGAACCCCGGTCAGCGAGGAGACTGCGTCGAACAACCGCCCCATGCTCGAGGTGTCCACACACCCGAAACCGGTTTCCAACTGGTGAAGTAGGACCGACTGCTCTCGTGGCGGACAGGCCGCCACCGGCGCGAGGTCGGATTCCCAGTCCAACCCGGCATGCCAGAGGTGGGCGAGCGCCATTCGGTACGGTCGTTCCACTCCGGCATCGCCCCCTGGCAGCGGTACGTATCCCAGATGCGCGAGACGGCGATAACCCTTGTACGTCGCCAGCAGCAATTCCCCTCCCCACACTGCGCCGTCCGCCCCGTAACCGGTGCCGTCGAACGCTATTCCGAGAACCGGTTCGCTCCCGTCCCGGCCGTTCTCCCCCATCACGGAAGCCACATGTGCGTGGTGATGCCCGACGACGCGCACCGGTCGGTCTCCACTACGACTGCGAGCCCACGAGGACGAGCGATACCGAGGATGCTCGTCACAGGCAATCTGGTGCGGCACTACTCCGGTGATCGACTCGAAGTGACTCTCCGAGGCAGCAAAACTGTCGAGGACAGCGAGGTCGCCCATGTCTCCGATGTGCTGACTCGGCCAGACATACGCACCCTCGGCAAGACAGAAGGTGTTCTTCAGATCGGCCCCGACCGCCAAGGTGGGCGGTAGATCGAACGGCGCCGCAACGGGCAGCGGTGCATATCCGCGCGAGCGACGAAGCAACTGTCGTCCACTGCCGACTATTCGCATCACCGAGTCGTCACACGGCATCAAGATCGGACGGTTGTGGGTCAACACCCCGTCGGCCAGGTCACCCACCCGTTCGAGATCGTCGTCGGAATACAGAATTGGCTCGCCACCGATGTTCGCCGACGTCATCACCAACGCCGCGGGGCCCGCAGCGTCTCCCGCCAACCCGAGAAGAAGATGCTGAATCGGATTGTAGGCCAGCATGATTCCGATGTCCGGAATGCCTGGGGCAATCGAGGGAGACGGCGTGTATCCAGACGCTTTGGCAACCAGCACTATGGGACGCTCGCGCGAGGACATGGCATCGGCCTCGGCATCCCCGACCACACCCAGCGCTCTGGCTTCTCTCACATCGCGCACCATCACCGCCAACGGCTTGCTCGGTCGATGCTTGCGGTCACGCAATTCGTGAACCACGCGATCATCACGCGCATCGCAGGCCAAGTGGAATCCTCCAATTCCCTTGACAGCAAGAATCTTCCCGTCTCGTAGCAGCGATCGGGCTCGTAGCAGTGCACCCTCGCCGGTCTCCGTGGGCGCGTCGCCTTCCACGAACGAAAGCGTTGGACCGCACTCCGGGCAGGCAATCGGTTGCGCATGAAACCGGCGGTCGGAGGGATCCACGTACTCCGCCGCACAGTTCGCGCACAACGGGAACCGCTTCATCGTCGTAGCGGCCCGGTCGTAGGGCATCGACTCGATGATCGTGAATCGTGGACCACAATTGGTGCAGGTGATGAAGGGATGACGATATCGCCGATCGCTCGGATCAGTCAGCTCCCGCAGGCAGTCGTCGCAGATCCCGACATCGGCCGGCGCCAAGGTTCGCCCGACCGCCCCCGCATCCGTCTCGATGATGCAAAACCCCTGACGACCTAGCGGCGGCGAGTCCTCGCGCTCTATCGACTCCACTCGTGCCAGCGGTGGGGGGCGGTTTCGCACCCGAGCGACAAACGCATCGATTGCCTGTCCGTCGCCTTCGATGTCGATCACGACCCCGAGAGCAGAATTTCCCACCGAACCCGACAGTCCCAGTTCGGTCGCAGTCGCGTGAACGAACGGCCGGAATCCCACCCCCTGGACTACGCCACGAACGATGACACGGCTGGCGACCATCATGTCCCGACCTCGCCGGTACGAGTACCGGACTCGTCGATCTCACCGTCTTGACCACGGCCCATCAGTTCGAGGCCGGCCCGGGCGCGCTGTGCTCCCTGTTCGTCGACCTTCTCGACTGCAAAGCCCATGTGGATCACCACCCAGTCACCTGCCGTGACGGTGCCTTCGTCGAGCATCCCGATGTTGACCTTGCGCGGTGCACCTTCCACGTCGACGAGGGCGAGTTGACCGCCGTATCCGTCCAGTAGTTCGCGTACCCGTCCCGGAATCCCCAGACACATGACTCACACCTCCGGCCCCAAAGTGGTGGCATCACAATCCACGTCGATCGACCGGACGAGTGCCATCACCGCAGAGGCGGCTTGCCCTACCGAATCACGCATCTCTGTGCTCAATCCGATTCCGTCGCCGACCGATTTCGCGTGTGCCCCCACCACGAACGTCCGCGGGAGTGTTCCGCCGAGGGCCTGCAGGCTGGCAAACACCGAACTCGGATGCATGGAATGTGCGTCGAAACCTCCTTGCGAGCCTTCACTTTCTGGGTCCACTTCGATGATCGCAAGCTTCCCCGGCACTCCGGTCACCGGTAATGCGTCGATCAGCACCAGCGCGTCCCACGACTCCAACAAGTCGTATGCCAGATGCACACCACGAATCCCGTAGTCGACCAGGCGAACCCCCGTCGGGAGATTCTCATGCTGCAACGCTCGAACAACTTCGGGGCCGAATCCGTCGTCTTCGAGAAATATGTTTCCGACGCCTGCAATCAGCACGCGCACAGTGCTTTACATCTTTCGCATTCGCAGATAGCGCTGGATGTCCGGCATCGACACCACCAGAACGATCGCGGCTGCGATCGCGGTGGCGCCGAGAAGTGCCGTCGACAGCAATCCCATGCTCCTCATGGCGGGTTCTCCTCTCGATAGCAGTGAAGTCCGAAAGCTGTGAAGTCCGACAGCGTGAAGTACGTCAACTCGCGCCGTCTCGCGGCACCGGCTCTATCTCGTCCGGCGCGAAGTACAGGTAGCGGCCGTACCAGTTGTGCAGATCGGCGGCCGGGTCGTCCAAGAGCGTCACCCCAACATGAATGTCGCCGTCCACGTCTTCATGAATGGTGGCGACGTGGGCGATCCGGCCGTCGAAGAACAGGTCCTGAGCATCAGCGCGACGTGAGGGGTGAAGCCGAACCGTACTTCCACCGCAGACGCGGACGCCGTTGATCAAAACTGCGTCGGTGCGTGGTTGAACACTGGTGTCGGCTTCCGGCGTCCACCAGTCCACGCCGTCAGGCACCTCGGGTATCAGATCAGAACCGGCATTCGAATCTCGCAGCACGCCGTGCAGGCCGGCTAGATCGTCGGCCGTCAAGCTTTCACATCGGTCGATGATGTCGGCAGCTTTCGAGTCGGTCGCCCGCGCCCGCGCCTTTTCCTCTTCGGTCATGGCCAGAATTCTCAGCGTGAGAATTTCGTCGATCTCCGTCGAGTCGAACAGGGATCCTTCGCTCTGCGGCGCAATCTCGGGAAAGTCGTACAAGATGATCGGTGACACCAGAACGGTGGGCGATGTACCGGGGTGAGTCGGATCCTCGGTCCCCGCGAGCACTGGATAACAGCGATTTTGGCGCAGCGGCTCCGAGTGATCTGGTTCATCGAACAACGACACGAACTTCGAGCCTGCGCAGGTCAAAATGACGTGAGTGCCGAGCATCGACTGCGCCGTGGCCGTGCCCTTGTCCCTCATGTCGACGCTCGTGTCGTTCATGATGCTCACGGAGATCACCCTGCGTCTGTCCCCTGCGGAGGCGTTCAATTCCAAGCGGCCAGTCACCGGAAGCCGTGTCCGAACGACCCGTCCGACTACCCGGCCCCGAGAATCCGCCAGAGTCTCTCCGTCGACAACTCCCGCCGCACAGAAGGATTCTTCGACGCCGGCCTCGAGTTCGTCCAGACCCCACGGACCCAAGACGATCTCGGATTCGGTGGCTTCGTCCCACGAGATCGCCTCGTGCCCGTCGACGACCAACCGATCCACCGGAATCCACGCGCCGCCGGCGCCGAGTCGTTCAACCGTCCGCGACTGGTGGTGCAAAAATCTCACCGTCGCCGTTACTTCGGCGCCGTTCCGCTCGAGTTCGCCGAGCAGACATTGGGCGGACATCGACGGTTCCTCGCCGACTCCGTCACCGGCGGCGCCGGGCGGTCCGAGAACCCCGAACTGCCAACGGGATTGATTCTTCGCCGAGCCGGCCCGGTAAGGATAGAGAAGATATCCCTCGTACAGGACAGCGTCGGCCACGGCCCGAACGTCGTGATCCATCTCAGTTCGGGTCATCGGGGCACCTCGCTCGCCGTGAGCAACTGCCGCACGGCTGATTCGAGGTCCGTGAAGCCGTGCGCTGCCTTGAATCGCACGAGATCGGCAATCGTCTCATGGTCGAGGCGTACCCAACCAGAGGCCGGATAATGCGTGGCCATCAGCTGTTTCCACACGTCGACCGGCAATTCGTAGGCAGCAGATCTGTCCCACGGGATCTGCTGTACCGAGAAACCGCGCTGCCCGTCGGTGAATACGGTTCCGCTCAGTAGAACCACGATCGGAATCGTTCCGTCACGGAGTGCGTGCATATACTTCGACGCCGTCACCGAGAAGTCGTACGTACACGCCATGGGTAAGGCCGCGACCGTTGTTTCCGTGAATCCCTGAACGACCGCGGAACACTCCATCCACAAGAAGGTTCGCAGCGTACTCGACCAACGCTCCCGCGGACCGAACAAATCGCGCAGGGCGTCGCCTTCCTCGTCGGAGTACGGCCGGCGGTGCGGTTCGATTCGAACCTGTGCGCGTAGAGCGACTGCTCGGACGGTCGCGCCGGTAGTCTCCGACATCCTCAATCTCACCGTCAGATTTGGTGTAACCGCATACGGTTCCACCTCCACGTTGTCGACCGAGAAGTCGAGGACGGTCATGCCGACCTGCTTCGCGCCTCGACGCGCCCGAAGAACTCGTCCACCGCGCGCGCGGCATCCTGGCCCCCGTCGAATCCGCGCCACACTGTGCGCAGCCTGCCCACCAGCTCGTAGCAGGCGTCGATCGGAACAACGAAGCATCTCGGCGATTGTCCTGACGCGGGCACCGAGACAATCAACGCCTCGACGTCGGCCCGCATCTGCGAGAGCCCCGGATTCTCCGCGAGCACAGTCTCGAACGAGTCGATGGGCAGCTCGGATTCGGTAGCTCCGGCAGGTCCCGGATAGAAGACTATGTACTTGTCGAGGAGTGAGTTCCGAAAGAAGAATGCCAGGCCGACGGGAATTTCCAGGGACTCCCACCGGCCAGGGGCGAGTTCGAAGCCCGGAAATTCGAGATACCGATCGGGAACCGCTTTGTATCGGAGATCCGCGTCGACCGGCGCAAAGAGCAGATAGCAGGGACGGCACACGCACATCAGGCTCCGGACCTGTACGTCCACGACGTGTTGGTGTTCGTCACCTATGCCCGCCGCGCACATCTCACACAGCGGCCCGGTCGGAACGGCGCGCGTCGAGGCGATTCGCGTGAGTACCTCTCCCACAGTGGTTTTCATGACCAGGCTTCGTCCACGGCTAGGTCACCGGCAACACGGAATCGTCGGCAAGCGCGACCGAGAGCACACCGTCGCGAATAAGCACCGGCAGAGGCGCCAGGTGCTCGGAGCCGGTGCCGACCCGCGCTCCCGCTCCGTACACGCTGAAGTGGGCAGAGCACGTCGGACAGGTAAGGACGGCGGCGTCTCGGACAGGAAGGCCCATCATGCGTTCGAGCACAGCCCCCGCCATCGAATGGTCACATACGGGGCAATGGTCGCGATACGCGTACAGATCGTCACCGGAGCGGCAGACCAACAGATCGGTATCCGATACCCGGAAGCCCGCGACCTCACCCGCGTCGACTTCGGCAAATTCAGGGACCTCCACCCAGTGCGCGCCTCCCCCGTCGGCGTGTACGTGCGAGAACAGGGACTCGACCGAGATCACACCCGACTTCAGCTCGTGCGAATCCGGTGTTTCGACGTCGATTCCGGTTGTCTCGGGTGCCGCCGCCTGCACCGCGTCCTGGACCGCGGTTTCGAGGGTCACCGACGACGAAGGGCAACTGTTACAGCTTCCGAGAAGCCGTAGCCGCACCACGCCGTCCGCCACCTCGATCAGTTCGACGTCCCCGCCGTGCGAGCCGAGGTACGGACGCACGCTGTCGAGCGCAGTGCGTACGCGGGTCTCGACGTCGTGCGGGTGAAGTCCGTGCACCAGTAGGAGGCTCGACACCAGATCGTCGCGAACCATCGCATCCATCATGGCCGGATCCGCCAGTGCGACGGTGCGTTCGAGTGCGGCGCCGTACAACTGCACGACCTCGCGGACCAGTTGCTCGGCGCGATCCCTGGCCACCGGGCCTGCACCGGCATTGGCCTGTAACAACGTCTCGATGCGCTCACCTGCTCCGCGCCAGTAGTCGGCCGATTGCTCCATCGATCACTCCCCGGTCACGGACTGCGTCGGAGAGTGCAACTTCTCCAGGGTCTTACCGCCGCCGAGATACATGTGAACACCACACGGCAGACAGGGATCGAAACTACGCACGGTCCGCATGATGTCTATGCCCTTGAAGTGGTCTCGATCGTTCTCCTCGAAGATCGGCTGACCCTGCACGGCATCCTCGTACGGACCGGGGGTTCCGTAGCTGTCGCGCGGGCTCGCATTCCACGGGGTCGGTGGGTACGGGTGATAGTTCGCGATCTTGCCGTCACGAATCACCATGTGATGTGAGAGAACTCCGCGGACGGCTTCGGTGAATCCGCAACCGATTCCCTCGTCCGGAACCTCGAACGACTCCCACGTCTTGGTACGGCCTGCCCGGATCTCGACAAGCGCCTTCTCTGCGAAGTGAAGGGCAGCCGCTGCTGCGTATGCCTGGAAATACGTTCGCGCACGGTTCCTTTCGAGAGTATTGCTGCCATGCTCTGGAATCTTCCACTCGAGCGAGACAGGACCCTTCAGTGCTGTTTTCGGAAGATTGATCTTCACACTGTGTCCGGTCGACTCCAGGTATCCGATGTCGACCAGGCCGGCAAGAGCGGTGCTCCACAGACGAGCCAATGCTCCCCCGCCGGTATCCAGAGCGAGGTTGTCTTTTCCGTCGAACCATCGCGGTGACATGACCCAGCTGTACTTGTCCTCGAGGTTCCGCTTCTGCGGGTGAGGGTTGGTGTGTTGATTCCACGGGTGCCGGCGATCGACCGGGTTACCCAGCGGATCGGTCTTGACGAACATCTCCTGATCACTCCAGTCCTCGTAATACGAGGACCCCAGCATGATTCGGATACCGAGGTTGATGTCCACCAGATCCGTGGTGACCAACTTTCCGTCGACAACCACACCGGGAGTGACAAACATCTTCCGGCCCCAGTCGGTCATGTCCTTGTACGAGAAATTGCAGTACTCGGGGTCTTGGAACGATCCCCAACAACCCAGCAGGGTCCGCCGCAGGCCAACCTTCTCGTAACCAGGCAGCGCCTGGTAGAAGAAGTCGAACAGGTCGTCGTGCATCGGCACGACCTTCTTCATGAATTCGACGTACCGCATCAGCCGCGACATGTAGTCCGTCATCAGTTCGATCGTCGCGACGGTGCCGACGCCGCCGGGATAGAGCGTCGACGGGTGGACGTGCCTACCCTCCATCAAGCAGAACATTTCGCGAGTCGAACGCGAGACTTGCAACGCTTCGCGATAGAACTCACCCGTGAACGGATTGAGAGTCCGCATGATGTCCGCAATCGTGCGATAACCGTGCTGCTCCTCGTGCGGGCAGCGCGTGTTCTCTGCCTGCGCCAGCACACCGGGATTCGTCTCGGAGACCATCTTCTCGCAGTAGTCGACTGCGACCAGATTCTCTTGAAAAATGTTGTGGTCGAACATGTACTCGGCGGCCTCGCCGAGATTGACGATCCACTCGCCTAGATGCGGCGGCTTGACGCCGTACGCCATGTTTTGTGCGTAGCACGAGCACGTGGCGTGATTGTCACCGCAGATGCCGCAGATACGACTGGTGATGAAATGCGCGTCGCGCGGGTCCTTCCCCTTCATGAACAGGGAATACCCACGAAAGATCGACGACGTGCTGTGGCACTCCACCACTTCGCGATTGGCGAAGTCGATCTTGGTGTAGATACCCAGACTGCCGACGATTCGGGTGATGGGGTCCCACGCCATCTCGACAAGACCGTCGCGGTCCGCAGTCGAGGTGGGTTCGGGAACGATGGCCGTCATTGCAGTGCCTCCCAGAGACGTTGCTCACGAACTGATTTGAAGGTATCCGGTCGGTCACCACGTACGCGTCGCACCGGTGAGCAACTTCGACCCGCGCTCGCGCCAGTGCGGTTCCTTGTCCAACGTGTGACCGGTGATCCGGCGCAGACTGTGGATCACGGACCCGTACATTCCCACCGCATTGGTGGAGAGTTTGCCGCCAGGTGGTTCATCCATGAACGGCATGAATTTGTCCGGGAATCCCGGCATCGTGCAGCCGATGCAGATCCCGCCGACATTAGGGCACCCGCCGACTCCGTTTATCCAACCACGTTTGGGGACATTGCATTTCACGACCGGTCCCCAACATCCCAGCTTGACGATGCACTTCGGCGACCCGTACTCCGTCGCGAACTCGCCCTGCTCGTAGTACCCGCCACGGTCACAGCCCTCGTGAACGGTGGCACCGAAAAGCCACTGCGGGCGGAGGGATTCGTCCAAGGGAATCATCGGCGCCTGATCAGTGGCCATGTACAGAAGATAGGTCAGGGTCTCGGAGAGGTTGTCCGGCTGAATGGGACACCCGGGAACGCACACGATCGGGATGCCCGCCTTCGATTTCCAGGTCCATCCGAGATAGTCCGGCACGCCCATCGCACCGGTCGGATTGCCGGCCATCGCATGTATGCCGCCATAGGTTGCGCACGTGCCGACCGCAACTACCGCAGTGGCTTTCGGTGCCAGCTTGTCGAGCCATTCGCTCGTGGTGACCGGTTGGCCGGTTTCGCGATTGTTCCCGAAACCACACCAGTACCCCTCGTCGTGAAGTTTCTCGTTCGGTATAGATCCTTCGACAACAAGAACAAAGGGTTCCAATTCTCCCCGGTCGGCTTTCCAGAACCATTCCAGGAAATCGTCAGCGCCGCCCTGCGGTCCACATTCGAAGTCGATGAGCGGCCAATGAACCGCCACCTGAGGCAGGCCGGGCAACGCACCGAGCGCGATCTCCTCGATACTGGGTTGCGTGGCCGCGGTGAGCGCCACCGAATCACCGTCGCAACTGAGACCGGCATTGATCCACAGCACGTGGATCAGAGTTTCTTCCGCTTTGGCCGCTGCGCTTTCGGGGGTAGCTGCGCTTTCGGAGGCAGGTTCCGCCGTGGTGCCAGCAGTCGATTTTTGTGTGTCCATGTCAGCCGCTTTCACGGGTGCACTTGCGCCTGATTCTCGGCACCGCTACTGCCTGACACGCTATGGCCTGAAATTGCTGCGGCACCGAAACGCTGACGCCACCGGAGTCGAACCTCGGCCCACTTGCGTGGCACCCACTCATTTCATTAACTACCCGAGCAGATCAGTTGTCAACGGCCACCGGAGAAATCGCCGACCGACTACCGATCCACTCGTACCACTCGTCCATGCCCTCACCTGTCGTGGCCGATAGAACAACAACGCGCACAGCAGGATTGAGGATTTTCGCTTGCGCGACACAGGCATCGACGTCGAACTCGACGTACGGGAGCAAGTCGATCTTGTTGATCACCACGAGGTCCGCGACGGCAAAGATGTGCGGATACTTTTTCGGCTTGTCGCCCCCCTCCGGCGTCGATATTAGGACAACCTTGCCTTCCTCACCCAGGTCGAAGAGGGCGGGGCACACCAGGTTTCCTACGTTTTCGATCAGAAGCAGCGACTCGTCCGCGGGGTCCAAGGCGCGCAGCGCGCGATCGATCATCTCGGCATCGAGGTGACAGCCCGCCCCCGTGTTGACCTGGACCACTGACGCGCCGGCCTCACGAATCCGCTCGGCGTCGAGCCGGGTTTCCTGGTCACCTTCGATCACGGCAATCGGTCGTTGTCGTCCTAGTTCCCGGATCGTTCGCGCCAGCAATGTGGTCTTACCCGCGCCGGGCGAACTCATGATGTTGAGCGCCGTGATTCTGCGGCCCCGCATCCACTCACGATTGTGAACCGCAATGCGGTCGTTCTTGGCAAGCACCTGCTGCTCGAGAATTACCGTGTGGTCGGAGTGACCGTGCCCATGGTCATGGTCATGGTCGTGGTCGTGGTCGTGGTCGTGGTCGTGGTCGTGGTCGTGACCGTGCCCATGGCTGTCGTCCTGCTCGGGTTCTCCGCCGGCGACGACCGACACCCGAGGTCCCGTGGTGTCCCCGCACCCACACGTCGCGCACATGCTCAGCTCACTTCCATCGACAGGATCCGCAACTCGCGGCCGGCAAGCACCTCGACATCAGCACTGCCGCACCCACACAACAAGAACATGTCGGGGGGCGAGAAAGTCACGCCACAGCTGTTGCATCGCGCGCTGGTTGCAATCTCATCGATGTGCAAGCTGGCACCCTCGGCGTGAGTACCCGCGGTGACAACGTCGAAGCAGAACAGCAGAGAGTGTGGAACCACCGCGCAGAGTTGCCCTACTTCAAGCCGCACGCTCGCTACTCGTCGGTCGCCGGCACGCTCGCACACGGCTTCGACCACACTCTGCGCAATAGACAGCTCGTGCACGGTGAAACCCACGATTCGTGATCCGGAAACCTCCCTTCCACGATAAGCACCAACCGCCGCTGTACGTAACCCGTACATACAAACAGGCTGCGATCCGCAACTACTTGCGGATCGCAGCCTGTGACAGCGTTTTTGACGAACGGAAACCGCTGGGCTAGCCGGCCGCAGCTTGTGTCGTTGTTGTTGTTGATGTTGTCGTTGTCGTGGTCGCGGCGGGCGGTGCACTCGACTCGACTGAAGTCGACGGCGCCACGGTTGAAGTCACACTCGGCGTCGCGGCCGGCGCAACGGATGTCGTCGTCGGAGCCGCGGGTGCCGGTGCTGCAGATTCCGAACCTGCGGGTGCGGGTTGTACCGCTTCGCCCGTGGTTGTGGTGGGCTTGGCCGAGTCGGTAACCGAAGGCGAAGCAGCCAAGGCGTCGATGGCATCCGCCATCTCTTCGGCGGTCGGCTTCGCCGACGAATCGACCGGCTTGCCGTCCTGCGCCTGCTTGGCCAGATAGGTCAGCCACGCCGCTGCGTACTCCGCTGATGTCAGGGGCTTGCCGTTTGCAGCATCCGAATCGCGCCAGTAGTCGAAGTGGTGACCGACATCCGGGCCCAAGGTCAGGCCGTACGGATCGTTCATGACTACGGGAATGGTGTTCTGGTTCGTGGCGATGAGGCCGACGATTTCCTTGAACAGCTTCTGCGGCAGGTACGCCAACGGCGACACTTCCTCAGTGGAAACCGAGTCCTTTGCGACCGGCGTCGTGGTGGCCTCGCTCGGCTTGTACGCCGGGTCGGAGACCTTCAGCAAGACATCGAGGAAGGTTTCGTCGCTCTGCATCCAGGTGGGATTGCTCGAGATGTCGTTGAAGGCGTCGAACATCACGCGTCCCATCACGACCGCGATGTCCATGCCGGTGGCGGGCGTCAGATTCTGCGCTTGCAACTGGTCGACGTTGAGCTGCCGACCGACGTTTGCCGCCAGAATCAGGAGTGAAATGTTCTCGGGAGCTGCGCAGGTGAGGTCGCCGTCAGAGCAGAACGACGCAATCTTGCCGTTCAGAGCCCCGAAATCTCCGCTGGTGCCTGGAAGTGCCCCGGATCCGGAAGCGGTGTTCTTTCCGTTCTGATATTGCTGGTTGAAACCGTTCGGGTTCGCGTACGGGTTCTCGGCGCCGGGGAACGGCCCCTCCCCCGCGAGTCGACCGGCGTCGGCGAAGATGACCACACCGACGACGTTGTCCGGATTGATGCCGGAGGTGCTCGACTCCGAGCCGATGTCCATCGCGACGCGGCGCACTACGTCAGCGCCTTCGCTGTAGCCGACAATCGAGAACTTCGTGTTCGGGCAAGCCGCGCTGATTGCCTTCATCACAGCGCGGGTGTTGTCCGCGCCCGTCGTCACGGCCTCTTCGTAACTGTCCATGTTTGCGGGATACGCGATGTAGACGGAGGCGTACGAGCCGTCCTTGACCGACCCGGCGGGCGCCTTGAGGACCGGGTCCACCCAGTGGCTGCTGTAGTCGTCTGTGAGCGCCGCCGGGAGGAGTGTCTTTCCATCCGCACCGACGAGCATCTTCGTTGTGCCCTCGACCGGCGTGTCACCGCGACCGGCGACACCGATCCCGACCGTGTCGTGGCACTCGGTGACAGACGCAGTCAACTCGGTCTCGATCGTCTGCGATTGCGGAGAATCCACGGCAACTGCGACCGCCACCAACGCGGCCACGCCGAGCGCTGCGGGCGCTACTGCACCCGCCAGTATTCGATGTCGCGAAAAGAACCCACGAACCGGCATATCTTCTCCCCAATCAACTTTTGGAAAACGTACGACCGACCCCCGGGGCGTCACGCAACGTCATTCGAGTAGTCGTCCAGTACGAGAGGAGCGTTACAAGGGGTAACGATTTTCCGCGGCGAGGCGTGGGGCTCTCGGAGGCGCAACCCTCTCATTTCCGCTGCATAACACCGATGCGCGCCTACTCCGATTCGAAAATAATGACCTGTCGGATTGCTTTTCCATCGGCCAGTTCGTCCATGCCGGAATTGATGTCGTCCAACTCGATTCGCGAGGAGATGAGCTTCTCGACCGGCAGCTTCCCGTCCCGCCACAATTGCGCGTAGATCGGGATGTCGCGGGCGGGGACCGCGGATCCGAGGTAACTGCCGATGATGGTCCGCGCTTCGGCCACCAGCCCGAGCGGCGAGATCGACGAGCGCGCATCAGGCGCAGGCAACCCGACCGTGACGGTCGTGCCACCAGCTGCCGTCGCGGCCACGGCTGTCTCGAACGCCCGAGCATTTCCCGCAGCTTCGACGACGATGTCTGCGCGAACGCCACTCTCGGACAGGCCGGACGGTGTGAAGACCTCGGTCGCGCCCAGTTCCAGCGCCTGAGCCAGCTTGGACTCCAGTGCGTCGACGCCGATGACGTTCTCGACCCCGAGTGCCCGCGCCGTCAGGATTGCGGCCATCCCGACGCCGCCCAAGCCGACCACCATCACAGTGTCCGCCGGGCGAGGCTTGGCCGCGTTGAGTAGCGCTCCCCCGCCGGTCAACACCGCGCAACCGAGTACGGCTGCAATCTCGGCCGGAATATCGTCTTCGACGGCAACTACGGACTTGGCGTTGACCACCGCATGCGTCGCGAAACCCGAAACGCCGAGATGATGTTTGACGCTCTCGCCGGAGCGCCGCAGTCGTTGCGCGCCACCGAGCAAACTGCCGTCGTTGTTGGCGGCGCTACCCACCGTGCACGGCATCCGGCCGTCAGTGGCGCATCCCGCGCACTCGCCACACCGCGGAAGAAAAGTCATCACGACGCGGGTGCCCACCGACAACGAATCAACGCCGTCGCCGAGTTCGACGATTCGACCAGCTGCCTCGTGGCCCAGCAACATCGGCACGGGGCGAACGCGATTCCCGTCGACCACGGAGAGGTCGGAGTGACAAAGCCCGGCAGCTTCGATCTTGACGAGGATCTCACCCGGGCCCGGGGATTCGAGGTCGAGTTCCGAAATCGAAATCGGAGTCGACTCCGCAAAGGGACGCTCCCGGCCGATCTCTTCGAGCACTGCACCACGGATCTTCAACTGCACACCCCGATTTCGATAGTTCGAACTACTTGCCCACGATCCCGCGTACCGACGCAGGGAGGTCACGAACCCGCTTGTACGGGCCGACGACGGCGGCTGCAAAAGGCCTGGTCAAGAGCACCTGCGCCACCTCGAGCACCTCTTCGGAGGTAACCGCGTCGATGGTCGCGAGCGTCTGCGCAACACTGCGATGGTTGCCGTAATTCAGTTCACTGCGACCGATACGGTTCATGCGTGAACCTGAATCTTCCAGTGCCAGAACCAATCCGCCGCGCAGCGATCCCTTGGCGCGGGCGATCTCGGCATCGGTGATGCCGTCCGTCGCCACGTTCGCAAGTACCTCGCGGATCACTGTGGCAACCTCCCCGAGGTTCTCCGGCTGGCAACCCGCGTACACGGAGAACGCTCCGGTGTCCGCGAAGGTGTCTACGCCGGAATAGACGGAGTACGCAAGCCCACGCTTCTCGCGAATCTCTTGGAACAGACGAGAACTCAGCCCGCCGCCCACTGCGGCGTTGAGAACAGACAGGGCCCAGCGATGACCCTCGTGCCGACCGAACGCGCGTACTCCGAGCGCAAGGTGGACCTGCTCGCTGTCGCGGTGGGTCAAGCTCAGTTCAGGCATCGTTCGCAAACGCAGAGTGCCTTCGCGCCGCGGCGCCGGCTTGACTCCACGCTCGAGATGCCCGGCGAAGGCGCGGCGAGCGAGCGTCACAACCTGCTTGTGGTCGACGTTCCCCGCTACTGCCAGCACCATCCGCTGCGGCGTGTAACGCCGAACATGGAAGGAATGCAGCTGATTGCGCGACATCGACTCGATCGATTCGACGCTACCGATGATGGGACGACCGACAGGATGATCTCCGAACAACGCGGTCAGGAAGGCGTCGCCGAGCAGGTCTTCCGGATCGTCGTCTCGCATCGCGATCTCTTCGAGCACTACTTGCCGCTCGACGTCGACATCCGCAGTTCTGCAGCGCCCACGCAGTACGACGTCGGCAACAAGGTCCACCGCCATCGGGAGGTCCTCGTCGATCACGTGCGCGTAGAAACAGGTGTGTTCCTTCGACGTGAATGCATTGAGTTCGCCGCCCACACCATCCATGACCTGCGCGATGTCCAACGCGGTCCGTGACGGCGTCGACTTGAACAACAGATGCTCGAGAAAATGCGCGGCACCGGCCACACTCGGCTGCTCGTCGCGGGAACCGACTCCGACCCACACGCCGACGGAGGCGGAACGCACACCGGGGATGAATTCGGTGACGACGCGCAGGCCGCCGGGAAGGACCGTGCGCTGCACTCCCGATTCAGGAGTCGCATCGATCGGCGATTTCAGCACAGCGCTGCGGCTGCGCGTGGTGTTGGGAGTGGTCTTTGGCATGAAAAGGTTCAGCAGTCCTCGGTGCAAGTGTTGAATCAGGTATCTACAGGCTCGTGTCTACAGACAGTACAGATGCGGCCCCGCACGGAAATCCGCGCGGGGCCGCATCAGAGTACGAAGTGAGATCTACTCGGAAGCAGCCTCGTCGGCGGCCGGAGCGGCAGCCTCGTCGTTGCCCTCTTCGACCGGGATCAGCGAGATCTTGCCACGTGCATCGATGTCGGCGATCTCGACGCGGATCTTGGATCCGACGTTGACCACGTCTTCGACCTTGGCAATGCGCTTACCGCTGCCCAGCTTCGAGATATGCACCAGTCCGTCGCGTCCCGGCAGGAGCGAAACGAAGGCACCGAAGGCGGTGGTCTTGACGACCGTGCCCAGGAACCGTTCGCCGACCTTGGGGAGCTGCGGGTTGGCAATGGCGTTGATCATGTCGATCGCGGCCTGTGCAGACGGTCCATCGGTGGCGCCGACGAACACGGTGCCGTCGTCTTCGATGGAGATGTTGGCACCGGTCTGCTCGGTGATGGAGTTGATCATCTTGCCCTTGGGGCCGATGACCTCGCCGATCTTGTCGACGGGGACCTTGATGGCCGTCACGCGGGGAGCGAACGGGCTCATCTCGTCCGGGGTGTCGATGGCCTCTGCCATGACCTCGAGGATCGTGGTACGAGCATCCTTGGCCTGCGCGAGTGCGCCGGCGAGGACCTTGGACGGGATGCCGTCGAGCTTCGTGTCCAGCTGCAGGGCCGTGACGAAGTCCTTGGTGCCTGCGACCTTGAAGTCCATGTCGCCGAAGGCGTCTTCGGCGCCGAGGATGTCGGTCAGAGCGACGTAGCGGGTTTCACCGTCGACCTGGTCGGAGACCAGACCCATGGCGATACCGGCAACCGGAGCGCGAAGCGGCACACCGGCGTTGAGCAGTGCGAGCGTGGACGCACACACCGAGCCCATCGAGGTGGAACCGTTGGAGCTCAGAGCCTCGGAGACCTGGCGAATCGCGTACGGGAACTCTTCGACGCTGGGCAGAACCGGCATGAGAGCGCGCTCGGCGAGTGCACCGTGACCGATTTCGCGACGCTTCGGCGAACCGACGCGACCCGTCTCACCGGTGGAGTACGGCGGGAAGTTGTAATGATGCATGTAGCGCTTGGTGGTCTCGGGACCGAGCGAGTCGACCTGCTGAGCCATCTTGACCATGTCGAGAGTGGTAACACCCAGGATCTGGGTCTCGCCGCGCTCGAACAGTGCGGAGCCGTGTGCGCGCGGGATGATCGCGACCTCGGCGGACAGCGAACGGATGTCCGTGACGCCGCGGCCGTCGATGCGGAACTGATCGCGCAGGATGCGCTGGCGAACCAGCTTCTTGGTGAGCGAGCGGAACGCTGCTCCCAGTTCCTTCTCGCGGCCTTCGAAGTTGGGTGCAACCTGCTCGAGAACCTCGACCTTGACCTCGTCGGTCTTGTCGTCGCGTTCCTGCTTGCCGGCGATTGTCAGTGCGGCATTGAGCTTTTCGGACGCAGCAGCCTCGACGGCAGCAAAAACGTCGTCCTGGTACGCCGGGAAGACCGGGTAGTCACCCGTGGGCTTTGCAGCCTTGGATGCCAGTGCTGCCTGAGCAGCGCACAGGCGTGCGATGAACGGCTTGGCGGCCTCGAGGCCTTCGGCAACGATGGCCTCGGTCGGTGCCTGAGCGCCGTCGGCGATCTTCGCGATGACGTTGTCGGTGGCCTCGGCCTCGACCATCATGATCGCTACGTCGGCGTTGTCACCGCTGCCGGACACGACGCGGCCGGCTACGACCATGTCGAAGACGGCGTTCTCGAGCTGATCGACCGTCGGGAATGCAACCCACTGGCCGGCCTTGTTGTCCTCGGAGACGATGAGTGCAACACGCACGCCACCGACGGGTCCGGAGAACGGCAGGCCCGCGATCTGCGTCGACGCGGAAGCGGCGTTGATGGCCACGACGTCGTACAGATCCTGCGGGTTGAGGCTCATGACCGTGACGACGACCTGGATCTCGTTACGGAGACCGTCGACGAAGGACGGGCGCAGCGGCCGGTCGATGAGGCGGCAGGTCAGGATCGCGTCGGTGGAGGGGCGTCCCTCACGACGGAAGAACGAACCGGGGATGCGGCCCGCTGCGTACATACGCTCTTCGACGTCCACCGTCAGGGGGAAGAAGTCGAAGTGCTCCTTGGGGTGCTTGCTGGCGCTCGTGGCGGACAGCAGCATGGTCTCGTCGTCCAGGTAAGCAACGACGGCGCCGGCGGCCTGCTGAGCAAGGCGTCCGGTCTCGAAACGGATGGTGCGGGTACCGAAGGACCCGTTGTCGATCACGGCGGTGGATTCGAACACGCCTTCGTCGACCTCTACTACGGAATTCTCTGTCATTCTTTTCTCTTCACTTCCCTCTCGTCTTCGCCGTACCCGCGCGGGCGTTTCCACCCTCCTGGTGGAAACTGCGCACCGAGGGACGTCCCCCTCTTGAATTGCAGACGCTCCTTGCGATGCGAGCGATTTCTGCTTCGGGACGTCACGACGTTCGGGCGGCCGTCGATCGAAGTCCGCCGGAGCTTTCGGGCACTTGCCCGGTCCGGAGAACCACTACCGACAACCGACACCACGTTCTCTGGTGCATACGGTGTGCTGGCTGCGCACTGCACAACTGTGCGTAGACAACTGTGCATAGCGCCGACAGCGGAAACTGCCTTGCGGCAGCTAACGCCGAAAGCCAGCGAAGCCCAGTATATGCGTGGCTTCGCCGGCTAACGGAGTGTTCGGCAAACCGAAGCGTGCCGTGTTGCTTTCGATCAGCGTCGTGGGAAAAATCTAGCGACGCAGGCCGAGACGCTCGATGAGCGTGCGGTAGCGAGCGACGTCAGTCTTTGCCACGTACTTCAGCAGACGACGACGGCGACCGACCATCAAGAGCAGTCCACGACGCGAGTGGTGGTCATGCTTGTGGGTCTTGAGGTGCTCGGTGAGATCGGTGATGCGCTTGGTGAGCATTGCCACCTGAGCTTCAGGCGATCCCGTGTCGGTCTC
Source organism: Rhodococcus sp. IEGM 1241 (assembly GCF_033142365.1). Lineage (NCBI taxonomy): Bacteria > Bacillati > Actinomycetota > Actinomycetes > Mycobacteriales > Nocardiaceae > Rhodococcus > Rhodococcus sp. IEGM 1241. The sequence continues at coordinate 28,770 of NZ_JAWLSE010000003.1, forward strand.
GTGCAAGCCGTACTCGCCGAGAACGACCTTCTTTTCTTCCGTGGTCAATGCCACTTGATTCACTCCTGTGATGACGTTTGCGTGAAAGGAACTAGATCGGTGCGGCCACCGCAAACCGCAGCACGCACCGAGAGAAGATCCTACCAGCAGCAATGAGGCGCTTTCGCCCACCTGGAGCGAATGTGGCCGCCGCCACTAGTGCAGGACGAGCTCAACCTACGCTGCGCTCTGCATCCTCACTCAGGATTTGGCGTGCGCGTTCGACGTCTCGGTTCATCGCCGTGATGAGCGACTCGATCGAGTCGAACTTCTCCATGCCCCGAATCCGCGAAACCAGGTCGACAGCGACGTGTTGTCCGTACAGGTCGGCTTCGGTGTCGAGAACGTACGCCTCGACGGTTCGGGTCCGGCCGGAGAAGGTCGGGTTGGTCCCCACAGACACTGCGGCTTGGTATCGACGACCGGGAACGACAGTTCCGAGTTCCTCGCCGGCGCCGAGCACCGTGAACCACGCTGCGTAGACGCCGTCGGCCGGAATCGCCGAAAACATCGGCGGTGCAACATTGGCCGTCGGGAATCCCAACTCGCGTCCACGCTTGTCACCGTGGACGACTACACCTTCGACACGATGTGGACGGCCGAGAGCTTCGGTGGCGGCTTCCATGTCGCCTGCGTCGACGCACGAGCGGATGTAGGTCGACGAGAACGTCACCGCATGCTCGGCGAGCAGCTGGACGCCGTCGACCGCAAAGCCGAAGCGAGCGCCCATCTCACGAAGAAGATCGACGTTGCCGAGCGCCTTCTTGCCGAAGGTGAAATTGTCCCCCACCACCACCTCGGCAACATGCAGACGTTCGACGAGAATTTCGTGGACGTAGCGCTCCGGCGTCAGCTTCATGAAATCAGCGGTGAACGGCATCACGCAGAACACGTCGATGCCCAGATCCTGAGCCAATTCCGCACGCCGTTGCAGCGTCGTCAACTGGGCTGGATGACTACCCGGCCGCACAACCTCCATGGGATGCGGGTCGAACGTCATCAACACGCTCGGAACACCACGTTTGCGCGCAGCGGTAACCGCTCTCGCTATCAATTGGGCATGCCCACGATGCACACCGTCGAACACACCGATAGTGAGCACACAACGACCCCAATCGGCCGGAACTTCGTCGAGACCACGCCATCTCAGCACGATTGGCAGCCTACGGGTCCACCGGCGGCGGGTCACGTTCGGACCCGCCCAGCGAATCACCGCTGTGCTGCCGCTCACGTACGGAAGTTCCGGATTTCGTAGCCTAAGCTAAGCGTTGTGGCAGCTCACAAGACCGGAACCTCGGAAGCATCATCGACGTCGGATGGCGACAGCACTTCGGCGCACGGCGCGGCAATCGACACGCTCGCACTCTCGTCGGTGGCTCAGGACTACCTCAAGGTCATCTGGACGATCCAGGAGTGGTCCCACGAGCGGGTGTCCACCAAGCTCCTGTCCGAGAAGATGAACGTCTCGGCTTCGACGGTGTCCGAGGCGATCCGCAAACTCTCGGACCAGGGCCTCGTCGATCACGCCCGCTACGGTTCCATCGCTCTGACGGACAGTGGCCGCGCGGCTGCTGTGTCCATGGTCCGGCGCCACCGGTTGATCGAGACCTATCTGGTTCAGGAACTCGGCTACGGCTGGGACGAAGTCCACGACGAAGCCGAAGTCCTCGAACACGCCGTTTCCGATCTGATGATCTCGCGGATGGACGCCAAACTGGGCTTCCCCGAACGTGACCCGCACGGCGATCCCATTCCCGCCACCGATGGTTCGGTGCCGACTCCCCCGGCCCGTCAGCTCAGCGACTTCGCCAACGGCGAGCGGGGCCGCGTTGCCCGGATCTCCGATTCCGATCCCGAAATGCTTCGGTACTTCGATTCCGTCGGCGTCAGTCTCGATGTCGACATCACTGTCGAAGAACGCCGTGATTTCGCCGGAACAGTGTCCGTTCGACTCGGCGACAGCCCCGACACCATCGACCTGGGAAGCCCAGTCGCTCAAGCAATTTGGCTCGTGTAGTCGAGGCCGCTCAGAGCGGCAGACGATATCGCCGTTCTACAGGCCGGACGCCGTCGGTCCGGGTCCAGTCGGCGAGCCTCTCGTCGACGTACACCCAACCTCGACGCTCGTACAGCGCGATCGCCGGCAAAGCGTCCTCGACGACGTCGAGCACCAGTTCCAACTGACTTTCTGCTGCGAAATCCGTGACAGCGTCGAGTAGCGCACCGCTGAGGCCGTTTCCGCGGGCATGGGGATGAACGAACAATCGCGACACGGCAATCGATCCCGCGGTGGTGGGCGCGCCTGCAACCTCGCGGTCGACGGCCACATGACCGACAACACGGCCGTCGCTCTCACCGACCCACGCCTTCACCACCGTGGGCGAACTGAGCCAGCGGTGCGGGTTCTGTGGCCACGTGTTCGGATATCCGTCGCACTCGTGGACCTGTGCCAGCGCATCGACGCAACCGTCGAGGTCGCCGTCGACACACTCGCGGACGATCACCCGCGAAGCGTCGCCGGTCGCACGACCATCACCGAACTGGCGCGTCGACCCTTCTCCTGCAGAAGCGCAATCGTGTGACCGGTGGGATCGATCGCCGCACAGATCCCCTTCATCCCGATCGGCTCGAGCCAGCGCCCCTGGCTGATCGCCTCGGCTTCCTCCGCCGTGATCTGCCGATGCGGAAAAGCCGTCTGCGCGGCCTGATCGATGTCGAGGCTCACACCCGGCTGATCCGCGAGATCTTCGAGCGTGCGCGCATGTTCGAGAGTGAACGGCCCGACGCGGGTGCGGCGCAATGCCGTCAAATGACCGCCGACGCCCAATTCACGACCGAGGTCGCGTGCAAGCGAGCGGATGTATGTTCCGGAAGAGCACTCAACGTCTACATCCAGATCGACGAAGCCACCAGGGACATCTCGCCGAGCCAGAACTTCGAAAGTCGACACCGTTACCGGGCGCGGCGCCAGCTCGACGGTTTCTCCCGCACGCACCAGGGCATGTGCGCGTTGACCGTCGACCTTGATAGCGCTCACGCTTGCCGGGATCTGCTTGATGTCTCCGGTCAGCGTTGCCACGATGGCAGCGATCTCCGCGTCCGTCACCTGCGAAGCGTCTGCGGAAGTCAGGACCTCCCCTTCGGCATCGTCCGTGTCCGTCGCTGCACCGAGGCGAATGGTCGCCGAGTACGCCTTGGTTGTCAGTGCCAGGAGTCCGAGCAACTTGGTCGCACGCTCGACGCCGAGAACGAGGACGCCGGTCGCCATGGGATCAAGAGTCCCGGCATGTCCCACCTTGCGGGTGTTCAACAATTTGCGGCACCGAGCGACCACGTCGTGGCTGGTGATGCCCGCCTCTTTGTCGACAATCAGGATTCCGGCGCCGACAAGACCGGAGGAAGGCTTTTCACGAGCTGACACGTGTGCCGATTCTGCCAGTCGCGCTCACTGCACCGAAATTGCCGTCAGAATGAGCCCGTCCGACACCAACCACCTGCCGTCGAAAGAGGTGAGCGGCGGACCAGACGTCGCCTCACCGGGGACCAGCAGACGCGAGTTGAAAGTTCCGGAAGTTTCCGACTCCGCCTCGAATGTGATGTGGGCGTCCTCGAAACCCAACCAGCGCCCAGTTAGCGGAAACCACGCCTTGTACGTGGCTTCCTTCGCGCAGAAGAGCACTCGATCCCAGTGCACCGGACCGCCGGTTTCCTGAGTGTCCAGCCACGTTCGTTCCGCTTCGATGCTGACCGCGGGCAATACCCCGTCCGGCAGCGGGCCGTGCGGCTCGGCGTCGATACCGAGTGAGCGGACCTGCATGGAGTACGCCAGGACAGCGCCGCGGTAGCCGTCGCAATGGGCGAGGCTTCCGACTACTCCCTGCGGCCAGAGTGGGGCACCACGCTCGCCGCGCATGACAGCGGCAGACGGAACACCGAGCTTGCCCATCGCCTGACGCGCGAGGTGCCGGGTAGTCACGAACTCGCGACGGCGCTTCTCGACCGCGCGGCCGATCAACGCCTCCTCACTGGGGTGCGGAACCAGACCGGGCGGATCCACGAAGGCCTCGGCCGTCGCAACTCCACCGGGAAGAATCTGTTCGATCACGTAGCGATACCTCTCAGCGTCCGGCGCGCATGCGCTCGACTTCGGCTTCCTGCTCCGGCGTGACCTTGAAGTGGCCACCCCACTTGTTGAGCGTTCCCGGCGGGTACTCCGGAACGGGAAGAATCTGACGCAACAACTTCTCCGGCAGTCCACGCCGACGCCATTCGCGCGGGTACCCGAGTGATACTTCCTCGAAGCGGACGCCGTCGTAGTACGTGGTTCGAGGAATGTGCAGGTGCCCGTACACCGAGCACACCGCGTTGTACTTCACATGCCAGTCGGCGGTCGCGGTGGTTCCGCACCACAACGCGAACTCCGGATACATGAGCACGTCCGTCGGCTGCCGGACCATCGGGAAATGGTTCACCAGAACGGTCTTTGTGCCTTCGGGGAGCGCGTCCAGCCGTGCCTGGGTGTATTCGATTCTCGCCCGGCACCACGCGTCGCGCGTTGCATACGGCTGCGGCGAGAGCAGGAACTCGTCGGTGGCGACGACGTTCTTGTCCCGCGCGATCTCGAGCCCGTGTTCCTTGTCTCGCGCGCCTTCCGGCAGGAAGGAGTAGTCGTAGAGAAGGAACATCGGGACGACCGTGACCGGGCCCTCGTCTCCCTCCCACACCGGGAACGGGTCCTCGGGCGTGATGACGTCGAGTTCGCGGCACATGTTGACCAGGTACTCGTACCGCGGCGCTCCGTGAATCTGAACCGGATCCTTGGCGGTCGTCCACAGTTCGTGGTTGCCCGGAATCCAGATGACCTTTGCGAATCGGCTGCGAAGGAGCTTCAACGCCCACCGAATGTCGTCAGTTTTCTCGGAAACATCTCCGGCGAGAATGAGCCAGTCGTCAGGCGAATCCGGGAACAGTTCCTCCGTCATCGGCTTGTTGCCGTTGTGACCGACATGAATGTCGCTCACCGCCATCAGCTTTGCTGCCACGATCCCTCTGCTTCCTCAGTTGAACTTCCGCGCTTCGCCGTCGCCGGACCTGTCACTGCCCACTTGCCGGAAAACGCTCGCCACGACACCGCGACCATCCGAAGTACTACGAACACGGTAAGCCCTGCCCAAATTCCGGCCAGCCCCCAGTCGTAGGCGAGGGAGAGCCAGATCGCGGGCAGAAATCCGAGAACTGCGCAGAGCATGGTCGCGTTGCGCAGAAACACCACGTCCCCGGCGCCGAGCAGAACACCGTCGAGTGCAAACACGATTCCCGCTACCGGCATGATCGCGACGAAGAACCACCAGGCGATCGACATTTGACCGAGGACCTCGGCGTCGGACGTGAAAAGTCCGGGGATCACGGAGTGGCCCGCGGCGAAGAAGATCGCGAGTACCACGGCAAATACCGTCGACCAGGCAGTGATCCGCCAGGTCATCCTCTTCGCCGCGGCTGCGAATCCACCGCCGAGGGCAGCTCCGATGAGCGTTTGGGCGGCGATCGCCAAGGAATCGAGAAGGAGCGAAACCAGGTTCCACAGTTGGAGGACAACTTGGTGTGCACCGACTACGGCTGCGCCGAACCTCGACGCCACCGCGGCCGCCGAGACGAAACACGCTTGGAATGCGAGGCTGCGCAGGATCAGGTCACGGCCCATCAGCATCTGCGCCCGCATGATTGCAAGATGCGGTCGAGCCGAGACCGGTTCACGAAAGAGTGCCCAGGCGAACAGGACACCCGAAACGCTCTGGCCGACCAGATTCGCGACAGCTGATCCTTCGAGTTCCATCCGGGGAGCACCGAGCAAACCGTGCACGAGAATCGGGCACAACACCGCCGAAATACCCAGGCCGACAAGGACGAACCGAAGCGGTCGCACCGTGTTCTGAACCCCGCGCATCCAGCCGTTGCCGGCCAGAGCCACCAGGATGAGTGGAACACCCAATACCGCTATCCGAAGCCAACTTTCCGCAGCCGCCGCAATGTCGGGAGTCCCGGCCACCGCCGAAGTCAGCGGGCCCGCGATCACCTGCACGATCACTACCAAGGCCAAGCCGATCGCGGCCGCCAGCCAGGTCGCCTGAACACCCTCGCCCACCGCGTCGCGCTCGCGGCCCGCCCCGTGCAGCCGTGCGGCGCGCGCCGTCGTGCCGTACGACAAGAAGGTCAGCTGCGTACTCACCAACGACAGGATCAGACCACCGACTGCCAATCCGGCCAGCGGAAGCGCCCCGAGTCGGCCGACCACGGCGATGTCGAACAACAGATAGAGGGGTTCGGCCGCCAGTACCCCGAGCGCCGGAAACGCCAGGGAAAAGATTCGACGCCCAGTGACGTCGAAATCAGCTGCCGAAGATCCCGCCGAGGTGGCGTCAGATTCGCTCAATGCCGCGGATTCAGCCGAGTGCCGCGACGAGCGCGGCAACAATCTCGTCGCTGGAAGTGGTCGACGTATATCCGGCCGACAGCCGGTGCCCGCCGCCACCAAGACTTTCAGCGACCGCCGACACGTCGATCGCCGACTTTGCACGCAACGAGATCGACCAGCTTCCGGAAACCGACTCTTTGAGTACTGCGGCAACTTCGGCTTCCGAAGTAGTTCGCACGATATCGACGACGCTCTCGATCTCCTCGGAGCGAAGATCGCCGATGTCACTGCGTCGGATCACCGCGTACACCAGCCCACGGCCGTCCGCGGCTTCCGGGACCAGCACCGCGGACCCGAGTACCGAAGCCAGCATCGGCAACCACCCGAACGGATGGGTGTCGAGCAGCTTTCGCGCAATCGCGTCGCCGTCGATGCCTGTCGCCAGCAAACGCGCCGCGAGCACGTGCGGAAGCGGACCTCCCCACCGGAAGGAGCCGGTGTCGGTGACCAGTCCGGCATAGAGACAGTGCGCGATATCGCGATCGATCGCGACTCCCCACGCATCGAAGAATCGTGCGATGAGCGCCGTCGTCGAAGCCGCGGTTTCGTCGACGACGTTGATGCTTCCGAATTCGGAATTGGAGCGATGGTGATCAAGGACGATCGTGCGATTCGCGCCGGCGAGTCGACTCGCCAACTCACCGAGGCGGCCCTCGCTGCCGACATCCACGGTCACCAGAACATCGACGCTTTCCCGAACATCGGCGGGCGCCACGAGCAAGTGAACACCAGGGAAATCAGACATCGACTCGGGCAGCGCCGACGGCCGACTGAACGCGACCTGCACCGAAATGCCCCGACGCTCGAGAACGAGACCGAGCGCAAGTCCGCTGCCGATCGTGTCCGCATCCGGCTGCACATGGCAGAGAATTGTCACCGTGTGTGCCGATTCGAGAACCTCGGCCACCTGAGCGAACTTCGCCTCGCAGGGGTCGACGTCCGAAAGTGCGGTGATCGTCATTCTCGGTGCGCGTCAGTCGGCTTCACGAACATCTGGCGACGCCTCGTCTTCGTCCGAAGCCACTCGCGGCTCCTTGTACGGATCTGCATCTCCGGCCGGCTGTGCATTCTCACGCGCCTTGGCGACCTCGTCGTCGGCGGCCTTGGCACGGGCCAGCAGTTCTTCCATATGACGCGCGGTGTCGGGAACGGTATCGGCGACAAACGTCAGAGTCGGTGTGAAGCGAACGCCAGTTCCGGCACCGACCTTCGAGCGGAGAACACCCTTGGCCTTCTCGAGTCCTGCGGCGGCGGCTTCCACATCGGGTGCGGAATCGACCTTCTCGCCCATGACTGTGTAGTACACCGTCGCGTCGTGCAGATCGTTGGTGACCTTGGTGTCCGTGATGGTCACGAATGCGAGTCGCGGATCCTTGATCTCGTGATCGATCGCGGTCGCGACGATGGTTCCGATACGCTTTGCCAACTTGCGTGCCCGGGCTGGATCTACCATGACTGTCAGTCTCCTCTACCTGGCCACTCGAATCGAGGTGACTCGATCGATCAAAGTTCTGGTTAACAAGAATTATTACCGACAACAGTCTCGTCCATCGGCTACCCGGCAACCAAATCACCATCGGTAGAGGTCTTCGGCCACAAGCCACCGTGCACATCGAGCGTGAGTACAGACACCGTCACACTTGGTCCCCTGGACGCCGAATCCCTTGCCGACCAACTCGATTCGGTACGCCGTCCGGAAGAGTGGCTCAGCGACACAGATCGGTGACACTCAGTCTTCCGGGCCGAAGATTCGCCTTCGCACAGCCAGCAACTGAATCTCCGGACGCTCGGCGACCGCTCGCTCACAATGATCGAGAACATCGTGCAGGTGATCGACGGACGAACTGACCACACCGACGCCCACGAGCGCACGACGCAGGCGTCCCTGCTCCCCCGCCTCCGCTGCACTCACGCCGAATCGACGGAGTTCCGTCAGGATCGGCGACAGCATCGAACGCTTTTCCTTGAGTGAGTGGACATCGCCGAAAAGAATGTCGAACTCCAGTGCCCCTACAAACATTTTCCCCCTAGACAGAGCCGAATGGACTCTTCCGGACTTGTATGTTCAAGTCCGGAAGAGTCCATGTCAGCTAGTACTCACGTGCGTCCGCCCCAACGCCCGTGTCGACATAATCAGTCGCGCGGCTTCTCGCGAAGCTCGTAGCACTCGAGAACGTCACCGATCTTGATATCGGAATAGGTGACGGTCAAACCACATTCGTAGCCTTCGCGAACCTCGGTAGCGTCTTCCTTCTCCCGCTTGAGCGAGGAGATGGTGACCGTCTCGGCGATGACCTTGCTGTCGCGGATGAGACGTGCCTTGGCGTTGCGACGGATGCTGCCCGACGTGACCAAGCAACCGGCAATGTTGCCGATCTTGGACGAACGGAACATGGCGCGGATCTCTGCCTTGCCCAGCTCGACCTCTTCGTACACCGGCTTGAGCAGACCCTTGAGTGCCTTTTCGACCTCGTCGATGGCCTGGTAGATCACCGAGTAGTAGCGAATGTCGACGCCCTCGCGGTTCGCCAGCTCCGTTGCCTTGCCTTCGGCGCGGACGTTGAAGCCGATGATGATCGCGTTGGACGCAGCAGCCAGGTTGACGTTGGTCTCCGTGATGCCACCGACACCGCGGTCGATGACGCGCAACTGCACCTCGTCGTCGATCGGAATTCCGAGGAGAGCCTCTTCGAGGGCCTCCACGGTTCCCGAGTTGTCACCCTTGAGGATCAAGTTCAGCTGTGAATGTTCCTTCAGAGCTGCATCGAGATCGTCGAGGCTGATGCGCTTACGACTCTTCGCTGCAAGCGCGTTGCGCTTACGTGCGTTGCGACGGTCCGCGATCTGACGAGCGATACGGTCCTCGTCGACCACGAGCAGGTTGTCGCCTGCACCGGGGACCGACGTGAAGCCGATGACCTGGACCGGACGTGAAGGCAGTGCCTCGTGGACGTCCTGACCGTGCTCGTCCACCATGCGGCGGACGCGGCCGTAAGCATCGCCGGCAACGATCGAGTCGCCGACCCGCAGCGTTCCGCGCTGGATGAGCACGGTAGCGACGGGGCCGCGGCCACGGTCGAGGTGCGCCTCGATGGCAACACCCTGAGCGTCCATGTCCGGGTTGGCGCGCAGATCCAGGGAAGCGTCCGCCGTCAACAGCACTGCTTCGAGCAGTGCGTCGATGTTGAGACCCTGCTTCGCCGAGATGTCGACGAACATGGTGTCTCCACCGTATTCCTCGGCCACCAGTCCGTACTCGGTGAGCTGCTGCCGGATCTTGTCCGGGTTCGCGCCTTCCTTGTCGATCTTGTTCACCGCGACCACGATCGGCACGTCGGCCGCCTGGGCGTGGTTGATCGCTTCCACCGTCTGCGGCATGACGCCGTCGTCGGCTGCGACAACAAGGATCGCGAGGTCGGTGGCCTTGGCACCACGAGCACGCATGGCCGTGAAGGCCTCGTGACCCGGGGTGTCGATGAACGTCACGAGACGCTCGTTGCCCTCGAGCTCGGTCAGCACCTGGTAGGCACCGATGTGCTGCGTGATGCCGCCGGCTTCGCCCTCACGGACATTCGCCTTACGGATCACGTCGAGCAGACGGGTCTTACCGTGGTCGACGTGGCCCATGACGGTGACCACAGGCGGACGGGACTCGAGGTCCTCTTCTCCGCCGGCGTCCTCGCCGTAGGTGAGGTCGAAGCTGTCGAGCAGCTCGCGGTCCTCGTCCTCCGGGCTGACGACCTGCACGACGTAGTTCATTTCGCCGCCGAGCAGCTCCAGCGTCTCGTCGTTGACCGACTGAGTTGCCGTGACCATCTCACCGAGGTTGAACAACGCCTGCACGAGTGCTGCGGGGTTCGCATCGATCTTGTCCGCGAAGTCCGACAGCGATGCGCCGCGAGCGAGACGGATGGTCTCACCGTTGCCGCGTGGCAGCCTGACGCCGCCGACTGCGGGAGCCTGCATGCTTTCGTACTCGGCGCGCTTCGCCCGCTTCGACTTACGTCCACGGCGAACTGCTCCGCCGGGACGACCGAATGCACCTGCCGCTGCGCCGCGCTGACCGGGACGGCCACCGCCGCCGGGACGACCGCGGAATCCACCGGCCGGAGCTGCTCCACCGGGAGCACCTGCACCAGCACCGGCGCCGGGAGCGCCGCCGCGGTATCCACCGCCGCCGCCGCCCGGACGACCACCGGGAGCGCCACCGGGACGACCCGGACGTCCGCCGCCACCGGGCGCGGGACGAGCGGAACGAGCAGGCATTGCACCCGGGTTCGGGCGAGGAGGCATGGAGCCGGGGCTGGGACGGGGTCCGCCCTGACCTGCAGGCGGACGAGGTCCACCCTGGCCGGGAGCCGGACGGGGACCGCCCTGACCCGGAGCCGGACGAGGTCCCCCCTGGCCGGGAGCCGGACGGGGACCGCCCTGACCCGGAGCCGGACGAGAACCGCCCTGGCCTGCACCCGGACGCGGTGCGCCGGGAGCCGGACGAGGTGCCGGACGCTCGGCGGGTGCCGAGGAGTACGGGTTGTTACCGACGCGAGGTGCCTTCGGTCCCGGACGCGGTCCGCCGGGCTTTGCGCCGGTAGACGGTGCCGCCGGAGCCGCGGGGGCTGCCGGTGCCGATGCTGCGGGAGCAGCCGGAGCCGGGCGTGCCGGCTGTGCCGGCTTCGGAGCGTTGAACGTCGGGGTGGGGACCGGCGCCGACGGTGCTGCCGGAGCAGCGGCTGCGGGAGCCGCGGGGGCTGCCGGTGCCGGAGCTGCGGGAGCAGCCGGTGCGGGTGCGGCCGGCTTGGGGCCGGGACGCGGGCCACCGGGCTTTGCAGCTGACGGCGACGGTGCGCCGGGCTTTGCCGCGGGGCGAGCCGCCGGAGCGGCTGCGCCGGTCTCGGACTTGGTTTCTGCTCCGCCTGCCGACGGGAATGACTCCCGCAGACGACGGGCGACGGGCGCCTCCACTGTGGATGACGCAGACTTCACGAACTCGCCTTGCTCCTTGAGCGTTGCGAGTAGTTCCTTGCTGGTGACACCGAGTTCTTTAGCCAACTCGTGCACGCGGGCCTTGCCTGCCACTGCTCTCCTCACTGATGAGGTCGAGCAGGAGGCATCCCACAGATGTGGGTCCCGCACGACCTCGGGTTATCGCCGATGGACGTTCATCGTTGGTGCTTCACGGTGTGCTCATGAGTGCTTGTGCCTGTTCTTCTCGAGAGGTACTGCTTTTGTGTGAACTGCGTCGACCAGCTGGTCGACAGCGGACGTGTCCAGATTTCCGGACACTCGCAGTGCTCTGCTGAATGCTCGGCGCCGCTCTGCCAGGCTCAGACAACTCGGATCCAGGTGCAGCCATGCACCTCGACCGGGGAGTCTTCGCGATACGTCGGGGACGAGCGGGGAACCCTCCGGCCCCTGCTCACCAACCACGACCCTCAACAGATCGACAGCCGACCCTTGTTCCCTGCACCCCACACACGTTCTGACCGGCGAACCGGGTTTCACGCGCGCAGAATCCGAGGACTCACGTCGAACCATTGTCCACTCTACCGCCGAACCGTCTCGATCACTGCATTCCACCGTTATCCGTTGGACGTGGCGGGCCGGTCGGACGCGTCGCCAACGGGTGCCGCATCGCTCCGAATGTCGATACGCCAACCCGTCAACCGTGCAGCCAGGCGGGCATTTTGACCCTCTTTTCCGATGGCCAACGAAAGCTGGAAATCGGGCACGATGACACGGGCCGCACGAGCCTCGGGATCGACGACAGTGACGGAGACCACTTTCGACGGGGAAAGTGCGTTGCCCACAAACGTCGCGGGATCTTCGTCGAAGTCGATGATGTCGATCTTCTCCCCCGCAAGTTCGCTCATGACGTTTCGGACGCGCTGACCCATCGGGCCGATGCATGCACCCTTTGCGTTCAGCCCCTGCACGCGTGAGGCAACGGCGATCTTGGAACGGTGTCCCGCTTCGCGCGCGACGTTGATGATCTCGACGCTGCCGTCCGCGATCTCCGGAACCTCGAGTGCGAACAACTTGCGAACCAGGTTCGGATGGGTCCGCGAGAGGGTGATCTGGGGGCCACGGGCGCCGCGAGCAACCCCGACGACGTAGCACTTGATGCGCTCGCCGTGTTCGTAGTTCTCGCCGGGAACCTGTTCTGCGGGCGGCAACAATCCTTCGGCGCCATTGGATTCGCTGCCGATTCGAACGACGACCATCCCGCGAGAGTTTGCACGCGTGTCGCGCTGAATGACACCGCCGACGATTTCACCCTCATGGGTGGAGAACTCACCGAAACTGCGCTCGTGCTCGGCGTCGCGCAAACGCTGCAGGATGACCTGGCGTGCGGTGGTCGCCGCGATTCGACCGAATCCTTCGGGAGTGTCGTCCCACTCCTCGCCGATCATGTTGCCGTCGGCATCGGTGTCGTGTGCCATCACTCGCACCGAACCGGTCTTGATGTTGACATCGATCCGAGCGTTCTGCTTGTGCCCCTCGGTGTGGCGGTACGCCGTCAGCAGCGCGGTCTGGATCGTGGCGATCACAGTTTCGATCGAAACGCCCTTTTCGGCTTCGATCGCTCGCAACGCTGCAATGTCGATATTCACTTGTCGAACCCTTCTTCGTTTTCTACGTCTTCTAATTCTGCTTCGTCGTCTTCGACACTGTCCACGCCCGAGTCATCGGTGAGGTCAACCGCATCCGAGGGAACTGCGCGCCCCTCCGGGATGCCGCCCGCGAGTTCCAACTCCGCCTCACTGGGCTTCGAGAACTCCACCTGAACTACGGCCTTCTGAACGTCGCCCAGTGCAATCTCTCGCACGGTCAGTCCGCCACGGCCACCGATGACAACCGCCACGGAATCGTCGTTCAACGTTCCGATACGGCCGACCACGGTCTCGCCGGCCAGATCGATACGCGCTTTGCGTCCACGAGCTCGACGCCAGTGACGCTCGAGCGTCAGTGGACGATCGATTCCCGGGGAAGTCACCTCGAGGGTGTACGGCGTTTCACCGATTTCCTCGAGGCTGTCGAAAAGTTCCGAAACGAGTCTGTTGATCTCTGCGGCGGCATCGAGTTCGATCCCGGCATCGCTGTCGACCATGATGCGCACCGCGCTGTGCTTGCCCGCACTGGTCACGACAACGTCTTCGACGTCGTAACCCTGGGCGTGCACGAGTTCGGAGATCAGCTCGATCACCCTCTCCCTGGATGGCACCGGCATCTCGCGAACTCCTCATTTCAGTTGTCGTCGATTGTCCGACTTGTGTCGACTGTCGACGTGGGCGGCTGCGAGCATGAAAAGACACCAGGTGCCTCATGCTGCAAGCATCCAAGAGTACCGCTCATTACGCGTCTCCGTGACCAGAGTGCCCGACGCACGTCACACTTGAACACGTGCCGCGGATTCGAACGATCGGCCGACCACCTGGCACGATGGACTGGTGCTGACGCCCATGACTACTACCCCACTCTCCCGGCGGAGTGCGCTCAAGATGACGGGAACCGCAGCAGCGTTGGGCGCTGCAGCCTTCTCGTTGTCCGCCTGCACCGACAACGGCACAGCGGAGGCGGCTGCAGAAGTCGACCAGTTGACGGCCCAGGCCGAGCGAGCTCGCTCCGACGCGGCAGCCGCAACCGCCGCCATCGCTCTTGCGCCGGACAAGTCGGCATCACTGACCACGATCAGCGCCGAACGCACAGCGCATGCACTCGAACTCGACGCCGAGATTGCGCGAGCAGCGGGCGGCGGCGCTACGACCACTGCGCCCCCGTCGACCTCGGTCGCAAACGCTCCGACGGGCGTTGACACCTTGAGGACCTCGCTGACCGATTCGGCGCGCAGTGCCGCGGATCTCGCTCGCACGATGTCCGGCTATCGCGCGGGCTTGCTCGGTTCGATCAGCGCGTCCTGCTCGACCCAGGTTGCGGTGTTGCTTCCATGATCACTTCGCACACCCGTCGAACCGAGAGTTCTGCCTTGCTGACCGCAATCGAATCAGAGAATGCCGCGATCTTCGCTTACGGAGTGGTTGCCGCGTTTTCGAATCCTGCCCGTGTCAACGAAGTTGCCACACATACAGCCGCGCACCGCGCGCGACGTGATGCGCTGGTTGCCCTGTCGACCGACGCGGGCGAGACCCCGCCGACAGCCGCGGCAGCCTACGAGATCCCGTTCCCGGTGACGGACGCCGTTACCGCGGCACAACTGGCAGCACAGATCGAATCCGACACCGCCGTGACCTACCGGGCATTCGTCGAACAGGTCGATACCGACCAACTCCGCACGTTCGGAATCGACGGCCTGACCGATGCGGCAATCCGCGGCGCCGGATGGGGGGCCGCGCTGGGACCCGCGCCGTCCACCTCTGCTGGCCCTGGGGCCCCGGCTTCGTAATGTGGGGGGCGCGTTTATTACCCGCGGGGGTTTAATAACGGCGCACAGCAGTGGCTCAGGCCTTGCGATGCGAGGGCACGAACCAAGCCGCAACCACGGCCACCAACACGAAGCAACCGCCGACGCGCAGTGCAGGTGTCAGCTCATCTCCGTAGCCCAGCGGCGTGAGCGCGCCACCAGCGGCAAGGAAGACTGCGGTGAGAACCGCGATTCCCAGCGCAACACCGATCTCGCGAAGCGTCGAGTTGGTCGAACTGGCCGTTCCGTGATCAGGCTCGTCCATGTCGACGAGGACAGCCGTCGAACTCGGCGCGAAGGTCAGGCCCATGCCGATGCCCGCCATCAGTAGCGCCGGAACCAGCGAACCGTACGTCACGTCGGGACCGATCAACGCGGCCAACCAGAACAATGCTCCGGCCTGGAGCAGTAGTCCGGTCAGCAGAAGTGAACGGAGCCCGACCTTCGGCGCCAGAAAACCGGCGAGAGGAGCGAAGATCATCGGCGCTGCCGTCCACGGAAGCGTCCGCACTCCTGCTTGGAACGGGCTGTAGCCCATCACGATCTGGAGGTACTGCGACAGCAGGAACACCGCTCCGAAGATCCCGATCGAGAAGGTCAAGCCGATGACGTTCGCCATCGAGAAGCTGCGTGAACGGAACAGACGTAGGGGCATGACCGGATGTGACGTCTTCATCTCGCGAAGAACGAACAGCGCCAACGCGACTGCGGAACCGACCAACGACGCAACCACTCCAAGCGATCCCCAGCCGTCGTCGTTGCCGTGAACGATCCCCCACACCGCCAGAAACACACCGAGTCCGGCGAGTGCGACACCGGGAAGGTCGAGAGGTTGTGTGCGACCGGTCGATTCACGCAACGCATACAACGCGAGAGGAACGGCAACGATCGCAACCGGCACGTTGATCCAGAAGATCCCCTGCCACGAGAACCCGTCGACTACCGCTCCACCGACCACGGGACCCATCGCGATTCCCAGTCCGGAGACGCCACCCCAGACACCGATTGCCATGGCGCGCTTGGCTTCCGGTACGGCTGCGACGAGGAGGGTCAGCGAGAGCGGCATGATCGCGGCTGCGCCCGCGCCTTGAAATGCCCGGGCCGCAATCAGCAGGGCGGGAGTTGTCGACAGCGCCGAAGCGATCGATGCAGCCGTGAACAGCCCGATTCCGAACACGAACATCCGGCGGCGTCCCCACCGATCGCCGAGCGTCGTCGCCGAAAGCATCAGCGTCGCAAAGCAGAGCGTGTACGCATTCATGAACCATTGGAGCTGCCCGACGGACGCGTTCAGTTCCTTCTCGATCACCGGCAGCGCGCTCGTCATCACGAGGTTGTCGAGGGTAGCCATGAACATGGGCAGAGAAGCAGCAACCATCGCTATCGCGATCGGAACCTTACGTCCTCCACTGTTTTCCGACCCGGATGCGGCGTCCGATCCGGACTTCGTCAAAACGGTCATCGTGATTCCTCGATGGTGAAGGTGCCTTAAGGCATCAATTGATTACTTAAGTCGAAACTAAGCTATCCGGTGATAACGTGTCAATATGTCGATCGGTGCAGCTGAACCACGTACCCGCAGGATGAGCGCACCGGAACGTCGCGCACTGGTCCTTGCCGCGGCAACGCGGGCATTTGCAAAGGGCGGATACTCCGGCACCAGCACGGACGCCGTCGCCAAGGAAGCCGGCGTCTCGCAGCCCTACGTCGTGCGCATGTTCGGGACCAAGGCAGATTTGTTCCACGCGGTGTTCACGCGTGCGCTCGACGAAATCGTCCGCACCTTCAACGACAAATTGGACACCGTCACAATCGATCCGAGCAATCCGCAGTTCTGGGCCGAACTCGGATCCGCCTACGGCGAGCTGGTCCTCGACCGGGATCTGCTGCTCGTCATGTTGCACGGCTTCGCAACCAGCACCGACGACGTCGCCGCCGTGTCCCGGACCGCCATGTCCGGCATCTACACCTTGCTGCGCGAGCGCACCGGTTGCACGCCCGAGCAAGCACGCTTGTTCATCGCGAACGGCATGCTGATCAACAATCTGCTCGCAATGATGGCACCCGAACACGCCGAAGAAGATCCGGCCCTCGGCGAACTCTGGGGCAGCGTCTTCAGCGACTCGACTGCAATCACTCTCACCGGCGACGAATCCTCGAGCGAAACCGACACCGTTTCCTGACCGGTCACTGGGAAAAACTACACACATGTGACTGAGGACACCCTACAGTCGATCCGACATGTCTCCGGGAAACCCAGACGAAAAGGACCGACGGTAGTGGATCTCGCACAACGCCTCGACGCGCTCGAACAGATCGAGGAAATCAAGAAGCTCAAACATGGCTACTGGCGAGCATGTGACGCCAAGGATCCGGTTCGGTTCCGCAGCAGCTTCATCCGTTCAGGAGCGTCGATCGACTACGGCCGTCTCGGCGCGTTCGACGACGCCGGGCCGATGGCGGACATCTTCGAGAAGATCGCTCTTCGCAAGGTCGACGGCCGGTACGCGGTACTCGACATGCATCACGGATTGCATCCCGACATCACACTGACCTCGGAGACGTCGGCGGTGGGGCGATGGACTCTGCAGTTCCGCCAGGTCGACACTGTCGGACGCACCGAGAAGTTGATGACCGGCGAATACGACGACAAATACGTAATCGAGGACGGTGTGTGGAAAATGAGTCAATGCCACTTCACGGAGACGTGGTCGATCACCACTCCCCTGTCCCCCGACAGTGAAATCGCCGAGGGTTCGTTGGGAGGCCCCCGATGACCACGTCGACAATCGGCAAAGTAGCGCTCGTGACCGGCGCGAGTAGGAGCGTCGGTAAAGGCATTGCACTCGCACTGGGAAGCGACGGCTGGACGGTGTACGTGACGGCGCGAGGAACCGTCGGCGCCGACGGCCCGCTCGATCGCACCGCGGCGGAGATCACCGAGCGCGGCGGTCACGGCATTGCCGTGCAGTGCGATCACGCCGACGATCAAAAGATCGTCGACCTGTTTGCACGCATCGCCGAGGAACAGTCAGGCCGCCTCGATCTTCTGGTCAACAACGTCTGGGCCAACCCGGCGGGCTATGCCGGCTTCGCCGATCCGTTCTGGAAGAGGCCGATCGACGATTGGGATTCGCTGATCGGAATCGGACTGCGCGCCCACTACGTTGCTTCGGTAGAAGCGGCGAAGTTGATGGTCCCCCGGGGCAGTGGAGTGATCGGCAATATCTCGTCATTCGGCACCCGCGGGTACCTGCACTCTGTCCTGTACGGGATGTCAAAGGCAGGTTTGGACAAGATGGCCGCCGACATGGCTGTCGAATTGAAGGGAACCGGCGTCACCGCACTTTCCTTCTGGCTCGGGTTGATCCGCAACGAGCGGATGGAGGCGAGTGGGATCGAGAGCTTCGAAGGCTTCTCACTGGCCGAGGCCGAAACCCCGGAATTCGTCGGCCAGGTCATCACTGCATTGGCCAACGATCCAGAAGTGAACGCGCGCAGCGGTCACACACTGATCACCGCCGAGACGGCCGTCGAGTACGGAATCACCGACGCCAACGGGAAACAACCTGCGTCACACCGCAGTGCCTTCGGTGGCGGCCCGCTTTTCTGAATCATCGGTGGCAGTGGTCGCGTCGCGTGCCGGCACAGCACGCGGCGCTGCCACTCGCGCCTTCAGGGCAAGCCAGGCACACCCGATGACGACGACGCCGCCGGCCACGATCGAGGGTGACAACGCCTCACCGAGTATCAGCGCCGACCAGGCAATGCTGAGCACCGGTTGAACCAACTGTGTTTGGCTCACAGTGGAAATGGGACCGATCGCCAGACCCCGGTACCAGGGAAAGAACCCGAGAAACATACTCACGCATCCCAGGTAGGCAAACGAAAGCCACGAATTCACATCGGCAGAAACCGGAGCCTGGGCCATGGACGCCACCGTCAACGCAATCGTGACCGGCAGTCCGAGAATCAATGCCCAGGCAATCGTCTGCCACGACCCGATCTCGCGGGCCAGCAACGCACCTTCCGAATATGCCAGCGCTGCACACACAACCGCGGCGAACAGAAGAAGATCAGCGAGATGAAACGAGCCGAGTCCGCCGTTTGCGACGGCCACGAACCCTACGACCGATACCGCGCCGGCGGCGCTTGCCCACCAGAATCCCTTACTGGGACGCTCTTTTCCTCGGACGACGGCAAATACCGCGGTCGCAGCGGGAAGTAGTCCGATCACGACTGCCGCGTGACTCGCCGGCGATGTCTGCAACGCAAACGTGGTGAACAGTGAAAACCCCAGTACCGCGCCAACGGTCACGAGTGCGATGCGAAACCACTGCCGAAGCGTCGGAAGCGTCGCGCGAGTAACCGACAGCATCACAATCGCAAGGGCCCCGGCAACGACGGCGCGGCCCGCGCCGACGAACAGGGGGTCGAGATCCGCGACGGCGACCCTCGTGAGCGGAACGGTGAACGAGAACGCCAGAACACCGAGCAAGCCCCACCACAAACCGGATCGAGACGATGGCATCGGTAGCGGTGCCCGTGACGTGACGATAGCGCTACTCTTCATACTCATATTCAACGATAGCAGTAGCGCACCAACCTGCGAAACTGGTATTTCAGGTGCGAACCCGTGTGCAGGAGATCGAAATTGCACCGAGCAGTCCGACGAGCGCGAAAGCGTAGAAGCCCCACGGCACGGCGTAACCCGCACCCAGGAGAACTCCGCCCAGAATCGGGCCACAGATCGCACCGACCCGGCCGACACCCGCCGACCATCCGAGCGCTGTCGCGCGAATCTGCGGTGGGTGATTGGCGCTCGTGAAGGCGTAGACCAGTACCTGTGCACTGAACACGAAGCATCCGGCGAGGAAGACCATCACGTAGATTCCGAACGACACCTTCACACTCAGAAGCGCCAGGAACAACGCTGCTCCCGTGAACCACACGATTGCTGCGGTACGCGGGCCGATCTTGTTCGCGACGCCCCCGGCGATCAACAGCCCGACGACGGCTCCGGCATTGAGGATCAGAAGGAACGTCAACGAGGCTCCGAGGTTGTAACCGGCCTCGCGCATGATCGTCGGAAGCCACGTGTTCAATCCGTAGACGAGCAGCAAGCCCATGAAACTGGTGATCCAGATGGCGATGCTGTTACGCAGGAACTTCGAAGAGAACAGTGCGCGAACGGGATTGGCGGCTTCGGCACGCCCAGCTTCGGACGTAGGCGCAGCCTCGAGCTCGACACCGTAGCGGGCAGCGATTTCCTCGGCCTCGGCACGCTTTCCGTGAGCGAGAAGGTACGACGGGGATTCCGGCAGAAACCGCAGCATGAGTGGAATCAGGACGACGGCAGGAAGTGCGCCGACAACGAACATCGCTCGCCAACCGAAAGGTTCGATCACGACGAGCGCCAGCGCGGCGGTGGCAACGGCGCCGACGTGATAGCCGGTCATCAGCATGGTCGACGCAGATCCCCCGCCTTGCTTCTTCGAGAATTCGTTGACCAGAGCCAATGCCGTCGGAAGGGCGCCACCCAGTCCCACCCCGGCGAGGAAGCGCAGCAGACCGAAGATGAACGGATTGGGCGCAATTGCGCACAAGAGAGTCAGAATCGAGAATGCGGCGACGGCGTACAGCAGCGCGCGGCGTCGACCGATGACGTCAGTGAGAGTGCCGATGACGAGGGCGCCGATGGTCATGCCGATGAGCCCGAAGGTCGAGATCATCGTGATCGTGCCGGTACTCAATCCCCACGCGTCGTAGTCGAGAAGCGAAGGAATGACCGCACCGAGTACGACCAGGTCGAATCCGTCCAGAAGCACAGCGATCCAACACAGCGGTGCTACCCACATTGCGGCACGCGCCCCAGGCGAACCGGTGATCGAACTCGATTGCGTATGCGGTGCGGTCATCGGATCCTCGACATTCACTGCTTGTGGGCGTTCGCTACCGGTTCAGATCCAGTAGTCCAGATCGAGATCTGTTCGCATTGCGAACGCATGTTCATAATGAGCACATCGATTGTGTACGGAGTCACAACGCCATGTCAAACGTCGCGGTAATCTCGAGGAATGGCACTCTCCGAAAATGAGCGTGAACAGTTCCTGGCCGAACCCCACATCGGGGCGCTGTCCGTAGCGGACGGCACCGAACGCGGTCCGTTGACCGTCCCGATCTGGTACCTGTATTCACCTGGCGGCAAACCATGGATCCTCACGGGCAAGGATTCACGAAAGACGCGACTCATCGAGTCGGCCGGGCATTTCTCGTTGATGGCCGAAAGGCTCGATCCGACAATCCGTTACGTCAGCGTCAGCGGATCCGTCGACAAGATCGTTCCGGGCACCGACGAGATGCTGGTCGAAGTCTCGCGGCGATACCTGACCCCGGACAAGGTCGACGGATATCTCGAATTCGCGCGATCGCAGTTGGGCGAGCAGGTAGCGATCTACATGAATCCGCAGCACTGGCTGTCTGCGGATCTCGGGGCGATCTGACAATTCTCAGAAAAGCGAAGGCTCGGCGCGCCGGAGTGGCGCGCCGAGCCTGACCTGCATTCGAGTGTTCTCGGTATCAGCTCTCGGTGAAAAAGCGCACCCGATTGAGGCGATGACCGCTCGCCTCGAAGCCGAACAGGGCGATGGCCGGTTCCCCGCACACGATTACGCTCGCCGTCACGGTGCGACCGGCAACCAGCATCTTGCTCTTCGTCACGCCGGTGAGCAGAGCGTTGACGTCGGCATTGGACAACTGCGTCCCCGCCGGAAGCTCGACGGGTACCGGCGGCGTTCGACCGACAGCGGCCGCATCGAGGAACCGCGAAGCCGCCTTCTTGCCTTTGTCTCCGACGCCGAAGATGCCACGCGAGAAACCGAGCGCTCCGCCGATCCCCTGGTTCGAGAGCAGCTGCGGGGTCAATTTCGCGGCAGCCTTCACCCCGGCAACGCCGGCAGTAGCGAGCTGGCTCAGCATCGTTGCCAATTCCCAATGCGCATAGAGGGTCCCGATCCGCAGGGAATCGGGCTCCCCCACCAAGTCGTAGCGCAAATGCATCGGCACGTCGAGGACGACTCCGGTCGACATCTCGGTAGCGAGGCTCAGATCGCGCCACACTGTGCGGCCGCACACGATATCGCGCTCGACGTGGAAGGTGATCGAATTGGGGGCGATGAACGTGTCGTAAAAACTCTCGATCGCCGCCTGCCCGTTATGCGGACGTGAACCTACAGGGTCGTTGATCTGGCCGTCTTCGGCAAACAGCGCAACCCAGGTCGAGCGATCATGCGCGCCGACGGCTTTCGGGGATCCCTCCACGACGGCCATCAACTGCTCACGTACCACCGGCGCGGTCATGCGCGCATCTCGTATGCACCGTCGTACGCCTTGACCTGCTGCCACACCCGGTCGAAGCGTTCACTGTCCACAACAGGCTTCCGCACTGCGGCCAAGGCCCACTTCTGCTGCTCGGGCGTCGACGACGGCTTTCCGTGCAGTGCGATCGCGTACCCCGAGAAGTCGCGAATCTGGAAGTCGAAGATCTGATCGACAACGTCGGCGTCGAGTCCGCTGATCTCGGCCTGCTCGAGAATCAGATGACCGTAGACGACGAGGGAGAACAGGTGCCCGACATTGAGCATGAAATCGAGATCCTTCTGCTGCTGCGCGTCCGGCGCTGCAGCAGTGAGCAATTCGGTGAGTGCGATCGCCTGCTCGTAGAAACGAGCGACGTTCGGGATCGAAGAGTGCTTCTCGTAGACGGGCTTCCACTCGTGGAACTGGATCTTCGCAGCGCCGCGGGTCGGTCCCTGATTCCAGAAGAACTCGTCGTCGGCTGCGTCGTCGCGCGTGACGATCTCCGGGAACTCCGCGGGGTTGAACAGGTAGTTCGGCAAGAACTTGAGGATCAGGCCGACGTTGACGTGGACGGTGCCCTCGAGCTTGGGCAGCGTGCCGATCATCTGCGCTGCTTCACGGAAGTACGTGGACTTCTCGTACCCCTTTGCCGCGATCACGTCGTGTAGCAACCCGACGACCTTTTCACCTTCCGAGGTGACCTTGGCCTTGGTCATGGGATTGAACAGCAGGTAGCGACGGTCTTCGAGGCTGGCGCTGCGGAAGTAGTCGACCGCCCGCGCGCTGAACTGTTTCATCGCGATCAGACGTGAGTACGCGTCGACGAAGGCGGCGCGTACGTGGGCGAAGTCCGTGACCGGATTACCGTAGAGGATTCGATTCTGCGCGTGAGTGATTGCTTCGAAGAACGCATGTTCGGTGATCCCGATGGAGCCGGTGCACAGGTTGAACTTTCCGACGTTGACCGTGTTGAGCGCGGCCTCGAATGCGGCGACGCCGGTGTGCAGAATGTCTTCCTCGCGCACCGGGTAGTCGTCGAGGCGGAAATTGCTGACGTACATTTGCCCGCGCAAGACATTGTCCACAAGCTGATAGTTCGGATGTGCACTGTCGGCGACGAAGAACACGTAGCCTTCGGGACCCTCGACGTCGGTACGACGCCCGAACACAGACACCATTCCGGCTACGTTGCCGTTTCCGATGTAGTACTTCTCGCCGCTCGCGCGGAAGGCGA
This sequence comes from Rhodococcus sp. IEGM 1241, assembly GCF_033142365.1. Lineage (NCBI taxonomy): Bacteria > Bacillati > Actinomycetota > Actinomycetes > Mycobacteriales > Nocardiaceae > Rhodococcus > Rhodococcus sp. IEGM 1241. Next base: position 52,293 of record NZ_JAWLSE010000003.1, read on the forward strand.
CGTCGCCGTCGGTGGGAGTCAGAAGCATGTCGGTGGAGTACACGTCGGCGCCGTGATCACGCTCGGAGAGGCCGAACGCCATGACGCCGCCGTCGGCAAGTTCCTGCGCTGCACGCTTCTTCGCTGCGTCGTTGTCACTCATCCAGATCGGTCCGAGTCCGAGGATCGTGACCTGCCAGGCGTACCAGTAAGCGAGTCCGTAGAAACCGAAGATCTCACTCAAGGCCGCGTTGCGGGCACCGTCCCAACGACGGTTCTCGTCACCGTCGGCGAATGCCGCCGGAGTCTGGAACGTCGCGAACAACTTCTCCTTGCCGACGAACTCGAGAAAGTCGGAGACCCACACTGCGTCGAGGTCGTCCTGAAGCAGTTGCTTCTTGCCGCGGCTCTCGAACCATTCGATGGTGGCTCGCAGCAAACGGCGGGTCTCCGGATCGAACTGAGCAGGGTCGTAAGTATGGGGGTTGAAGAGCAATCCATCGGTGCCAGACACGTCATTACCTTTCGTCGATGACGCTAAACTACCAGCGGGTAACTTTCCGCGGTGCGATTCATGGAAGACCTGCGATTCTTCGCGAATGCCACAGGTCCATCGGATTCCACGTGCCCGCCCGAGCACGCGTGATCGGATAGCACGCCAATCCCAGCAACAACGCAGACATGTGGCCGATGGCGGTGAAATTGGTGGCGAAAATCAGAGGTACACCGTAGAAGACCAACAGCCCCGCGAGATAGACGTATCGCCACGGATCGACGATGCGGTACACCAGAATCCCCATGATGCCGGCCAGACCGTAGCTCACTCCCACGTCGAGAGTGTTGACCGCCGACTCCGCCACGTATCCGTGCCGAATACCTTCGTACAGAACACCTTCGCTGATGTACGTGGCTCCGACGTGGGCGATGACGACAACACACAGCCACCGCCACGTCCCGAGCCAACGCTCAGCCGTTGCATGAAAGATGGTGAAGAGAACCAGGTATCCCAACCAACCGCCACCTTCGAGCCAGAAGGCACTCGAGAACAGGACTCGTAGCGGGTCTTCGGCCAGGTGATGCAGATTGGTCGAGCGCTTGCCGAGAAAACGCTCCTCGACATTGTCAGGCAGATGCCGCAGGAACAGCGTGGTGAACAGCAGGGCAAGCAACCAGACATAGGTACCGGGAGCACTGCGCACCCATCGCCATGCCGCCTTTGCTGCCCCCAGCATCCTCACCGCTTCGAGTCTGCGCTCACTCGTTCACTACTGCAACGGCAAACCCGTCCCACCCCTTCGAACCCACGGTTTGAATGGCGGTGCCGTCGAGTTTCGGCTCGGCCGCGATCATCTCCAACACCGCTCGACTCGCTTTGACGCGCTCGTCGTCGATATCCGGGTTGGACACATGTCCCCCACGCACCACGTTGTCCACGATGATGACGGTTCCGGGATGCGAAAGGGCCAACGCCCACCGCACGTACTCGGTGTTGTTCTCCTTGTCGGCGTCGATGAAGACCAAGTCGAAAGGTCCCAACTCTTCCTTCGCGATCGACGGGAGGCTGTCGAGCGCGGCCCCGACGCGGACGTCGACACGGTCAGCCAAGCCGGCGCGCTCGATATTCGCCCGAGCGACATCCGCATGAGTGGGATCGAATTCCAGCGTGATGACCTGGCCCGAGGGGCCGACCGCGCGAGCGAGCCAGATCGTGCTGTATCCGCCGAGCGTTCCGATCTCGAGGACATTGCGCGCCAAGCACATTCGCGCCAGAAGGTTGAGGAGCTTGCCCTGGTTCGGCGCCACGTCGATGGGCGGGAGACCGGCCTCGGAGTTGGCGGCGAGTGCCGCGTCGAGAACCGGATCTTCACCTACCAACGTGGAAACGAGATAGCCGTCGACTTCTGCCCAATCCGGTTCGCGTTCCATAGCCACGATTGTGGCAGAAAAGAAGGGCCGCCGCAGACACCTCGGAAGGTGGCTGCGGCGGCCCTGACGACTATTCGAATCAGCCGCGAACTGCGCTGATGATCTCCTCGATCGCCGAGTCGGCGTCGATCTCACGGCTCTCGCCAGTGAAGCGGTCGCGAATCTCGACCTTGCCGTCGGCCCAACCACGGCCGACGACAACGATCAGCGGAACACCGATCAGCTCGGAGTCCTTGAACTTCACGCCAGGCGACGCCTTACGGTCGTCGAGAATCACTTCGAGTCCGGCACGGTCGAGTTGCGCGGCGAGGCCTTCGGCGCCTTCGCGCGCGGTCTCGTCCTTGTTCGCGATGACGAGGTAGACGTCGGCCGGTGAAACCTCGGCAGGCCAGCGCAGACCCTTCTCGTCATGGTGCTGCTCGGCAATGACGGCCACCAGGCGCGAGACGCCGACGCCGTACGAACCCATGGTCGGGCGGACGGGCTTGCCGTTCTCGGCGAGGACGTCGACGGTGAAGACGTCGGTGTACTTGCGGCCGAGCTGGAAGACGTGCCCGATCTCGATACCGCGAGCCGAGACCAGCGTGCCGGCTCCGTCGGGAGAGGCGTCGCCGTCACGAACCTCGGCGGCTTCGATGGTTCCGTCAGGGGTGAAGTCGCGACCGGCAACGAGGCCGACCACGTGCTTGCCGTCTTCGTCGGCGCCGGTGATCCAGCTGGTGCCGTCGACGACGCGCGGGTCGACAAGGTAGCGAACACCGTTGGCCTGCAGAGCCTTCGGGCCGATGTAACCCTTGGCCAGGAACGGGTTGTTCTTGAAGTCGGTCTCGGTGATCATCACGAACTCGGCCGGCTCCAGTGAAGCTTCGAGGCGCTTTTCGTCGACCTCACGGTCGCCGGGGATGCCGATACCGAGCAGTTCCCACTCGCCGCCGGGCAGGCGGGTCTTGACCATGATGTTCTTGAGAGTGTCGGCGGCGGTGATGGTGCGGCCGAGGTCGGCACCGTTCGCCCAGTCCACGAGGGTGTCGATGGTGGGTGTGTTCGCGGTGTCGTACACCTTCGCTTCGGGTAGCCCGTCGAACGGAATGGAGTCGGGAACAACAGTCTTGACGGCCTCGACGTTGGCGGCGTAGCCGGATTCGAGGCAGCGCACGTACGTGTCTTCGCCGATCTCGCTCTCGGCAAGGAACTCCTCGGACGCGCTGCCGCCCATCGCACCGGAGGTCGCCGAGACGATGACGTACTTGACGCCCAGACGCGTGAAGATCTTCTCGTAGGCACCGCGGTGCGCCTGGTACGACTCCGTCAGGCCTTCGTCGCTGAGGTCGAAGGAGTACGAATCCTTCATGAGGAACTCGCGACCACGCAGAATGCCCGCACGCGGACGCTCTTCGTCGCGGTACTTGGTCTGCACCTGGTACAGGGTGACCGGGAAGTCCTTGTACGAGTTGTACTCACCCTTGACCGTCAGAGCAAAGAGCTCCTCGTGGGTCGGGCCGAGCATGTAGTCGTTGCCCTTGCGGTCCTTGAGGCGGAACAGGTTGGGGCCGTACTCGGTCCAGCGGTTCGACGCCTCGTACGGATCGCGCGGGAGCAGAGCAGGCAGCAGAATTTCCTGCCCACCAATGGCATTCATTTCTTCGCGGACAACACGTTCAACCTCGCGCAGCACCCGCAATCCCAGCGGCAACCACGAGTAGACGCCTGGAGCGATACGACGCACGTAGCCGGCACGAACCAGCAATTTGTGGCTGGCAACTTCGGCGTCCGAGGGATCGTCACGCAGGGTACGCAGGAACAGGTGGGACAGACGGGTAATCACGAGGTGTAAGGATAGTCGCCGCAGTCGGCCGAGCGGGCCTCGGTACGGTTACAGCGTGCTTGTACTGCTGCCTCCCTCAGAAACCAAGTCCGACGGCGGCAAGGATGCGCCCCTCGATCTGGCCGAACTGTCGATGCCACAGTTGACCGAAACGCGCGAATTGCTGGTTCAGACGCTGGTCGATCTGGCCGCTGACGTCGAGGCGTCGTGCGAAGCGCTCGGGCTCGGTCCGACGCAAGCAGACGAAGTGGAACGCAACGCCAAGCTGTGGGTGTCCGCGACGCGGCCCGCGCTGCAGCGCTACACCGGGGTGCTCTTCGACGCCCTCGACGCCAAGTCGTTCACCCGTGCCCAGAAGGCCAAGGCTCTCGATCGGATCGCGATCGGCTCCGCCCTGTTCGGTGCAGTCCGTGCGGGAGATCTGATCCCCGCCTACCGCCTTTCCGGCGGGTCCAAGCTGCCCGGGATGGGCACGCTCCGCTCACTGTGGAAGCCGGAACTGCCGAAGGCCTTGGCGGCCGAAGCCGACGGCCTTGTCATCGATCTACGGTCCGGCACCTACCAAGACCTCGGACCGGTTCCGGACGCACTGATCGCAACGGTCCTCACCGAGAAGCCGGACGGCACCCGCACTGTCGTCAGTCACTTCAACAAGCACCACAAAGGTCTGCTCGCCCGTGCGCTGGTGGTCTCGCGTGCCGAACCGACCGACATCAAGGGTGTTGCGCGGGTGGCGTCGAAGGCGGGCTTGCGCGTCGAAATCGCGTCGGAGCGTGAATTGATCATCCTGACGGATTGATGGCGTCGTCTGTCAAGTGCCACAGAAGGTTTGGAACGTCTCGCTGAAAGACTGCGGAGCCGCCTCGGTGTAGTCAGCCCACTCGTCGCGTCGGCCGAACGGGTGCGTGACCACTTCCAATAGCTTCTCGAAGGGAGCGAGGTCACCGTCGGTCGCGGCGCGCAAGGCCGCATCGAGCCGATGATTACGCGGAATGTACAGCGGGTTGACGCGATCCATCGCGCTCGCGGTCTTCGCGGCCCCGTGTCCGTTTTCGGTCAGGGCTCCCTGCCACCGCTGCAACCAGGGCGCGATGTGCTCCCGTGGCACGAGGTTGTCGAGAGGCACCGATTTTCCGCGCAATTCGTCGGCGAGAGCGCGGAAACTGCCCGTCCAATCAGCACCGTGTTCCGCCAACAACGTCAGCAGATCGTCGACGAGCGCCCGATCGACAAACGGCTGGGCCAGACCGAGCTTTGCCGCGAGACCGGCCGCGTAGTGACCCTCGTAGCGCTCGTCGAAGGTCTCGAGAACTGCTGACGCCGCGGAAATTGCTTCGTCGGGTGTGGAATCGATCAGTGGCAACAGTGTTTCTGCCAAGCGCGCCAGGTTCCACTTCAGTACAGCGGGCTGATTGCCGAATGCATAGCGGCCCCCGTGGTCGATCGAGCTGAACACTGCCGCCGGATCGAACGCGTCGAGGAAGGCGCACGGACCGTAATCGATGGTCTCCCCCGAAATTGTCGTGTTGTCGGTGTTCATGACCCCGTGCACGAAACCGATGAGCATCCACCTCGCCACCAGTGATGCCTGCGCCTCGACCACCGCCTCGAGGAACTTCAGGTAGCGATTGTGTCTACCCGTTGCCGGAAGTTCGGTCAGCTCCGGGTAGTGCCGGGCAATCGCGTAATCGGTGAGCGGCTGCAATACCTCGCCCTGCCGGGCCGCGAACTCGAAGGTCCCAACGCGTAGGTGACTCGACGCGATCCGTGCGAGCACGGCACCGGGTTCTGCGCCGTTGCGGCGAACGTCTCGGCCCGTCGCCACCACCGACAGCGCGCGCGTAGTGGGGACACCGAGGGCATTCATCGCCTCGCTGACGAGATATTCGCGCAGCATCGGCCCTACGACCGCATACCCGTCGCCGCCCCGAGAGAACGGCGTGCGCCCGGAGCCCTTCAGATGCAAGTCCACTCGCTGCCCGTCACTGCTGACGAGTTCGCCGAGTAACAAAGCCCGACCGTCCCCGAGAATTGGTGCGTACCCACCGAACTGATGACCCGCATATGCCATCGCCACCGGTGTGGCCCCGACCGGCACCGTCGACCCGGACAGGACGCCGATCCCGTCCACACTTCGCAGCGCTGCTACGTCCAATCTCAACGACGCAGCCAGCTGCTCGTTCAGCACGAGCAACTGCGGGTCGGGCGCGGCAGCACCTTGCCACGGCACCGTCAGAGCGCCGAGTTCGTCAGCGAAGGTGCTCTCGAGGCCGGCCACGATGGTGACCGTCTCTGCTGTGGATTCCTGGAATGCGGCCATCACACGAGAGTAGTCACCGTGCGACAACCTATCGATCAGCCCTGATCGATGTACGACTCGAGCTGATCGCGTTCGCTCTTGAGCTCGTCGATGCGGCTCTTCACCACGTCACCGATACTGACGATGCCGAGGAGGTTGCCGTCCTCGATCACCGGCAGATGCCGAATTCGACGCTCGGTCATGATCGCGGCAATGCTGTCCACCGCGTCTGCCGGAACGCACGTGTACATCAGTGCGGTCATGACCTCGGAAACCTGGATCCCGAGAAGGTCCGGGCCACGCTCGTGCAGGCGTCGAACGACATCGCGTTCAGAGATGATGCCGACCACCGCGTCGTTGTCGACCACCACCATGGCTCCGATGTTGTGGCGGGCAAGATCGCACAGCAACCCGTTGACCGTCGTGTGGGCGTCGATCGTGACGATGCTGTTGCCCTTGTTTCGCAATATGTCCGCGATCCGCATCACGGCACCCCGATTCGTCGAGACTCTCGGCACGTCCTGCAACGATCGTATCGGCTAGCGAAGCGGAAAAACAGGACTGATCAGGCAATTCCCTGAGCTGCCTTCTCCGCAGCCTGAGCCTGGGCTACCTGAGAAGGTGAGAACCTGATGCACAGCGCCGCGATACCGGCGAACACGGCGCAGACCGCGCAGCCCACAAGTGCGAAGGTGTATCCCTCTCCGAGTGCGATCAATTGCGCCGGATTCATGTCCGCTGCCTTGCCCGAAGTGCCGCCGAGCGAGAGCGTCTTCGACGTCGCCATCGCACCGATCACCGACAGCGCCAGTGGTCCACCGAGCGTCTGGGCAACCTGAGCGATGGCCGTCAGCGGGCCGATCTCGGTCTCCGGGACACCGGCGATCGCGCACAGTGGCAAGGGCACCATCGCGAGGCCGATACCGAATCCGATCCCGATCACGGGCACGAACAAGTTGGCGAGGTAGGTGGAATCGGAATCGAGAGTAGATCCGTAGAGGAGTCCGACGATCATGATCACGACGCCGGTGAGGACCAGCCAACGGGGTTGAACCTTCACGGCGAGCTTGGAAGCAACCGACGCGGCGGCGCCCAATCCGAACGCGAACGGAATGAACGCGATACCGGCACGCAACGGCGAATACTGCATGATGTCCTGCACGAACAGTGCGACGAAGGCCGTCATGCTGAACATCGCGCCACCGACGAAGAAGATGGCGAGGAACGTCGCGACACGGTTGCGATCGGCGAACAACGAGAAGGGCAAGAGCGGGTTGTCCGCAGTTCGCTCGACGAAGAGGAAGGCGGCGAGGGCGACCAATCCGGCCGCCAATGCACCGATGACGGCGATACTCCCCCATCCCATTTCCGGGCCTTCGGTGAGAGCAAAAACAACACCGGTACAACCGAGGGTCGCGAGGATCGCGCCGGGGACATCCAAAGCCAGACGCGTCTGATTCGTCTCGCGAAGGGCGCGGAACGCCATGCCGACGAGCGCGATCCCGATCGGGACGTTGATAAGGAAGATCAGTCGCCATGACACCTCGGTCAATGCGCCGCCGATGATCAGACCGGCGATCGATCCGACGCCCGTCATGGCGGCAAAAATCGCGATGGCCTGATTACGAGCCGGACCCGCGGCGAAAGTCGTGGCAACAAGGGCGAAGGCGGTGGGCGACGCCACAGCTGCGCCGACGCCTTGAAGCGCCCGCGCTGCGATCAACATGCCCTCGTTCAGGGCGAGGCCACAGAGCAACGACGCCACCGTGAACAGCGAGACTCCCGCGATGAACATCTTCTTGCGCCCGTACGCGTCACCGAGGCGACCACCGAGGAGCATGAGACCTCCATACGCCAGCGCGTAGGAGGTCAGCACCCAATTACGGCCACTGTCGCTCAATCCGAGATCAGACTGCAACGGCGCCAGCGCGAGGTTCGCGACAGTGCCGTCGAGCACCACCATCATCTGCAAACCACTCAGGACGATGATGGCGAGCCCGATGACTCGAGTGGCTACCGGGGCATTCGCCGAAGCGGTTTCAGATGTTGGGGAATCAGACACAAGACTTCACGTTACCCAGCGTCGACGGAAAAGCCCGCGACCGGCCCGATCACGATGATCGCCGGAGGCTTGATCTCCTCGTCTTTGACGCGCTGAGCAACGGTCGCCAGATCGGCCCGAAGTTCACGCTGAGTGCGCAGAGTGCCCTCTTGGATCACGGTGACCGGCGTTGTTGACGGGCGTCCACCGTCGACGAGCGCCTTCGCGAACTGATCGATGCGCTCGACCGCCATGAGCAGCACGATCGTGCCGCGCAACTTGGCCAGTGCCGACCAGTCGACCAGCGAATCCGGATGATCCGGAGCCACGTGCCCACTGACGACGACGAACTCGTGGGTGACACCGCGGTGGGTCACCGGGATGCCTGCGGCCGACGGGACCGAGATCGCGCTCGTGATTCCGGGCACTACGGTCACCGGAACGCCGGCAGCGGCACACGCTTCGAGTTCTTCGTATCCCCGCCCGAAGACGTACGGGTCCCCGCCCTTGAGGCGGACCACGAACTTGCCTGCCTTCGCGTTGTCGATCAGCGCGGCGTTGATGGCCTCCTGAGCCATGGCACGGCCGTACGGGATCTTCGCGGCGTCGATCACCTCGACGTCGGGACCCAGTTCGGCGAGCAACTCCGGAGGAGCCAATCGGTCGGCCACGACGACGTCAGCGCGTGCGAGCAAACGGCGTCCGCGCACGGTGATCAGGTCGGGGTCACCGGGGCCACCACCGACGAGAGCAACGCCCGCAGCGGCCGGCTCGGCCGTATCGGCGAGCACGCCCGACTGAAGACCTTCGACGACCGCGGTGCGGACTGCTGCCGAACGACGGTGATCGCCGCCGGCAAGAATTCCGATACTCATACCGTCGTACTCGGCGCTGGCGGGAGTTACCGCGGTGCCGTGCTTCGCGTTGTCGGCGCGCACGCAGAAGATGTGGCGACGCTCCGCTTCGGCGACGATCGCCGCATTGGTTTCCGGCTCGTCGGTCGAGGCGATGGCATACCACGCACCTTCGAGGTCGCCGTCGGCGTACGGGCGCTCTTCGACCGTGATCTGCCCGGCCGTGGCCATACCTTCGACGGCTGGAGTGAACGCGCGACTGATGACGTGAACACGGGCACCAGAGGCGACCAGCAGTCCGAGTCGGCGCTGAGCCACAGTGCCGCCACCGAACACGACCACGCGTCGATCGGTCAGGTTGAGGCCGACCAAGTAGTTGGTCTCGTCTGCGGTGGACTCGCTCACTCGCACTCCGTTTCGTCGTCAGAATTGGTCAAGCTGGAGGGAACTTTACGGGCCGCCGCCACGGTCACTCCATCCCTGGCAGTCTTGGCCACTAGGAGCGGGCCGCCCCCGGAGGCAAGGATCGCCGCCGCTTCCGCGACGCTTGCCGTCCCGATCGCGTGCTCGACGCGAGTCGACGGTGACGGAACCTGAACTCGCCCAAGTACGTCCGGGTCGAAACTCACAATCGGGACGTTCAGTTCATCGGCGGCAGCGAGCAGAGCTGCAGACGCCGCCTTGCCGGTCGCAGTGGCGAGGACCACGATCCTCGCTCGCTCCTGCAGTACGGCGTTCACCGCAGCGACGATGTCCTTCGCGGTGGCGCTCGTCGTGAATCCAACGCCTATACAGAGGTCATCCCCGTGCGGCATCGACGAACTTCGCGATCGATTGGGGCTGCCCCACCGGATGAGTGTGGAGATACGACGCGTGGACGCCGCCGCGAACAAATCCTTCGCGGACACTGCCGCCGTCCCAGGGCCGCCACCCCCACGCACTTCCGCAACCGTCCGCGTCTGCCGAGACGAGAGACGTTCGGTGGAACTCGTGACCGGTGACGCGGGAGCCTGCGTCGAAGAGGGTGGAGTCGCTGATCGCCACTGCTTCGCGGTACCCGAGGGTCAGGCGTTTCCCGAATGTGGCATCCACCCCGACAACACCGGCCATGCTGTGACCGTCCAAGCTGCGAGCGAGGTAGAGCAGACCGGCACACTCGGCGTGGATCGGCGCACCGCCGTCCGCCAGGTCACGAACCTGCTGCAGCAGAACGGTATTGGCCGCGAGGTCCACCGCATGCTCTTCCGGGAACCCGCCAGGAAGGACAAGAGCAGCAGTTCCCGCGGGAAGCTCGTCCCGCAACGGGTCGAACACCTGCACGTCCGCGCCGGCAGCAGTCAGGAGTTCACGGTGCTCGGCATAGCCGAAGGTGAAGGCAGGGCCGCCCGCCATGGCCACCACGGGACGAGACTCGGCATGTGCGCCGACCTCGGCAACCGGATCCCATGCAGCTGCACCCACGTTCGAGGCGGCCAGTGCACGAACAGCATCCAGTTCGACGTGCGAGGCAATCAAGTCGGACATCGCGTCCACTGCGGCCACAGCGGCGGCGCCGTGCTCGGCCGCCGGAATCAGACCGAGGTGCCGGGAGGGAACTTCTAGTTCCGTCAACCGTGGCACAACTCCGAGCACTGCGACGCCGACCTTGTCGCACGCATGACGCAACACCTGCTCGTGACGAGCGCTCCCGACGCGATTGAGAATGACGCCGCCGATGCGCACACCTGCGTCGTAGGTCGCGAAGCCGTGGAGTACGGCGGCCAGACTCTGACTGTGCCCACGGGCGTCGATCACGAGGACTACCGGCGAACCGAGGATCGACGCGACCTGCGCCGTCGATCCCTCCGCCGACGGCTGCGAGTTGGCCTCGTCGATCTTTCCATCGAACAGACCCATGACGCCTTCGACCACGGCGATGTCACAGCCGGCGGTTCCATGCCGGTAGAGCGGTCCGATGCGATCCGGGCCGACCAGAACAGTGTCGAGGTTGCGTCCGGGCCGCCCTGCCGCGAGTCCGTGATAACCCGGGTCGATGTAGTCCGGCCCCACCTTGAAGGGTGCAACGCTGCAACCGGACCGTCGCAGCGCACCGATCAATCCCGTTGCCACCGTGGTCTTTCCGCTACCCGAGGCAGGAGCGGCGATCACCACGGCCGGAGTGGAAGGACTTACCATTCGATGCCCCGTTGACCCTTTCGGCCGGCATCCATCGGGTGCTTGATCTTCGTCATCTCGGTCACGAGGTCGGCGGCGTCGATCAGCGCCTGCGGGGCGTCACGCCCCGTGATGACGACATGCTGGTTGCCTGGGCGATCGCGCAGTGTCTGCACTACCTCGTCCACGTCCACCCAACCCCACTTGAGCGGGTACGTGAACTCGTCGAGGACATAGAATCGATGCTCCTCGCCTGCAAGCCTTCTCGCGATCTCCTGCCAACCCTCCGCAGCGGCAGCAGCATGATCTTCCTCGCTACCGGCCTTGCGTGTCCATGACCAACCTTCGCCCATCTTGTGCCACTGCACCGGCCCACCGACGCCGGTTTCGTCATGCAGGTTTCCGAGCGCGCGGAACGCGGCTTCCTCGCCGACCTTCCACTTGGCGCTCTTCACGAACTGGAACACGCCGATGTCGAACCCCTGATTCCAGGCACGCAGCGCCATGCCGAAAGCGGCGGTGGACTTACCCTTTCCCGGGCCGGTGTGCACGGCAAGTACCGGCGCGTTACGACGCTGACGCGTGGTCAGACCGTCGTCGGGAACTGTCTCGGGAACACCCTTGGGCATCGTGAACTCCTGAGCTGGGATCTAGGCTGCGGCGCGGACGACACCCGCGACCTGCTGCGCTGACAATTCGGCAAGGCGGACGTAACCGCCACGTAGTTCTCGGGCCAACTCGGCTGCCAGCCCCAGACGCACGAGGCCGGTCTCGCAGTCGACGACGATGGAAGCGACGGACGCGTCGGCAAGAAGATGCGCGGCGACGCGGGCGCGGTGCAGCGCGTCCTTGCCTCCGGTAGCCCGGCCGTCGGTGAGCGTGACGACAAGGGCGCGGCGCTGCGGGTCACGAAGTCGTTCACGCAGAACCACTTCGCGAGCACGCAGGAATCCCTCTGCGAGTGGGGATTTGCCGCCGGTACGCATCGACTGCAGGCGACGGACGGCGATGTCCACCGAAGAGGTCGGCGGCAGTACGAGCTCTGCTTCACGACCACGGACAGTGATGACGGCGACCTTGTCGCGGCGCTGATAGGCGTCGCGGAGCAACGAGACAACCGCACCGGTGACCGCGGAGAGGCGGTCGCGTGCTGCCATCGACCCCGACGCGTCGACAACGAAGACGATCAGATTGCCTTCTCGCCCTTCACGAATCGCGCCGCGGAGATCAGCAGGTGCCAGCCGCAGCCGTCCAGCAGTGCGGCCACGCGCAACTTGAGACTCGGCTGCGGCGAAGACCGTGCTCGTCAGATGCAATCCGTGGCCACGTTCCCGCGTGGACCGCACGACTCGTCCACGGGACGACATGGACCGCGAGCGGCGTCCCGGTGCACCTTCGCCGACACCAGGAACCTCGAGGAGCTTGGCCTTGAATTCGCCGGCCGGTGGCGCCGAGGGGCGATCGGTAGCGCGTACTCCCCCACCAGGTCCGTCAGGGTCTTCCGGGCCGTCGTCGTCCGGACCCTCGTCTTCAGGACCGCCGTCTTCGGGGCCACCATCTTCCTGGCCACGGTCTTCGTCAGGGCCACGGTCTTCGGGATTCTCGGGAGGTTCGGGCTCTCCGTCGCGCGCGTCGTCCTCTACCTGCGACTGGGCGTCCTGATCGGCCTGCTCGAGTGCATCGTCCAACTGCTGCTGATCCAAGCCGGGCTCGTCGAACGGATCGCGGCGGCGGCGATGCGGCAGCGTCAGTTCCGCAGCCACTCGCACGTCCTCCGCAGTGACCTCACTGTCGCCTCGCCAGGCAGCGTGGGCGGTCGCGGTGCGCGCCAGCACCAGGTCCGCGCGCATACCGTCGACGTCGAACGACGCACACAGTGAGGCGATACGACGCAGCTCGCGGTTGCTCAGCTCGACCGAGTCCAGTTTCTCACGCGCCGTGAGGATTTCGGCCGCGAGCTCCTCATCGGCGGATTCGTACCGAGCGACAAACGCCTCGGGGTCGCGCTCGTAGTCGAGCCGGCGACGCACCACTTCCATGCGTACGTCGACGTCGCGGGAAGCTGCGACATCGACCGCCAGTCCGAAACGGTCCAACAACTGTGGACGCAGTTCTCCCTCTTCGGGATTCATCGTGCCGACGAGTACGAATTTGGCCGGGTGCGAATGGGAGATTCCGTCACGCTCGATGTGAACGCGACCCATCGCCGCGGCGTCGAGAAGCACGTCGACCAGGTGGTCGTGAAGCAGATTCACCTCGTCGACGTACAGAACTCCCTGGTGAGCGGCGGCGAGCAGTCCAGGTTGGAAAGCGCGCTCACCGTCGCGGAGAACCTTCTCGAGGTCGATGGACCCGATCACTCGGTCCTCGGTGGCGCCGACGGGCAGTTCCACCAAGCGGGCCGGTCGTGTCGTTCCGGCGTCGTCGACCGCGGGCAGCAGCGCAGTCAGCGCGCGCACGACCGTCGACTTGGCAGTTCCCTTCTCACCGCGGACCAGGACTCCACCGATCCCCGGATGCACAGCACACAGAATCAGCGCCAACCGCAATTGATCCTGGCCGACCACAGCACTGAACGGGAAGCCCGCCACTGGTCGATCTTCTTCACTTCGCACGTCGATATCCCTCCACCTCTCGGTTTCCTCGCCGAGAATTTGGCTGCACTCGAATGTCGCGGCAACCTGGCTGAGATCTCCCGGTCAGTCGGTAGAGGAGAGATCTTTCACAGTGGCGGGACCGCGCCTGGATCGAACAGGACTTCCCCGCGAACATTCGGTATCGAAAAAACCCTAGTCGGCTCGCTTTTCCACGAGCCGACCAGGGTCAAATCTCCGACAAACTAGCTGACAGCCACGAAAGGCTCTCCCCCGCCACGGCGCATCGGGGTGTGCGGGATGCCGTCTTCGATGAACTCTTCGCCGTCAGCCTTGAATCCGTGCTTGGCGTACATCTCGACCAGGTAGGTCTGGGCGTTGATCCGACACGGCGCTTCGCCGACCTCGGCAAGTGCGGCCTGCAGGAGGCGGGTCGTGTGGCCCTGGCCGCGAGCCTGACGCGACGTGCAGAGGCGTCCGATTCGGAAGCTCTTGTTTCCGTCGTCGTGCTCTTCGAGCAGACGGAGTGTGCACACCACCTGGCCGTCCTGCTCGAGCCAGAAGTGGCGTGTTTCCGTCAGCAGGTCCCGCCCGTCCAACTCGGGATACGGGCAGGCCTGCTCGACGACAAAGACCTCCACTCGAAGCTTCAACAACTCGTAGAACGTCTTGTTGTCGAGGTCGAGTGCCCATGAACGCTTCAAAGCTGCTGTTGCCGTCATGGGTTGGACTATCACACAGTCGCGACGGTATCCGCGACCGGAGCCGATTCGGAAGCACCAGCGGAATCGAGCTCGAGAACCTTCGAGGACCAATCCCAGACCTGGTTGAACAGGCCTTCGTTGTCGGTGAGTTTGACGCCGATGGACGGAACCATCTCGCGAAGCTTGCCCTTCCAACCCTGGAACTCGGTCGGGAAGCAGCGCTCGAGTACGTCCAGCATCGCCGGGACGGCCGTGGACGCACCGGGCGAAGCGCCGAGCAGGCCGGCGATGGAGCCGTCCTCAGCGGCGACCACAGCGGTACCGAATTCGAGGACGCCGCCCTTGCCCTTGGCACGGCGGATCACCTGGACGCGCTGGCCCGCGGTGATGAGCTCCCAGTCCTGAGCCTGCGCCTTGGGCGCGAATTCACGCAGATCCCAGATGCGACCGGCTTCGTTCTTGGCGAGTTCGCTGACCAGGTACTTGACCAGGCCGAGCTCGCTGACGCCGACGCCGAGCATCGAGAGGATGTTGTTCGGCTTGACCGAGCCGGGCAGGTCCGTGACGCGACCCTGCTTGAGGAACTTCGGCGACCATCCGGCGTATGGGCCGAACAGCAGACCCGGCTTGTTGCCGATGACACGGGTGTCGAGGTGCGGCACCGACATGGGCGGGGCGCCGACGGCAGCCTTGCCGTAGACCTTGGCGCTGTGCTGGTCGATGAGTTCGGGGTTTGTGCATCGCAGGAAAGCACCGCTGACCGGGAAGCCACCGAAGCCCTTGGCTTCCTTGATGCCGGACTTCTGCAGCAGGTGCAGGGCGCCGCCACCGGCACCGACGAACACGAAGCGCGAGCGAACGGTGCGCTTTTCACCGGTGCGACGGTTGGTGACCTTGACGGTCCAGGACTTGTCCGAGTTCTGGGTCAGGTTGGTGACCTCGTGGCCGAAGTACATCTTGCCGCCGGTCTTACCGATGTAGCCGATGAGCTGCTTGGTGAGCGCTCCGAAATCGACGTCGGTGCCGTCCTGGCTCCAGTTCAGGGCGATGGGATCGGAGAAGTCGCGTCCCTTGGCCATGAGCGGCAAACGCTCGCTGAACTCGGCCGGATCGTCGATGTACTCCATGCCGCGGAAGAGCGTGTGGCCGGCAAGTGCGTCGTAGCGAGCACGCAGGTACTTGGCGTTGGCCTCACCGTGAACGAAGCTCACGTGTGGGATGGGATTGATGAATTCCTTGGGCTGAGTCAGGACGCCCTGCTCGACCGCGTGTGCCCAGAACTGGCGGGACACCTGGAACTGCTCGTTGACGTTGACGGCCTTCTTGATGTCGACCGTACCGTCGGAGTTCTCCGGGGTGTAATTGAGCTCACACAGGGCGGAGTGACCGGTTCCCGCGTTGTTCCAGGGGTCGCTGCTCTCGGCTGCGACGGCATCGAGCCGCTCGAAGGTCGAGATCGACCAATCGGGCTGCAGCTGGCGCAGCAATGCACCCAGCGTGGCGCTCATGATGCCTGCGCCCACGAGCACTACATCCGTCTTCGTCTCTACCGCGTTCTGATTCGACACTGGAGAATCGACTTCCTTGTCATTAGCCGTGCGCGCATCCGCCTGCTGTGTTACGCCGAATAGGTTACCCGTGCGTACTCGCGCGGTTCACCACCCCCAATTGTGCTCTACAACGCGCACCCGAAACGACGATTAGATTGTGATTTGTGACTACTTGGGTTCCAGACGTCCTCGGTGACGGATATCAGCAGCTGACGATCCCGCTCGGAACGGATCCGGACGGCGAAGGCGAGGTGGACGCAACACTGGTCCGCTACCAACCGCGGAAGGAGGCGGTGAAGACACGTCGTGCCGTCTTGTACGTGCACGGATTCACCGATTACTTCTTCCAGAAGCACCTGGCCGAGCATTTTGCCGAGCAGGGCTACGCATTCTTCGCACTCGACCTGCGCAAGTGCGGGCGATCCCTCAAGCCGGGACACACGGCGCACTACGTCTCCGACCTTGCGCTCTACGACGCCGAACTGAACGAGGCGCTGCGCATCGTCCGCAGCGAGACCGACGGGAGCGAGGTGCTGCTCATGGCGCACTCGACCGGAGGTCTGATCGTTCCGCTGTGGCTGAACCGTTTGCAGCGCAAGCCCGGTGGCAGCGACGGCGCCGGAATCTGCGGGCTGGTGCTCAACAGTCCCTGGTTCGATCTTCAGGGCCCCTCGGTGGTTCGTAACGTGGGAACCACCGCGATCGACGCCCTCGGACGGGTATCGGCGAAGACGGTGATCCCGGGAACCGGACTACCGACTTACGGTTCCAGCCTTCATGTTTCGGCAAACGGAGTGTGGGACTACAACCTCGACTGGAAGCCTCTGGCCGGCTGCCCCGTCACCTTCGGCTGGATGCGGGCCGTCCGAGCGGGTCACGCGAAACTTCACCGCGGCCTCGACATCGGAGTGCCTGCGCTGATTCTGCGCTCGAAGAAGTCGCAGTTCGCCAAGGCGTACAACCCGAGCGTCGACCTCGCCGATTCCGTTCTCGACGTCAAACAGATCGCACGCTGGGCGGGTTGCCTCGGCGATCGCACCACCATCGTCCCGATCGACGGCGCCCGTCACGACGTGTTTCTTTCGACCGAGAAGCCCTTGGCCACAGCCTTTTCCGAACTCGACCTGTGGTTGGAGTGGCTCGACGGCCACCTCACTCAGGCCGCAGAAAGTTCGGCAAGCACAGCAAGCAACACACAGGAGATCGCGCAGTGACGCACTACGACCTTGCAATCATCGGCAGCGGATCCGGAAACTCGCTGCCCGACGAGCGGTTCGACGGCAAGAAGATCGCAATCCTCGAAGAGGGCACCTTCGGCGGAACGTGTCTCAATGTCGGGTGTATCCCGACCAAGATGTTCGTCTACGCCGCCGAGGTGGCACGCACCATCACCACTGCCGAGAAGTACGGCGTCGACGCCACGCTCGACGGCGTCCGTTGGTCCGACATCGTCAAGCGCGTCTTCGGCCGCATCGATCCCATTTCTGCAGGTGGTGAGCGGTACCGCAGCGAAGACAGTCCCAACACCACCGTCTACCGCGGCCACGCCACGTTCACCGGCGACAAGACGATCGACACCGGAACCGGCGAGACGATCACCGCCGACCAGGTGGTCATCGCAGCCGGTTCGCGTCCGATCATCCCGGACGAGATCGCGTCGAGTGGTGTGAAGTACTACACCAACGAAGACATCATGCGACTGCCCGAACTTCCCGAGCACCTGGTGATCGTCGGCTCCGGATTCATCGCCACCGAGTTCGCACACGTGTTCTCCGCGTTGGGTTCTCGCGTGTCGATCATCGGTCGCAGCCAGAGACTGCTGCGGCACCTCGACGACGAGATCTCCGAGCGTTTCACCGAGTTGGCCGAACAGAAGTGGGACGTCCATCTGAGCTCCCCCCTCACGTCGGTACGCGGCGACGGCGACAACATCGCCGTCGAACTGGCAAACGGCACAGTCGTTTCCGGTGACGTCCTTCTCGTAGCAGTGGGCCGCCAGCCCAACGGCGATCTACTCGGTCTCGACAAGGCCGGCGTCGAACTCGACGACAAGGGCTCGATCGTGGTCGACGAATACCAACGCACCACCGCCGAGGGCGTCTTCGCACTCGGTGACGTCTCGTCGCCGTACCAGCTCAAGCACGTCGCCAACCATGAAGCGCGCGTTGTTCAGCACAACCTGCTCCAGGACGCTTGGAAGGACACGTCCGGGCTTCGCAGCACCGATCACCGCTTCGTGCCGGCAGCCGTGTTCACCGACCCGCAGATCGCCGACGTCGGAATGACGGAGAAGCAGGCTCGCGACGCCGGACTCGACATCACCGTCAAGGTGCAGGCATACGGCGACGTCGCGTACGGCTGGGCGATGGAGGATCAGGAAGGCATCTGCAAGGTGATCGCCGAGCGCGGCACCGGACGCATCCTCGGTGCCCACGTCATGGGCACTCAGGCTCCGACCGTCATCCAGCCCCTCATCCAGGCGATGAGCTTCGGTTTGTCAGCTCAGGACATGGCGCGTGGCCAGTACTGGATCCACCCGGCCCTGGCCGAAGTGGTCGAGAACGCGCTGCTCGGCCTCGACATCTGAGCCCCGCAGCCCTAATGACGCCGAAAAGGCGGGCACTCCGCACAGTGGGAGTGCCCGCCTTTTCGTAGGTCAGAGTTTCACCAGGGGCTGGTACGCAGCACGATCTCGGTTGCGAGTTCGGCCGGTGCCGACTTGACGACGTCGTCGACACCCGGAAGTTCCGTCACACGGAAGTCGGAATACACGAAACGACCGCTGGCGTCGGCGATGGCCCGACCTCCACTGCCCACAACGACGGTGGTCGGAACCTCGACCGGCGGTACGCCGGCAATATCGCTCGCCGACGGATGTCCACGGTCCACGGCGATCAAACTCGCGAAGCGGCCGAACTGACGTGCAGCCAACAGCCACGCGAGATCGGCGCCCTCCCGGTGACCGACCAGGTTCACCCAGGCGATGTTCAACTCGTCCAGAAGTACCACAGCCGAGGTCTCGTCGAGATTCTCGATCGATTCCACCGCGACGGTCCGCAAATCCGAATGGTGCAGTCGCTCACACACATCGTCGTACAAGTCGACGGGGTCGCCCTTGCCGGGGAGCAGGAGTACCGCATGCTTGCTGACCGGCCCGTCGATCCGAACGGTGCACGAACCACTGCCCACCGCTACTCGAGTCAATTCCATGTCTGGAAACGGTACGCGATCCACACTGTGGAGGACCCTGGAGTCGACAGAAGTATGACCACTCATACATTCTCACCACCGCCGGCGAGTCCGATTTGTTCGCTCTGCACCGCCTCTCCCCTGAGCGAAAGTGGCTTTCGGCGCATCTGAGGCGACGGACGTACCGTTCGCTCGAGGTGGGGGGTGGGCCGAACTCGAGTGGGGCGCGGGGCTAGGTACCGGACGGCTTGGGGAGCCTCGTCATTCCGTAGATGTGATCAGCGCGCACCGTGAGGATCTGTCGACGCTCCGCAACCATTGCTTCGCGGTACTCCTCCCAATCAGGATGCTCCTGGCCGCTGATGTCCCGGTACAGCTCGACCAGTGCGTCAGACACTTCGTCGTGAGGATCGGCCGCGACGGGTGTCACCACGGCAAGTCCTTCGATCACGGCGTAGCTCCAGAAGT
Source organism: Rhodococcus sp. IEGM 1241 (assembly GCF_033142365.1). NCBI lineage: Bacteria > Bacillati > Actinomycetota > Actinomycetes > Mycobacteriales > Nocardiaceae > Rhodococcus > Rhodococcus sp. IEGM 1241. The sequence goes on from NZ_JAWLSE010000003.1 coordinate 71,876, forward strand.
CGGGCGCGCTGACGTGAAGGGAAACCCGCGGATCGCGGATCGCATTTTTACTCTTGGCGCGATCGGCTGTGATGGACACGGAAGCCGTCTTCGACTCGACGTCCCAGCGGTAAATGATGTTGGACAACTGTGGGCGGCCGTCACGCTTGACGGTTGCCAGCACGCCTTGTTTTCCCTGGGCCACGAGTGCGAACAACGCTTCGGCGGTGTCTGTGTCATTGCTCATATCTGCACCAACGACGCCGTGCGGCCGGTTTGTTCCGGAGGCAGTCCAGTTCGAAGATCGCGGACCGCAATCGCGCGATGTCTCTTCCCCCGATGGACGACAGCGGACAAAGATGGTCGACATGGCAACTTCTCACGACATCCTCCGACTGACTGCGTTCAGTTCGGATCCGGCCGGCGGTAATCCCGCCGGCGTGCTGCTCGACGCCCGCGGACTCGACGACCCCGAATTACAATCCGTTGCAGCCGAAGTCGGGTATGCCGAGACGGCGTTCCTCATCGAACCGGAACTCGGAGGCAACCCGCGCCACAGCCGGATCCGGTACTTCTCCCCTATCGCCGAAGTACCGTTCTGCGGTCATGCCACTATTGCGACGGCCATCGCTCTCACCGAGCGAGACGGCGACGGAACCTTCACATTCGAAACACCGATCGGACCGGTATCCATCGACACGGCGACCGACGAGGACGGAAGGTCGACCGCGACCTTCATCAGCGTCGAACCGTCGGTCTCGCCGATCGATCATGCTGTGCTGACAGCGCTGCTCGGGCTCATCGGCGTCGATTCGTCTGCGCTCGACGCGCGGTATCCCGCAATGCTTTCGTACGCCGGCAACACTCACCCGATCGTCGTACTTCGTGATCAGTCGACATTCGACGAGTTCACCTTCGATCCCGTAGCGATGAGAACCCTGATGGACGCGCAGGGGTGGGCCGGCACGGTGACAATCCTGCACCCCCTCGACGACAACACCTTCGAAGCCCGAAATCTGTTTCCGGTGGGAAACATCGTCGAGGATCCTGCAACCGGGTCCGCAGCGGCGTCGACCGGCGGTTACCTGCGCAAACTCGAACCCGCGGCCACTCCGCGGCGGATCACCATCCACCAGGGCCGACACGTCGGGCGTCCCAGTGTGCTCGAGGTCGACATCCCAGTCGACGGCGGTATCTCGGTCACCGGCACCGCAGTGCCCGTCGTCGACGGGCAATAGTCAACCTCAGCGATGAGTTTCTGCCCGCCGGCGGGTCTATTCACCAGAGCGACGTCACAAGACCATCGCATCGAGCCGGGAGAACACCATGTCTGCAATCGCGTCAACCGCACACAACCTCCACGTCACCAAGCCACGCGCCGTACTCGGCGCCACGATAATTGCTCTCGTCGTCAATCTGATCCTGTGGTTGATCGGCCTCGCATTGGGCGGATCCTTCGAGATGACAGATCAGGGAAAGCCGGCGAGCGTCGCGCCTGGTGGGGTCATCACATTGACGGTGGTGCCACTGCTGGTCGGTTTGTCGGTCGCAATGTTGATCTCACTGAAGTGGGAGCCGATCATCCGCATCGCCCAGATCGTGGGGGCAGTCGTGGCGCTCGGCACCATCGCTCTGACCATTGCCGCAGACTTCGACGCCGCCAGCACGGTCATGCTCGCGCTGATGCACGTGGTTGTCGCCGCGAGCGTCGTCGTCGCGCTCGAGGCTGTACGTCGGTCCCCCTCGAACTAGACAGCGGTAGGCGGCGCCGAATACGTCTCGACGATCTCGGCTGCCACGTCGCGCAACCGGGTATTCGTCGTCTGAGACTGCTTGCGCAGCATGTGAAATGCGGTGTCGGCGTCGATCCGATGGATGGCCATCAGCATGCCTTTGGCCTGTTCGATCGGCGCCCGGGTCTCGAGCGCACGTTGCAAGGCATCAGCCACCGCCTTGGCGGACTTGAAACGAGAGAAGTCGCCGATCGCGCGTGAGACCGTTGTCGTGAGAATCTCCATGACATCCGCGTCGACCCGGTCGAATGCCGCTGAGGCGCGTCCGTACAGGTTGAACGAACCCAGTCGCTGATCCGGCGTGAAGAGCGGCGCCGCGAGAAAGGACTTGATCCCTTCGTCCTTCGCCGCCGCCGCGAACCGCGGCCAGCGTTCCGCGCTGGTCTCGGCATCGACGACAACGGTTTCACCGGTTCGAGCGGCGTGCAGACATGGTCCGTCGCCGGCGTCGTACTGCTCGATGTCGACACGCAGAGTCCGCGAATCGGTATGAACGGCGGTGTAGGTCTGCCCGGCCAGATCGATGGTGACGCCGATGCTGTCGGCGCCCTCGATGGCGTCGTTCGCGATTTCGACGGCGCGCTGGAGCAAAACCACGAGTTCGTCCTCGTCGCCGATACTTCCTCCGAGCGCTGCCAGCAACTCCCGGACCGCGCTTGCAGTCAGCCGAGTTTCCGCAGCCTCGACGGCGACGTCAGCACCCGTTGCCGTCGCATCGTCCGGCATTACCGACGGCACCGAATCCTCGGTTCTCGGGTCGAAGCCTCTGGGGTCGAAAGCGGTATCCACGACGAAGCATTCTTCCAGCTACCCGGGCCGTCAGGAGAGTGAGTTCGGTGACAGAACCCGGCAAACCGCCGAGTCGTCATCGCCATCGGTCGAGCGCGAGACCCAGATTCCGCCTCGCCCGAGTGTGTTGGCCACGAACCGCGTCCGGACTCAGTTCCAGGACAACTGCGATCTGTGGATACGTCATGCCCTCCACTTCCCGCAAGACCCAGGCGGCGCGCTGACGCAGCGGTAGACGATCGAGTTCGGCTTCAAGAGCGTCGAGAAATGCTGTGCCGCATACTTCCTCGCTCGGATCGCGCAATCGAGTATCGACTTCGTCCCGAAGTCCGTCCACATCGGCGGCGCAGGAGCCGACTTTTCGATGGACATCCGCGATCTTGCGAGAGCAGATCGCGAACAACCAGGTCTTGATGCTCGAGCGCCGCTGAAACCCCGGAAGTTGGCGCCAGGCGGCAACGCAGGTTTCCTGGACGATGTCGTCGACGTCACTCTCACTGGTGACGAGTCGACGGGCAAATCGATACAAGTGCGGGCCGTATCGGCGAACGATGACGTCGAAGGCCGCATGATCGCCGAGCATTGCCGAGTCGACCAGCACCTCGTCACTGAAGTCGGTAAGCAAGCCGTCGAATTGATCTGTCACCGCGCACACTCCTACTAGGGAGCCGTCGCGGGAGTGAGGCCTGGCTATTCTACCGCGTCCACGTCGACGCCCGCGGGAGCGCTCTCAGGCTTCGAGTGCGGAGGCAATGACGGGAAGCCCGATCGGCGCCCCACCGTTGATCAGTTTCTCGAGTAGATCCTGATCGAGGTGCTGCTCGACGAGATCAGCGAGAAGGTCGAGTTGTTGTTCTCGCACCGCGGCAACCGAGGTGTCGGGTGCAGCAACAAAACCGGGAACCGCGATCTCACGCAGCAGGCTGCGCCGAAAGTCGTCACTTTCCAGGAGACCATGCCAGTGTGTCCCTCGAACAGACCCTCGCACACTGCCTTCCGGCACACCGCCCGAGTCCGCCAGCAATGGACGGTCCCCGTTGTGCACGACGCGTCCGTGATGAATCTCGTACCCCGACACCGAGATACCGTCGGCGGAACCGGTTACCTGCGCCAGCACTTTGTCCGAAGCGAATTCGATGTCGAGGTCCAGCAGACCGAGTCCTGCGGTGATCCCTGATCCTGATTCGACCTCGTCGACGATCGAATTACCCAGCATCTGGTATCCGCCGCAGACTCCCAGCACCGCCTGCCCGCGGCCCGCTCGGGCGATGATCTCGTCAGCCAGGCCGGTACTCCGCAACCACTCGAGGTCACTCACGGTGGACTTACTACCGGGGATCACCACGAGGTCTGCGTCGCGGATCCGCGACGGATCGGTCACCCACGAAACTGCCACGCCCGGTTCACATGCCAGCGCCTCGACATCCGTCGAGTTGGAGATGCGCGGGAGCCGAACCGCAGCAACGGTGAGCCAGGCCGAACCGACGGGTGGGCCAGGGCGCCCTACCGGGGCGTTGCCGGTGACGCCAAGCGAATCCTCGGCGTCGAGCCAAAGATCGTCGGCAAACGGGATCACTCCGAGAGTGGGTCGACCGGTGAGGCTGCGCAGTTGATCCAGTCCAGGTTCCAACAGTGCAACGTCACCGCGGAATTTGTTGATCACAAATCCCGCGATCAATGCCTGGTCGCTCGGCGAGAGCACAGCAACGGTCCCGAACAGATGGGCCAGGACGCCGCCGCGATCGATGTCACCGACGACGACGACCGGAATCTGCGCAGCCTCAGCCAATCCCATGTTGGCAAGATCCGTTGCGCGCAAGTTGATTTCGGCCGGTGAACCGGCGCCTTCACAGATCACGACGTCGAACTCGGATCGAAGCGATTCGAGATCTTCGGCCACGACGGCGCGAAGCCACTGCCGATGCTGCATGTAATCGCGAGCACCCACCGTGGTCATCGCCTTGCCCCGAACGACCAGTTGCGAAGTGCGATCACTCCCCGGCTTGAGCAGCACGGGATTGAATCGAACACTCGGCTCCAGACCGCATGCCCGCGCCTGAAGTGCCTGCGCACGGCCGATCTCTCCGCCGTCGAGCGTGACCACGGAGTTGTTCGACATGTTCTGCGCCTTGAACGGCGCCACTCGGACGCCTCGACGCGCCAACATGCGACACAATCCGGCTACCAGAACGCTCTTGCCTGCGTCGGAAGTAGTGCCGGCTACCAGCAGAGCGCCGCGCATCGCCGAACTCAAGGCAGGGTGAGAATCTCTGCACCGGTCTCGGTGACCACCAAGGTGTGCTCGAACTGCGCCGTCCACTTACGGTCCTTGGTGACGACGGTCCAGCCGTCCTCCCAGATCTCGTAGTCGATACCACCGAGGTTGATCATCGGTTCGATCGTGAAGACCATGCCCGGTTCGATGATCGTCTCGACCGCGGGCTCGTCGTAGTGCAGGATCACGAGGCCGTTGTGGAAGGTCTCGCCGATTCCGTGTCCGGTGAAGTCCCGGACGACGCCGTACCCGAACCGATGGGCGTAGGACTCGATGACGCGTCCGATCACGTTGAGCGCGCGGCCGGGCTTGACGGCTTTGATGGCCCGCATCGTTGCCTCGTGTGTGCGCTCGACGAGCAAGCGGTTCTCTTCGGACACGTCACCGGCGAGGAACGTCGCATTGGTGTCCCCGTGCACTCCGTTGATGTATGCGGTGACGTCGATATTGACTATGTCTCCGTCCTGGATCACGGTCGAGTCGGGGATTCCGTGGCAGATCACCTCGTTGAGAGACGTGCAGCACGACTTCGGAAAGCTCTTGTAGCCCAACGTCGACGGGTATGCGCCGTGGTCGAGCATGAACTCGTGTGCGATGCGGTCGAGCTCGTCGGTCGTGACACCGGGAGCGACAGCCTTGCCGGCTTCCTGCAGCGCGCCGGCAGCGATCTTGCTGGCGATGCGCATCGCCTCGATCGTCTCCGGCGTCTGAACCCAGGGCTCGTTGCCCTCTTTGGCGGTCGGCTTCCACGCGTACTCGGGCCGCTCGATCTTTGAGGGCACAGCGAGGACGGGAGAGACGGTTCCAGGGACCAATGGGGTACGCACAGACATGCAGAACAGCCTAGACCTCGCGTCGCGCGTCAGCCGGATGCACTCCAGTTCCGGAAAACCGGATCGACGAGAATTCTGATGGGGGTCGACATCGTCTGTCCGAATTCCTCGAAGAGCTTGTCGCGAGATTCGAAGGTGCCCAGATCACGGTCGACGAATTCGGAGAAGTCCAAGCAATCGCACGAAATTGATTTGCCCCAACTGATCGGAGCGCGTCCGATCGCGTCGAACAGTGTCTCCTCGCCGGTGTTCGTGAACGGTTCGAGCGCTGAGACCACCGCAGGTGAAACGATCTCGGAAATGTCCTGCCAGCGTCCGTCGACCAGAAATTCCGGCCACGCCAGCAGCACTGACTTCGGAATCACCGCATGTAGACGCCGAAATCTCGGGTACCAGAACTCCCCACGAAGTACGAGACCGTGAACTCGGGTGGCGATACCTCGGCGGCGAGCCAACGCTTCGACGATAGCCAGTCTCTGACTGCATGATCCGCGTCCTCGGCTCAATGTCACCGAGACGGGTTGCCGGTCGTCGAGGCCGTACACCGGCCGAATATTTGCAGCGACGCTGCGATGGGCCGACACCAGGAACTCCTGCGCCGACTGGATCGCACCTTCTGCAATGTCCTCGTAGAGGCGAGCCACGTCATCGTGGCCCCAGTCGAGAATCGGCGTCGCGGTTATATCGCCACCGGACACATCGTGGCGGATGTCACCTTGGCGGATTCCGCCGAGCAGCACGCACGTCATGTCTCAACCGTAGTGCGCGACCGGAATCGGTGGAGCCTGACAGAATCCGAACCGTGAAGAAATGGCTCCTGTTGATCACCGCGATCCTGACCGAGGTGTCTGCGACTCTGTCTCTGCGCGCGGCCCTCGATCACCCCGCCTGGTACGTCGTGGTCGTCGGCGGATATCTCGCAGCATTCACCGCGTTGTCGTTCGTCCTGCGGGAGGGCATGAGACTCGGTGTTGCATACGGAATCTGGGGCGCAACCGGAGTTGTCCTGACCGCGGTGTTCGCGACTTTCCTTTTCGGCGACCCCCTGACAGCCACCATGGGCGTCGGCATTGCCCTGGTCATCGGCGGAGTCCTCTGCGTTGAACTCGGTTCCCAGGTTGCTGCCGACAGCGGGCCGGCGGACCCGGCATGACTTTCGTATTTCTGATCGCTGCAATTATTTCCGAGGTCACCGCGACGTTGTCACTACGGATGGCGTCGCAGGACGGCAGCGACAAACGATGGCTCGCGGTTGTCACCGTGGGGTACCTCGCCGCTTTCGCTTTCCTCACGCTCGCACTCGACGCGGGCCTGACAATCGGCGTTGCGTACGGCATCTGGACTGCTTGCGGGGTGGCGCTAACAGCAATCGCATCCCGCATTCTCTTTCGCGAACCGCTGACCAAGCTCATGATCGTGGGGATCGGCCTTATCGCGGCAGGCGTGCTTCTCATCGAACTCGGTGCGGGCCACTGAACCCAGCAAACAGGGTGTAAGGTTTACCTAACTTTGCTTTGGAGGTAGTCCGCAGTGCCGATCCCTGCCCTTCGTGAAATCGACGGTGGCCTCCACCTGTCGGATTCCGACCGCCACACTCCGATGGCGCGCGCCGTCCCGGCGCCGTTCCAACTGACGACGTACATCGTCGAGACCGACCACATCACCCAGTGGCCACAGCACGCTCATGCCGAGCACGAACTCATCTGGTCCGACCGCGGCGTCGTCAACATGATCATCGACAATCAACTCTGGACCGTCACGCCCGGCGTCGGCCTGTGGATCCCTCGCGGGGTCCTCCACGAAGGTCAGGCCAATCCCCACGTCGCATTCCGCGCCACTCTCTTCACCCCCGAGTTGTGGACTCCCGCCTGGAACGAACCGTGCATCGTGACGTTGAGTGAGGCAGCCCGGGTACTGCTGATACACCTCGCCCATACCGGAATGCCTGCAGAACAACGCCTTCGGGCACAGCAGGTCTGTGTCGATCTCCTCACCCCGGCATCGGCACCTCACTTCGACGTACCGATCCCCCGCGATCCCCGGCTTCGACAACTCGTCGACAAAGTGTTGTCGGATCCCGCCGACGATCGGTCACTCGACCAGTGGGCGCACGTTCTCAACCTCAGCCGACGCACGGTCACCCGGATTTTTGCCGCGGAACTTGCGCTGAGTTTTGCGCAATGGCGCACTCTGGTTCGCATGAGCACAGCACTGGGCATGCTCGGGACCGGGATGAGTGTGAACGCCGTCAGCCGTCGAGTCGGGTACGGGACGTCGAGCTCGTTCATCGCTGCTTTTCGTAAGACGGTCGGCTACACCCCTGGCAATGCGCTCGCCGCTGTCAACTGACTCGAGCCTGACCTGTTGTCGACATCTGCTGGCCCCTTCGCTACACGCACGCGCCCTACATTCACTTAGGTAAGCCTGCTCTCATGTGCGTACCGCGCTGAGTCGTGCAAGCACTTCCCCGATCAATCCCGAGGAGTTTCGCGTGTTCAGATCTGCCCGTCAGAGAATTCGTCCCCAACGGAAGAGGCGAATTGTCGTTGCGCTGATGGTGGCGGCCGCACTGCCTCTGACCGCCTGCACGCAGTCGTCATCGGACGCCCAGGAAAATAGTTCGTCGGCATCTGCTGTCGAGGACGGCGCATACCCCGTCACGATCGAGCACGCATTCGGCGGCACCACCATCGACAAGGAACCGACCAGGATCCTCACCCTCGATTCCGCAGCGGCCGACACTGTCATCGCCCTCGGCGTCACTCCGATTGCAATGCAGAAGGACTCGTGGGCCGGCGACGCCGACGGCTTCCTCCCGTGGACGCGCGCGGAACTCGAGAAGTCGGGCCAGCCGCTGCCCACACCGGCGCCGTACTACTCCGACAGCGGTGAGCTTCTGTTCGAGCAGATCCTCAATGCCGCACCCGACCTGATTCTTGCCCCGTATTCCGGTTTCTCCGAGCAGGACTATCAGCGCCTGAGCTCGATCGCCCCGACACTCCCCTACGACACCAAGCCGTACCAGCCGAGTTCGTGGCAAAACCTCGCCACCGATGTCGGCAAGGCCTTGGGGCGCCCGGCCCAAACCGCGGATTTGATCAAGTCCGTCGAAAAGACGGTGGAAGAGTCGAAGACCAGCCATCCTGAATTCAATGGAGTCACGTTCGCCTTCGGGTCTTACATCCGCGAAGGCGAAACCGAAACGGCCATCTACGGCCCGGACGATCCGCGCGTGAAGTTCGTCGAAAACCTCGGACTCACAGTCGCTCCCGACGTGGTCAACGGTGCCAAGAACTTTGCAGGCGACTCGTTCCTGTTCGGCATCAGCATGGAAAAGCTCGACACGATCAACACCGATGTATATCTCGGATGGGCAAGCGATCAGTCGGAAGTCGACAGCACGTTGGCCAACACCCTGTTCGCACGGTGGCCGGTTATCGCCAACGGGAAGGACTTGTGGATCACCGACAATCGCCTGACAGCCGCCACAATGTACGTCAGCGTTTTGAGCGTTCCATGGGCAACTGACGAGCTGGTCCCCCAGTTGACCGAACTGGTTGCGAAGTAGCAGCTCGGCCCTCCTGATCAGAGACTTGAAGGCCACTCACTGCGCAGCGTTGCAAAAACCACAGTGTCGGTCCACTCGTTCTTGATCCACGCGTTCTGCCGAAAATGCGCCTCTCGCCGCAACCCGATTCGCCGCGCGAGTCGCGCCGAGGATTCGTTTCTCGCATCCATCTGCGCGACCACGCGGCGCAATCGGGGTGTCGCGAAGACCAGGTCGATCAGAGCGGTCACAGCTTCCGTCGCGAATCCTCGGCCGCCGAACTCGGGCGAGAATGCCCACCCGACTTCTGCCGTGTGCGCGGTTTCGGCTGTGCAACCCGATTCCTCGACTAGCCAGGCACTCACGCTTCCGACAACCCGGCCCTCGTATTCGACAGCAAGAGCCACCGCGCCCGCTGCCAGGTCGCGGCGAGACATTCTGGTCTGCACTGCCTCTCGCGCATCGTCCGGGCTCCAGGGTTCGTTGAACAAATACCGGCACACGTCGCTACGCCCGTAGAAGGTGAGAAGGTCCTGATGATCGCCGGGACGGTAGGTACGAAGCACCAGTCGATCCGTCCGAATTGTTACCGGCGCAGTCGTCGGCGTCATGCCTGCGTCCTCCACATCCATGCCGTCACGGTAGATCCTCTCGGATTCGTGGGCGAGCGAATATCGCGAGGATGTCCAGCGCTGAATGTTTGATTTGCCCCGTGGCGGGATACTTCACCACCGTAAATGGTCGCAATACGGAGTTACGCCAGGCAATTTCGCACTTGATACCAAGGGGCGGTCATGGCCGAGGAATCACTGGTCAAGCAAGGTGTGGCAAAAGGAAGCGCGCTGGGCGGAGCCGTTCTTCTCGTCACCGTCGGCGTGCTCGAAATTCTCCAAGGCATCTCGGCGATATCCAAAGACGATGTGACCGTCGTCGGCCCTGAATACGCGTACCAATTCGACCTCACCTCCTGGGGATGGATTCACCTCGTACTCGGCGTGCTCGTCACCGCTGTCGGAATCATGCTCTTCACCGGCGCGACGTGGGCACGGGTAGGCGCGATAATCTTCTGTTCGCTGTCGATCCTCGCGAATTTCCTGTGGCTACCCCACTCTCCGTGGTGGTCGATCACCATCATCGCGCTCGACGTATTCGTCATCTGGGCTGTCGCGACATGGAATCCCGACGTGATCTGAGGTCTCGACTCCGGATCCACCCATCGAATTCAGCGTTTTCATCTGTGCGGCAGCAGTTTCCCTCCGGAGAGGAACATGATGGCAAACGGCACGAACGACGGCCCACTCCAGGAGGACGAACGTGCCGAACTATCCAGGTTGCGGCAAGAGGTTGCAACGCTTCGCGAGCAGACTCCCAGCGCCCGCGAAACGACCGTCGAGCAAGTCTCCCGGCCACCTCGACACGGACTGCGGTGGACTGCCGTGGCGATACTGCTGGTGTTGGTCGCGCTCCTTGCCGTCTTGTCCGTGACCACCCGCTTCACCCGTAGTCAGATACTCGACACGGACCGCTACGTCAGTACGGTCGCGCCACTGGGCGAGAATCCCGCCGTTCAGGCCGAGATCACGAATCAGATCACCGACGAGATCTTCGATCGTGTCGACGTCGAGGGGCTCACCACCGACGCACTCACCGCACTGACCGACGTGTCGAATCTTGCGGCCAACGCGCCGCGTCTGGATCAAGCCGTAGTGGGGTTGGCACCGGTGATCGCCGGCCAGGCAAAGAGTTTTGTTCACGACACGGTGGGCTCGCTCGTTCGGTCACAACAGTTCGAGGACTTGTGGATTCAAGCGAACCGATCGGCGCACAACGCACTGGTCTCGGTCATGACCGGAGATTACGGCCCCAATTCCGTCGAAGTCGATCAGAGCGGAACCGTCAGCATTTCGCTCAGTACGATCATCGACAGGGTCAAAGCAGCTTTGATCGACCGCGGCTTCGCCTTCGCAGACAAAATCCCCTCCGTGGACAAGGAATTTGTTCTCTTCCAGTCCCCCGAGCTGGTGAAGGCTCAGCGAGCCGTCTCGGCACTCGACAAGGTCTCAGCGGTGTTGCCGTGGTTGGGAATCGCTTGCGCGGCAGCCGCTGTCGCCGTTGCGCCAACCGGTCGCAGGCTCCGCGCACTGTCCCTGGTCGGCTTGTCGATTGCGTTGGGAATGCTGGTTCTCGCGATCGGAATTCTCATCGGACGCGCAATCTACCTCGACAGTGTGCCCACCGATATCCTCTCGCCAGACGCCGCGACTGCCGTCATCGACACAGTTCTGGTACCACTGCGCACGAGCCTGCGAGCGGTTGCGGTCCTCGGCGTGGTGGTCGGGCTCGGCGCCTACCTGGTCGGTGGGTCGTCGTCGGCGATCGCCGTTCGACGAGGCTACGGGCAGGCATTGGACTTCGTCCGGCATTCTTCAAGCGGCCGTACGCCAAATCAGGTGGAGCGGTGGGCCAATCAGCTTCGTGTTCCGCTGCGCTGCGCCATCATCGGCATCGCCGCATTGTTGCTGCTCTTCTGGCGCTACCCCACCGGTTTGGTCGTGGGTTGGATCGTCATCATTGCGCTGGTTGCACTCGTAGCTCTCGAAGTGCTGGTTCGTCCCGCACGCGCCGCCGCGCAGGACGCCCGGCCTGACGACGCCGGAACCGACGACGCCAGGCCTGGGGCAGAAGATACAAAAACTACGCCAGCGCCTTTGCCTTGATTGCCTGGAATTCCTCTTCGTTGATCGCGCCGGAGTCGAGAAGCTCTCTGGCGTCGGCGATCTGCTGAGTCGGAGACCTGCCGGCGACGGTTCGAATGTAGTCACTCTGCGCGTGTATGTGCTGTTGAGCGGCCTCCATCGACCGCCGAGTCATTCCGTCATTCTTGACAACCACATAGATCATCGCGGACAAGAATGGAATGACGAAGAGGAAAATCATCCACAACGCCTTGGCCCAACCCGAAGTCTCGTGATCACGGAACAAGTCGGTGATGATCGAGAACAACACGCTCAAATACGCCACAAAGGCAAAGCAGACGAAGATGAACCAGAAGAATTCCCAGAAACCTTCCATGTCAACGCTCCCTGTACTCGGTTTACACATAAGGAGTTCGGGAGGCTGACATTCCGCGCCTGAAATCTGCAGTCGGCCAAAACTCCCTGGTCCAAGGTCATTTCAGTATGCGCCGACGACGTCCGTTCCGGCTACAGTTCGAGAGGGTTCAGCACTGCGGACCGCTCATCCATTATCGGAATCACGATCACCCGGTTCGAGATCTCGTGTCTGGCCGCCTTTTCGACAAGGAGAGGCACGAAGTCACGTATCCGACAGCCCATAAAACGTTGGTGAATTGTTCGCACTCCGTTTTCGATCTCCGGTGGAGGAACATTCGGATACCGGGAAATCAGGCGAGTGATCACCCGCTCGACGTGGAGCAACTCTTCGTCGCCAGTCATTCATTAATGGTCGTCCGTCCAGGCGACTGCGTCAAGACTCGAAACAGGTTCGAAAACAACACGATTCGGGTCTCGATCACGGAGAGAATAGGTTGACCGAATACGGGGCATACACATACGAGCGGACGATGCCCCGCGCGCTCACGTCTCCAAGGAGTGGAAGTGGGAAAGAACGCTCGGATTCTTCACGACGACGCGGCACTCGTCGCAGAAAAACCGATGAAGAACAAGGTATACCGCCACGAACTCAAGCCGATGCACGGTGAGCTCGTGGCTTTGCAGGAGTGGGTCAAATCGTCTGGCGCCAAGGTCTGCATCGTGTTCGAAGGCCGAGATACCGCGGGGAAGGGCGGAGTAATCAAAGCCATCACCGAACGCGTGAGTCCACGAGTGTTCCGGGTGGTTGCTCTACCGGCGCCGACCGAGCGAGAGCATTCGCAGATGTATGTCCAGCGTTACGTCCCACATCTCCCGGCGGCGGGCGAGATCGTCATCTTCGACCGAAGTTGGTACAACCGTGCCGGAGTCGAACGAGTGATGGGCTTTTGCACCGAAGAACAGGCTCATCAATTTCTCCAGCTCATTCCGACCGTCGAACGCGCGATCGTGGAATCGGGAGTCATTCTGCTCAAGTACTGGCTCGAGGTCAGCGAAGAACAGCAGCTCTTACGTCTGCAAAGCCGGATCGACGATCCTCGAAAGATCTGGAAGCTGTCGAATCTCGATCTGAAGTCGTTCAGTCATTGGTACGACTACTCGCGTGCTCGCGATGAGATGTTTCGCTTCACCGACACCGGCTGGGCGCCCTGGTATGTCGCGAACAACGACGACAAGAAACGCGGACGACTCAACATCATCAGTCACATTTTGAGTCAGATCCCCTACGAGCCCGTGCAATCCACTGACATCACCCTGCCGAAACGGCAGAAGGCCCACGGCTACCAGACGCCCAAACAACCGCTTCACTGGATTCCGACCCGGTATTGACGATCGCCAAGGAAAGGACGTGCGGTCATGAGCCCCACGCCGTGGCATGCGCAGAGTGGCGAATCAGTCGTGTCCGTACTGCAGTCGGACCAGCAGCGCGGACTGCAATCGAGTGAGGCCGACCAACGTCGACAACGCTACGGGTCGAACGAAATCACCTCGACGCCACCGCCGTCGACGTGGTCGATCGCACTGCTGCAACTGAAAGATCCGATGAACTTGATGCTCGTCGCCGTGGCCGCGGTCAGCATCGCCATCGGTGAAGTGCCGACAGCGATCGTGGTGGCGGTGCTCGTCGTGCTCAACATCGTCCTCGGAACTCGACAGGAGTTGAAGGCACGGGCCAGCGTCGACGCGCTCGCCAAGATGCAGACACCCCAAGCGCGGGTCATTCGTGACGGGAACCTGATTCAGCTCGACGCTACCGAACTGGTGCCGGGTGACGTCGTCCAAGTCGAGGCAGGAGACATCATCGCTGCCGACGGACGGTTGCTCGCCTCGACGACCCTGGAGACACAGGAAGCCGCATTGACCGGGGAAAGCGCGCCGATCCCGAAGGACCCGAAAACGCTGAGCAATGAGGATATTCCACTCGGAGACCGCAGCAATCTGGTGTTCCAGAACACCTCGGTCACCCGCGGCACAGCGACCATGGTGGTCACCGAGACCGGAATGCAGACGCAGATCGGCCAGATCGCGTCGATGTTGTCGGCCGTCGCCCCTGGCAAGTCGCCACTGCAACGAGAATTGGACTCTCTCACCAAACTTCTCGGCATCATCGCGTGGACGGCCGTGATCGTCATCGTCGTCATCGGACTCATTCGTGGTCAGGACCTGACAACGCTTCTGCTCCTTGGTATCGCGATGGGAGTGTCCGCGATTCCGACCGGCCTGCCAACCTTCGTCCAGGCAATGCTGGCCTACGGGGCCCGTCAACTGGCCGACGCCAAGGCCGTCGTGAAGAACCTGACCGACGTCGAAACTCTCGGCGCGACCAGTGCAATCAACTCGGACAAGACCGGCACGCTGACCATGAACCAGATGACCGTCCGATCGCTGTACGTCCACGGCCGTTGGTACACGGTCGACGGCGAAGGCTACGCCAAAGCGGGAAGGATCACGCAGGTTGCCGGCGAGGCACCGCCCGACTTCACCCTTCTCGCATACGGACTGTGTCTCGACAGCGATGCGACGGTTTCCGATTCTGGGGAAGTTGTCGGCGACCCGACCGAGGCCGCACTCGTGGTGCTCGCGGCAAAGATCGGTGCCGACGCCCCACTCACCAGACGGACCTACCCGCGGGTGGCGACGGTTCCGTTCGATTCCGCGTACAAGTTCATGGCCACGTACCACCATCTCGAAGTCGACGGCGTAAGTCAGTTCGTCGGATTGGTCAAGGGCGGACCCGATGTCGTCCTCGCTCGGTGTTCTTCGGCCTTTCTCCCCGGCCGTCGGCAGGTCCCGATCGAGGAAGTCCGAGAAGAACTCACGGCAGCAAATCAGTCCATGTCCGAGAAGGGTCTTCGGGTGCTGGCATTCGCGGTCAGACGCCTCGACGGACGGGACGACGCTGTCGTGGCGGACCCTATGTCCTTTGTCGAGGACCTGACGTTTGTCGGTATGGCAGGCATCATCGACCCGCTGCGTCCGGAGGCGGTCGATTCGGTGCGAACCGCACACCGGGCCGGCATCGAGGTCCGCATGATCACCGGCGACCATGCCATCACCGCCGCCGCGATCGGTGCCGAACTCGGACTCGGCCCGGGCGCGGTCGGCGGAGCCGAATTGCAAGCGATGACCGATGACGAACTCTCGGCCGCGTTGCCGAACCTGCACGTGTTCGGCCGAGTCACTCCGCAGGACAAACTTCGCTTGGTCGATGTCATGCAGAGCGGTGGCGCCGTGGTCGCGATGACCGGAGATGCTGTCAACGACGCCGCCGCGTTGAAGAAGGCCGATATCGGCGTCGCCATGGGCTCGGGCAGTGAGGTAACCAAACAGGCGGGCAAGATGGTGCTCACCGACGACAACTTCGGAACCCTCATCACCGCGATCACCCTGGGCCGCAACATCTACGGGAAGATCGTCTCGTACATCCGCTACCAGATGTCGAAACTCTTCTCGTTGGTTCTCCTCTTCCTCGCCGCGAGCATCTTCAACATCAACGAGGGTGTGGCACTGACACCGCTGATGGTGCTGTTCCAGCACTTCTTCATCACACTGTTCCCCGTCGCCGTGATCATGCTCGACCCGCCGCCACCGGATCTGATGAACAAGCCGCCACGCGATCCCAAGATGCCGATCGCACATCGAAGCGCAGTCGCTCAGTGGCTCGCGTACGGCGTCTTGCAATTCGCAGTGACACTCGCAGCGATGCTTCTCGCACCCGGCGAAATGAGCACTACTGAGGCGAATGTCCCCATGACCACCGCATTCGTAGTGCTCTCTCTCGGTTCGATATTCGCTGGGTTGACCATGCGGCGTGATCCCGAGTCCGGCCTTGTTCCGCCGGTTCTCGGTGCCATCAAGATCTTGACCATCCCCACGGTCGTGACCGTATTTGCCGTCGAGGCGGGTGTTCTCCAGGATCTCCTCATGACAACCTCACTGACCGGCGCCCAGTGGCTCGTCTGCCTAGGCTGGTCGCTGATCATCCCGGTTGTCGTCGAGTTGGAAAAGGCGATCCGACGCCGCCGCCTCTCACCGACACCTGTCGCCATCACCGCGACCACTGCAGTTGCCCCCGAGCGCGCCCGTCACTCCGCTGAGGGAGGGACAATCACACGATGACGTGGACGGAGGGTCTAGGTCGGCTACCGGGGATCGCGACTGCCCGCGGGTACCGCCGCGAATGGCTGCGAACCGACATCACAGCAGGGCTCGTCTTGACGGCCCTGCTGATCCCGGCGGGGATGGGCTACGCCGAGGCCGCCGGATTGCCCGCGTACGCCGGTCTGTACGCAACCATCGTGCCGTTGCTCGCGTACGCGGTAGTCGGACCGTCGAAGATTCTTGTACTCGGGCCTGATTCGTCGCTGGCACCGCTCATCGCCGCCGCAGTCATACCGCTGGCGGTGGTCGGCGATTCGGAGAACGCGCTTGCACTCGCCGGGGTTCTCGCCGTCCTTGTCGGGCTCATCCTGGTGATCGGCGGATTTCTGCGTCTGGGTTTCGTGACCGAACTCCTCTCGAAACCGATCCGCCTCGGCTACCTCAACGCCATCGCGCTCGTCGTCGTAATCGGTCAGATTCCCAAGCTGCTCGGTTTCTCCGTCGACGCGTCCGGCCTCCTCGGTGAAATCGGTGAGATCGGAAAGGCTCTGGCCGGTGGAGATGTCGATCCCCTCGCTGCCGTCATCGGCGTGGGTTCACTCATTGTCATTGTGGTCTTCCGGCTCTGGGTACCTGTTGTACCCGGTGTGCTGGTCGCCGTCGTCGCGGCAATAGTCTTGTCCGCCGCCGCCGGTCTCACCGATGACATCGGCATGGTCGGCGCACTGCCGGAAGGACTTCCCCTCCCCTCTCTCGGTGGAGTCACCTGGCAGGACGTCGGGCACCTGATCGGACCGGCGGCAGGTATCGCGCTGATTGCCTTCGCCGACACCGGCGTTCTCTCGCGCACCTTCGCCGCCCGCCACGGCGAGGACGTGAACGGCAGTACCGAGATGAAGGCGATCGGTGTCGCGAACGTGGCCGGCGGACTGTTCGGCGGATTTCCGATATCGGCGAGCGGATCACGGACGCCGGTAGCCGAACAGAGTGGGGCGCATACACAATTGGCCGGTGTCGTCGGAGCACTCGCCGTCCTGGTGTTTGTCCTCGTCGCTCCCGGACTGACGGCATATCTGCCCGATGCAACACTGGCCGCCGTCGTCATCGTCGCCGCGTGTGCACTGATCGACGTGGGCGGCATGGTCCGCATGTGGCGCATGAGCACCGTGGAATTCGGCCTCGCCGTCGCGGCGTTTCTGGGCGTTGCCCTGGTCGGGGTGCTTCAAGGCATCCTTGTTGCGATCGGACTCTCCTTCGTAGCGGTCATCGCGCAGGTATGGCAGCCACATCGAACCGAACTCGTCGAGACGGGCGAACCCGCGGGATTCCACGACGTCGAACGCCACCCGGACGGACATCGCATCCCCGGCCTCGTGTTGGTGAGATTTGACGCACCACTGTTTTTCGCGAACGGCGAGATCTTCGACGAGTACGTTCGCTCCGTCGTCGCCAAGGCACCCGACCCGGTCGAATGGGTGGTCATTGCCGCCGAGCCGATCACCGGGCTCGACACGACCGCCGTCGACGAACTCGTCGATCTGGATACATTTTTGGAGGGCAAAGGAATTCGATTGGCATTCGCGGAGATGAAAGGTCCGATCAAGGATCGACTCATCCGATTCGGGGTCGGCGACAGGTTCGATTCGACGCACTTCTACCCGACCATCGAAGCGGCCGTGAACGCATTCCGCACCCGAACCGGCGACTGACAACGCCAGGCAATCGGGAGCCTAAGCTGCATTAGGTACCGTTTGGTATGGGATTCACGACGGACAACGTTCCGGCTCGCCGTATCGCTCAGGTCGCCGGGGTGGGTGGGATTGCCGTCGGTGTCATTGCGCTGATCTCGTTGTACTCCACCAAGCCGATCAACCCGTTGATCGCCGTGGCCTCCTTTGTCCCGATGCTGCTTGCAGTCACACTCGCAGCGTCCCTGATATGCCTGGTTTTTCGCCGCTGGATCCTGCTGGCGATTTCGGTGGTACTGATAGCGGTGGGCGCGTCGGTGATCAGTCCATTGTATGTAGCAAACAGTTCCGAAATCGACGGGCCGTCTCTGCGTGTAATGCAAGCGAACCTTCTCTTCGGGCAGGCAGACCCCGTCAGTTTGACTGCGACGGTGCGTGAGAAGGCAGTCGATGTCCTGACGGTTCAGGAACTGACCACATCACTCGAAGGCTCTCTGAGAGATCAAGGGCTCGAGCAACTGCTGCCGCATCACTACTTGGTATCGGACGAGGCCGGCGGGGGTGGCGCAGGTATTTACAGTCGTTATCCGCTGACGGAAACTCGGGAATTGAACGGCTTCGGACCTACCAATCTTGTTGCCGAAGTGGGATTCTCAACCCCGTTCACCCTTCTGGCGGTTCACCCCGGACCGGCGTACGTGACCCCGCCCGACGTGTGGACTGCCGAGCTGAGCACGTTGCGAAACGCGCTCGACGCCGCTGCCGCGGAGGGAACCGTCGTCGTCAGTGGCGATTTCAACACGACCTTCACGCACAAGCAATTCCGTGACCTTCTCGACGTCGGCTACTCCGATACCGCAGACCAATTGGGAGTCGGCATCGTTCGCACCTACCCGGCGGACAAAAAATTTCCCGCGATCGTCGGCATCGACCATGTACTTCTGCGGGGTGCACAGGCGAAGACTCTCGAGCGCATCGAGATCGAAGGTTCCGATCACTACGGCTTGATCGTCGACGTGGCGATCCCCCAGTAGTCGGAGAGCACCCGATCCGCGCGAACGCGTTACGGATCACCCGTGCTTCGGCATGCTTCGACCCGACACATCGATTGTTCGATGTAGATGATGCGGCGTACGCAGGACGATCGACCGGTCCACCACGGATACGCCCGGAAACTGCTCGGCGAGATAACCTTCCAAACGCTGCACGTCGTCGATCGAGCGCAGCCACACCGCCAATGCGATGTCGTAGCTGCCGATCGTCGAAGCAACAAGCCTCGCCTCACGCAGGAGGGAAAGGCGCTGAGCAATGGCTTCCTTTCGCCCCTCGAGACGTAAGAAATACCAGGCGTAGACCGGCCAGCCGGAGTAGGGCCGAGCAATCTCCGTGCGGACGACCAGGCGCCCCGTCGACAGCTCGTGAGAAAGGAGCGCCCCGGCGCGAGCCGGCGTGACGCCGAGGGCTGCAGCGAGGGCCGAGACGGTGATTCGTGGTTCGCGAGAAAGGATGTCGAACAGCTTCGACTGTTCCTCTTCGCTGGCGCGTACCCCACGACTCTTCGCCGCCGGGGCCGACTCGAGCGCGGCAATTTCTTCCGCATCGAGAGCACGTAGACGCCAGTTTCGTGCGTCGGAATTCGCCGAGGACACGATCTGAGTTCGCATCGCAGTGACCATCGGCAGCGATCGTGTTCGTTCCAAGACATACCTGGACAATTGATCGAGGTCAGTGCAGGTGAGCGTGACGAGTAGATCCCGATTGCCGGTTGTGAGATCGACTGTGAGAACTTCGGGATCGTGCGCGATCTGTTCGGCCACGCTCAAGGTCTGTGCCGGTGCGCATTCGATCTCGAGCAGTGCGGTCGCCGACACGATGGGACCCCCACGGTACGCAGCGATCCACGCTATCCCTTGCGAGTGCAGACGCTCCCAACGCCTGGTCAGGGTGACCGGGTCGGAACCGATCGCGCGTGAAAGCTCGGACCACGAGGCTCGCGGCCTGATCTGCAGTGCGTTCAACAGCCGAAGATCTTCGTCCTTGAGCACCTGATCCTGCACCGAGGACCTCACTTTCAAAAGAATGCTGCACCGAAACAGGATCGAAACGCATCGATCCTAACTTCATCACATCAATAGTCCACCAAATCCTGAACCTCGAGAACGCTTGCTTCTTGCGTTCGTTCGCCCCCTCGAGAAAGACACCGACATGACCGAAGCATTCCCTGTCTCGCATGACGATTCTCCGGTCAGCGATCAAACCCCGACGCAAAAGATCGTTTTCGCCTTGAGGTCGCCACGGCTGTGGATCGTGGCGATTCTGCTCCTCGCGCTTGCGGCAGGCGCTCAACTGATCGGCCCCGCAGTGATTCCTGTCGGCGCTGCCGCCATCACGATCTTGCCCATGGTGTGGGGACTGATTGCCGGCGGTGCCGTCTCGAGTCAGAAGTGGAAACCTCTCGGCCTCGATCTTCAGGCCGCAGCCTCGGCAATCATGGGGCTGGCTGTTCTCTTGCTTTGCGCGAGACTGTCTTTCACCATCGGCCCGAACATCCAACTGTTGTTCGAGGCGGGCCCCGCCCTGCTACTGCAGGAACTGGGGCACTTGTTCGGCACTATCGCTCTCGCACTCCCGTTGGCGGTACTCCTTCGGATGGGACCGGCCACCGTCGGAGCCACCTTCTCCATCGACCGCGAGGGGTCCTTCGCGATGGTCAGTGAACGCTACGGTCCCGATTCCGACCAGTACCGTGGTGTCCTGTCGATGTACGTCTTCGGCACTCTGTTCGGTGCCGTGCTGATCAGCCTGATTGCGTCGCTGGCGACATCCTTCAACATCTTCGACCCCCTTGCATTGGCGATGGGTGCTGGGGTCGGATCCGGCTCGATGATGGCTGCCGCTGCCGCCAGCGTCGTTTCGGCGCACCCCGAGATGGCCGACCAGGTACTCGCCGTAGCGGCAACATCCAACATCATCACCGGCCTCCTCGGCGTGTATGTCGGCATGTATGTCGCACTCCCCCTTGCCGATCGAATCTACGGCGCACTCACCAAGCGCTCGAAGACGACCAGCGAACGGAAAGCCGACACTGCCCCACGAGCGGTTGCGCCGAGCGTCACCGTGCCGCTGACCACCATCGTTCCGATTCTGTTCGTCGGTGGGGTCATCGTCTCCTCAATCGCAGCGGGTGGCGTATCTCGATCGATCATCGTCGGTTACCTGATCCTCACCGGATTGTTGCTCCTGGGCGTCGGCGTGGCCCGCCTGACGCGCGGCAAGATCGCGGCGATGATCGCAATCATCACCATCGGCGCCTTGGCGACAACACCGTGGTCCCCCATCGGTGATTTCGTCTCGAGCACCGTCGGGACTGTCGACTTTCTCTCGATCTGCACCCTCACCTTGACTGTCGCAGGTCTCAGCCTCGGCAAGGACCTTCCCTTGCTCAAGACGATCGGCTGGAAGATCGTGCCCGTCGGAATCGTCGCGATCCTCGCCTCTTACCTACTTTCCGTGGTCGTCGCGGAGTTCGCGCTGGGCCTCTGGCACTAGAACTGCACCCGAAGACGCTGAGAACCGAAGACACCGCGATCCGAAGACACAGAGAACCAAAGATGTTGAAAGGAAGCAATACCCATGTCCATCGCTGACACCCTCACCCACACAGACTCGGTTTCGAGCACGATCGAGAAGTGGGCATCACGCCTCATCGATGTCAGCCACACGATCCATGCTCACCCAGAGCTGGCATTCGAAGAGCATCGGGCGTCCGCCCTCTTGGCGGACGCCGCACAGGAAGCCGGCTTCACGGTTACTCGCGCCGCCTACGGCCTCGAGACGGCATTCGAAGCTGTGCGAGGCTCCGGCCCCTTCCGCGTCGTAGTCTGCGCTGAGTACGACGCCCTTCCCGACATCGGTCATGCGTGTGGACACAATGTCATCGCCGCTGCCGGACTGGGAGCAGCGATCGCGCTCGGAGAGGTCGCGGAGGAACACGGCCTGACCGTCGTCCTTCTCGGTACGCCGGCCGAAGAACATGGCGGCGGGAAAGTCTTGCTGCTCGAACGTGGCGCATGGGAGGGCGCGGCGATGTCGATCATGGTCCACGGTGCTGCAGGTGAAGACGTCAGTTGCACCGTCACCGGAACGCAGGCAGTCGACCGGTTCGACGTGACCTACACCGGACGAGCCGCACACGCGGCCGCTGCGCCACACAAGGGCATCAACGCAGGTGACGCCGCCACGATCGCCTTGGTCGCCATCGGACTTCTCCGTCAACAACTTCCGTCCGACGTCAGGCTCAACGCCTACGTCGAGCACGGCGGCGAAGCAACAAACATCATTCCGGCCTCGACGTTGGTGCGAGCGGAAGTTCGGGCCGCAGAACTCGACGTGCTGTTGGACGCCAAGCGTCGCATGCTCGCCTGCTTCGAGGGCGCAGCTGTGGCCAGCGACTGCTCCTGGTCGACCGAACGCGCCGAACCGCGCTACGAGGAGCTTGTTCAACATCGCGTGCTGGCGACGATCTGGGACGAGGAGATCGCGAGCCTGGGCCGCACCGCGGCCGCCCGAACTCCCCTGACCGGCGGCTCGACGGACATGGGCAACGTGTCGAAGGTGGTCCCCTCGATCCACCCGATGATCGCGTTGCGCGGCGTCACCGGAGTTCCTCACACTATCGAGTTTGCCGCTGATGCCCGCTCCGCAGCGGGCGACGAAGCTGTTCTGCACGGAGCAATCGCAATGGCGCGCACAGTGATCCGAGCCGCAACCGGGGACTCGCGCTCCAACCTCCTGACGATTGCGGCCCAGCGCGAGTCAGGAGCGACCACCGTCACGAGCGCCGAATGAGCACCACCGGCGTCTACGTTTCCGCTCTCGAATTCTTCTCCATCGGCATCGGACCCTCCAGTTCACACACGGTCGGTCCGATGCGCGCCGCCCACACTTTCGGCGGCGAGCTCTCCGCCGCCGGCTTGACCGCGTCGGTCGACCGAATTCGCTGCTACCTGCACGGCTCTCTCGCCGCCACCGGAATAGGTCACTGCACTCCCGACGCGGTGATTGCGGGACTTCGTGGGTTGGATCCTGAAACGTGCGAGCCGACCGACGTTCACGGGCGCTGGGCCGAACTGTCGGACGGCGGATCGGTGATGCTCGTCGGTGGCTCACTCGAACATGTTGTGTTCACTCGCGAGGACATGGTGTTCGAGCCACTCGTTCGCCGTCACGGGCACCCCAACTCGATGACACTGACAGCCTTCAAGGGTAACGAAATCGTCTGTACGAGTACATATCTGTCGATCGGTGGCGGATTCGTACTGCGCGCCGGAACGGAGACGCAAGCAAGCGCGCATTCGATCAACTCACGCTATCGAACCGCGAAAGAGCTACTGGCGGAATGCGGCTCCGGAACCATCGCCGAGCTGGCACTGTCGGACGAAATCGCGATGCATGGCCAGGATCGAGCATTCACCGGCATCGACGCGATCTGGTCCGCGATGCGCGCATGCATCGAACGCGGCACCCAGACCGAAGGTGTATTGCCCGGGCGTCTCGGAGTTCGCCGACGAGCACGGTCTGCGAACACTCAACTGGAACAACGTAACTGCGACCCCTCCTCACGCGAGTGGCTGACCGTCTACGCCATGGCGGTCAACGAAGAAAATGCAGCAGGTGGCCGCGTGGTAACGGCTCCGACGAACGGCGCTGCGGGCATCGTGCCGGCGGTGCTCTATCACCACATACGCGCTACGGGCGCCGGCGCTCACGACGTTCGAACCTTTCTCCTCACCGCTGCCGCAATCGGATCGATCATCAAGGCGAATGCCTCGATCTCGGGTGCGGAGGCGGGGTGCCAGGGTGAAGTCGGAGCTGCCTGCGCGATGGCGGCAGCCGGCTTGTGCGCTGTCATGGGCGGATCACCACGACAAATCGAGAATGCAGCTGAGATTGCCATGGAACACCATCTGGGGCTGACCTGCGATCCGGTTGGTGGCCTGGTCCAAATCCCCTGCATCGAACGAAATGCCGTAGCCGCCTCGACGGCAGTCACCGCAGCTCAGCTCGCATACCTGGGTGACGGGACGCATGTGGTGAGCCTCGATACCGTCATCGAAACCATGCGCCAAACCGGAAACGACATGTCCGTGCGTTACAAGGAAACCAGTGAAGGCGGACTCGCCGTCAATGTCGTCGAGTGCTGAGGGGATGTCGAGTGCTGAGGGGATGTCGACGGCAGCGGCGACGGCGGGCGGACGCCATCGCCGGAAATATCATCCTCTCGAACGATGAAGTCCGGTGTACCGATTTCTACACTCGTTGACATGACTTTGTGGACGGTGACCAGATGATCGCTCATCACGCTGGAGGAATCCCGCTGCATACCGCGTCGGGGCCATCTCGGCCGATACTGTCTTCCGGCCGCAAGATCGCCGCGCTGATCGCTGCCGCCGCCGTCTTCTCCGCAGCCTTCGTTCTCGCCCCGGGCATGCTGACGAGTAGGCCGGGCGATGGGTACGTAGGCCAGGGGGAACTCGTCGAGACGGTCCGCGCCGCGTTCGTCGAATACTGGAGTTCCGGTGTCCAAGCCTTCTCTCCGAGCTTGGAGTCCGCTGTCGACTACTGGCTGCGCTACCACGTGGCCAAGGCTGTGATTGCGGTAATCCTGCTGACGGTTCTGCTCGCACTCGGCCGCATGGTCAAGGCGTCGTTCGTGAACGCCGGCCCTCTGACGGTTGGAAAGAAACTCGCATTCGTCTCGGCGGGAGGCCTGGTCACGCTCCTCGCGCTGTTCTCTTCGGTACTCGTGATGGCAAATGTCCAAGGTGTTGTCGCACCCTTCTCTTCGCTGATCTCGATGTTGCCCGTGGCCCAGACGGATGGGGCACTCTCCGAAACTGTCGGGCAGGTCCGACAACAGCTCGCTCAGTCGACGGGCACCGGAAATCAGCAAAGTCCGGCCCTCGAACTGATGATCAGCGACTTCGCGCGGTATCACTTGGCCATGGCGGTGATCGCGCTGATCGCGGCAGCAATATCACTGGCCGTGGCCGTGGTCGTGTGGGCACGCTTCGCGAGAACGGCACGATCCGACAGGCGGACGAGATTCATGTCGGGGTCGATAGGCCTTCTCACTGCACTGTTCACGCTGGGATTGATCGTTGTCGGCGTAGCAAATATGGGCACCGCGGCAGACCCCGCACCGGCGCTGGCGGCGTTCTTCGACGGCGGGCTCTGACCCAAGTCAAGGGTTCAGGCCAGGGTTCCGTAGTCCCCCGGTACCGGTTGAGGAGGTACCTGGGGACTGCGTCTGCCGTACCCGGGGTCGATGTGTGAGTGCCCTCGGACAGGCAGAGTTCGACTCATGAAAACCGGAGCAAGACGCATCATGCTTGTCGGCCTGTGCAGCGCCATCATTGCCGGCGCTGTAATCAGCTGCAGCACGGACAAATCCACAGACAATCCCACATCCACCACTGACAAGGTCATGGACTCTGCCATCACCGGCCAGCTCGATTCGATCATCGACGCTGCGGTGAATTCGACGGGGATTCCCGGTGCGATGGTGGGCATTTGGGGACCCGACGGCAACTATGTGAAGGTTGCAGGAGTCGCCGACACTGCAACCAAGGCACCGATGGAGACCGACTTCTACCACCGGATCGGTAGCGTCACCAAGACATTTACCGTCACCGCCCTGCTGCAATTGGTCGACGAGGGAAAGATCGGTCTCGACGATCCGATCTCCCAGTACGTCGACGGGGTCATGGAAGGTGATGCGATCAGCTTGCGTCATCTGGCAGGGATGCGCAGCGGCCTCGTGGACTACACGACGTCTGAACAGTTTGTGATGGAATATCTTTCGGATCCTCGCCGAACTTTCACACCGGAGGAACTCGTCGGATACGTCAAGGACCTCCCACTCCAACTTCGACCAGGGACCACCGTCGACTACTCGAACACCAACACTATTCTGCTGGGAATGGTGATCGAAAAGGTCTCCGGCTCAAAACTGTCGGACGTCATCGACACCAAGATCACGACACCACTCGGCATGGAGCACACAAGCTTTCCCACGACCAACGCGTTCCCGACACCACACGCACAGGGGTACACCAACCAAACGCTCGACGAATCCGTGACCGCGGCGACGGACTGGAATCCGTCGTGGGGCGGCGCCGCGGGTGCAATGATCTCGTCGTTGGACGACATGCACATCTGGGTTCCGGCGCTGGCCAAGGGCGATCTCCTCACCGACGACACTCAGAAGCAGCGCCTGCAAACCGTGAACTTGAGCGAAGGGGACGACAGCTCCGGCTACGGACTCGGATTGTTCAACAGCGGTGGCTGGATCGGTCACAACGGAAGCCTGCCCGGCTACAAGACAGTCTCGGTCTACTTGCCCGAGAAGGACACCACCCTGGTCGTCTTCATCAACACCGACATCGACGGCGAGACTGATCTGACCAGCGCATTGATGGCACCGATCACCAAGTTGATCAGCCCCGACAACGTCTACGGCTGATCACCTCAGGTCCGATCCACAATTCGGACAAAAGTGACATACCGGGTTCGATCTGTCGATAAGCTCGACCGTCGGCAGATCGAAACCCGAAAGAGGCGCTCATGGGATCGTTGAACGACTGGCTACTCAACAGCGACAGCCCGCTCGTGGGCATAGTCGGCGGCATCCTGCTGACGATCGCAATGCTCTCCGGCGGTACGGGCATGTAGCCCATTCACATCAGCATGTGATTCGTGACATCTTCACGTGACTCAACGAACATGTTCGTTACGAACATGTTCGTGTACGGTGAAAACATGCCCAACCAGCCAGCAAGTCCATCGAGCCGACGCAATCGTCCGGCCAAACCCGCTCTGACACGCGAGGGCATCGTCAGCACCGCGGTGGAAATCTTGCGGTCGGAGGGGTTGCAGAAGTTGACCATGCGTCGACTCGCCCTCGAACTCGACACCGGGCCGGCGTCGCTGTACGTGTACGTTCAAAATACCGCCGAATTGCACGCCGCCGTTCTGGACGAACTGCTCGGAGTCGTGGACCTCGCCGAAAATTCCTCCGGCACTTGGCAAGCGCGCCTCGAACGGGTGCTGACGTCGTACACGGCCATACTGTTCGATCATCCCGGCCTTGCCCAGTCGGCTCTCGTTTCCCGGCCCAGCGGAGCTCACTACGTACGCCTGCTCGAGCGCCTGCTCGCATTGCTCGACGAAGGCGAAGTCCCTTCGGGTCAAGCCGCGTGGGGCGTGGACTTGCTGCTGCAGTACGCGACGTCCACTGCTGCCGAACACTCGGCGCCGAACAATTCCGCCGACTCGGATGCCCAATGGAGCGCGTTGACCGACGCAATCCGGAACGCAAACCCGCAGACGCACCCACTCGTCGCAGGCCATGCAACAGCTCTACTTGCCGGTGAACCCACCGCGCGCCTCTCCTGGGGATTCCGCACGCTCATCACGGGCATCGAGAACACCCCACTCACTTCTTAGGAACCCACCATGAACCACTATCCCATCGCAATTATCGGCGCCGGCCTCGGCGGCCTCACCCTCGCCCGAGTCCTCCATCTCCGCGGAATCGATTCGGCGGTATTCGATCTCGAATCCGGACCAACAGCTCGGACCCAAGGCGGGATGCTCGACATTCACGAAGACTCGGGCCAGATCGCGCTTCGTGCCGCAGGCCTCTACGACGAGTTCCGCGCACTCGTTCATCAAGGCGGCGAAGAGACACGCGTCCTCGATCGAAATGCCGTCGTGCACCTGAGCGAGCAGGACACCGGAGACGGCGATCGCCCGGAAATCGACCGCGGCCAGCTGCGTGACCTACTGCTCAGCTCAATTCCGAAAGAAACAATTCACTGGGGAGCAAAGGTCCGCAGTGCTCATCCGTTGCCGGATGGTCGACACGAGGTCCACCTCACGGATGGCACCCACTTCACCACCGATCTCCTGGTCGGCGCCGACGGCGCGTGGTCGAAAATTCGCCAACTGGTTTCAAACGCCACTCCTGCCTATACCGGAGTATCTTTCGTGGAGTTCGACCTTCACGACGCCGACAACCAGCACGCGAAGGCCGCTGAAACAGTAGGCGGCGGAATGATGTTCGCGCTCAGCGCTGACAAGGGCTTCCTTGCCCACCGTGAGACCGACAACAGTCTGCACATCTACGCCGCCCTGCGAGTTCCCGAGAACTGGTCAGCGAGTGTCGACTTCTCCGACGATCATATTGCGAAGAAGATTCTGCTGGAACACTTCTCGGACTGGGACGAGTCGCTGCGGTCACTGATCGTCGAAGCGGACAGCTCGCTGACCCCTCGCCCCATCCATGCCCTTCCCATCGGGCACAGGTGGAGCCGTACTCCCGGGGTCACTCTGCTCGGGGACGCAGCGCATGTCATGTCGCCGTTTGCCGGAGAGGGCGCGAACCTGGCAATGCTCGACGGCGCCGAACTCGGCGAGGCGATCGCGTCACATAGCGGCACGGAGGAAGGACTTGCTGCCTACGAAGAACGACTCTTCCCGCGCAGCGCCGCATCGGCACAACAGTCGGCTGACGGTCTGGACATGTGCTTCGGCGAGAACGCACCCCAGGGGCTCCTGGACATGTTCAACTCACAACCGTGACCTGACGAATTCGGATCAGGTCGTCATGCCTCGAGGGCAAGCGACGAAGACAAACCACGGTGGGCTTCGACTTCATCGAGCAGTTGGTGGGCTTTCTGCTCGACCACGGACAGTGCATCGGCGCCGGCGACCCACCGACGCGGGGGTAGCGGCGAATCGACAAGTGCCACAAGTGCCGCTGCAAGTTTCACCGGATCCCCACCCTGGGCACCGTTCATGCTCTTCCACGCTTCGACGGTCTTGCCAGTCCGAGCGTCGTAGTCGTCTATCGACAATTCAGGCCAGATCGACGACGCACCCTCGACAAGCAGTTCGGTCCGGAAGAATCCCGGCTCCACGATCGTCGTCCCGATTCCGTACGGTTCGACGTCGAATCGCAATGATTCCATCCAGCCCTCCAGCGCAAATTTCGACGCGGCGTAGGCTGCGCAAAACTCCTGACCAACCAGGCCCGCAAGCGAACTGACAGTCACGACATGTCCACTCCGTTGCCTACGCATCACCGGCAACACCGCCCGTGTCACATTGATCGGCCCGAAAAAGTTGGTCTCCATCTGAGCGCGAAGTTGCGCCGGACTGACAACCTCGAAGAACCCGGCGTAGAAGTTTCCGGCGTTGTTCACCAGCACATCGATTCCACCGAATCGCGCAACTGCCGTGTCCACCGCAGCATATGCGGCTTGTTCGTCAGTGATGTCCAAGGCAATCACCAACAGGTCGTCATGCTCACCGATCGCTGCAGAAACACGGTCCGCATCACGCCCCGTTGCCACCACCGCGTGCCCGCCGGCAAGAGCCGCCTGAGCAATGTCGACTCCCATGCCCCGGCCTGCGCCGGTTACGAACCAGACCTTCTTGTCACCCATGTTCACTGTCCTCCCGTTTGATGGAGTCCAGTACAGAACAGATTCCACGGGCCTGGGAGTGCCTATCGTTCCCGGTAACAGCAGACCCCCTCGACGCCCCTCCTACTCGCGAAGAGTCGTCAAGAAGGCAATACGGTCACCACGGTAGAGCGAACGAACGCGCTCGATCGGCACACCCTCCGGATCGACGGAGGTCCGGTGCAGCAGAAGCATCGGCATCGAGGTCGTGGACTCGACGAGCGTTGCCTCACGCGGTGACGCGAGCACCGTCTCGATCCGTTCGGTTGCGGAGGCGAAGACCACGCCGATGGAACGGATGGCCGCGTAGAGCGATGTCGTCGCGTCGAAAGCGTCGAGCATCTCACCGAACCTGCTGTCCGGCAGGAAGGTTGATTCGAGTCCGATCTTCTCACCGTCGGCGAAGAGGACACGCTCGAGATGAACGACGCTGTCGCCCAACTCGATACCCAACTCCGTGGCGAGACCGTCGTCGGCCGACATTCGTTCGAACGTCACAACCTTACGACTGGGCACTCGCCCAGCACTCAGTGCGCCTTCGGTATAAGAACGAATCGAGAGCGGCTGAACCAACTTCGGACTCGCGACGACAGTGCCCCGCCCCCGCCGCTCGATCCGTCCTTCGACAAGCAGATCACGAAGCGCTTGACGGACCGTCTCGCGAGCGACAGTGAACCGTGCCGCCAATTCCCGCTCGGACGGGACTGCGTCGCCCTCCTCGAGCCCACTGAGAATGGTCTCGATCTCGGTGCGCACCCGGTAGTACTTCAGCTCCGGTTCGATCACGACGCTCGAGGTCCCCGGCCCGGTGGACGTCTGCTGATTCATGGCGCAAGCGTACAAGAATTCGGTCTATACCAATTGTTAACCTGGAGTTCGTCTCGATTCCCCCTATTGGTCTAGACCAAACGTCACTATCTCTACATGCGAATTTTGATTGTGGGCGGAGGAATCCTCGGAACGGCGCACGCCGACGAGGCAATCCGCCGGGGACACGACGTCATCCATCTCGAACGCGAGCCCGAAGCCCGCGGTGCAACGGTACGGAACTTCGGATTGGTCTGGGTATCCGGGCGTGCTCCGCACGAACTCGAAGCCGCGCTGCGTTCGCGCGAGCTGTGGGCGGACCTTGCCGCCCGTGTCCCCGGCGTCGGATACCGCCCGGCCGGCTCCATCACCCTCATGCGCACCGAGGAGGAGGTCGCGGTCGCGCAGGAAGCATTCGCTCGGCCGGACGCCGACAACCGAGGGTTCGCACTTCTCGATCCCGACGCCGTTCGCGTCGTCAACCCCGCGCTCCGGGGCAAGTTTCTCGGCGGACTGCACTGCACCCTGGACGCCGCTGTCGAGTCACGGCAAGCGCTCCCCGCCATCCGTTCTTACCTCGAATCCACCGGCCGTTACACCTTCCACGCCGGAACGGAAGCCCGCGAGATCACGACGAACACCTCCGGCGTACACATCCGCGACGACCACGGTCGCAACTTCGACGCCGATCTCGTGATCGTCTGCCCCGGAGCAACACTCGGCGGATTGGCCCGCGATCTCGCCGGCGATCTCCCGTTGCGACGTGTGCGCCTGCAGATGATGCAGACCGCCCCACTCGGCGAAAAGCTCACCACCGCAATCGCTGACGGTGACAGCTTCCGCTACTACCCCGGTTTCGCCGGATCTGCCCTCGATCACCTTCGCACGGTGCAGCCACAGGAACCGACTGCCGAGGAGCACCGCATGCAGCTCCTGTGCGTGCAGCGCTTGCACGGCGGTCTGACCATCGGTGACACCCACGAATACGAGGAGCCCTTCGACTTCGACGTCGACGAGGCGCCCTATCGCCATCTGTCCGGAGTCGTGGAAACACTTCTGGGACGCGATCTTCCGCCCATCGTCAAGCGATGGGCGGGCGTCTACAGCCAGTGCCTCGACCCCTCACAACTTGTTCACCGCGCACAAGCCGCCGACAACGTCTGGGTGGTTGCCGGTCCCGGTGGCCGCGGCATGACGCTCGGCCCGGCATTGGCGGAACAAACCGCCGACCAGCTCGGTCTCTGAATCCTTCCGACAAGAAAGACTTCTCATGTCTCCCATCACCCTTGCCGTTCTCGACATGGCCGGCACCACCGTCGCCGACGACGGACTGGTTCTTCGCGCGTTCGCCGCCGCTGCCGAAGCCGGCGGACTGCCTGCCGAAGGCCCGGAAGCCGACGCCGCTCGCCAGTACGTCCTCGACACCATGGGCCAGTCGAAGATCGTCGTGTTCCGGGCGATCTTCGGTGACGAGAACCGCGCCCAGGCCGCGAACGTCGCCTTCGAAACCACTTACGATTCCCTCATCGACCAGGGCCTGGCCGAGCCGATCCCTGGCGCGGAGAAGGCGATCACCACACTGCGCGAGGCCGGCATCAAAGTTGCCTTGACCACCGGTTTCAGCCGATCGACGCAGGACAAACTCCTCGTCGCACTCGGCTGGGAAACCCTCGCCGATCTCACCCTCTCCCCCGCCGAGGTCGGTCGCGGTCGACCGTACCCGGACCTGATTCTGACTGCCCTGCTCAAACTTTCGATCGACGACGTCCACCAGATCGCCGTACTCGGCGACACGTCCAACGACGTGCTCAGCGGCATTCGCTCCGGCGCATCCATCGTCGCCGGAACTCTGACCGGCGCACACGACGAGCAACAGCTTCGCGACGCCGGAGCCACCCACATCGTCCCGTCCGTGACGGAGTTCGCCGAACTCCTCACCCACTCCTGATCTCACCTCCGAAAAAGGAATCGTCATGCGTCTACGCCCGAGCATCGCTGCGGCCGCTCTCGCCGTGTCCGTCCTTTCGTTCACCACTGCCTGCGGTGGCACCGGCACTGCTGCCGGATCAGATACCGAGACCGTCACCGTCTACAGCGCCGACGGTCTGTCCGGTTGGTACAAGGGAAGATTCGACGCCTTCACCGCGCAGACCGGTATCGCCGTCAACCTCGTGGAAGCCGGATCCGGCGAGGTCGTCTCGCGGGTCGAGAAAGAACAGTCCAACCCACAGGCGGACGTGATCATCACGCTGCCGCCGTTCATCCAGAAGGCCGACGCCCAAGGTCTGCTCGAGCCCAGCGGAATCGACACCTCCGCCGTTCCCGCGGACGAGAAGGACGACGCCGGCAAATACGTACCCGTCGTCGAGAATTACCTCTCGTTCATCGCCAATCCGACTGCGTCACCCGCCCCACAATCTTGGGACGACCTGCTCACTGATCAGTTCAAGGGCAAGTTGCAGTACTCCACGCCCGGCCAGGCCGGCGACGGTACCGCGGTGTTGTTGCTGCTCCAGCATCTGATGGGCAAGGAAGGCGCACTCGACTACCTCGGAAAGCTCCAGGCCAACAACGTCGGTCCCTCGTCCTCCACCGGAAAGCTCCAGCCCAAGGTCAGCAACGGGGAACTCCTGGTCGCCAACGGTGACGTCCAGATGAACCTCGCCTCCATCGCCGACGACGGCTCGAAGTTCGACATCTTCTTCCCCGCGGGAGCCGACGGCACTCGCACCACCATTGCACTGCCCTACGTGATGGGCCTCGCCAAGAGCGCACCGAGCAGCGAACAAGCCAAGAAGTTGATGGAGTTCCTGCTCTCCGAAGAATCCCAGAAGACCGTCGCCACCGATGCACTCGGCGTATCGGTCCGCGAGGACGTCCGAAGCAGTGCCGGTGAATCGACCGACAAGAACACGCCTTCGGGAGTTCTGCAGGGCGTCAACGTGTGGACCCCGAACTGGAACGACGTCCTCAGCTCGCTCGACGCCGACATCGCCGCTTACCAGAAAGCCACCGGGAGCTGATCATGGCAAGAACCAGACTGGGGCGGACGCTCCCCGAGACCGTCGGTGTTCACGGAGCGATCGAACATTCCGCTCCGGCCATCACCTTCGATCGCGTCAACGTCGCCTACGGCCGCGGGAAGACCGCAACCCATGCACTCGTCGATTTCAATCTGCGAGTGGCACCGGGTGAAACTGTGGCACTGCTGGGGCCCAGTGGATCCGGCAAGTCGACCGCCCTGAAGGCCCTCGCGGGATTTGTCCGCCCCACGTCCGGTTCCGTCAAGCTCGGCACCCGAGACGTCACCAATCTGCCTCCCGCACAACGCGGTATCGGCGTCGTCGTTCAGTCGTACGCTCTTTTCCCGCACATGCGAGTTTCCGAGAACGTAGCCTTCGGACTCCGAGCCCATCGCGTGCCGCGCTCGGAGATCGGCCCTCGCGTAGCCGAAGCCCTCGACATGGTCGGGATGTCGGCGTACGGAAAGCGCCTTCCCCGTGAGCTTTCCGGCGGTCAACAGCAGCGAATCGCAATCGCCCGAGCCTTGGCAATTCGCCCTGGAGTACTCCTCCTCGACGAACCACTGGCCGCCCTGGATGCGCAACTTCGCGAGAGCATGCTCGGCGAACTGGCGAGACTGCGCGCCGCACTACCTGACACAGCCATGCTCTATGTGACGCACGATCAGAGTGAAGCCCTGGCGCTCGCAGACCGAATCGCAGTGATGCGCAACGCCAGACTCGCGGACATCGACACCGCCGAGGCCTTGTGGAAACGCCCGCCGTCCAGCTTCACCGCGGCCTTCCTCGGGGGTGCCAACCTGTTGCCCTGCACCGTCACACGCGTCATCGGCACCTCCGCACTGGTCTCGATCGGTGGCACGCCGTTCACCGCTCACGCCCCGCAGCCCGAGATCGGGCACATCGAATGGGAGTCCGACATGGACGCCTACCTGTGTGTTCGTCCACACGCGGTAGGCGTAACCGGCGTCGGCGCACGAGGATCATTCCCGGCGCGCATCGTCTCGAGCGTCTGGCGCGGTTCCACGACGCGTCTGACGCTGGCTGTCCGTGGCCTCGACGACGTCCGCGTCGACGTGGATGTTCCAGGGCACGACGAACGACCGGTCGACACCGAAGTGGGCGTCGTCTTGCCCACGGACGGCAGTGTCCTGGTGCCGGCGGATCGCCACCCATGACGACAACCTTGGAACGCCCTGAAACCGCTGTGCCCCAGCACAAAGACCCCATCCCGTGGCGCCGGATCGGGTGGACGCTACCGCCACTGCTTCTTGTCCTCGTGTTTGCTGTCTATCCCACTGCGCGTGTCCTCACGGAATCGCTGAGCACCGGAAGCGGCACCGGGTTGTCCACGTGGTCCTCCGTGCTCGGTTCGGAACTGTTCAGGACCGCACTGTGGCGGACCATCCAGATCGCCGTGGCGTCGACCCTGGGGTGCCTGATCCTGGGAACCTTCCTCGCCTTGGTGCTTGCCTTCGTTCCATTCGCCGGATCCAAGGTGGTGGGGCGATTGATCGACACGGTGCTCGCCCTGCCGTCATTCCTGATCACGCTGGCGTTCACGTTTCTGTACGGCACGGCCGGCGCCGTCAACGCCTTGATCATCCGCATCACCGGCGACGCGAGCGGCCCGCTGAACTTCCTGAACACTCCGTTCGGAGTCATCGCGGCCGAAATCACCTTCTTCACACCCTTTGTCGTGCGTCCACTGTTGGCCGCGTTCACCCAGATTCCGCGTGAACAGCTCGACGTTGCAGCCAGCCTCGGCGCGTCACCCGTCCGAGTTCTGCGGCAGGTGGTGATGCCGGAAGCGTGGCCAGCCCTCCTGGCCGGTGGATCGCTCGTACTTCTGATGACACTGAATGAATTCGGCATTGTGCTCTTCACCGGAGCAAAAGACGTCGTAACTCTTCCGGTCCTCATCTACACCCGCGGCATCGTCACCTTCGACTTGCCCGGCGCGGCAGTGATCGCGACGGTCCAGGTCGCACTCTCACTCGGCCTGTACTGCCTCTACCGATTCACCTTCAACAGATTGATGGGAGGCAGCCGTGCTGCTGTGGACACGAAGCTCTAGGGCTCTCGTACTCGGATTCTTCACCCTGGTCGTCGCGGTGGTTTTCGTCGCGCCCATCGCCACTGTCGTAGCGGCTGCTTTGGCCGGATCGTGGACCGGTCCACTTCCGTCGAATCTCGGCGGCAAGAACTTCTCCACGGCGCTGTCCGACGAGAACTTCGCCAGCCTGATCGTCAGTTTGCAGACTGCGTTCATCTCGGGAGCACTGGCATTGATCGTCGGAACGTGGGCAGCGCTGGCCTCTCGTGAGGCACCGATGTGGCTGCGGCGCATCACCGATGCCGTATTCCATTTACCGATTGCAGTTCCGTCGGTCGCGATCGGCTTGGGTCTGCTCATCACTTTCAACGAGCGCCCACTACTGCTCGGCGGCACCAAATGGATCGTGATCCTCGCTCACACGGTTTTGGTGCTTGCCTTTGCCTTCAGTTCCGTATCGGCCGCGCTCGAACGGCTCGATCCCGCCTACCGTCAAGCTGCCGAATCACTCGGCGCCGGCCCAGTGCGGGTGCTGACGCGGGTGACGCTACCGCTGCTGCTCCCAGCGTTGGGTGCGGCCGCCGGGCTTTCCATCGCACTGTCGATGGGTGAGCTGGGCGCAACGGTCATGGTCTACCCGGCGACATGGAAGACCTTGCCGGTCAGTATCTTCGGACTCACCGACCGCGGCCAGGTATTTCTTGCCGCAGCAAATACGACACTGCTGCTTGCAGTTACCCGAAGCGCCCTCTTGGGGGTGGGCATAACCCGTCGGCGGTGACCTGGGGGGGCGCATTTTACCCCCGCCCGGGTTTAATAACGGCGCACAGCAAGGGGTTTATCCCTTCCGCAAGATGTACCGCTGAACCTTGCCGCTCGGGGTCTTGGGCAGGTTCGGAACAAAGTGCACCGTGCGTGGGTACGCGTGCGCTGCAAACTTCTTCTTCACCAGGGTTTGCAGTTCCTTCTCGAGTTCGTCGTCACCGTCGACACCTTCGCGAAGTACGACGAACGCCTCGAGGACCTCACCGCGCAACTCGTCGGGCATGCCCACCACTGCCGCCTCGATGACGTGCTCGTGCATGACCAGCACGCTCTCGACGTCGAAGGGACCGATGCGGTAGCCCGCCATGATGATGACGTCGTCGTCGCGCGAGGAGAAGAAGAAGAATCCGTCCTCGTCCGTCATTCCGGCGTCACCGGTGATGTACCAGCGACCGTCTTCGCTGAATCGCTGCTTCGTCTTCTCCGGCGCATCGACGTACCCGGTGAACCACATCAACGGACTGTTGTGAGTATCGATCGCCACGCGTCCCTGAGTGCGAGCCGGTGCGATGTCATCCGAATTGTCCTCCAGCACAGCGGCAGACCAGCCCGGCAACGGACGACCCATGGATCCTGGACGGACGTCCTCGCGGAGTCCGTCGGCCCAGGCGTTGACGATGAACATGCCGTGCTCGGTCTGGCCGTAGTGATCACGAACCTCGACGCCCAACGAGTTCTTCGACCACGCAACAACATCCGGAGTCAAGGGCTCACCGGCCGAGGACGCGCGGCGAAGCGAGATGCCTTCCGGAACGGGCGCCTTGTCGGCACGCAGACTGCGGTACACGGTCGGAGCAGCGGCAAAATTGGTGACACCGAACTTCTCGATGATCTGCCACGTCAGCGGCGCGGAGAATCCGGCGTGCAGCAGAATGCTTCGCGTTCCCGCGGCAAGCGGACCGAGCAACGCGTAGTACAGCCCGTACGCCCAGCCCGGGTCTGCGGCGTTCCAGAACACGTCGTCCTGACGGACGTCGAGGCCGAACTCCTGGTAGGCGTGGAACGACGCGAGCGCGCGCACCGGAACCGGCACGCCCTTGGGTGTCCCCGTGGTGCCACTGGTGAACAACTGCACCATCGGTGCGTTGCCGCCGACTGCCTGAGCAGCGCCCTTCGGGTCTTCGGCATCCTGAGCTGCGACAAGTGCATCGAAGTCCAACTCGTCACCGGCCGCACCGCCCGCGACGATGACCTGCCACGCTGCGTCGGCGGGGATGTCCTCGCCCGGCGCGAGCTTGTCGAGCTGATTGGCGTCGGAAACGACCACCTTCGCGCCACTGGCCGTCAAGCGGAAAGCGATGGCCGGCGAAGCGAACGCCGTGAACAAGGGCACGTGGACCGCGCCGCGGCGCCAGATTCCGAGGAGCGCGACCACGAGGTCCGCAGACTTGCCCATCAAGGTCGCGACGTTGTCACCCGGCTCGACTCCGAGGTCCGCCAGAGCTGCCGCGAAACGCGCGGACTGCTCACGTAGATGACCGTAAGTGAGGTCCACCGAGCTAAGGTCTGCCTCGACGACGGTGAATGCAACGCCATCCGCGGGATGCCGATCGCAGAGCAATTCTGCGGCGCTGGCATGCGGGGTGTCGTACTGGTCCAGCAGCTCGCGCACCCGTGCGGTGGGATCGGTGCTCATCAACTTGCTCCTTATCGATCGTCGTATGGTTGGCCCGACCGGTTAAGTTGGCGGCTCGTCATACGTACTGTTCACCCCCTATGATCTAGCTCACAAGAGAACTTCACTACCCCCAGAAAGGGGTACCTGCGTGAATCGACATGCTTCGTCACTTCTGCGTCCCCGCGACGGGGACGCTATGCGAGGTGAACTCCGAACGATTGCAGCTCAGGGCGTTGTTCCCGTGCTGTTCGGAGGCGAGGTCCAGGACGGAACCCTGCACCTGAGCGAATTCGTCGGCACCCGCACCAACAATCTCAAGGGCTTGGCCATCCCGCCGCGCTCGGGCATGGGCGGACGCGTCGTCGCCCAGGGTTCACCGATCACCGTCAACGATTACGGCAATTCGCAGTCCATCACTCATCACTTCGACCGGCCTGTTCTCAGCGAGGGCCTGCATTCGATCATCGCCGTTCCGGTCATGGTGTCCGGCAAATCGCGCGCTGTCCTCTACGCCGCGATCCGTGATTCCGCGCCTCTCGGCGATCGCACAGCAGACGTCATGGTCAGCGCATCCCGGCGTCTCGGGATGGAGTTCGCCATCCGCGACGAGGTCGATCGTCGCCTGCAACTACTTCAGGCCGCCGCCGCGACCACCGCCGACGGTATGTCTTCGGAAGAGATCCGCGGAGTCCACGCCGAACTACGCAGTGTCGCCCAGACCGTGACCGACACCGACTTGCAGACCAAGCTCCGCGGACTTTCCCAGCGTTTGGCCAACCTGCTGCGGCCTACCGCCGACGCCGAATCCGACGTCGCGCTCACCCCACGTGAAGTGGATGTTCTCTCGCAAGTCGCACTCGGCTGCACCAACATCGAAGCCGGCCAAAGGCTTTCCCTTCGACCTGAAACAGTCAAGAGCTATCTGCGAAGCGCGATGGGAAAGCTGGACGCGAGCTCACGCCACGAAGCCGTGGTTACCGCTCGCAGGTTGGGACTGCTCCCCTGAGGGGTCAGTAGCCTTCCGGCAGGGCGGTGAGCATGTCGCGGGTGACTGCGACGGCGTTGTCCGAACTTCCGCCCCGCACAACCAGAGTGGCGAAGGCCAGGTTGCCGCGATAGCCGACGAACCACGCATGCGATCCCCCGTCGACCTCGGCTTCACCGGTCTTGCCGTACACCTCACCCTGATCTTCGACGCGTTCTGCAGTACCGCTCGTGACCACGAGTCGCATCATGCCGCGCAGGCCGTCGACCATGGCCGGCGTGATCGCCGGGCGCTCACCGTCGATGGTGGTTTCGCGCCCCGAAATCAGTTGCGGCACCGGAGTCGAACCGTTCGCGACCGTCGCAGCTGCCATCGCCATTCCGAACGGACTGACCACGACCTTGCCCTGACCGAACCCGTCTTCCGTCCGCTGGACCAGGTCCGACGCAGGCGGCACCGAACCGGAATCGATCGGCAATCCCACCACGTTGTAGTCCTGGCCGATGCCGAACTGCGCTGCGGCAGTGGTCAACGTGTCTGCCTGCATCTCGCTGGCCAACTTGGCGAAGGACGTGTTGCACGAACGCGCGAAGGCCGTTGCCATCGGCACCGTGCCGAGTGCGAACTCGTTGTAGTTGGGGACGCTGCGCTCGCCGATCTCGATTCGGCCCGGGCATGGCACCATCGTGTCGGGGGTCGCCTGACCGGTCGAAATTGCCGCACCTGCCGTGATGATCTTGAAGGTCGAACCAGGCGGGTACTGACCCATCGTCGCGACCGGCCCGTCGCGGTCAGCTGCCTTGTTCTGCGCGACGGCCAGGATCGCGCCACTCGACGGTTCGATCACCACCATCATCGCCTGATCCTTGTTCACGTTCACCGCGCGCTGAGCAGCGATCTGGATGTTGCGGTCCAGACTGATACTGAACGACGGAACCGGTTGTGGCGCAGTCTCGGTCAACACGTCGGTGTCGACGCCGTTCTGGTTGACCGTGACGACACTCCAGCCGGCTTTGCCGTCGACCTCGTCGATGATCGTCTTCTTGATCTGCCCGAGAAGGTCAGGCGCGAACTCCGGGTCGGTCGACACGAGATCCGATTCGTCCGATACCGATACTCCCGATATCGCACCCAACTGCGCCGAAACTTGGTCGTAGTCATCACTGCGCAGCCGCGTCACCAGATAGTCACCCTTGACGGCCGTCGAGGATTCGGCAATCGACTGACCGGTCAGCGACGCATCGAACCGCCCGAGAACACTTGCGAGACTGTTCGCGGAACCTATGATGTCGTTGCTCTTGGAGCGATCGAACTTCACTCGGTAGACGATTCCCGGCACCAGGACGTCGGTCCCCGAATGCTCGTTGACCCGCGCTCGCGGCGCCGCGGTTGCCCGCAACGACATCGTCTGCTTGTCACCGAGGCGCGGATGAACGTCCGTCGAACTCCAACGGACGGACCAGTCGCCGTCCTTGCGTCCCATCTGCAGCTCGCCGTCGTACGTCCAGACGCGGTCTTTCGGCAGGTGCCACTCGTAGGTGTAGCCGACCGTCGCAGTGTCACCGTTCATCTTCACCGACGTGGTCTCGGCAGTCATCGACTCCGCCTGAAGCGCATCCCAGGTGTCACTCAATACAGGACCCGCGGAATCAGGCCGGTCCGTCATTTTTGCTGCCTCGTCGATGTCCCTGTCACCGAACGCACTCAGGAACTGCTGCGCGACGGGCTCGGGGCCGGCGGGTTTCGGAGTACACGAACTGATCCCCACCGCCAAAAAGACCACGGTGCAGGAGGCCAACAGTTGGGCCGAGCGACTACGAGAGAAATGCCGAGTGTTCATCGAGCCCCATAGTAGGGCGACAAATGCTCCACCCAGCGTAGGCGCGACCATTGCACGCAGCTTGGACGCTCAGTCGAGCAGCACCGTCGAGAAGGTCGCGACCTGCCGGAACCCCACCCGCGAATAGGTCGACCGCGCAATCGTATTGAAGCTGTTGACGTACAGGCTCGCAATGCGGCCGGTCGCCATGATCGACTCCGCTACAGCCGCTGTACCGGTCACGCCGAAGCCCTGCCCACGAAATTCCGGGTTGACCCACACGCCCTGAATCTGGCCACAGCGAGCAGACATCGAACCGACCTCCGCCTTGAAGACGACCTGGCCGTCCTCGATATGCGCCCACGCTCGACCAGCGGCGATCAGGCTTGCCACACGATGTCGATATCCGCGCCCACCGTCGTTTGCACGCGGATCGACGCCAACCTCTTCGATGAACATCGCGATCGCGGCAGGCAGATAGATCTCGAGTTCGTCCGAGCGAACCTGCCGCACCAGTGGGTCCGACGGGCATGCCAGCGGCTCGGATACCGCGAGCAACGGCTGTTCGGGGCGAACCTCCCGCGCAGTTCCCCAATCGAGCTCGAGCATCTCCCACAGCGGCAACGCCAATTCGGCGCGACCGACCACCGACGAGCACATGCGCGGAATCCGACAGGCGCGGTCAGCGAATGCCCGAATGTCATCCGGATCGCCTCGAAGTGGAACCAGATTTGCCCCGGCAAAGCACAGCGAGGACAACGGCCCGCCTCGACTCCACAGCTCGCCGTGAATCATTCGTGGGTCGACACCGCATTCTTCGACGCGCGCGGCAATCATGCAGGCGGCCACCGGATCGGCGTCGAGTACCCGTCGGACGTCTTCGAGATCTCGACTTCCGACCTGCTTGGCTCCGAGGAGTTTGAGCATCCGTCAACCCCCTCGACTCGACTGCGCGTCCACGAATATCACTACCCGATCATGATGCACTCAGATTGCCACGAACCTGACACCGACGGGGAAGATTCATCCGGCAATCACTCAACTCACGGTGACGACCGGCGCACCCTCCGAAGCGTCACCCTCCATGCTTTCGGCGATTTTCATCGCTTCTTCGATCAAAGTCTCGACGATCTGCGCCTCGGGC
The DNA here is from genome assembly GCF_033142365.1 of Rhodococcus sp. IEGM 1241. NCBI lineage: Bacteria > Bacillati > Actinomycetota > Actinomycetes > Mycobacteriales > Nocardiaceae > Rhodococcus > Rhodococcus sp. IEGM 1241. The sequence goes on from NZ_JAWLSE010000003.1 coordinate 113,799, forward strand.
ACCGTCTTGATGACCTTGCCCTTGACGAAGATCTGGCCCTTGCCGTTGCCGGACGCCACACCGAGGTCAGCCTCACGTGCTTCACCCGGTCCGTTCACGACGCAACCCATGACTGCCACGCGCAGCGGGATCTCCATGCCTTCGAGGCCGGCAGAGACCTCGTCGGCAAGTGTGTAGACATCGACCTGTGCACGGCCACACGAGGGGCATGACACGATCTCGAGCTTGCGGGGACGCAGGTTCAGAGACTGCAGAATCTGGTTACCGACCTTGATTTCTTCGGCCGGCGGGGCCGAGAGCGAAACCCGGATGGTGTCGCCGATACCCTCCGCGAGCAGCGCACCGAAGGCGACCGCGGACTTGATCGTGCCCTGAAACGCCGGCCCTGCCTCCGTGACGCCGAGGTGCAACGGGTAATCGCACTTCGCGGCGAGTTGGCGGTAAGCCTCGACCATGATCACCGGATCGTTGTGCTTGACGGAGATCTTGATGTCACCGAAGCCGTGCTCTTCGAACAACCCGGCCTCCCACAGCGCGGACTCGACCAACGCTTCGGGCGTCGCCTTGCCGTACTTCTCCATCAACCGAGGATCGAGCGATCCCGCGTTGACACCGATACGAATCGGAATGCCTGCATCACCGGCAGCCTTGGCTACCTCTTTGACACGGCCGTCGAATTCCTTGATGTTGCCCGGATTGACGCGCACCGCAGCGCATCCCGCATCGATTGCCGCGAAGATGTAGCGCGGCTGGAAGTGGATGTCGGCGATAACCGGAATCTGGCTCTTCTTCGCAATGATCGACAACGCGTCCGCGTCTTCCTGACGCGGGCAGGCGACACGGACGATGTCGCAACCGGACGCGGTCAGTTCCGCGATCTGCTGGAGCGTTGCATTGACGTCGTGCGTCTTCGTGGTGCACATGGACTGCACCGAGATGGGGAAATCGCTGCCCACACCTACCGTGCCGACCTGCAGCTGCCGTGTCTTGCGTCGAGGGGCAAGAATCGCTGCGGGTGCCGAGGGCATTCCCAGTCCGATAGGGATGGTCACGTCTGTGCCTTCTTTCATAGCTTCACTGCAAGTTTAGCCGGGCGATCGCCGCACTACCGCGCGGCAACCGTCGCCATGCTCACACGGTCAGAAGATCTTGATCGGATTGACGATGTCAGCCGTGAGTGTCAGCAACATGAACGCGCCACCGATCACGATGAATACGTAAGTAATCGGAAGGAGTCTCGTGTAGTCGACGGGACCGCCCGGAATCAAGCCGCGGCGAGCGCGGAACCAATCGCGGATCTTCTCGTAGAAGACCACCGCGATGTGACCGCCGTCGAGCGGCAACAGCGGCAGGATGTTGAAAACACCGAGGAAGAAGTTGATCGATGCGAGCAGCCCGACGAACATCGGCCACTCGGCTCGATCAGCGGCCTCGCCACCGATCACGCTGGCGCCGACCACGCTGATAGGTGTGTCCAGCGCCCGCTCGCCGCCCGTGATCGACTCCCACAGAGCCCCCACCTTGGACGGAATGTCGGCCAACGCCTTCACCGAGTCGACCATGATCTGTCCGGTGTAGTCGAAGGCTGCCGGAACAGCAGTGAGCGCGTTGTACTCGACCAACGCCGAGCCCGGACCACCGATTCCGACAGCGGATACTTCCTGCTTCACGGGAACGCCACTGGCCGAGTTCACATATCGCTGGACTCGTTCGGGGACGACCGTGATCGACAACGCCTCTCCGTCGCGATCAACCGACAACACGATCGGGCCATCCACACCTCGAATAGCAGCTGCCACCTCGGGGAAGGTGCTCGTCGACTTTCCATCGACTGCGGTGATCCGATCCCCCGATTTCAGGCCCGCATCTCCTGCGGGGCCTCCACCCGAGCACTCTGTCAGCTCGAAGTTGCCGTCCTGGCCCAGCTGATCGGGGGCTACACACGTGACCTCTTGGACCACTGGCTGAGCGGGCTCAGTTCGACCCCAACCGAGGAGCAATGCGTAAATCAGGAGGAACCCGAGAATGAAGTTCATCGCGATACCGCCGGACATGACGACGACACGCTTCCACGCCGCCTTCTTGTACATCGCATGCGGCTCTTCTTCGGGCGTCATCTCGTCGAGAGCCGTCATGCCGGCGATGTCGCAGAATCCACCGAGCGGCAGCGCCTTGAGGCCGTACTCGGTCTCACCTCGACGGAACGAGAAGATCTTCGGTCCGAAGCCGATGTAGTAGCGGCGAACCTTCATTCCCAAAGCCTTGGCCGTCCACATGTGGCCGGCTTCGTGCAGGGCGATGGACACGCCGATGCCGAGGGCAAACAGCACTACGCCCAGTGCAAAAACCATGAAAGCTCTAGCCCTCCTGCTTCACGAGCTGACGCGCTCGTGTGCGTGCCCAGCCGTCTGCGGCCAGAACGTCGTCCACGGTAACCGGTTCCGCGGACCATTGACCTGCATCGTCGAGAACAGCGGCCACCGTGCGGACGATCGCCGGGAAGGAAATGACACCGTCGAGGAATGCCTGAGCCGCCACTTCGTTGGCCGCGTTGTAGATCGCGGTGAAGCAACCGCCGGATTTGCCCGCGCTTCGCGCCAGATCGACGGCGGGGAACACCGACGAATCGAGCGGCTCGAATTCCCAGGTGGAGGCGGTGGTGAAGTCGCATGCCGACGCAGCACCTTCGATGCGGTCCGGCCAGCCTAGAGCGAGAGCGATGGGGAGCTTCATGTCCGGCGGGCTTGCCTGCGCCAGCGTCGACCCGTCGAAGAAGGTGACCATGGAATGCACGATCGACTGCGGGTGCACGGTGACGTCGATGCGGTCGTAGTCGATCCCGAACAGCAGGTTCGTCTCGATCAGCTCGAGGCCCTTGTTGACCAGAGTTGCCGAATTGAGGGTGTTCATGGGCCCCATCGACCAGGTGGGGTGCGCTTTCGCCTGAGCTGGATTCACACTTTCGAGATCCTCGGCGCTCCAGCCACGGAACGGTCCACCCGAAGCGGTGAGAACCAACCGAGCCACTTCGTCGCCTGTTCCACCACGTAGACACTGGGCAAGCGCCGAATGCTCCGAGTCGACCGGCACGATCTGACCGGGTGCGGCGGCTTTGGTCACCAGCGCTCCGCCGGCGACAAGCGATTCCTTGTTCGCCAGCGCAAGGCGCGCTCCCGAGTTCAACGCCGCCAGAGTCGGTTCGAGTCCCAACGAACCGACGAGTGCATTGAGGACAACATCGGCACCGCTGTCCCGAACCAGTTCCGTCACGGCGCTCGGTCCCGAACGGGCGGTTACCGACTGCAGCGCCGATGCCGCTGCAGGATCGGCGACGGCGACGTCCGTGACGCCGGTTGCACGAATCTGTTCGCCCAACAACTCGACGTTGTTGCCGCCCGCTGCGAGACCGACTACTTCGAAACGATCGGGGTTGGCTGCGATGACCTCCAGCGCTTGGGTACCGATCGAACCGGTACTGCCGAGGAGGAGGACGCGGGTACGTGTGGTTTCCTGCACTCGCCCATTGTTCCTGATAACACCTGAGAACAACCTTATCGACGCCCAACTACGTACGACAGGCAGTCGTATGTCACCATATTGGGCAGTAGTGCAACCGAATGAGCAGGAGGATCGACCGTGGCCGATACCCAGTTGGACGTCAAGTCCAGCGCCCCCGTCGTGGTCTCGCACGTCGATGAGGCCGAGGTCCCCTCTGCCGCATGGGGGTGGAGTGGTGAAGGACTCAAGTTTTTCCGTTTCCTCGGATGGTTCTTCGCAATATTCCTGCTTCTGATGATGATCGGAAACCATCACGGCAAGGTCGAGGATCTGTGGCTCATCGGCACCGCCGGATTGATGATCTTCGTTCTGGTCCGCGACATCGTCATCCGTCGCCGCCCGCGCTAGAGACCTGACAAAGAGAAGGCCTCCACGAACGAAAGTTGGTGGCGGCCTTCTCTTTATGTGTTTTTCAGGCCTGGAGGGTTTCAGTTCTCGGCTGCCAGCTGGCCACAGGCTGCGGCGATTTCCTGACCGCGCGTATCGCGCACGGTGCACGAGACACCCTGGGCGATGACCCGACGCACGAACTCACGCTCGACGTCCTTGGGGCTCGCGTCCCACTCGCTACCCGGAGTCGGGTTGAGCGGAATCAGGTTGACGTGCACCAACCCGCCGAGTGCTTTCTTCAGCTTCTTGCCCAGCATGTCCGCGCGCCACGGCTGATCGTTGACGTTCTTGATCATCGCGTACTCGATGGACACACGCCGACCGGTCTTGTCTGCGTAGTACCGGGCAGCCTGAAGTACCTCCGACACCGACCAGCGATTGTTGACCGGCACAAGTGTGTCGCGCAGTTCGTCGTCCGGTGTGTGCAGCGATACCGCCAGCGTGACGCTCAGGCCTTCGTCAGCGAGCTTGCGGATAGCGGGAGCGAGGCCGACGGTCGAGACCGTCACGGACCGCTGAGACAGGCCGAGCCCGTCGGGTGCGGGCGAAGTGATGCGTCGTACCGCTGCCACCACGCGCTTGTAGTTCGCCAAAGGCTCGCCCATACCCATGAACACGACGTTCGAGAGGCGGCCGGGTCCGCCGGCAACATCACCGTCGCGCATTGCGGCCGCTGCCTCGCGAACCTGATCGACGATCTCGGCGGTCGAAAGGTTGCGGTCGAGGCCGCCCTGACCCGTCGCACAGAACGGGCAGGCCATTCCGCAGCCTGCCTGACTCGAGATACAGAGCGTCGCCCGATCGGGATAGCGCATCAGGACGCTTTCGAGCAGCGTTCCGTCATGCGCCTTCCACAGGGTCTTGCGAGTGTCGCCCGAATCGCACGCGAGGTGCTTGATCGGGGTCAACAAGGTCGGGAACAGCGACTCCCCCACCTTCTCGCGCACCGATGCGGGGAGATCGGTCATCTTCTCCGGATCGGCTTCGAGCCGCGCGTAGTACTGACGCGCGAGCTGATCGGCCCGGAAAGCCGGAAGGCCGAGCTCTTTCACCGCTTCTTTGCGCTCGGCGGAATCGAGATCGGCGAGGTGCCGTGGAGGCATTCCGCGCTTGGGTGCAGTGAAAACGAGGGGAAGAGAGGCAGCCATAGTTACACCATTGTCCCATTGTTTTGGGGTGCTACCCCACTGCCACCCGATTGTGGCCGGATTACCCGTGCAACTTTGCGCAGGTTGCGTGATGATCATGTCATGTCAACCACACCAGAGGATCCGTCGAACTCCCCCGTGTACGGCCCCGCCGACGGTTTCGGTCCCGATCCGGAACTTCCGAAGGTGGGCGAGGACAAGGCAGTGGAAAAACACGATCCGGAACCGACACCGACGCCTGAACCGGTGCCGACCGGAACGTCGGTCACCGACCGAACCAGAGCTGCGACGACCTGGGTTGGCCTGGTCATAGGCGCAATTGTGCTGATCTTACTTCTGGTGTTCATCCTGCAGAACCTCGAGAGCGTCTCCGTCAAGATCCTCGCCTGGCAGATCGACTTTCCGCTCGGAATCACGATCCTGCTCTCCGCGATCGCGGGCGCATTGATCATGGCGTTGGCAGGCGGGGTTCGCATCATTCAGATCCGGCGCGCAGCGAAGCGGCAGATGTGACTGAAATCTAGTTACGCAATTGGGTCGATCGATGGGCCAGCAGGCATCATTGATGTCGTGGAAATCACCGGAAAGGCCCTGATGTGACTACTCACATGGAGAGACCTGTGACCTCGCGAATTGCCCCACAGCAGGCAAGATCCTGGCTCCTCGTCCCCGCGTCCAAACCGGACACCTTCGACGCCGCACTCGCGAGTGCGGCCGACGCCGTCATTCTCGACCTCGAGGATGCCGTCACCGCACCCAACAAACCGGCGGCCCGCCGCGACGTCGCCGCATTCCTGAGCGAACACAATCACGCCTGGGTTCGGATCAACGACGCCACGACACCGTTCTGGGAAGAGGATCTGGCCGCACTCGCGGGCCTCCCCGGACTCGAGGGTGTCATGCTCGCAAAGACCGAAAGCGGTCAGCAGGCCGACGCCACGGCCGAGCGACTTCCCGAAGGCACCAAGATTCTTGCTCTCGTCGAATCCGCGGTAGGACTCGAGGCTGCGCCCGAGATCGCACGCACAGACGGCATCTTCCGTCTCGCATTCGGCAGCGGCGACTTCCGGCGCGACACTGGGATGGACGACTCCCCCACGTCGATGTCGTACCCGCGTTCGCGGCTCACCATCGCCAGCCGCGCGGCACGCATCGCTCCGCCGATCGACGGTCCCACGCTCGGCCCCGATCTGGATCTGCTCGCCCGAGACTGTGCGATCACCTTGTCACTCGGTATGGCCGGCAAACTCTGCATGACCACCGCGCAGACTGCCCCCGTCAACGCGGGACTGAGTCCATCCGTGGCCGACGCGATCTGGGCTCAGAATGTCATCGACGATCTCGGCGAAGACGGCTCACGCGTGCGCGATGGCAGCGACCTGCCCAAGCTCGCCAAGGCGAAGAAGATTCACAAGCTCGCCACCCTGTTCCACATCCCCACCGATCACTGATTTTTTTACTACTGAATCGGTGCAGAAAACGTCAGGCGCTCAAGTCGGAGCGCCTGACGTTCGTCTTTTGAGTCCGCTTTCACGCAAGTTCGAGTGATCGTGGTTTGGACCGAACATGGATCCGGTATCGCACAGTGAAGCCCAATCCCGTTACTTGCGAGAACGCACGCTCGGCAGTCTTCTCGGTGAACTCGATTCCGAGTACTCGCCGCAAGTCGTCTCGATTCTCGAACTCCCACCGGGCGTCGACACGCGTGAGCGAGAACCCTTGAGCCTCGAAGAATCCTTCGACCGCCGCGGGATCGTATTTGGGCAGATCCGCCCTCATCCACTCTCCGTACGGGCCGGCGCTCACATCGAGATCCACGATCAGCAGGGCTCCCCCGGGCCTCAGGATGCGCATGGCTTCACGAATTCCCGGGCCGCAGCCTTTGCCGAAAAAGTACGCCGTACGGGCATGAACGAGATCGACTGAAGCATCCACCAGACCCGTGGACTCTGCTGAACCCTGGACTACGTCGATCGACGCCGAATCGCGGGTTCGTTCCCGCGCGGCCTTCACCAGCGGTGCGTGCGGCTCCACTCCGACAACACGACGGGCAGTACGAGCGAACTCCGGTAGATGGAACGCCGCCCCACAGCCGACATCGACGACGTCGCGTCCAGACCAGTCGACCTGGGCTCGCATCGCGGCCCAAATGGAACCGTCGACGTCCTGCGCGCGGTTCTCGATTTCGTACACGTCCGGCCAATGCCAGATGTTCGGGCTGGGGATCGGCTTGGAACGGCCGGAGAAGAAATCACGCACGCGAAATCAGACGAGTGCGTACAGAATCAGCCAGGTGACAAATGCCGACGGCAGGAGTGAATCCAGGCGATCCATGATTCCGCCGTGGCCGGGAAGCAGGGTTCCCATGTCCTTGATGCCGAGTTCACGCTTGATCTGCGATTCGATCAGGTCGCCGACCGTCGCGACTACCACCAGGACGACACCGAGCAGGACGCCGATCATCGAGTTCGCGTCGAGGATCAACGTCACCGAAAGCAGACTGCCGATGACGCAGAAAATGAGGGAGCCGACGAATCCTTCCCAGGACTTCTTCGGACTCACAGCCGGCACCATCGGGTGCTTCCCGAACAGCACTCCGGCCGCGTAACCGCCGATGTCGGAGCACACGACACCGATCATCAGGACGAAAACGCGACCCGGGCCGTCGTCTTCGAGCACCATCAACGCACCGAATGACGCCAACAGCGGGATCCACGCCAGAACGAACACCGTGATGGAGGTGTCTCTCAGGAAGTTCTTCGGGGTCGCCTTGAGCCCGTGGTCGAACAACCGCCACACCATGCACACCAGGACGGTTGCGGTGAATCCGCTGAGCACCCCGACCGGTCCCCACGGCCAGCCGAGCCAGATCGTGGCTTGCCCTCCGACGAGAAGGGGAATTCGCGGCACCTCGATGTCGGCTTCACGAAGCCGCGTTGTGACCTCCCACGTCGCGATGAACATCGCGATCGCGACGACAGCGATCCATCCCGGGGGCAGGAAGATCAAAGTGCCGATGACCAAGGCTCCGAGACCAGCTCCGACGCCGATGGCGGCAGGTAGGTTCCTGCCCGCCTTCGACTTCGGCGGTTGCGCGCCCTCAGCGCCGCCCGTAGGCCCGTCCGTGACGGGACCACCGGCGGTTCCCTCTTGTGCGTGCACCCAAACTCCCTGATCTACTCCCGACGACAAACACTGCAAATGAGGAGGCTATACCTCCATCAACTCTGCTTCCTTGTGCTTGACGAGTTCCTCGACCGTGTGCACGTACTTCGCCGTGGTCTTGTCGAGTTCTTTCTCTGCGCGACCGACCTCGTCCTCGCCGGCTTCACCGTCCTTCTGGATCCGGCCGAGTTCGTCCATCGCCTTGCGGCGGATGTTGCGCAGCGTGACCTTCGAATCCTCGCCCTTGGACTTGGCCTGCTTCACCAGTTCACGACGACGCTCTTCAGTGAGCTGCGGAACCGAGATGCGGATGATGCTGCCGTCGTTGGACGGGTTCACACCGAGATCCGAGTTGCGGATCGCCGTCTCGATCGCGTTGAGCTGCGAAGCCTCGTACGGCTTGACGATGACCATGCGGGCCTCGGGGACGTTGATGCTCGCGAGCTGCGTGATCGGCGTGATCGAACCGTAGTAGTCGATCACGATGCGCGAGAACATACCGGGGTTCGCGCGTCCGGTGCGAACCGAGCCGAGATCGTCCTTGGCTACCGTGACAGCCTTTTCCATCTTCTCTTCTGCCTCGAAGAGCGCTTCATCGATCACGGCTGTTCCTCCATGTTGTTCTGCATCATTTTTTGGGTGTCACTCACGACTTGATCAGGGTGCCGATCTTCTCACCGGACACCGCGCGAGCGATGTTTCCTTCGGTGAGGAGGTTGAACACCATCATCGGCATCGAGTTGTCCATGCACAGGCTGAACGCCGTCGCGTCCGCGACCTTGAGCTCACGTTCGATGACCTCGCGGTGCGTGATCTGTTCGTACATCGTCGCGTCCGGGTCGATACGCGGGTCGGCCGAGTAGACGCCGTCGACGGCCTTGGCCATCAGCACTACCTCGGCACCGATCTCCAGCGCGCGCTGCGCAGCAGTGGTGTCGGTGGAGAAGTAGGGCATACCCATCCCGGCACCGAAGATGACTACGCGCCCCTTCTCGAGGTGCCTACGTGCGCGAAGCGGAAGGTACGGCTCGGCGACCTGTCCCATGGTGATTGCCGTCTGCACTCGAGAATCGACGCCGGCCTTCTCCAGGAAATCCTGCAGAGCGAGGCAGTTCATGACGGTGCCGAGCATGCCCATGTAGTCGGAGCGCGCGCGATCGAGGCCACGCTGCTGCAGTTCCGCTCCGCGGAAGAAGTTTCCGCCGCCGATGACCACTGCAACCTGTACGCCCGATCGAACGACCTCTGCGATCTGCTCAGCCACCTTGGTGACCACGTCGGGATCGAGACCGACTTTGCCGCCTCCGAACATTTCGCCGCCGAGTTTGAGCAGGACCCGCTTGAATCCTGGACGTTCGTTGGCTGGTTCGGACATTGTTCTCCTCAGTTCGATACAAGACCTTGTAGGTCCTTCATTCTTCTTCTGCCGCCGAATCGGACACCGCGACATAGGAAAGCCCCCGGGACTCGTCCCGAAGCACTCTTATCCTGCCTCATCGGAGGCCCCAGGTACACGTAGACCCCGCCGGTAGAGCAAATGCTCTTCAGGCGGGGTCCATGTGTACGGGCTCCGAATTAAGCGGAGGCGCCGACCTCGAAACGCACGAAGCGCTTGATGGTCACGCCTGCCTCGTCGAGGATCGCCTTGACGGTCTTCTTGGAGTCCGTGACCGAAGACTGCTCGGTCAGAACGACGTCCTTGAAGAAACCGTTGACGCGGCCTTCGATGATCTTCGGCAGAGCCTGCTCGGGCTTGCCTTCTGCGCGGGCGGTCTCCTCGGCGATGTGACGCTCGGAAGCGACGATTTCAGCGGGAACCTCGTCACGCGTGACGTACTTTGCCTTGAGTGCTGCGACCTGCATTGCAGCGCCGCGAGCGGCCTCAGCAGCAGCATCGCCTTCGCCGGTGTACTCGATGAGAACGCCGACAGCGGGCGGCAAGTCGGAGCTGCGCTTGTGCAGGTACACGGCAACGGGGCCGTCGAAGGAAGCGACGCGGCTCAGTTCGAGCTTCTCGCCGATCTTCGCGGACTGCTCCGCAATGACGGTGTCGATGGTCTTGCCGTCGAGCTCGAGCGCCTTGAGAGCGTCGAGGTCCGCAGGCTTGCCAGCAGCAGCGACGGTCACGATCTCGTCGGCCAGCTTGATGAACTCGTCGTTCTTGGCGACGAAGTCGGTCTCGCAGTTGATCTCGATCATGACGCCGTCCTTGGCGACGACGAGACCCTCAGCGGTGGTGCGCTCTGCGCGCTTTCCGACATCCTTCGCGCCCTTGATGCGCAGCTGCTCGACGGCCTTGTCGAAATCGCCGTCTGCATCTGCGAGTGCGTTCTTACATGCCATCATTCCGGAGCCGGTGAGCTCACGGAGCCGCTTGACGTCAGCGGCGGTGTAGTTCGCCATGATTAGCGAGCCTCCTCATGTGTCTGTTTCGGACCTAGGACTAACGGTGAAGCACGGCCTAGCGGTGAAGCACGGCCTGACGGTGGTGCTCGGGCCTAACGGTGAAACGGCCCTGACCAAAAGAACTCTTGGTCAGGGCCGGTTTCAACGAATCAGGCCTCGGTGGCCGGTGCCTCTGCGGCGGGGGCTGCCTCAGCCTCTGCAGCCGGAGCTGCCTCAGCCTCTGCAGCCGGAGCTGCCTCAGCCTCTGCAGCCGGAGCTGCCTGCGAGAGCAGTTCCTGCTCCCACTCGGCGAGGGGCTCGCCTGCGCCGGCTTCGGGCTTCGCGTCCTTGTCGGCGCTCAGTCCTGCACGTGCCTGCACACCTTCGGCAACCGCGGAAGCGACAACCTTGGTCAGCAGTGCTGCGGAACGGATGGCGTCGTCGTTGCCCGGGATCGGGTAGTCGACGAGGTCGGGGTCGCAGTTGGTGTCCAGGATCGCGATGACCGGGATGTTCAGCTTGCGAGCCTCGGCAACTGCCAGGTGCTCCTTGTTGGTGTCGACGATCCACACCGCGGAAGGAACCTTGGCCATGTCGCGGATACCACCGAGGGTGCGATCCAGCTTGGTCATCTCACGCGTGAGCATGAGGATTTCCTTCTTGGTGCGACCTTCGAATCCACCGGTCTGCTCCATTGCCTCGAGCTCCTTGAGGCGAAGCAGACGCTTGTGAACGGTGGTGAAGTTGGTGAGCATGCCGCCGAGCCAACGCTGGTTGACGTAGGGCATTCCGACGCGAGTCGCTTCGGAAGCGATGGACTCCTGCGCCTGCTTCTTGGTGCCGACGAAGAGGACGGTGCCGCCGTGGGCAACGGTCTCCTTGACGAACTCGTACGCCTTGTCGATGTACGTCAGCGTCTGCTGGAGGTCGATGATGTAGATGCCGTTGCGGTCGGTCAAGATGAATCGCTTCATCTTCGGGTTCCAGCGACGGGTCTGATGTCCGAAGTGGGTTCCACTATCGAGCATCTGCTTCATGGTTACGACAGCCATGGCTGTGTACCTCAAACTTTCAATCCGGTTGATGCAGGCGATCGGGTGATCCCTGCCCTGGCACCCGCACGGCCGTCGGACCTGTTTCGTGAGAACCAGGACCAGCCGAGGCCGGAAAACGTGCGCGGGCGCGCGAAGTCGGACTGTGCGAGCACAGACCGCTCGACAAGTGTACGTCCTCGTCCGCCGATGCCATAACCACCCCGGAAGCAACAGACCGAACCGGCGGTTGTGGATCGGCGGTCATCTTGTGGACTACCCGTCTGATCTGCATTGAAGCGCGCGTGGCTCCACGCAAGATCAAGGAATGACGATGTTGCTCGGAGCTCGACGAGGAGTGGTCGTTGCCGTGATCTCCTGCTGTGTCGCCGTAGGCACGGCGTCGGCAGACACGCGTTTCGACTGGCCGCTCGCTCCCCGGCCGCACGTGGAACGCGCTTTCGACAAACCGGCCAAGAATTGGCTGCCGGGTCATCGCGGGGTCGATCTCGGCGGCAGTGCCGGCCAATCCGTCCTCGCGGCCGGCGACGGCATTGTGGTGTTCGCTGGAGTGGTCGCCGGAAAGCCGACGGTGTCGATAGATCATTCCGGCGGCCTACGCACGACCTATGAACCCGTCGTGGCAGTCGTTCGCGCAGGTGAACGTGTCGCCGCCAGGTCCGTGATCGGAACCCTCGAAACCGGGCACGAAGGGTGTGCTGTCGAAGCATGTCTGCACTGGGGCTTGCGCCGTGGACGCGAGTATCTCGATCCACTCGGACTCGTTCGGACGCAACCGCTCAGGCTCAAGCCATTGAAAGGAGGCTGATCGGTCGCAGAAATCGGGCGCAGAATCAGTGCCACTCGGAAACGGCGTGCCGACCCACAGCGTCCGCGAAGTCGTCGGCCACCATCGCTGCCAGTTCCATGAACGCCCGTCTGGTGGCCGGTCGCATCAACTCGAGGTCCATCACCGAACCCTCCGCGAGATGCTCGTCGAAAGGAATGACCTCGACGGCGCGGCATCGACGCATGAAATAGTCCACCAAAGCGTCCATGTCGATCACGCTCGACCCTGGTCGGGCGGCGCTGATGACGACGACGGTCCGTTCGACCAGATGGCCGTATCCGTGCAACTGAAGCCAATCGAGCGTTGCCGCTGCGCTGCGCGCTCCGTCGATTGCCGGCGAACTGACGAGAACCAACGAATTGGCAAGATCGAGAACGCCGTTCATCGCCGAGTGCATGATCCCGGTACCGCAATCAGTGAGGATGATGTTGTAGTAGACCTGCAAGATGTCGATGACCTGGCGATAGTCCGCCTCGCTGAATGCCTCCGAAATCGCCGGATCCTGCTCACTCGCCAGGACCTCGAGACGACTCGACGACTGGGATGTGTGCACTCGAACGTCCGAATAGCTCTTTATGTCCGGTCTAGCAGCAATCAGATCGCGCACCGTCGAATTGGTCTGCAGCGGAACACGTTGCGCCAAAGTTCCGAAATCTGGATTGGCGTCAACCGCCACGACGCAGTCACCACGAAGCGAAGCAAATGTCGCACCGAGCCCGACGGTGACCGTCGTCTTGCCCACGCCCCCTTTGAGCGAGAGCAAAGCCACTCGGTAGTCGTTACGGATCGGCTGCTCGATTCGGGCGGCCAGTGCACGGTTGCGCTGTTCGTTGGTCGAATCCCCCAGATTGACCACACCTCCGGTCGCACGATGCAATCCCCTACGCCATCCACCACGCGGCGTCCGTTTAGGGCGTTTCAGTAAAGCTTCGGCAACCAGATCCTGGTTTGTCACCTGCTGTTGGCTCGACGGTGGCGGTGGCGTGGTCCAGACCTCTTGCAGTCGTGCCACAGGCTCCGGCGTCGGCGCAGGCTCGGGAGCCGGTTGTGGCGCTTCGGACAGCCAGGCCGGTTGGCCGCTGTTCGGCAGGTGCTTCACATCTTGGCGGTTCACGAATCCCCCGGATTTCGCATGTCATCGAGTGTCTCGACACGACGATCGAACTTGCCGATTGTTCACTCTTCTGAGCTGCGACGCTACCAAATGCCGGCCGAGAACTCGCGTCACTTCACAATCTAGGCGCGCGGATGGGCCTGATCGTGGACGGATCGAAGGCGTTCGACCGACACGTGCGTGTACAGCTGAGTGGTCGCCAAACTCGCATGCCCGAGGAGTTCTTGGACCACACGAAGGTCTGCACCACCCTCCAGCAAATGTGTCGCAGCCGAGTGTCGAAGCCCGTGCGGACCCATGTCGGGAGCCCCTGGAATTGCAGCCATGGTTTCGTGGACCACCGAACGCGCCTGACGCTGATCGAGCCGGCCGCCTCGAACTCCGAGGAGCAATGCTCGCCCGGACCTATCCGAACTCAACGCAGGTCGTCCGTGCTCCAGCCACCCGTTCAGTGCCGATTCTGCGGGCATGCCGTATGGCACCGATCGCTCCTTGTTCCCCTTGCCGAGGACACGAAGCAAACGTCGATCAGCATCGACCGACTCGACGTCCAGTCCGCACAACTCGCCGACGCGAATTCCGGTGGAGTACAACAATTCCACGATGAGTCGGTCTCGGAGGGCGAGCGGCTCTTGTTGCTGCGCACCGCTTTCCGCTGCATCCATTGCGTCGAGGGCCTGGCTCTGACGCAGCACCGTCGGCAGCGTGCGACGAGCAGGTGGAGCCGCCAGACGTGTGCCCGGGTCGACGGAAATTCGTCCGGTCTGCGCGAGCCACGCAGTGAAACCACGCGCCGAAGAAGCCCGTCGAGCTACCGTCGTACGGGCTGTTCCTACGGCATTCTGGGCGGCCAACCACGAACGCATGACACTTAGGTCGAGGCGGTCGAGATCTGCATTCTCCGAACCCGCGGAGAAATGGGTCAGCAATGCCCGCGCGTCACCGACGTAGGCGCGGATCGTGTGTTCCGACCGGCCTCGGCTCAGTCGGAGGTGCTCGGCATACGCATCGAGGTGAACGCTCAAGCTCGCCGGCAATGCGTCAGTCATGAACACACGCTCGCTCGCCGCGATTGAAACCGCAAGCTCCCTCGCCGATAGGGTTGATCGGTGAATCGAGCAATTCCTCTGAAGATGTTGTGTGTACTGGCACTGATTTCCGCAATCGCTCCACTGTCCATCGACATGTACCTGCCCGGCCTACCTTTGATGGCGGATGCACTCGACACTACTGCGGCCAGCGTTCAGCTCACGCTGACCACCTTCATGGCAGGCCTCGGAATCGGCCAGCTGATCATCGGTCCGATCTCCGACGGACTTGGCAGGCGACGAATACTGCTGGCCGCGACAATCGTCACGGCACTGAGCGGCGCGGCATGCGCTGTGGCGCCGAACATCGAGTTTCTCATCGGTGCACGACTCGTCCAGGGCTTGAGTGGAGGCGCTGCCATCGTTCTTGCCCGCGCTTGTATTGCCGACCGAGCGCGTGGCGACGACGCAGCGAAGCTCTTCAGCATCATGATGATCATCGGCGGTATCGCTCCCGTGGTCGCGCCACTGATCGGCGGCGCACTTCTGGGTCCCGTCGGATGGCGCGGGATCTTCTGGGTCCTGGCTGTCGCGGGCGCTGTGATGGTGGCTGGTGTCGTTTTGCTCGTTCCCGAGACACTTCCACCCGAGCGACGCCATGGCGGTGGTTTGAAGGCCCTGATCTCGAATCTGCAGTACGTGGTCCGAAACCGGCACTACCTCGGATATGCGCTCGCATTCGTCTTCGGATTCGGCGCCTTGTTCGCGTACATCTCCGCGTCACCGTTCGTCGTTCAGAATGTTCTCGGGCTGAGTCCGTCACAATTCTCGATCGTGTTCGCAGTGAACGCCACCGGAATGGTCACGGCAGCGATGACCACCACTCGCCTGCTCGGTCGCGTCGGAGCTCGCACACTGCTGCGTTTCGGGGTGTGCCTGCTCCTCATTGGTGGCGCCGTATTGTTCTGTACCAGCGTGGTTTTCAGTTCCACGAATACGTGGCTGATCTTGGTCCCGCTGTTCGTGGCGATTTCGAGCATCGGGTTCATCATGGGCAATGCAACCGCTCTCGCCCAAGGAGAGGTCACCAACGCGGCCGGAACTGGTTCAGCCCTGATGGGAGCGGGCCAGTTCGGCTTGGCAGCGCTGGTTTCGCCGTTGGTGGGAATTGCGGGAGAAGACACTGCCGTGCCGATGGCAATCGCAATTCCCACCTTCGGAGTTCTCGCGGCCGTTGCGCTCGTGTTGCTGACTCGCGGCAAGGCCGCCGCGAGTTAGTTTTCGGCCGCGGCGAGTTCGGACTTCCAGACCCGGAAGCCTTCTTCGGTGCGACCACGACGCCAATAGCCGGAAATAGAAGCAGCCGCCGCCGGGACATTTCGTTCCTTGCGAATGTACGGCCGGAGGTTGTGCATGACGGCTTGTGCTTCACCGTGAATGAACACGTGCGGTTCGCCAGGCAACCATTCGAGTGCCTTGACCGCGGCGACAACCGGAGCGTTGTCGCCAGCTAATTCTTCGCCGACAGCATCGGACGATGCTCCGCGATGCAGCCAGGTCACGGCAATACCTTCTGGGGCATCGAGCGCGATTTCGTCTTCCGGCCCCCCGACTTCGACGACGGCGTAGCCGACCGCATCCGGCGCCAATCTCGCTATCGAAGCAGTAATAGCAGGTATTGCGGTCTCGTCTCCGACGAAGAGATACCAATCAGCGGATGGTGACGGCGAAAACGCGCCACCCGGTCCACGCAGGGTAATCTCAGCGCCCGGCTGAACGGACGCGGCCCACGGACCTGCAACTCCCATGTCGCCGTGGACGACAAAATCGATTGCAATCTCTTTGGCATCAAGATCGTACGAACGAATCGTGTAGGTGCGCAGTATCGGCTGATCAGGAGTGCCGAATTCGATCTTTACATAGGAATCGCTGTATTCGCTGGGAGTGAAGGACTCGAAGCCCGGCCCCCCGAGAAACACTCGCACCATATGGGGAGTCAATTGTTCGGTCCGCAGAACCGTCAATGCAGTTGTCGGCTTGGCCACAGAAAGATCCTTCCAAAAGTTAGCGTTACCTAACTAAGGTACACGACAATTGCAGCGCATGGACAAAATGCCTCCCCCGGTACATCCGCCCCCCGCGCGCGACAGACCACGGTGCGCAACGAAATAAACCGACCACTCTGCCGGGTAAATTCGTCGGTGGCAGCCAAATTTCCGAATCAGGACTCGTGCATGATCAGGCAGCACATCGCTATCGGAGAAATTCAGCAAAGCAATAGTAAAATACGCCTCTGGCCCCCGGCGAGGTTCGCCAGGGGCCAGAGGAGGTATTAATTCAACCTAGTGTGCAGCGTCGAAAGCATCGATGATTTCCGCTTTGATACGCCCGCGCGGAGCAACTTCGTAACCGTTCTTACCCGCCCAATCACGAATGGCCTGGAGCGTCTCCTTGGAGCGGCCAGAACCCGACGTGGCCTGCGGAGATGCAGCCTGCGCCTTCTTGCCACGCTTCCCGCTCACCTTCGCCGCCGCCTCGACGAACGGCTTCACCGCAGCGTCGAACTTCTCTGCATTGGTGGCGCGCAGATCGATCACGTAATCCGTTCCCTGGTAAGAGAACTCAATTCGATCACCGAATCCATCGTCAATCGGCTTACCGTCAAGGTCGTCGATGAGTTGCCGAATCAGCTTCTCAGCCATTGCACTCCTCTTTCAATGATCGATTCAATTCTCCTTCACAATACACAGATAGAGCGTTGATGAACAAAAGAAGTCCGGAAACCTGTGCCATTTCCGAACAGACTCAATGGTCCGAATTAGCAGCGGGTTAACGACGCACCAATCAATACCCGCACTCAGGGGATCCAGACTAATCAGACTTCAAAGCACATTGACCTGAGACTTTCCTGAGGCCCGTTAAATTCACGGCCAGGTCTGCAAAGCTGGGTCGAGAATAACGCTGCACACAGGCCGATCGAGTTCACGAAAAGCAGTCCTGACGTGCAATTACCAGCATCGCGAGGGTATTCGAGTTTCGTTCTCGCCGGAACGTTAGTGGGCATCGCCACCCGCCCACCGGACGAGCACAATCAAGTTCACGCGCTACCGCGTCCGAAACCATCCACTCGAATCAGAACTCGCAAACCCCTCGAGTTCGAGCAGAGGAAGAGTTGCACGAACCTGCGTTATGAGCAATCCCGATTCCTCGGACAGCTCACGCGTACTACGTGAACCTGTTCCCGGCAATGCTTCGTATACCAATCGAGAATTGCCCCGCAATGCGTCGATGTCACGTGTAGCGGCTGCATCCTCCGCGGAATCCCCGACACCAAATGGACCTGACGCTTCGACTACATCCACGGCATTGGAAACGAGTTGCGCTTCACCTTCGCGGATCATCCGGTGACATCCGGTCGACGATGCCGAAGTAACCGGCCCGGGCACCGCCATTACCGGCCGGCCCAATTTCCGGGCCCAATTGGCGGTATTGCGTGCACCACTGCGCCAACCCGCCTCGACCACCACTACTCCGTCCGACAACGCAGCTACCAGTCGATTCCTTGCCAGAAACCGGAACTTTGCAGGTGTTGTGCCCGGTGGATACTCACTTATCACTGCACCCGAACTCGCTATCTGTTTGAGTAGTCGAGCATGCCCTGACGGATACGCTCGATCGACCCCACAGGCCAAGACAGCCAGTGTGTTTCCACCTACGCCCAAAGCAGCGCGGTGCGCGGCCCCGTCGATACCGAAGGCCGCCCCGGAAATCACGGTCCATCCGTCGACAGCGAGGTCACCGGCAATCTCTGCCGTCACGTGTTCGCCGTACGCAGTAGATGCTCGCGTGCCGACAATCCCAACCGATCTCTCGGTCAGATCAACCAAATCCCCGGACCCCAACACCCACAACACAAATGGCGCCGTCTCACCCCCGGAGGCATCGAGTCCGTCGAAGGAAAGCATTCGCCACGCCGGCCAATCGGCGCAGTTCGGTGTTACGAGTCTGCCACCCATCGCCTCCATCAGGTCGAGGTCTCGTTGGGCTGTGTCGATGTGAGCGCGGGCTCGCGTCTTGTCCTCGATCGCGGGTGGCAGATCGCCGTTGCGGACCGCCCTCGCAGTTTCTTCGACCCCGAGCTCGTCGATCAACATGGACATATACGCGCTTGGGCCCTGCACGACGCGGGACAGATATGCCCAAGCGAGTAGTCGCGGATCGTGCGCAGTCATTGGAATCCCCTGTCTCGGAAGTCGAGTGCGGTGACAACTTGGTCTGGTCCGGGCATCGCCTCACCTGCCAGATCGGCGACACTCCAGGCAACCCGCAACGCTCGGTCCGCCCCACGAGCAGTGATGACACCTTTGCGCAGCGCCCGTTCCACCGGCGCCAGCGCCGCACGCGAGAGTCTGAACTTCTGTCTCAACGCCGGCCCTGGTACTTCC
Source organism: Rhodococcus sp. IEGM 1241 (assembly GCF_033142365.1). Lineage (NCBI taxonomy): Bacteria > Bacillati > Actinomycetota > Actinomycetes > Mycobacteriales > Nocardiaceae > Rhodococcus > Rhodococcus sp. IEGM 1241. The sequence goes on from NZ_JAWLSE010000003.1 coordinate 132,913, forward strand.
GCGTTGGTCCGCCACCCGTACTCACTCCACCGCTGGGCTGCAGTGTCTCGAGCCGCCGCCACGCGCGCACGAACATCGCCGGTACTTTCCCCTACTTCGTCGATCAGCGCTCCGGTTGCAACGGCCTGCATCCGGACCCTGATGTCGACTCGGTCCAAGAGCGGGCCGGACAATTTCCCCAGGTAACGGCGACGCGCCGCGGGTGCGCAGACGCAGTCCGCGTCTCGCGGCGGCGCGCATGGGCAGGGATTGGCGGCCAGGATCAGCTGGAACCGCGCCGGGTACCGCGCAACTCCGTCCCGCCGGGCGATTCGTACTTCCCCGTCTTCGAGTGGCGTGCGTAGCGCTTCGAGCACCTTCACCCCGATCTCGGCACATTCGTCGAGAAACAGCACGCCGCGATGGGCGCGGCTGACCGCACCAGGACGAGCCATCCCACTACCACCACCCACCAGCGAACTGACCGACGAACTGTGATGCGGCGCAATGAAAGGCGGCATATCGATCAACGGCCGATCCTCCGGCAACACCCCCGCCACCGAATGAATCGCCGTCACCTCCAACGACTCCCCCTCCGTCAACGGCGGAAGAATCCCCGGAAGCCTCTGCGCCAACATCGTTTTCCCGATCCCCGGCGGACCCGTCAACATCAAATGATGCGCACCCGCCGCAGCAACCTCGATCGCCCACCGAGCATCCGTCTGCCCGACAACCTCACTCAAATCACGCACCGTCACCACATCCGCACGCTCGAAAACAGCAGGAACAGCCAGCGCCAACTCACCACGCAACCACCCGATCACCGCAGACAGATCGTCAGCTCCCAGCACTTCGATCCCCTTCACCAGGTCCGCCTCAGCCAACGCCCGAGCTGGAACCACCACAGTCCCCCACCCCGCCCGCTTCGCCGCAAGCACCGCAGGCAACACACCACGCACCGACCGCAAACGACCGTCGAGTGCCAACTCCCCCAAAAACACAGTCTCCCGCAACAACTTCCGCGGCAACTTCTTCGCCGCATCGAGAACCGACAACGACAAAGCCAAATCGTAAACGCTGCCCACCTTCGGCAACGTCGCCGGCGACAACGCCAAAATCACCTTGCTGTCCGGCCACTCCTCACCAGAATTGGTCACCGCCGCGCGAATCCGATCACGCGACTCGTGCAACGCAGTATCAGGCAGCCCCACCAAATGCACCGCAGGCAACCCGCGCCCGATATCCGCCTCGATCTCCACGATCTGCCCGTCCACGCCACTGACCGCAACAGAATGCGCCCGCCCCAACGCCATCAGAACGCATCCACAAAATGCTCGACCGAAGGCACGCCGTCGCGGCCGATCAACACCGCCACCACATCGAAACGCACCCTCGACCACGACCGACCCGAATCAGCCAGCCACTGCATCGCCAACACCCGAATCCGACGCTGCTTCGCGAACGTCACCGACTCCGCCGGACTCCCGTACCCGACACCCGAGCGAGTCTTCACCTCCACGAACACAATCCGATCACCGGACGTCGCAACAACATCCAACTCGCCGTACCGACAACGCCAATTGCGCTCGACAATCTCCAAACCCGCATCAACCAGGAACTCGACAGCCACATCCTCGCCCCGAGCCCCCAACGCCATATTCCTCGCCATCACAGCCCCCACCACTCACACCCCGCGCCCGCCCATACGAAACGCGTCCCAACCACCACCCTCGACCCACCACCACAAAACCAAGCCACCCGAAAACAACCTGTTGACAACTCAGAACCTGTGGAATTCGGCAGCGCGACACACCAACGGCGACCCGAACCCTGACAATTTTCTGAAATCCCCACAATTTGGACGAAAGTCCAGTAGAACTAGTTACAGTTTTGCTCAAACCGTCACGCACCCCGCTGAATGGAGTTCTACATGGCCCGCCGCTCACTTCGCCACGCAGTAGCAACCACTACATCCCTCGTTCTCCTCGCCGCCGGCGTCACCGTTGGACTTGGAGCCTCGGTGGCGCAAGCAGCACCGGCATGCGCGCTCAACCAGTCGGTCACCGACGATTGGCCCGGTTCCGTCTGGACGCCCTACACCGTCAGCAAGCAGGTTGTCGGCGACGGCAAGGTCGCAGCGGGTCAGACGGTCACCTACATCACCAAGGTTTCCGGTTCGGGAGCACTCGTCAACGAGATCCGCGATTTCCACCCGGCGGGATTCCAGCTGGTGAAGGCTCGCCTGAACGTCAAATGGCTTATCGGCGACCAGAAGTGGGACGACGTCACCAAGACCGTCGTTGTCGGCAACAACTCCGTGGTGGCAAAGGGCGGCGGATGGACCACTGCGGGCGGCGGCGTCATCGCTTTGGAAACCACCTACAAAGTTCCCGATAACGCAGTTGTAGGCACGCAGCTCGACAGCGGCGCCGGCACCAACATTGTGCTGGCGGCGGGCGACTGGAACATCAATCCGATGGGCGTCTGCGTCACCATCCGGCAGCCGAACCCCGTCGAGGCGGGCGCCGGAAGCCTCGAGGACATGGGCTTCGGCTCACTCAACTCCGGATCAGGCCAGGTATTCGGCTCCCTGACCGACCCGCAGGGGTCGATGACCAATGTCATCAGCGGTGTCTTGGGCAATGTGCTCGGCAACATGAGCTGACTCAGTTCAGATTAGTAAATCGGCCGAGCTACCAGCAGATGCTGGTAGCTCGGCCCATTTCTACGTTGCCGAACAAAGCTTTGCCGTCAACCGAGTTCAAGAAATCATCAGCAAATCACCGCATCAGCTTTCCGCCGTACCGGGCCGGCGTCGTACCGAAGGTTTCCCGAAATGCGGCGATGAACCCACTGCTGGTGCGGTAACCAACCTGCGGGGCAACGTCATTGACACCCTCACCCCGCGCGAGCATCTCGAGCGATGCGTACATGCGTGCTCGAGTTCTCCACTGCCCGAAGGTAATCCCGGTATCGGCGACAAAGGCTCGCATCAAGGTCTTGGAACTGACCCCGAGTTCGCCCGCCCACTCCCCCAGCGTCCGTGAGTCTGCCGGATCGGCAAGGATGCGGGCAGAAACCGAACTCGCCGCAGCATTACGAGGAACCGCGAGGACGTCGTGCCGTTCGGGCGCGGCAGCAAGAATGTCGTAGAGCAACTCCTGACTCATCAACCGCCGAGCATCGTCGATGGTCCGATCTGCGAGATGACGCAGCAATTGAGCGGACAGAGCATCGACTTCGAGAACAAGTGGCTGAGTCCACCGCGGCCCGGCAGGGCGGAGATCCGGACGCGCATAGGCCGCAATCATGCACCCCTCCGTCAGAAGTGTCATGTCGTGGAGAACGGTGCCCGGCAACCAGACCAAGTGCTCGCTGTGCAGGTGCCACACATTGCCTCCGGCAGCGATCTGCATCGTCCCTTCACTCATCCAGGCGATCTGATGCTCGGGGTGTCGATGAGCTCCGTACGCAGTCACTCCGTCGACGACGTTGGTGTAGACCTGAAAATCTTTGAATGTCCGTCCGCGACTATCGGGTAGCGCTAGCAAGGACTTTGGACGAGTCGAGTAACCAATAGTGGACATTTTGCGTCTTTCTGGGCGTATCCGAGTCCATTCTGAAGGATGGACCGACGATCCTGCAAAGGTTAGCCTCACTTTATTGCTGACGCGACCAGTTCAGCACTTCACGCGGAACTCAGATCACTTCGCCCACCACTTCGAAGGAGCATGCACGTGCCCTCACGTAGCACCCGAATCCTCGCCGCCTTATTCACGACGGCCGCGATCATCGGGTTCTCCACCGCCTGTGGAACCTCGCAAGGCGTCGACACCGCATCAGCGACCCAGAGCAACGACGCATTCCCCGTGACGATCGAGCACGCACAGGGTTCGACGACCATCGATGCCGAACCGCGGCGGGTAGTGACACTCGGATACACCGATCACGAACCACTGCTCGCCTTGGGAGTCGAACCCGTCGGCATGGCCGAATGGTGGGGGTCCGGCATGGATGAAAGCTGGCCGTGGACGAAGGACTACTGGAAGGGGAAAACTCCGACCTACATCAACAGCGGCCGAGACTTCAACTTCGAGCAAATCGCCTCCCTCGCACCAGATCTGATCCTAGCGCTGTACGCCGACATCGACGCGGAGACCTACAAGAAGCTGACCTCGATTGCGCCGACTGTCGCGCAGAGCAAGGACTACGACGCATACACAACGCCGTGGACCGACATGACACTCACCGCCGGGCGCGCCCTCGGCAAAGAACCACAAGCTCAGCAACTGATCGCGGATACCGAAAACGCGTTTGCCACCGCTCGCGCTGCACACCCGGAGTTTTCCGGGCAAACCGCAACGATCGTCAACCTCGACACTCCCGAGGGATACGTGTTCTCGTCGCACGACCCACGCGGCATCTTCCTCTCGTCACTCGGATTCACCCTCCCCCCGACGGTCGACGCATTCGTCGGCGACCAGTTCGGCGACTGGCTGCCGAACGAGCGATACGACATCCTCGAACCCGTTGATCGTTTGATCGTGATGGCCGATCCGGAGGGAGAGAAGGCCCTCCCCGGCAACACTCTCTACCAGCGGCTACCCGCTGTGAAAAACGGAAATGCGATAGTCGTGCGATACACCGCAGATCCACCCGTCGGCGCGGCGATGTCCGGCAATACCGTCCTGAGCATTCCGTACGCCATAGACCAACTGTCCGCCACATTGTCGAAGTAATAAACAATTCCAGGTATCGAAAATATGTTCGAATGATGCTAGCCTCAAACCCAGGAAGCACTCACGGACATCGAGGATCACCATGGACGAGGTACCGGAGACAGCGCTAGATCTTGCACGACTCGATCTGGCTCGGCTGGTCGACGAGTTGACGGTTCTCGACCAGCGACGCGTCGACATCGGCGAGAGCTTGGTTCAACTCGAGTACCTCTACGCCAGGATGGGCGCACGGCAACAGGCAGATGCTGCCCGAAAAGCCTTCCAGGAGAAGTACGTCGGTCGAATCTACGAACTCGCAGACGGTCTGCGCACCTGAAAAGAGGTTGCACACAACCACTGACGGAGCGCATGGTCATTCCTGCACGACACACCGGACCGATCGGTTCGGCTGTGAACTATGTGGGAGAAATCTGATGGAGAAGATCACCAAGAGGCTGTGGAACTGGGCATCGATACTCGACGAGAACACTCGCGAGCAAGCGCTGCGTACGTCCCAGATGCCTTTTGTCCGTCCACATCTGGCACTTATGCCGGATGCGCACCTCGGTGCGGGAGCGACGGTGGGTTCGGTCATTCCGACGGAAGGCGCAATCATGCCCGCCGCCGTCGGAGTCGATATCGGCTGCGGAATGATCGCGGTCAAAACCCAGTTCAGTGCACGCGACCTTCAAGGCCGCGACCTGAGCGTTCTTCGCCACAGCATCGAACGCTCCGTTCCGCTCTCGGCAGGTGTCTACAACAAGACGCTGAGCGACACGGCGCAAATCCGCATCGCAGAACTCGAGGCAATTGCGGGCGATCGCCTGGCCTTCTACGACAAGTTCAAGAACAACTGGAGGTTTCAGCTCGGAACGCTGGGTTCTGGCAACCACTTCATCGAGGTGACGCTCGACGAGAGCGACGGCGTCTGGCTGTTCCTGCACTCGGGCAGCCGCGGTATCGGAAACAAGCTCGCACAGCATCACATCAAGATCGCCAAGGACTTGTGCGAGCGGTGGTACATCAACCTTCCCGATCCGGATCTTGCCTACCTGGTCGAGAAGACGCCCGAATTCGACTCGTACATCACCGATCTCAACTGGGCTCAGCACTTCGCTCTGCTCAACCGCGAAGAGATGATGGACCGCGTGGTGAAGGACTTCGCGCACTTCATGGGTGACGGCAAGCCCGCGATCATCGACGAAGTCGAGCGGATCAACTGCCACCACAACTTCACCCAGAAGGAGTTCCATATGGGCCGGGGTGTGTGGCTGAGCCGTAAGGGTGCGATCAAGGCAGACGAGGGCACGCCCGGGCTCATCCCCGGTTCGATGGGAACCGCGAGTTACGTCGTCGTCGGGAAGGGAAACGTGGCGTCGTTCAAGTCCAGCCCCCACGGCGCGGGTCGGGTGTACGGACGTAACCAGGCACGCAAGACCTTTACCATCGAAGATCTCGACAAGGCGATGGTCGGCATCGAATACAAGCGTTCCGCGGCGTTCCTCGACGAGATCCCGGGTGCGTACAAGGACATCGACGTCGTGATGGACGACGCGAAGGACTTGGTCGAGATTCGACACACGCTGCGTCAGATCGTGAATGTCAAGGGCGACTGACCCCGCGCAACTCCGCGAAATGCAAAGTGCCCCGCCGATATCGGCGGGGCACCTTGTTGTCAAGATCAGTCAGGAAGGCGCAGATCCGGCTTGTCCAGCTCTTCGATGTTGACGTCCTTGAACGTCACGACGCGCACGTACTTCACGAATCGCGCCGGGCGGTACATGTCCCACACCCAGGCGTCGGACATCCGCAGTTCGAAGTAGATCTCCCCGTCTGAATTGTGGGGCAGCAACTCGACCGTGTTGGCCAGGTAGAAACGTCGTTCGGTCTCCACGACGTAGGAGAACTGTCCGACGATGTCCCGGTATTCACGGTAGAGCGACAGCTCCATCTCGGTTTCGTACTTCTCGAGATCCTCGGCACTCATCGGTTTAGCCAGTCCTCCCAGTTCGTCTGAACGTCCATCATCCCGTACGGCCCGCGCGTTGTTCCAACCGGACTCCCGCAGCCACCACGTTTGCGTACGTCATGCGATGCTCGGGGCACGGCCCCAGCTCGTCGAGAGCGTCCATGTGCAGTGGCGTGCTGTATCCCTTGTGAATCGCGAAGCCGTATCCGGGATGAGTGTCGTCCATCTCGGTCATCACACGATCTCGGGTCACCTTCGCGAGAACGCTCGCCGCGGCGATGCATGCAGCGGCGCCGTCACCGCCGATAACTGGTAGCGACGGAGCCGTCAGACCCGGAACCCGGAACCCGTCGGTGAGGACGTAGCCCGGTTCGAGGTCGAGGCCCGCGACTGCTCGACGCATCCCCTCGATGTTGGCGACGTGGATACCGATCTGATCGACTTCCGCAGCGGGTACCGAAACGACACTCCACGCCAACGCCAAGCGCTTGATCGCCGGGAAAAGCTCCTCGCGCGCACGTTCGGTCAGCTTCTTCGAATCGTCGAGCCGCGCCAGTGCCGCTTGCGGTTTCGGCGCCAGGACACACGCTGCAATGACGAGTGGACCAGCGCACGCTCCGCGCCCGGCTTCGTCGACGCCGGCGACCGGACCGAGTCCGGTTCGCGCCAACGCAGACTCCATCGTCCGCAGACCTGCCGATCTGCGAATGACAACGCGAGGGGGCCAACTACTCACTGTCTCTGCCTACTCGGAACTACGCGAATCCATGTGTGCGGTACGACAACTCAATTGCCCTGAATATCAGGCGCATCGATGCCGCCCATTCGCGACGGGGGAAGAACGATGAATCGAGCTTGACCGATGATGTTCTCGATCGGGACGGTTCCCTGGAACTCGTCGTCGACGTGGTAGCGCGAGTCGGCGGAATTGCTGCGGTTGTCACCCATGACCCACACGTGGCCCTCGGGAACGGTGATCGGTCCGAAGCAGCGGCCCGACTTCAATTCGGTGTCACACGTTTGTGTTCCCGGAGTGAACGGGAAATCCATCTTGATGTACGGCTCGTCGAGTGGTTTGCCGTCGACCAGGACTCGGCCCTGATCGTCACAGCATTCGACGGTCTGGCCGCCGGTGGCGATCACTCGCTTGACCAAGTCGTTCTCGTCCGGCGGAACGAGGCCGACCCACGAACCGACCTCTTGAATGCCGCGAACGACAACGTTGTCGGACCGATTGGACACATATTTCGTGTTCCACGAATCGGGTCCCTTGAAGACGACGACGTCGCCGGGTTCCGGATCGCCGAAGCGGTATCCGATCTTCTCCACCACGATGCGGTCACCGGTACATCCCGCACAGCCGTGCAGTGTCGGTTCCATCGACTCGGATGGGATGAGAAAAACTCTGAAGACAAATGCCTGAAGGACGATGCTGAGTACCAGCGCTACGCCGATCAGAACAGGGAGTTCTCGCAGGAACGATCGCTGTTTCTTCTGCGGCCGATGTGAGGTCGGTTCCGCGGAACCGCTTGATCCCTCGTGATTCTCGGGTCCGGACGACAATGCCTGCTCCTTCGAAGAATCTGCCACAGAAACCAGATTAGCCCGACACCGCGCGTACGCGGTGCCGGGCTCATCGGAAAGATCAGCGCTTTTCCTTGATCTTCGCCTTCTTGCCACGAAGCTCACGGAGGTAGTACAGCTTGGCGCGACGGACGTCACCGCGGGTCAGAACCTCGATGGAGGCCAGCGTGGGGCTGTGAACCGGGAAGGTGCGCTCGACGCCGACGCCGAAGGAGACCTTACGGACGGTGAAGGTCTCGCGAACGCCGCCGCCCTGGCGACGAATAACGACGCCCTTGAAGACCTGCACGCGCTCCTTGGAGCCTTCGATAACCTTGACGTTCACGTTGAGCGTGTCGCCGGGACGGAACTCGGGGATGTCGTCGCGGAGCGACTTTTTGTCCAGGAAGTCCAGGGTGTTCATATGTCATCCTTGTATTTCGCAGGAGCAGAGGAACCGAGCGGCACGCGTTTCGGTCTCCCGAAACGGCGCTCGTCTGGTTCGTGCCCAGATCAAGTGCTGCTGCCTGGTCCAGGCAACCCGTCCATTGTGCCAGACGCGGATACCAGCGGGGAAATCGGTGGCGGCGGAGCCGCGTGAATGGTGTGGTCCAATTCCTGCTCGGCCGCCGTCATCGCATGCTCGACGCTCGGCGATCCGGCAATCAGATCCTGGACGTAGATCTTGGCCCTGATGACCGGTCGCCGCCACTTCCGCTCACGCTCGAGCGCGCGGTTCATCCGTTTCGGCTTACGCGTGTACCGCCAGCGAGCCCACGGTGCACCCGGCCGGCTCAAGCGAACCGCTCCGATTACCAGCAGCGGAAAGACGAACAGGCCGACGAGCCCCGTCCATATCTTCCCCTTGAGAATCACGATTGCCGCCAAGGCGAAGTTGATCAACGCGACAAAAACGAAGACCAATTTGATCCACGGATCCCGTTCTTCACGGAATCCGGCGACGTCGAGCAATTCGAGGGGGCGGAAACCCAGCAGCACCAGACCGGTCACGGCGATCGCGACGAAGACCGCATCCACCGAGGTCCGACCTTGCTCGGACCAGTACACATCCTTCAGATAGAAGATCAGTGCGAACTCGTCGAGCACCAACGCCGCACCCATACCGAAGATCGCCGCCAGGACGGCACCGGTGGTCTGCGAACCATCGACGTAGACCGCGATCAGCGCACCACCGGAGATCATCATGGCGATCACACCGAACACGACGTGATGCACGTGCTGACCTCCGGGCGCGATGTTGCCCGGCCACCATTTCACCTGCGCACGGATCATCCGGACGCTGAGACGGATGAAGAGGAAGGCAGAGAGGAATCCGAGCAGGAAGAACAGCAATGGCAATCGGCCATGGGCGATGATCTCGCGCTCGAGCCACTCCCGCATCACTGTCCTCCCTTCACCGAATTTCAGATCCGATCATTCTTCCGATTGATACCGCCAACCGACTCGAATGAGACGATACGGACTCCGAAAACCCGGCGGACGGAATTACTTGCCGAAGCCCGCCTTGCGCAGAGCGTCGGCCATCGACCCGGCAGCAGGCGCGCGGTTGTCCGGACGCGACTCGCGTCCACCCTGGCGTCCGCCACTACCTCGTTGCTGACCCTGCCCCTGCCCCTGACGCTGACCCTGTGGCTGGCCCTGACGCTGAGGTTGCCCACCTCGCGGGCCTTCGGACTTGCGGGGTGCGCCCACCTCGTCGTCGAGACGAAGCGTCAGCCCGATGCGTTGGCGTGCCTCGTCCACTTCGAGGACCTTCACCTTGACGACGTCACCTGACTTGACGACCTCGCGTGGGTCCTTGACGAAGTTGTGTGACATCGCCGAGACGTGAACCAGACCGTCCTGATGAACTCCGATGTCGACGAAGGCACCGAAGGCTGCGACGTTGGTGACCACACCTTCGAGAGTCATACCGGGCTTGAGATGCGCGACTTTCTCGATGCCTGCGGCAAAGGTCGCGGTCTTGAATTCGGGTCGTGGATCTCGTCCCGGCTTCTCCAACTCGGAGATGATGTCGGTGACGGTCGGTAGACCGAATCGCTCGTCGACGTAGTCCGACGCCGTGACCGATCGAAGTGCCTGCGAGTTTCCGATCACGGTGCGCACGTCGCCGCCGGCACTGGCAACGATCTTGCGAACCACCGGATATGCCTCCGGGTGGACGCTCGACGCGTCGAGCGGGTCGTCCCCGTCGGTGATCCGCAAGAAGCCTGCGCACTGCTCGAAAGCCTTGGGTCCCAGTCGGGAGACGTCCTTGAGTCCCTTGCGGGACTTGAACGGACCGTTCTGGTCCCGATGGGCGACGATGCTCTCCGCTAGGGAACCTGCGATTCCGGACACCCGAGCGAGCAGCGGCACGGACGCGGTGTTGACGTCGACGCCGACCGAGTTGACGGCATCCTCGACGACGGCGTCGAGGGAACGTGAGAGCAGCGATTCGGTGATGTCGTGCTGGTACTGACCGACACCGATGGACTTGGGATCGATCTTGACCAACTCCGCCAACGGATCCTGCAGGCGACGCGCAATGGACACCGCACCGCGAATCGAGACGTCGAGGTCGGGAAGTTCCTGCGACGCGTAGGCCGAAGCCGAGTACACCGATGCGCCTGCCTCGGAGACGACGATCTTGGTCAGGTTGGGCGCGCCGGTCTTCTTGATCAGTTCGGTAGCGAGCGTGTCGGTCTCGCGTGAGGCCGTGCCGTTGCCGATGGCGATCAGTTCGACGCCGTGCTTGGCGACCAGCCCGGCAAGCGTCGCAAGCGCCGCGTCCCACTTGTTCTGCGGCTGGTGCGGGTAAATCGTCTCGTATGCAACAACTTTGCCGGTTCCGTCGACGACGGCAACCTTCGTTCCGGTGCGAAATCCGGGGTCGAGTCCCATGGTGGGTCGGGCGCCGGCGGGAGCCGCGAGGAGTAGATCCTTGAGATTGGTGGCGAAGACGTCGACGGCGTCCTTTTCGGCCGACTGCCGCAGACGCATTCGAGTGTCGATACCGAGCGTGACGGCGAACTTCGTCTTCCACGCCCACTTGACGGTGTCGAGAAGCCACCCGTCGGCGGCCCGACCACGGTCGGCGATCTCGAACCGCGACGCGATGCGGCCTTCGTAGACCGTGCGCTCCCCCGGCGCGAGTTCTTCGGTGTCGGCCGCCATGTTGAGCGACAGCACTTCTTCCTTCTCTCCGCGCAGGACGGCGAGGATGCGGTGCGAGGGCAATTTGGAGAACGGTTCCGAGAACTCGAAGTAGTCAGCAAACTTCGAGCCATCGGTTTCTTTGCCCTTGCGGACCGATGAGACGACCTGGCCGCGGCTCCACATCAGCTCGCGCAATTCGCCGACCAGATCGGCGTCCTCGGCGAAGCGCTCCACGAGGATCGACCGGGCACCGTCGAGTTGCTCGTCCGAATACTGCGCGGGATCGGTGGTGGGATCTCCGATGAGAGCGTCCGCGACGGGCTCGTGGCCGGCCTCGCGGGCGATCTGCGCCTTGGTGCGCCGCTTCGGCTTGAAGGGGAGGTAGATGTCCTCCAGCCGCGCTTTTGTCTCGGCCAGCATGATCTGACCGCGCAGTTGATCGTCGAGTTTGCCCTGAGAGTCGATCTCCGTGAGCACGGCGTCACGACGGTCGTCGAGCTCGCGGAGATACCGCAGCCGCTCGTCCAGGAGTCGCAACTGGGCGTCGTCGAGCGTGCCGGTGACTTCCTTGCGGTACCGGGCGATGAAGGGCACCGTGGCTCCGCCGTCGAGAAGGTCGACTGCTGCTGCAACCTGGCCTTCGCGGACGTCGAGTTCCTCGGCAATGCGCTGGTTCACGGTCTTGAGAATCACGAGATCCGACCCTACCGCTATCCTGAGACAAGAAGATCGGCAACAGTGCCGTGTCAGGGCTACCGGGGGAAACAGATGAGTACGCGGTACGTCCGGATTGCCGCAATGGCGGCCGCAGTTACTTTTGCGGCTTCGTGCAGCGGTGGACAGAACCCGGATGATTCGATGCAGACCCCCGCCTTCCCCGACACCAATGTTCCGGTCGCGGAGACTCTCGACGGCCGACTGGCTCAAGCTCAGGTGGCGGCGCTCGGGCGTGGTGCGGACGTCTCCATCGCCGTCCTCGATCGATCCTCGGACAAGTACCTCGATGTTGCCGGCGACCAGCAAATCGAAACTGCCTCGGTGGCAAAACTTTTCATCGCCGAGGATCTCCTCCATCAGGACGCTCGCGGCGAGCGGCCCATGACCGACGACGATCGCACCCTCATGGCGGCAATGCTCGAATCCTCCGACGACACCGCAGCCAACCTTCTGTGGGACGAGGTCGGCGGTCAGGAGGTGATCACCCGGGTTGCCGAGCGTTACGCACTGACCGCGACGACGCCGCCGTGGGACGGAATGTGGTGGAACACCGAGACCACGACGCACGACCTGGTCACTTTCTACAACGGCGTCCTCGACGACTCCGACCAACTCGGACCTGAGCGGGTAGAGCAATTCGTCGAGTACCTGAGGCAATCCACTCCCGAAGGAACCGACGGCTACGACCAGAGGTTCGGATTGCCCGAGGCCTTGTTCGGCGAGTCGGTCATCGGAGTCAAGCAAGGCTGGATGTGCTGTGTCGAGGACAAGTGGATCCATCTGTCCACCGGCATCGTCGGTGACGACAACCGATACATCATCGCGATCGGTTCGCGAGAAGACGTCCAGTACACGGACGAGGACAGCTTCTATCCCGACACCTCGTTCACCGACGCCGTCGACGACGAAAGCGCACTGCACGCACGTGACACGGTCACCGGCGTCACACAGATTCTCTTCCCGAGCGGAAGCATCGACGACTGGGCGGCGGCATCCACGACCGCGGATTCGGTGATGCCCGAAGCTTCCGGGCCCTGATTCGATCCACGCGGTCGTGTTCGTCCTCAAGCCTGCTTGTACTCGAGGACGGAACCGATGACCCGTTCCTGTTGTTCGGACGTGAGCATGGGCCACAGCGGCAGTCGAAGGATCGACGCGGAGAACTCGGCGCTACGCACACACGGCTCCGGCGTTCGTCCGTAGCGCACACCGGCCGCACTCGTATCGAGCGGAATGTAGTGGAACGGCGCCACGATTCCGTCGGCGGCAAGATGCCGAATCAAACCGTCGCGGCTCTCTTCGGTAGGCATCTTGAGATAGAACAGGTGCGCGGTGTGCTCGCGATCATCGGGAACCGCCATGGGAACGACACCGTTCTCGGACGCCCACTCGCCCAGACTCACGCTGTAGGCATCCCAGACGCGATGCCTGGCCGCCTGAATCGCGTCGAACTCCGAGAGTTGTGCGTCGAGGACAGCGGCATTGAGTTCACTGGGCAGATAACTCGACCCGATGTCCTGCCACGAATACTTGTCGACCTGGCCGCGCAGGAAACGCGCACGGTCGGTCCCCTTCTCACGGATGATTTCGGCGCGGGTCATCAACTGATCGTCCGAGAGCAACAGCGCGCCACCCTCGCCGCAGTGAACGTTCTTGGTGTCGTGAAAACTCTGCGTACCGATAGTTCCGATGGTGCCGAGCGCCCGCCCGCGCCACTTTCCGCCGAGCCCGTGAGCGTTGTCTTCGATCAACGCGACGCCGTGGAGTTCCGCGAGGTCGACGAGAGGTTCCATGTCGGCGGCGACTCCGCCGTAATGCATGACCAGTACAGCTTTCGTGCGTTCCGTGATCGCCGCTGCGACGCAGTCGGGATCGATATTGCCGGTACTCGGATCGATGTCGACGAAAACAACAGTGGCACCGCGCAACGCGACGGCGGTCGCCGCCGAACTGAACGCGAAGCTCGGAACTATTACCTCGTCGCCCGGGCCCAATTCGAGCAGCAGCGCACCCAATTCGAGTGCGTGCGTGCACGAGGTGGTCAGCAGAGCATGCGTGGATCCGGTGATCGCCTTGAGCGCTGCAGTCGCGGACTTGGTGAAACGTCCGTCACCGTGAATGTGATCGGACTCCAGAACCGTTGCCAGATTCGACAATTCATTCGATGCCCGATAGGGGCGGGAGAAGATGATGCGATCAGTGCTCACGACTACGCCGATCGATCGAGGTTCCGGGCCGCGGGGAATCGACTGTCAGATACAGCGGCTTTCCGACAAGGACGTGCAGTGCCACGCCAAGGTATTCGGCGATGAGACCGAGCGAGAACAGGATCGCACCCGAACAGACCAGCAGCGCCATGATGATCGACGCCCATCCTTCCGGGTCGTTGTTGTCACCGGTCATGGCTTGGACGAAGATCACCGCAGCCATGATCACACCGGCCGACGCCAGGGTGACCCCGAGCAGACTCACCAGCCGCAGACCGCGTGTTCCGCTACACAACACCATCTTCCAGAACAACGAGAACAAACGGCGATAGTTGTACCCCGATTCCTCGCGGCCTTCCGCTCGAAGTGTCACCGGCGCCGTGGCGGTATTGCCGACGACCCACGTCAGCGCGACGTCCAGATACACACCGTTGGCGGCGACGCCGGCCAACTGTCGGCCGATGTCACCTCGGATCAGGCGGTAACTTTCGAATCTCGTCGAATCAGGGAACGCGAATACCGTCGCCAAGACGATCTTTGCACCGCGCGAGGTCAGGTTCCGCAAGAATCCATGCGGGCGGGTGTTCGTGGGTTTGGAATACACGAGATCGGATCGCTCCGTCAGCGCGGTGTCGAGGAAAGCCCCGATGTGCACCGGGTCGTGCTGGCCGTCTTCGTCCATCGTCACGATCCACTGGCCACGTGCAACGGCCATACCGGCGATAGTCGCCGCGTCCTGGCCGTAGTTGCGACTGAGCCACACGACACGCACCTGATCGAAACGGCGCTCCAATTCGAGTAACACGACGTCGGAACGGTCCGGACCGTTGTCGTGAACCAGCACGATCTCGTCGACGGTGAACTGCGCTCCACCGGGCGTCGAACTCGGTGCGCACAGGCCGTCCAACTCCTCGACGAGCGCCGTGATCGTCTTTTCGCCCTGATAAACGGGCACTACGACGGAAATCGAGTGCACTCGCTTCCACTCCCTTCAGGGGGCTCGACTGGCGCCGAGAGACAGGCACGATCGGGCCCACACCGTCGCGAACTTTAACACGCAGAGATGTCCGGACTTCGGATGCCGACGGCGCGTGATGCGCTCGCGTCTCCGCGCGCCCCACCTGCCCTGTTAAGGTCTGGAACTCGTGGTGGAAACTCGCACTCTCGCCCGGGCAGACGTGTACAAGTGGGGCGCCGTCACGGCGGTCGGTGTCATCGCCGGCTACCTGGCCGTGGTGCTCGCGAACGCTCGTCACTTCTACACCGACGACACCGAGTCCCAGTACGCGCCGCTGTGGGTCATGCTCGGCCGTAGCCTGCGAGAAGGACACCTACCGGTACTCGTCCCCGAGAACTGGATGGCGGGCAACTACGCGATCGAGGAAGCGGGCCTTCTCAATCCGCCACAACTTCTGATCGACCTGATCGCACCGTCCTTCGACAACCTGGCGCTGTACGCGACGATCGTGAAATTGATCTTCGCGATCATCCTTGCGCTGGGCGTCTATCGGATCTGCCTGGAGTACGGCTCGAAGCCCACGTGGGCTGCGGTCGCCGGAGTCTCGATTCCGTTCACCGGTTTCCTCCTGTTCTTCGACTCGGCCAGTTGGATGACAGCCTTCACAGGCACTGCCTGGATGGTTCAGGCGTGGGCCTCGGCAATCCGCTACGCCAGAGGCAAGAGCGGTCCGATCCCGACCTTCGTGTTCTTGTATCTCGCGATGTCGGTCCAATATGTTTTCCCCGCAGTCGAATCCGGCTTGATGATCGTCGCAGTCGCGATCGGCGAAGTTGTCTATCAGCGGCGTTGGCTGCCGTCGCTGCGGCTTCTGGCGGTGTCTGCCTGTGCCGCCCTCGCAGGTCTCGCGACGTATCTGCCGAGCCTGCTCACCGCCGACGTCACCTGGCGCGGTGCATCCGAAGTCAAGAACGACGCATTCCTTGCCGTTCCCTGGTCGGAATCGCTGAACGCGAGCCTGCCGAGCACGATGCCCGCATTCTCCTCGTGGTGGGGATACATCCAGACCATGCCCATGGTCTACGTCGCGTGGTTCCTCATTCCGGCTCTGGCGTTCATCGACTGGGGCAAGGCACGCGCCGCGGCACGCGAATTGACCGCCGTCGGGATCTTCACGGTCGCCGTCCTCATGTGGACTGCCGGGCCGAGCACAATCGGCCCACTGCGGTGGCCCGCGCGCGTGCTTCCGATGGTGGCCATCGGACTCCTGCTTCTGGTGTGCATCCTGCTCGGGCGTTACGCCACGACCGACAAGTTGCGCGGACGCTGCGTTGCAGCGGGAATCCTCGTGGGCCTGCTTTTGATCAGGTCCGCCTCGGCAGCTCCCGGGCTCGCGAAATGGCATGTGATCTCAGCCCTGGTCGTTGCCGCACTCGGCGCTGCGATGGTGTGGCTGGGCCGCACCAAGGGCACCGCGCTCGCATGCCTGTTGGCAATCGCCGCGGTCTCCCCCATCGCCTACGCCCAGGTTCGGGCCGCGCAACCAACCCCGATGAGCTGGGACCTGCCCGAATCCCGCTCGGAGATGAAAGAGGCCTTCCCCGACTTTGAAGGCACGACACTGCAACTGGGCGACCGTGCACTCATCGCACCCGGGGACAAAACCCTCGACGGAGCGTACGGTTCCCTGGCTTTCGGCAACTACCCCAAAGACCTCGAACTGACCTACACCAGCGGCTACACCCCCAACGGGCACTTCTACTTCGGCGATCTGCTCTGCATGCGCTGGGACATGAGCGTCTGCCCCGACGCCTTCCGACGGGCATTCACCGTCGAACCCACCACCGGCCGCACCATCGTCGACCTGATGAAGGTGGACCGCGTCGTACTGCAGAACGCCCTCTACCCCGACGCACGTAAGAACCCGGCCCCCGACGGGTGGACATGGGTCGACTACCCCGGACACGAGAACTACATCTCCGTGCTCGAACGCGTCGACGGCCCCGTCTCGACACGAAACGGCCGTATCGCCGATACCCGTGGCGTCGAAGCTGTTTCGACCGCCGAGTCGAACATGTCGAGCACCCTTCGTGTCAGTTCGGAGACCGGCGGCAAGGTTGTGTTCGCACGGCTCGGCTGGCCCGGGTATCGAGCTAGCCTCGACGGTCAGCCTGTCCCGATCGACGTCGTCGCGAAGTCCTTTGTCACCGTGGACATCCCAGCCGGGACCAAGGACGCTGAACTTGTCCTCACGTGGCGACCCCCGGGATGGAAGGTCGGCGGCGCTTCGATGGTCGCCGGAATCCTCGGACTCGGCGTGCTCGAGTGGATGTATCTGCGGACACGACGCAAGGACCGGATCAACACCGTGAAAACCGAGTCTTCATGACCGAAGACATCGCATCACCCGAGAACCCCGGCCCACTGCTGCGGGTGGTCAAGCATCAACCCATCGCGTTTGCCATTGTCGGAGTGGCCAATACGGCGATCGGATACGGGCTCTTCGTGATCTGGTCACTGATCCTCGACAACAAGGATCTGTATCAAGTGGCTGTGATCGGTGCGTACTCCATCAGCGTGCTCATCGCTTTCGTTCTGCATCGGATGTTGGTTTTCCGCGTCCGCGGACATGTGGCACGCGACCTGGGCGCGTTCATCGTCGTCAATTCCGGTGGCCTCGTGCTGAATCTGATACTCGGAACAATCGCGGTGTCGATTCTGCATGCCCCGCCGCTTCCCGCCCAGGCGGTTGTCATGTTGATCGTTGCCGGGGTGAGTTTCTTCGGTCATCGATACTTCTCGTTCCGCCGCAAACCTGCCGAGCGGCACTGACCTTCTACGATTCGCGGGGTAGCGCTCGATCCACCGCGGCCTCGACGATCGTACGAATATCTTCCTCCCCGAACAGGTTCGGCAATGTCAGTCGATCCAGTACGAGCCAGTTCAGCGACAAATAGAGCAGGCGAACGGTCATCGCATCACCCGGCACGCCCGACGCCAGATGATTGGCTACGTTCAGATCGAAGTCTTCTCGAATACGGACGGTCAGGACCGCTCGCAGGTCCGGGCGACGCACCGCCTCCAACCGCAACTCCATCAGTGCGAGGAAACCCGTTCCAAACGAGGTGACCCGCTCGACCACGTCGAGCATGAGCGTCACCAGTCGCTCACGATCGGTGCCGTTGACGGGATCGATCAATCCCTCGAGGTCGTCCGGAATCAGTCGCTCGTAGATCCGGCCACCGGCCTGCGTGAGTAGGTCGTCGCGATTGGAGAAGTAGTTCGACGCTGTCCCGTTCGGCACGGCTGCCTGGGTGTCGACGGCTCGAAAAGTCAAGCCTCGAGCACCCTCTCGGGCCAACACCTCGATTGCCGCGTCGATCAGGGCAAGCCGTCGTTCCGGGTTCTTTCGCACTTGACATCACTCCTGACACGACCCTAAGTTAAACCACTACATACATAGTACTACGAACGGAGCGTTTGATGCGAAAGCTTGTGTACTACGTGGGAGCTTCCCTCGACGGCTACATCGCGGGACCAGACGGCGAATTCGATTTCTTCCCGGTTTCCGAACAGATCACGGCCTGGATATGCGATCGATATCCCGAGACCGTGCCAACGCATGTGCGGCCCGCTCTCGGAATCGAGGACGCACCCAACAGAACCTTCGACACGGTCGTCATGGGCCGCGGCTCTTACGAGCCCGGGCTGAGCCTCGGCGTGACCAGCCCCTTTGCGCACCTGCGCCAGTTCGTCGTCTCCAGCACCCTCCCTGACGCCGAGGATCCCGCGGTCACCATCGTTCGCACCGATCCACGTGCGGTCGTCAGATCCCTCAAAGAGGAAGAAGGACAAGATATCTGGCTGTGCGGCGGCGGAACTCTCGCCGGCGAACTACTACCGGAGATCGACGAGTTGATCGTCAAAAGGTATCCGGTTGTCGCCGGCGCGGGCATACCGATGATCAGAGGTAACTACGCGCCGACACTGTTCACACCGACTGCAACCGAATCGCTCGACGACGGCGCAAGCATCACCTGGTTGAAGAGAAATACCTAAGGAAGTAGATCCGGTCGACGCTCGGCCGTGCGCTGCAGCGACTGCTCATGGCGCCACGCCTTGATCTTCGCGTGATCTCCGGAAAGCAGAACAGGCGGAACCTCGAGATCACGCCACACGGCGGGGCGAGTGTAACTGGGCCCTTCGAGGAGCCCGTCGGAGAACGAATCCTCTTGGTGTGACAGCTGATTGCCGAGAACGCCGGGCATCAGTCGCACAACAGCCTCGACCATCACCAGCACGGCTGCTTCACCGCCGATCAGAACGTAATCGCCGATACTGACTTCTTCGACGCGAACCCGCTTGGCGGCGTCGTCGAAAACCCGTTGGTCGATACCTTCGTATCGGCCGCAGGCGAAGACAAGGTGCTTGGCGGTGGCCCAGCGATGTGCGGTCGCCTGAGTGAACGGGACGCCGGCGGGAGTCGGCACCACCAGGATCGTCTCGGCATCATCCGGGCCGGAAGAATCGGAGCGACCGATCACGTCGTCCAGTGCCGGACCCCAGACGGTGGGTTTCATGACCATGCCGGGTCCGCCGCCGTACGGGGAATCGTCGACGGCTTTGTGTACGTCATGGGTCCACGACCGAAGATCGTGGACGTCGACCGAGATCAAGCCACGTTCGATTGCCTTGCCCAGCAAGGCAGCACGAAGCGGTTCGAGATACTCGGGAAAGATGGTGACGACGTCGAGACGCATGACAAACGATCAGTCGTTGTCTGAGTTCGAATTATCGCTGTTCGACTTGTCGCCGAAATCCGGGTCGAGCAGTCCCTCGGGAGGCTCGATCATCACGACGCCGTCGGCAATCGACACCGAGGTGACGATGGCGGCGACAAACGGGATCAGCAATTCACCGGACGTCTCGCCGGTACGACGAATCGAAAGCAATTCGCCTGCGGCGGAATGCAATACCTCGATGACCGAACCGACCTCGGTACCGTCCGTGAGGACGACCTTCAGTCCTTCGAGTTCGTGGTCGTAGAACTCGTCCGGATCATCCGAAGGCTCGAGTTCGGAACTGTCGATGACAAACAGTGTGCCGCGCAACGCATCTGCGTCGCCACGGTCACTGACGCCTTCGAGGCGCAGCAGAAGCCGCCCGGAATGATCCCGGGCGGCTTCCACTGTGTACGACTTCAGTGTGGACTCGCGCGGCTTGCGCCCACGCAGCACAGAACCTACGGCAAAACGATCTTCGGGCTCGTCTGTACGAACCTCGACTACCAATTCACCTTTGATGCCATGCGACTTCGCGACACGACCGACTACGAGTTCCACCTGTTTACTGCCGTCTACTGATCGGTGTCGACGACATCAACACGGATACCGCGGCCACCGATGCCGGAGACCAAGGTCCGCAGAGCGGTCGCCGTGCGACCACCCCGACCGATGACCTTGCCGAGATCGTCGGGGTGCACGTGCACCTCGACGGTCCGTCCCCGACGTCCGGTGATCAGCTCGACACGCACATCGTCGGGATTGGCGACGATGCCACGCACGAGATGCTCTACCGCATCAGCGACGACGGCACTCACTTGTCAGCAGCCTCGGCGTCTGCAGCGGGAGCCTCGGCGTCAGCCGCGGTGTCTTCTGCCTTGGCCTCGTCAGCCTTTGCAGCCTTCTTCTTCTTGGGGGTGATTGCTTCTGCAACCGGCTCGTTCTCGGCCTGCGCGAGCGCAGCCTGGAAGAGCTCGAGCTTGGTGGGCTTGGCTTCCTTGACGCGCAGGGTGCCTTCGGTGCCCGGCAGGCCCTTGAACTTCTGCCAGTCACCGGTGATCTTGAGGAGTGCCTCGACGGGCTCGGTGGGCTGTGCGCCCACGGACAGCCAGTACTGAGCGCGCTCGGAATCGATGTCGATCAGCGAGGGCTCTTCCTTGGGGTGGTACTTGCCGATGGTCTCGATCGCACGGCCGTCACGACGGGTGCGCGAGTCGGCGATGACAACGCGGTACTGAGCGTTGCGGATCTTGCCGAGGCGGGTGAGCTTGATTTTGACAGCCACAGCTGCAGTTCTCCTTCAGCGCGCACAACAGTGCTGCGCATGTCACGTGCAATTCAGCGACCCACACGATTTGTGAGCCCGGTTTTGCCTCTATCCTGTGACCGTCGCAGCGGTACGTAACCGGTTGCGACGAACAATGGTCCATTGTGCCAGATGGGTGGGCTCGTTCGGAAACCACCCTGTGCGCGCTTCGAGAGTGCAGGGACTCCCTAACCACTCACGGGGGTGCCGCGGAGGATCACACGCGTCGGCTTCGCGAGCACATCGGAGTTTCCGCGCGGATCTTCGGAATAGACCACCAGGTCGGCGGGCGCTCCCTCTTCGATGCCCTGGGCACCCAACCAACTCCGCGCATCCCAGCTGGCTGCGCCCAACGCCTGGTGAGCTGTCAATCCGGCAACTTCGAGTTCGGCGATCTCGTCGGCGATCCGCCCGTGCCTGATCGAACCGCCGGCATCCGTTCCGGCATAAATCGGAATCCCGGCCTCGTGAGCGGCACCGATTGTCTGGTGCCGACGAGCGTGCAAATCGCGCATATGCGCCGCGTAGATCGGATACCGCGTGGCGGAGTCCGCGATCTCGGGGAAAGTAGCGATGTTGATCAGCGTCGGAACCAGGGCCGTGCCGTGCGCGACCATCGACTCGATGGTCGCGTCCGTCAATCCGGTGCCGTGCTCGATGCAGTCGATACCGGCGTTGATCAGGCCGGGCAAAGCGTCTTCGGCAAAAACGTGAGCGGTGACCTTTGCGCCTTCGGCGTGGGCGGCAGCGATGGCCTCGACCAGGATCTCGTCGCTCCACAAGGGAGCCAAATCGCCGACGGAACGATCGATCCAGTCGCCGACGAGCTTGACCCAGCCGTCACCAGCGCGTGCCTGACGCACTACCTCGGCCGGCAACTGAGATTCGTCGTCCAGGTCGACCGGCAAGCCCGGGATGTACCGCTTGGGTGCCGCGATGTGCTGACCTGCGCGAATGATTCGCGGCAAATCGAGGCGCTCGTCGATGAACCTGGTGTCGACCGGTGATCCGGCGTCGCGGAGCAACAGCACGCCCGCGTCACGTTCGGTCTTCGCCTGCTCCAGCAAGCCGTCGACGGTTTCGCCCCCGCCACCGCCGTAGCGGATACCGACGTGACAATGCGCATCCACGAGACCCGGTGTGATCCAACCCGATTCGACGATCGTCTCGGCACCGGACACCGGCTCGAAGGAAATCAGCCCGTCGACGATCCACAATTCGATCGGCTCGGCATCGGGCAGACCGATACCCCGCAGATGAAGCGCAGCCACCGACTACTTCTTGGGCAGCTTGAGCTGGGAAAGATCGATGCCTTCCAGTCCGGGCGGCAACTGATCGAGACCCTTGGGCATGTTCGACAGGTCGGGCATACCGGCCGGCATTCCGCCGGGCATACCCGGGAATCCGCCCATACCGGGGAATCCTCCGCGCATCTTGGGCTGCGTCGGGCCCTTGCCGCCCTTCTTGCCCTTCTTGCCCTTCTTGCTGCGAACCTGCTTAC
Organism: Rhodococcus sp. IEGM 1241; assembly: GCF_033142365.1. Taxonomy (NCBI): domain Bacteria; kingdom Bacillati; phylum Actinomycetota; class Actinomycetes; order Mycobacteriales; family Nocardiaceae; genus Rhodococcus; species Rhodococcus sp. IEGM 1241. The sequence continues at coordinate 155,771 of NZ_JAWLSE010000003.1, forward strand.
GCGCGCCGGGCATGCCCATACGGCCGGCCATGGCAGCCATCATCTTGCGGGCTTCGAAGAAGCGATCCACCAACTGGTTGACGTCGGAAACCTTGACGCCCGAACCGTTCGCGATGCGCAGTCGGCGTGAGGCGTTGATGATCTTCGGATCGTCGCGCTCGGCCGGCGTCATACCGCGGATGATGGCCTGAATGCGATCGAGTTGCTTCTCGTCGACGTTGGCCAGCGCGTCCTTCATGCCGCCGGCACCCGGCAGCATGCCGAGGAGGTTGCCGATCGGGCCCATCTTGCGGACGGCCATCATCTGATCGAGGAAGTCTTCGAGGGTGAGCTGACCGGAACCGATCTTCGCTGCGGTCGCTTCGGCCTGATCGGCGTCGAAAACCTGCTCGGCCTGCTCGATGAGGCTCAGGACGTCGCCCATACCGAGGATCCGGCTGGCCATGCGATCGGGGTGGAAGACGTCGAAGTCTTCGAGCTTCTCGCCGGTGGACGCGAAGAGGATCGGCTGGCCGGTGACCTCGCGGACGCTCAGTGCGGCGCCACCGCGGGCGTCGCCGTCGAGCTTGGTGAGGACGACACCGGTGATGCCGACTCCCTCACGGAACGCGTCGGCGGTACTGACCGCGTCCTGACCGATCATGGCGTCGAGAACGAAGATGGTCTCGTCCGGGTTGACGGCGTCACGGATACCGGCGGCCTGCGCCATCAGCTCCGAGTCGATACCGAGGCGACCGGCGGTGTCGACGATCACGACGTCGTAATGCTTGTTGCGGGCTTCCTCGACTCCGGCGCGGGCGACCTCGACGGGGTCGGCTGCGGAAACGCCGAGGGCGTTCTCGCCACCGCCGATGGAGGTACCGGGGTGCGGCGCGAAGACTGCCGCGCCCGCACGCTCACCGACGATCTGAAGCTGAGTGACGGCGCCGGGACGCTGAAGGTCGCAGGCAACGAGGAGGGGCGTGTGCCCCTGGTCCTTGAGCCACTTGGCCAACTTTCCGGCCAGCGTGGTCTTACCGGAACCCTGCAGACCGGCCAACATGATGACCGTCGGCGGAGTCTTGGCGAACTGGAGTCGACGAGTTTCGCCGCCGAGAACCTCGACCAGCTCTTCGTTGACGATCTTGACGACCTGCTGCGCCGGGTTCAGTGCACCCGAGACCTCGGCGCCCTTGGCGCGTTCCTTGATCTTGGCGATGAAGCTGCGCACTACGGGAAGCGCGACGTCGGCCTCGAGCAGGGCAAGGCGGATCTCGCGGGCCGTAGCGTCGATGTCGGCGCCGGACAGACGACCCTTGCCACGCAGATCCTTGAGAGATCCGGTCAATCTGTCGGAAAGGGATTCGAACACCGAGTGCGCTCCTGAAGGTCGTGCGAGTTAGCCGTGGATATTCTCGGGCACCAGCCTAGCCGCTACGCCCGCACCGATCCCAGCCGATGCGGGCGTAACTGCCGAAACCGGTCCGTCAATCCTCTTTCTTCTTCGGTTGTGGCACCGGAACCACCGCCAGCACCGCCTCCTCGACGCGCTCTCGCGCCGCGCGGGTATCGGCCTCACCGAAGTCGAGGCAGAACGCGTCGACCACCGAGGAACCCAACGTGGCGACCTTCGCCCACCGGATGTCGGCACCACTGTGTTCGAGTGCTGCGGCCAGTCGGCAAAGCAGGCCGACGCGGTCCTCGGTACGCAATTCGAGGATCGCGTGACCGTCACCGGGCGCGTCGAACCAGATGACCCGCGGCGGCGCCTGCGAATAGAGCACCGGAACCGCCGAGTCCTTGTTTGTCTGGATCGGGTCGTCCCACTGCTCTGCCCGTGCCTCCTCGTCCTTGGCGTCGAGAAGTTCGAGCAGATTCAGTTCACCGGCCGAAGCGCGGATCAATTCCTGCCTGAGCAGCACCGCCTGCGGAGGTGTGCCGAACCTCGGTGTGACGACAAACGAATTGACCGCCGAACCCGCATGCGACCCCAGCGAAGCGGAATGCACCCGCAACGACTGCAGCGCCAGAACGCCGGCGGCCCGAGACAGCAGCCCGGGCGCGTCGGGCGCGATGACGGTCACGACGTAGGTGTGCGGATTCTCGGCCGGTACGAGCGAGACGTGAACCCCGCCATCCTCGGCAATGGCCAACTGCTCGGGAGCGAGTGGGTCGGGTTGTGGGAGTTCCTCCCCCGCCATCAACAAACGGCAACGACGCACGAGCTCACCGATCAGAGACGACTTCCAGTCGCCCCAGACGCCAGGCCCGGTGGCCAGCGAATCCGCCTCCGCCAACGAATGCAGGAGATCGAGAAGCGTCCCGTCCCCTTCGAGTGCGTCGACCACTCGCTGAACCGTTGCCGGATCGTCGAGGTCGCGACGGGTCGCGGTTTCCGGCAGCAGCAAGTGATAGCGCACCATCGCCGTCAACGTCGCGACGTCGGAAGGCCAGAGTCCCAAGCGATTTCCGATCGCGGTGGCCAATTCGGCACCGACGACGCTGTGGTCTCCCCCTCGCCCCTTCCCGATGTCGTGGATCAACGCACCGAGCATGAGCAGATCCGGCCTAGCGACGCGAGTGGTGAATCCGCTTGCATACGCGGCGGTTTCGACCAGGTGGCGATCCACCGTCCACGTATGGACGGCGTCGCGCGGCGGAAGATCGCGAATGGTCCCCCACTCCGGCAGGAGTCGACCCCAGAGCCCGGTCCGGTCCATCGCCTCGATCACCGGAACGGCACGCGATCCCGAACCGAGCACGACCAAGAGATCGTTGACCGCATTTTTCGGCCACGGCTCACGCAGTTCCGGGGCGTTGTCGGCCAGGCGATTGAGCGTCGACGCGGAGATCGGCATGCCGTTGGTGGCCGCCGCTGCCGCGACCCGCATCACCAGACCGGGATCCTTCTTCGGCCTCGCATCGCGCGCCAGGACAACTTCGCCGGCATGCTCGACGACGCCCTCGTCCAGTGGTCGTCGCACCGGCGCGCGACGCAGCCGCGACAAACCACGCCGGGGCAAGGAGTTTCCGGCGGTACGGATACCGACGTCCACCGAATAGCTGATGGTGCGCGCCGATTCGCTGAGAAGGCGGGCCAGATCGAATCGATCACCGATCCGCAGCGCCGCACCGATTTCGTCGGCGTCCTGCGCTCGCAGTTGATCGCGGGCGCGACCGGCAACGCGGTGAAGTTCGGTGCGCACGTCGAGCAACCGCCTGTGCGCGAGTGCCAGACCGCCGCCGGGCGAGTTGGGTCCCAGCCCTGGCATCCCGTCGGTCAATTGCGCGATGGACAGGGCGTTGAGCAGTTGCACGTCGCGCAGCCCGCCACGGCCGCTCTTGAGATCCGGTTCGGCGCGATGGGCGATCTCGCCGCTGCGCTCCCACCTCGTACGGGTCTGGGTGATCAATTCGTCGAATCGGCTGCGGATGTCCATGCGCCACTGTCGACGGACACCACTGATCAACAGGTTGCTCAGCTCCACATCGCCGGCAATGTGGCGTGCTTCGAGCATTCCAAGTGCCGCCGTCATGTCGGTGGCCGCAACCTGAAGCGCCTGTGGAAGCGTCCGCACGCTGTGGTCGAGTTTGATGTGCGCGTCCCACAGCGGATACCACAGGCTGTCCGCAACCTGGGCCACGACCGCTGGGTCCATGTCGTCGTGCAGCAGAATCAGATCGAGATCGGAATACGGCAACAGTTCGCGTCGGCCCAGACCACCCACGGCGACGATGGCAAACCCACAATCCGGTTTGATGCCCAGTTCGGTCCCCTTGGTGGTCAACCAGAATTCGTGCAGATCGACCAGTGCATGTCGCAGTGAGGGGGCGTCGAGCCTCCTGTTCTTGACGCCTCCGGTGAGTAGGGCCTTGCGTGCGCGGGCCAGGTCCGCAGCTTCGTCGGATCCCCCTGACGAGACCGGCCCTGGCCCCGTCGCTTTCGCGACGGAACCAGGGCCGAGGTTCTCGGACCCTTTCGGGTCAGAGTGCATCGCCACCGCGTTCCCCGGTGCGAACCCGGATGACCGACTCGACTGGCGAGACCCACACCTTGCCGTCACCGATCTTGCCGGTTCGAGCGGCCTCGACGATCACCTCGACCACCTTGTCCACGGCCGCGTCGTCGACGACGACCTCGACCCGGACCTTGGGTACGAAGTCCACGGAGTACTCCGCGCCTCGGTACACCTCGGTGTGGCCCTTCTGTCGGCCGTAGCCCTGAACTTCGCTGACTGTCATACCCAGCACTCCGGCCTGCTCGAGTCCGGTCTTGACGTCCTCGAGCGTGAACGGCTTGACGATTGCTGTGATCAGCTTCATGTGCTCATCCCTTTCCAAACTCTGAAGTGCCTGAATTCACTTTAATCACGTGCTGATCACGCGAGGTCGTATGCGGTCTCTGCGTGTTCGGTCTCATCGATGCCGCGTGCCTCGTCCTCGGCCGAGATTCGCCAGCCCAGGGGCTTGAGTGCGAAGCCGATGATCGTCGTCAGAACGCCGGTGAAGACGAGTGCTGCGAGTGCGATCACGATCTGAACCACCAGTTGCTTGTAGTCGCCGCCGTAGAAGAGGCCGGTTGCGGTGCCGAAGAATCCGATACCGATCGTGCCCCACAGGCCGGAGACAAGGTGAACACCGACGACGTCGAGCGAGTCGTCGAAGCCGAAGCGGAACTTCAGGCCGACTGCGAGAGCGGACAGGATGCCGGCTACGGCGCCGAGGAAGATGGAACCGACCGGGTTGAGCGCACCGGCAGCAGGGGTGATGGCGACCAGACCGGCGACCGCACCGGAAGCTGCGCCGAGGCTGGTGGCGTGACCGTCACGAATACGCTCGGTGGCGAGCCAGGCCAGGACTGCGGCACACGTCGCGGTGGTCGTGTTGACCCAGGCGAGACCGGCGTTACCGTCGGCGGCGAATGCCGAGCCGGCGTTGAAGCCGAACCAACCGAACCAGAGAAGTGCTGCGCCGAGCATCACGAAGGGCAGGTTGTGCGGACGGAAGGCGGTCTTGCCGAAGCCGAGACGCTTGCCGACGATGAGGGCGAGGACCAGACCGGCCATACCCGCGTTGATGTGAACGACTGTGCCACCGGCGAAGTCGATCGGAGCGACGTTGGCGACGGTGACTCCGTCGTCGTTGACCGTGGTGCCGAAGAGCTTTGCCGCGATGCCGTCCTCGGAGCCCGAGAGGAGTCCGCCGCCCCACACCATGTGTGCGAGGGGGAAGTAGACGACGGTGACCCAGATACCCGAGAACAGCAGCCAGGTGCCGAACTTGACCCGCTCGGCCAGGGCACCACTGATAAGGGCGGTGGTGATGATCGCGAATGTCACCTGGAACGCGATGTCGATGACGTTGGGGTAGCCCCACGCGCCGGCGATGAAGTTGCCGTCAGCATCGGTGATGCTGTTCTTGAGGCCAAAGAACTCGAACGGGTTGGCAAAAATGCCCCCGATGTTCTCGGTGCCGTAGGACATCGACCATCCCCACAGAACGTAGATGACGCCGATGACGGCCATGGCCCCGAAGGACATCATCATCATGTTCAGGACGGACTTGGACCGAGACATCCCGCCGTAGAAGAAAGCGAGGCCGGGTGTCATCAGCAAGACCAGAGATGCGGCCATCAGCATCCATGCGGCGTTACCGGAGTTCGCCAACAAATCGTCGGTACTCACTTACTACCTCCTAGTCGCACGTGCCGGGCAGCACGTCGTTAAGGAGAAGAGTGCTGGGCTGGTGTTTCGTCCATGGCGCTGTCGCGTTTCGCAGACGTGAACCAATTGCCCAACTTTGTTGCAAACAGGTTTCGCCAGGGGGTTCTACCGACCCTGTGCGCCTTTTCGGTAGTTCGCGCTACCAAAAAGGCGCACGGGGGCGTCAGCCGAGCAGGGCGTCGACGAACGCACCCGGTTCGAAGGGCGCCAGGTCGTCGGCACCTTCACCGAGACCGACCAACTTCACCGGCACACCCAGTTCATGCTGAACCTGGAAGACGATTCCGCCCTTGGCGGTTCCGTCCAGCTTGGTCAGTACGACGCCGGTGATGTCCACGACCTCCGCGAACACTCGAGCCTGCGCCAGTCCGTTCTGGCCGACCGTCGCATCGAGAACCAGCAGAACGTCGTCGACCGACGCCTTCTTCTCGATGACCCGCTTGACCTTGCCGAGCTCGTCCATCAGACCGGTCTTGGTGTGCAAACGGCCGGCGGTGTCGATGAGGACCACGTCGACGCCGTCCGCGATGCCCCGTGAGACCGCGTCGAAGGCAATCGCAGCGGGATCGCCACCCTCCTTGCCACGAACAACTTCAGCGCCGACACGCTCGGCCCACGTCTGGAGCTGATCGGCAGCGGCGGCACGGAACGTGTCCGCGGCACCTAGCACGACGCGACGACCGTCGGCGACGAGCACGCGAGCCAGCTTGCCTGTGGTGGTTGTTTTTCCGGTTCCGTTGACGCCGACGACGAGCAGAACAGCCGGGTGATCATCGTGCGGCAACGCGCGGATCGAGCGGTCCAGTTCGGGACGCAGCTCGGCGATCAACACCTCACGCAGGAGCGCGCGGGCGGCAACCTCGGTCCGGACGCTGCGGGCCGCCATCTGCTCACGAAGCTTCGTGACGACCTTTTCCGTGGTCGCGGAGCCGAGGTCTGCGATGAGAAGGGTGTCCTCGACTTCTTCCCACGAGTCCTCGTCGAGATCGCCGCCACCGAGTAGGCCGAGCAAGCTCTTGCCGACTGCTGACTGCGAGCGGGAGAGGCGCCCGCGCAGTCGGTCCAGCCGGCCCTCGGTCGGGTCGATCTCGTCCAACACGGGCGGTGCAGGCTCGACGGACTCGGGAACTACGACGGGCTCGGGTACGACTGCAGGTTCGGGAACGACAGGTTCTTCGACAACAGGTTCTGCTACTGGTGGTTCTTCTACGACCGGCTTTTCGATTACCGGCTCTTCGACAACCGGTTCCTCGACAACAGCGGGTTCTTCGACAACCGGCTCCTCGACGACAGCCGGCTTCTCAGCAACAGGTTCTTCGACGACCGGTTCTTCGACGACAGGTTCTTCGACGACAGGTTTTTCGACGACAGGCGGCTTCTCCGCGACCGGCGGCGTCGGAACCACCGGAGGTGGCGCCGTTGCCGTCGAGCCTTGACTGAAGTTGAACCCGCCACCGGCCTTGTAGCCGCCTGACTTGTCCTTCTCGGGGGTGCCGAGCTCCGGCTTCGTCTCGGGCGCCTTCAGCGAGACCTGCCCCTTGCGGTAGCGCAGGAATCCGGCAACGAGAACGACGAGTAGTACGGCCGCTACAGCCGCGATGATGATCCAAGCCTGGGTAGTCACCGGCCCATTGTTTCAGGCTCCGACCCGGAAAGTGAGCAGGGCTTACGTCGAGGCCATGTCTTGACCGCGAAGTCGCTGCGAAATCACGGTGGTGATGCCGTCGCCGCGCATGCTGACTCCGTACAACGCGTCGGCGATTTCCATCGTCGGTTTCTGGTGAGTGATCACGATCAACTGCGACTTCTCCCGCAATTGTTCGAAGAGTCCGATCAGCCGCCGCAGGTTGGTGTCGTCCAACGCCGCCTCGACCTCGTCCATCACGTAGAACGGGGACGGGCGTGCCCGGAAGATCGCGACCAGCATGGCCACCGCGGTCAAGGACTTCTCGCCGCCCGACAGCAACGACAACCGCTTGACCTTCTTACCGGGCGGACGCGCCTCGACTTCGATGCCTGTGGTCAGCATGTCCGACGGATCGGTGAGAACCAGTCGTCCTTCTCCCCCGGGGAACAATTTCTCGAACACGCCCACGAACTCACGCTCGACGTCGGCATAGGCCTCGGTGAACACCTGCAGAATTCGTGCGTCCACGTCTGCGACCACAGCAAGAAGGTCCTTGCGTGCGGTCTTGACGTCTTCGAGCTGAGTGGAGAGGAAGGTATACCGCTCCTCGAGAGCTGCGAATTCCTCGAGCGCCAGCGGATTGACCTTGCCGAGGGTGGCGAGGTCTTTCTCCGCCCGCTTCGCGCGCCGTTCCTGAGTCGCACGATCGTACGGAAGCGGAGCGGGGGCGGTTACCTGCTCGCCGCGCTCCTTGGCCTGCTCGTACTCCTCGATTTCGAGAGCGGTCGGCGGCAGTTCGACGTCGGGTCCGTACTCGGCGATCAGATCATCGAGGCCGATACCGTACTGATCGAGGATCGACTCCTCGAGTTGTTCGATGCGCAGCGCCGCCTGAGCCTTCGCAACCTCGTCGCGATGGACGGCGTCGGTGAGTGAAGCGAGCTGTCCGGTCAGTGCCCGGACGATCTCGCGGACCTGATCCAGCTTGGCCGTGCACTCGGAGCGGGCCCGAGCCAACTCGTCGCGGTGAGCAAGAGCCGCGGCGACGACGGCCTCGAGTTCGGCCGCCACGCGCTGTCCCGACTCGGCGACGGCAGCTGCAACTTCCGCAGCGTGCGCTCTGGCGCGCAGAGCCCGCTCGGCGCGAATTCGTGCCTCTCGTTCGGCAGCAGCGGCGCGGCGAAGCGAATCAGCCTTTCCGCGTACGGATTCCGCACGTTCTTCGGCGGTGCGCACGGCAAGGCGAGCATCCATTTCGACTATGCGCACTTCGGCCAGCGCTGCTGCGGCCATTTCGCGATCGGCAGCGGTCGATTCCGCACCGTGTCCCGGTGCACTGCCGTCGGTTTCGGCCACACGCAGACGTTCTTCCAGGTCCGCCAGCTTTGTCAGCGACTCACCGCGGCCCTCCTCGGCACGCACTCGCTGGGCGGTCAACCGCTCGGATTCCGCGTGGGCGACTCGTGCTGCCTGCCCCAATCTGCCCAACTGCTCGTAAATGGCGGACATGGCGGCGTCCGACTCGTTGAGCGCCGCCAAAGTCTGCTCCGCGGTCTCGCGTCGAGCGGCCTGTTCGGCCATAGCGCCGGACAGCGCCGCGTCGAGTTCCTCGGATCGGCTCTCCGTTGCCGCCAGTTCCGCTGCTGACGCGTCGATCGCCGCCTGTACCTCCAGCGTGCTGGGTTGCCGATCCGAGCCACCGATCATCCACCCCGAACCGTGCAGATCGCCGGAACGCGTCACTGCACGAATTCCCTTGTGGTCAGCAACAACTCGAATCGCGTCCTCGAGAGTCTCGACCAGGACAACGCCATCGAGTATTGCGGTCAACCCCGCACGCAACTCATCAGGGCAGTCGATGACGTCGACGGCAGGACGACTGCCCGGTGCGATCTCGGCCTCGCGTTTGATCACCGGTTCACCGCTCACGATCAGCGAGGCACGCCCACCGTCCTGATCGGCCAGCGCTGCAACAGCGGAGCGAGCCGAGTCCAGCGACTGCGCCACGACGGCGTCCGCCGCCGGCCCCATCGCGGCAGCGATGGCAGCTTCGTAGCCGGGTTCGACGTGAATCAATCCGACCAGCGAGGTGATGCCGTCGTCGCGCCGATGTTCGAGCAGCCAGCCGCCACCGTCCTTGCGCTGCAAGCCCATCGACAGTGCCTCGACGCGCGCACGGAGCGAAGCTATGCGTTGCCCGCTCGTCTTTTCTTCCTCACGAAGTTCTTCGACACGTGCGTCGATCATCTCGAGAGCTTCGACGGCGCGTTCATGATTGGTGTCGAGGCCTACTTCACCGGCGTCGAGGTCCCCGATGCTTTCCTGCACCGTGTCGAACTCGGCTTGTGCGGCATCCCCACGCAGACGAGCCTCGTCGATGGCCTCGGTCAGTCGCGAAACTTCCGCGTCGACGGATTCGACGCGGGTACGCAAAGTGTCGACCTGACCGGAGAGTCGAGCAAGACCTTCACGGCGGTCGGCGACGGCACGAACTTCCGCCATGTGCGCCCGTTCCGCTTCTGCTGCAGCATCTTCGGTGGCTGCCAGCTGGTCCCGAGCAGCTTCCGACGCCGCTCGCGCGATTTCGACGCCTTCGAGGAGTTCGGCCTCCTCGGCCGCAAGACGTTCGGCGCGCGCTTCCATCTCGTCCGGGTCCTGGCCGCGGTTGCCGACGGGTTCGGAGTCGAGATGTCGTGCACGCTCGCGGGCGATGCGCACGGTGGCGTTGACTCGTTCGGCAAGCGCGGAGAGCTGGAACCAACTCTGCGCTGCCGCTTCCGATCCCGGAGTCAGACGAGCGAGAGCTTGCTCCTGGCGCCCGAGTTCGAGGTTGGCCTCGTCGAGCGCGGACGCCACCTCGTTGTGCTGTTCGCGGGCCGCTTTCTCGTCCTGCGCCTGGTCGTTCAGTTGGGTTCGACGGGTCACCAGGTCGTCAGCGGCCAGCCGCATCTTGGCATCACGCAGGTCAGCCTGGACCGTCTGTGCTCGCCGAGCAACCTCGGCCTGGCGTCCCAGCGGTTTGAGTTGCCGACGCAGTTCCGCGGTGAGGTCACTGAGTCGAGCGAGATTGGCCTGCATGGAATCGAGCTTGCGTACCGCTTTTTCCTTGCGGCGGCGATGTTTGAGGACTCCCGCGGCTTCTTCGATGAAGGCGCGTCGATCCTCGGGGCGGGATTCGAGGATCGCGGCGAGCCGTCCCTGCCCGACGATGACATGCATTTCGCGGCCGATACCGGAGTCGCTGAGCAGTTCCTGGACGTCCATCAGACGGCAGGACGAGCCGTTGATCTCGTACTCCCCCGCGCCGTCGCGGAACATCCGGCGCGTGATCGACACCTCGGAGTACTCGATCGGGAGCGCGCCGTCGGCGTTGTCGATGGTCAAGGTCACCTCGGCGCGGCCCAGCGGCGCGCGGCCGGAGGTGCCGGCAAAGATGACGTCTTCCATCTTGCCGCCGCGCAGAGCCTTGGCGCCCTGCTCGCCCATCACCCAGGTCAACGCATCGACGACGTTGGATTTACCCGAGCCGTTCGGCCCGACGACACAGGTGATCCCCGGCTCGAACCGAAGAGTCGTTGCCGACGCAAAGGATTTGAATCCCTTGAGTGTCAGACTCTTGAGGTGCATGGGGGGAAACTTTACCGCCAAACCGGTCAGCGTTCGACGAACCCTGTCAGGTCGCCCCTGGCGGGGTCCCAGCTGTCGACCACGAGATCCACCGTGCCCGGTGTTGTTCCCGAGCGAAGCAACTCCAACAATTTCTCGAGCTGCGTGCGTTCGCCTTCCGCCACGACGAGCACTCGACCGTCACGCTGATTCGACGCATATCCGATCAACCCGAGTTCGAGGGCGCGGGCCCTGGTCCACCACCGGAACCCGACGCCCTGAACATATCCGTGAACCCACGCCGTCAACCGCACAGGCGGTGTCTCAGTCATGACGTTCAGCCCGCCACACGTTCGAGACGGTGGACGTCGCCGAGGAAACCGGTGGTGTAGAGCGAGTTGGGGTCCCAGCCCGGGCCGGCACCGAACTTCACCGCGGATGTGAACGGCAGACCCGAGGCGATCTCACACGAAGATCCTGAATCCGGATCGACGCGAACAACTTTGCCGCCGGCATTGAATGCGACGTACAACGCGCCGTCCGGTCCGACGGTCAGATCGTCCGCCATGTTTGCCGGACCGAACCCGGGGAGCGTGATCGTTCGCACCGGCCCGCCCAGATCGTGTGCGTCGAGGACGTGGACGGCGGTCACCATGTCGAAAGTGGTCGTTACGTAGATCGTCGAACCGGAGCGTGCGAGGCCGTCGACGGTGCCGAGATCCTCACGAACGATCGAACTGGTTCCGTCACTGTCGATGACCGTGAGCCCCGGCCGGGTCAGGGTGCGAGCTGTGAGGAAACGGTTACCGTCCAGTGGCACAAGCCCGTTCGGCATCACCAGACCGTCGGCAATCGTAGTCACCGATCCGTCTGCGACGTCGACCTTACGAAGGCTGCCGTCGGCGATTCCGAACAGACCCGAGACAGTCGAGTTGCCCGTGGTGAAGTACACGGAACCGTCACGCGCGACCAGCCCGCCAGGACCGGTGACGTCACCGACCAAAGTTGTCCGTGTTCCGTCCGGCGCCACTTTCAGCAGTGCACCCGGCCCGATCAGAGCCGACTGCGACAACACCATCGATCCGCTGCCGTCGAATTCGAGATTCTCGAGCATTCCGGCACCAGTCGTCACGACGCTCGACGTCCATTTGCCGCAACCACCGTCCGAGCCGTCGGCCGGGACCGAGGCCTGTGCCGGAGCACTCACCGCCACAACGGAACCCAGTGCGATCGCAGCGACAACACTGCCGGCGCGGGACATCAGGCTTCCGTGTCGAACGACAGCGTGACCTTGGTTCCGGCCTTGAGAGTGCGCCCGACCGTGCACACCTTGTCGACGGAACGCTCGACGAGAGTGATGAGGCGCTGCTGCGCTTCGGCATCCAACTCACTGAGGTCGAGTTCGAGAACCTCGTCGAGCTGCGGGTAGACCTCGTTTTCACGATCGGCGGCACCGGACACTCGGACCGTCGCGTCGTAGTTGTCACCGAGGCGGCGAGAGATCGGGAAGTCTGAGCTCATCCCGGTGCATGCAGCCAGTGCAATTTTGAGGAGTTCGCCGGGCGTGAAGACTCCTGGCACCGATTCGGAGCCGATGAGAACCTCTGCGCCGCGCGAACTCTTGCCGGTGTAGAGGCGGGTTCCTGTGCGTTCGACCCAAAGCTCCGTGTGAGCTGGGGCGGTTGCAGTGTTGTCTGGAGTCTGTTCAGCCATGACGCAATCTTGCCACTCCGCCGAACCGAAGGGGCGGAGACCTAGGCGATTCGCCGTGCCCTCGGGGTCGGCTGACACCGCGGGCAACTGAACGACGATCGATTCATGAACTTCTCACGCTTGATCGGCGCGCCGCATCGCGGGCACGGAAGATTCTCCTGCCCGTACGCCGACAGCGACCGGTCGAAGTAGCCCGATTCCCCGTTGACGTTCACGTACAGCGCGTCGAAGGACGTACCGCCCTGATCGAGCGCCTCGCCCATCACCGAGTGCGCCGCGGTCAACAGTTCTCGAAGTTTGGGCCTGGTGAGCGATTCGGCGATTCGGTTGCCGTGAATCTTTGCACGCCACAATGATTCGTCGGCGTAGATGTTTCCGATTCCGGAGACCACTGTCTGGTCGAGAATCGCCCGCTTGATCTCGGTGTGCTTGCCCCGCAGGACTTTCACGACGGATTCGAGATCGAACGCAGCATCCATGGGATCGCGAGCGATGTGCGCCACCGACTCGGGCAGCATCGTTCCGTCGACCTCGACGAGGGGTGAAATCGACCAGCCACCGAAGGTCCGCTGGTCGACGAATCGAAGATCAGCCCCGGAATCGAGGGCCAACCGAATGCGTAGGTGCTTTTCCCAGTCGACTGTCGGGGGTTGGACCAACATCTGTCCGCTCATCCCGAGATGAACCACCAGTCCGACACCGGCAGGCTCGAGAACCAGCCACAGATACTTGCCGCGACGCTCTGCCGAAGCGATGGTCTGCCCGGTGAGTTGGCCGATCAAGTCCTCGGAACCGAGAATGTGGCGCCTGATCGCGCGGGGATGGAGGACCTCGACGGCCTCGATCGCCGCACCTACAGCATGAGACTGTAGGCCGCGGCGAACGACTTCAACTTCGGGAAGCTCAGGCAAGAGTGAACTCAGCCGGCGAGATCAGACGGGTCGTCAGCAGCGACTGCGCTAGCAGCGGCATTCTCCGACATCGTCTTCCATGCCGAACTTGCTGCCTTCTGCTCGGCTTCCTTCTTGGAACGACCGACACCGACGCCCAAGGGCTTGCCACTGATGAGAACTGTGGCCGTGAATTCCTTGTCGTGATCGGGTCCGGTAGCGGTGATCTCGTAGACGGGAACTCCGGCACCGTGTTCTGCGGTCAGTTCCTGCAGACTCGTCTTCCAATCCAGACCCGCGCCGAGAAGCGGTGCGCGAGTGAGTAGATCGTCGAACAGATCGAGAACAACACGTCTCGCAGTATCGATGCCGTGCTGCAGGTGTATGGCGCCGAGAATCGACTCCATACCGTCGGCGAGGATGGACGGCTTGTCACGGCCGCCCGTCATTTCCTCGCCCTTACCCAGCAGCAGGTGAGCTCCGAGTCCACCTTCACCCAGAGTCCTGGCAACCTCGGCGAGTGCATGCATGTTGACCACGCTGGCACGAATCTTCGCCAGATCACCTTCGGATTTGTCCGGGTGGGACAGATAAAGATTTTCGGTCACCGTGACGCCGAGAACGGAATCCCCGAGAAATTCGAGGCGCTCGTTCGTGGGCAGACCGCCGTTCTCGTACGCGTACGAGCGGTGCGTGAGAGCCAGGGTCAGAAGACCGGGCTCTATATCTACGCCGACAGCGGCGAGGAGCTTGTCGTGATTGCCCTCGCCGCCGGCGGCTGAAACTGTATTTTCGCTCGTCATAGTCTTTCTCCGGGGAGAACTAGACAGCAGCGGTTACCTGGCGGCCCTTGTAAGTACCGCATGACGGGCATGCGATGTGGGGAAGGGTCTGCTCGCCACAGCCACGGTTGGGGCAGGTAACGAGGGTGGGCACAGTGGTCTTCCACTGGCTACGACGCGACCGCGTGTTGGATCGCGACATTTTGCGCTTGGGGACAGCCACTTCTACTTCTCCTCGGCTTCGGTGATCACAAGATTTTCGCTGGTGTTTGATTCCACGCCAAATTTGGCCGCGAGACCAGCCCAGCGAGGATCAAGTATGTCATGCCCATGCCCAGATTCCGCAATCGCCAGGCGAATGCCACATTCTGAGCACAATCCCAGGCAATCGTCACTGCACAGAGGCTGGAGCGGAAGCGCCAGACCGACTGCATCGACGATGACCGGTTCGAGGTCGATTTCGTCGTCTTCGACCGCGTAGACCTCTCCCTCTTCCGTCGTCTCCTCGGTGGTGCTGTCCGGGTAAGCGAACAACTCCGTGAGATAGATGTCCACAGTGTCGGTGAAAGGTTCAAGGCACCGCGAGCATTCACCCTTGGTGGGTGCATGCACGTTTCCGGTGACGAGAACGCCTTCGGACACTGCTTCGAGACGAAGATCGAGATCTATGTCCGCGCCCGCTTCGATCGCGATCAGATCGAGACCGATACGGTTCGGGGACTGAATTGTTCTCTCGACGGTACGCATCGACCCTGGACGACGACCGAGCTTGACCGTGTCCAGCAAAAATCCCGCATCACTTGACTGATGCGACGAACTACGACGATGCGTTGACAAAGAGAACTCACCTAACTGTTGAAACTGGTATGGGCAACCACTCCACAATACGGCAGCTACAACGCAAATCCCAATTCCGTGCACGAAAAAGTGGGCCGCCCCATATCGGACGACCCACCCTCGACTGTCGCGTTCGCTCTAGCGGCGACGCTCCGAACGACGATCGTCGTCCTGGTAGTCGGGGACTCCCGAACCCGTTCGAAGCTGTTGACGACCACGCCCGACCGATCGAACCGTTCCGGTGAGGAACTCTTCGAACTCGGCCAACTTGGTGTCCACGTACAGGTCACACTCCGAACGCATCCTGTCGGACTCGGCATGAGCGGCGTCGATCACTCGCGCGGATTCCGCGTGAGCTGACTGGACAACCTCGGTCTGCGATACCAGACGAGCCTGCTCCGCCGTTCCCTCCGCCACCGAATGTTCGTACGAGGCCTGGCCGGACTCGATCATCCGATCGGCCTCGGCACGCGCCCGTCCGGTGACGGCCTCGTACTCACGGCGGCCGTCGGTGACGGTCCGTTCCGCTTCTGCTTCGGCGTCCTCGACCAACTGATCGGCGTGCGCGCGTGCTTCGGCAACCATGCGATCGGCCTGAGCCTTGGCATCGGACAGAATCCGGTCGGCGTCGTCGCGTGCGTTCTCGACAGTCGAGGTTGCCTCGGCATTGGCGCTGCTGACTGTCTTCTCGGCGTTTGCTCGCGCGTCACCGACCAATTTGTCGCGATGATCGAGGACGTCCTGAGCGTCGTCCAGCTCACTCGGAATTGCGTCCCGGACGTCGTCGAGTAGCTCGAGTACGTCACCGCGAGGCACAACACACCCTGCGGTCATGGGAACACCGCGCGCCTCTTCGACAATTGCGACCAGTTCGTCCAGTGCCTCGAATACGCGGTACACAAGCAACCCCAATCTCTACCGGCCGAAATCGGCCCACATCGTCACCGGTCCACTCGGACCTGTGCCCGTTCCTGTCCAAGTTTGCCGGAAGAACGGCCAACGGGGTGTCGTCGTGGTCGGTGTGTCGGGGATCAGCTGTTTTCGGCTGCTCGTTCGGCGATACGCGCGAGTAGCCGAGAATGCACCTTGGCCGGGAGCATGTCGGAGACGTCGCCGCCGAAGGTCGCAACTTCCTTCACCAGAGAACTCGACAGGTAGCTGTAGGTCGGGTTCGTGGCAACGAAGAGCGTGTCGACGCCCGTGAGCTTCTGATTCATCTGAGCCATCTGCAGCTCGTAATCGAAGTCGTTCGCGCCGCGCAGACCCTTGACGATCGCGCTGAGTCCTTCTTGTTTCGCGTAGTCGACCAACAATCCGTGCCACGACGTGACGCGAACGTTGGGCAGGTGGCTCGTCGCGTCTTCGAGCATCTCGATCCGCTCGTCGATCGTGAACATGCCACGCTTGCTCTTGTTGATCAGCACGGTGACCACGACCTCGTCGAATTGCGCAGCAACTCTTCCGATTACGTCGAGGTGACCGTTGGTCACAGGGTCGAAGGATCCGGGGCAGACGGCGCCAGTCATGAGTCCAGACCGTAGCAGGTGGCCAGCTCGATGCGGGCTTCACCGTAGTTCTTGGCCTTGATCGGCTCGTAGCCCTGAGGCCACACGGTCTCCGGCGAGCGCGACGATCGTTCGAGTACCACGATCGTGCCCTCCCCCACCCATTTGTTGGCCTGCAGATCAGCGAGCATGGACACGACGGCCTCGTCGGTTACCGCATACGGCGGGTCCGCGATCACGATGTCGTATTCACGCGCGCTCGGACCCGAGACCACGGCCGCAACCGGAGCGGCGCGAACCGTCGCCCCCGGCAACGCGACAGTGCCGATGTTCGCCTTGATGACGGCAGCAGCCTTGGCATCGGATTCCACGAGAACGACGTGCTCGGCTCCCCGCGAGAGCGCCTCGAGGCCGAGAGCACCCGAACCCGCAAAGAGGTCGAGAACCGCGCACCCTTCGAGATCGATGCGCGCTTCGAGAGCACTGAACAGCGCCTCACGAACCCGATCCGACGTCGGACGGGTGCCGCTCGGCGGGACTCGCAGGCGTCGACCGCCCGCGAGTCCCGAGATGATGCGTGTCACTCTGCGGCGCTCTCCCCCGTCGAGACGACTACCAGCAGGTCTCCGCCCTCGACCTGTTGGACGGCGCTGATCGCGATCCGCGAGACGACGCCGGCGCGCGGCGAGGTGATCGCCGCTTCCATCTTCATCGCTTCGATCGTGGCCACGGTGTCGCCGGCCTCGATCTTCTGGCCTTCCTTGACCGCGAGCGTCACGACGCCCGCGAACGGTGCAGCCACGTGGCCCGGGTTGTTCTTGTCGGCCTTCTCCGCCACCGGTACGTCACTGGCAATGGAGCGATCGCGGATCGAGACCGGGCGCAGCTGGCCGTTCAGGATGCACATGACAGTGCGGTAGCCGCGCTCGTCGGGCTCGGAGATCGCCTCGAGACCGATGATCAGCTCCACGCCGGGAGCCAACTCGACCCGGTGCTCGTCGCCGCGCCGCAAACCGTAGAAGAACTGGTTTGCCGAAAGCCGCGACGTGTCACCGTACTTCTCGCGGTGTTCGAGGAATTCCTTTGTCGGGCCGGGGAACAGCAGACGGTTCAGCGTCGCCTGACGGTCCTTCGACGAGCCCTCTAGCAGCACCTCGTCCTCAGCGGACAACGTCGCTTCCGGCTTGGCCTGGCCACGTCCTTCGAGTGCCTTGCTGCGGAACGGTTCCGGCCAACCACCGGGAGGCGTACCGAGTTCACCGCGCAGGAAGCCCACCACGGAGTCGGGAATGTCGAACTTCGCCGGATCTGCGGCGAACTCCTCCGAAGGCACGCCGGCACCGACAAGATGGAGCGCGAGGTCGCCGACGACCTTAGACGACGGCGTCACCTTCACGAGATGCCCGAGCATGCGGTCTGCGTCGGCGTACTTGGCTTCGACCTCTTCGAACCGGTCGCCGAGACCGAGAGCAACGGCCTGGGTCCGGAGGTTGGAGAGCTGGCCGCCCGGAATCTCGTGCGTGTACACGCGACCCGTCGGCGCCGGCAGTCCGGATTCGAACGGCGCGTACACCTTTCGCAGCGCCTCCCAGTACGGCTCGAGGTCGCACACGTTCTGCAGGTTCAGTCCGGTGTCGAACTCGGAGTGCGCGGCAGCGGCGACGATGGCCGAGAGCGCAGGCTGGCTGGTGGTTCCGGCCAGTGCCGCGGAAGCACCGTCGACTGCGTCGGCGCCCGCCTGCCACGCTGCGAAGTACGTGGCCAGCTGTCCACCGGGAGTGTCGTGCGTGTGAACGTGAACCGGCAGATCGAAGTTGCTGCGTAGCGCCGTCACCAGCTTGGTAGCTGCCGGCGCGCGCAGCAGGCCTGCCATGTCCTTGATCGCGAGCACGTGAGCGCCGGCATCGACGATCTCTTCGGCCAACTTCAGGTAGTAGTCGAGCGTGTACAGAGTTTCGTTCGGATCCGACAGATCACCGGTGTAGCTCAGCGCCACCTCGGCGAGGGCCGTTCCGGTCTCACGCACCGCGTCGATGGCAGGCCGCATCTGGTCGACGTTGTTGAGCGCGTCGAAGATTCGGAAGATGTCGATACCGGTGTCGGTGGCTTCCTGAACGAATGCGCGCGTGACCTTTTCGGGATACGGCGTGTAGCCCACGGTGTTTCGGCCGCGAAGAAGCATCTGAAGGCAGATGTTCGGGATCGCCTCGCGGAGTGCGGCGAGCCGGTACCACGGATCCTCGTGCAGGAAGCGAAGTCCCACATCATAGGTCGCGCCGCCCCAGGCTTCGATCGAGAGCAGTTCCGGCGTCAACCGCGCAACGTGCCCGGCTACTCCGAGCAGTCCGCTGGTCCGAACTCGCGTGGCCAACAACGACTGGTGCGCGTCACGGAAGGTGGTGTCGGTGACGCCGACGGCCTTCTGCTCACGCAGTGCCTTCGCGAAACCTTCGGGTCCGAGTTCGAGCAGTCGCTGACGGCTACCGGCAGGAGGAGGCGTCGAAAGATCGATCTTGGGCAGCTTGTCCTGCGGGTACACCGCCGAGGGCCGCTCACCGTGAGGCTTGTTGACCGTCACATCCGCGAGGTAGGTCAGGATCTTCGTGCCGCGGTCTGCCGAAGAACGCAGAGTCAGCAACTGAGGACGTTCCTCGATGAAGGAGGTCGTCACACGTCCGGCACGGAAGTCCGGGTCGTCGAGAACCGCCTGCAGGAACGGGATGTTGGTCGAGACGCCACGAATGCGGAACTCGGTGACCGCGCGGCGAGCCCTCGCGACAGCGGCTTCGAGGTCACGACCACGGCAGGTGAGCTTGACCAGCATCGAGTCGAAGTACGCGCCGACCTCGGCTCCGAGCGTGGCGCCGCCGTCCAGGCGGATACCGGCTCCGCCCGGGGTGCGGTACGCGGTGATGCGGCCCGTGTCCGGGCGGAATCCGTTGGCCGGATCCTCCGTGGTGATGCGGCACTGCAGCGCCGCGCCGCGAAGCTTGATCGTGTCCTGTGACAGACCAAGTTCTTCAAGCGTAGAACCGGACGCGATCTTGAGCTGCGACTGGACCAGATCCACGTCCGTCACTTCTTCGGTGACGGTGTGCTCCACCTGAATTCGCGGGTTCATCTCGATGAAGACGTGATTGCCGCGCTTGTCGAGGAGGAACTCGACGGTGCCCGCGCACGTGTACCCGATCTCCTTCGCGAAGGCGACGGCGTCGGCACAGATCTTGGCGCGCAACTCTTCCGAGAGATTGGGCGCCGGAGCAAGCTCGATCACCTTCTGGTGGCGACGCTGCAGCGAGCAGTCACGCTCGAAGAGGTGGATGACGTTGCCCTGCTCGTCGGCGAGGATCTGCACTTCGATGTGCCGGGGGTCGATGACGGCCTGCTCGAGGAAGACCGTCGAATCGCCGAAGGCCGATTCCGCTTCGCGCGCTGCGGCTTCGATCGATTCCTTGAGCTGTGAGCGCTCCGCAACGCGACGCATTCCGCGTCCACCGCCGCCTGCAACGGCCTTGACGAAGATCGGGAAGGTCATGTCCTCGGCGGCCGCGAGCAACTCGTCGATGTCCGCTGACGGCTCCGAGGACGCGAGCACGGGGAGACCGGCGGCCTTTGCCGCTGCGATGGCCCGAGCCTTGTTACCGGTCAACTCGAGGATCTCGGCGGACGGGCCGACGAACTTGATGCCTGCCTCGGCGCACGCCGCCGACAGATCCGGGTTCTCGGAAAGGAAGCCGTAACCGGGGTAGATGGCGTCGGCTCCGGCACTCTTGGCGGCGGCGACGATTTCCTCGACTGAGAGATACGCCCGAACGGGGTGACCCTTCTCCCCGATCTGGTAGCTCTCGTCTGCCTTGAGACGGTGGATCGAGTTCCGATCCTCGTACGGGAACACCGCGACGGTTCCGGCACCTAGTTCGTAGGCGGCGCGGAAGGCACGGATCGCAATTTCGCCGCGGTTCGCGACGAGCACTTTGGAGAACATTCGAGAAAACTACCCCGATTTCATCTTGCGTCTACATGCGGAGTCTCATATTTCGGACTGAATCGAGAAACCAACCCGGTGGTCCTCGTGCTATTCGATTTCAGCTTGTCGTCATACCCGTCACGACTTCTCGAGGTACTCGATCCGGTCGGAGTCCAGGGCAGCGGTCACCATGGAAGCGAGGGCGGGATGATCCTCGAGCGACGGATCGGAGTCGACGATTCCCTGAGCGAACTCCCTGGCGGACTCGAGGATGTCTCCGTGGGCCATGAGGGAAAGCAGTCTCAGATTCGAGGTTGTGCCCGACTGCGCCGCACCGAGGATGTCTCCTTCACGTCTGGTCGCGAGGTCGAGTTGCGCCAGTTCGAACCCGTCGTTGGTCGCTGCCACCGCCGAGAGCCGCTCGTACGCCGGTCCGCCGGGATTGCTTCCGGTGACGAGGATGCACAGTCCCTGGTGCTTGCCTCGACCGACTCGTCCACGTAGTTGGTGGAGCTGACTGACGCCGAACCGCTCGGCGTCGACGATCACCATCACCGTCGCATTCGGAACGTCCACACCGACTTCGACGACAGTCGTACAGACGAGGACGTCGATGTCACCGACGTTGAACGCGCTCATCACGACGTCTTTTTCGTCGGAAGGCAGTCGACCGTGCAGCAACCCGACTCGCAGATCGGCCAGCGGGCCACTCGACAGCTCTTCGAAGACGTCGACCGCCGACTTGGTCTCGGGCTGCTTCTCCTCGGTGAACTGGTCCTCACCTGCACCCTGCTCACCGTCGCCGATGCGTGAGCACACGACATACGCCTGACGACCAGCGGCAACGTCCTCACGGATTCGTTCCCATGCGCGATCCACCCACTGCGGCTTCTGTTTCGCGGGCACGACGCTGCTCTTGATCGGGGTTCGCCCACGCGGTAGTTCCCGCAGGGTCGAGACCTCGAGGTCGCCGAGCACCGTCATGGCGATGGTTCGCGGAATCGGCGTTGCCGTCATCACCAGCAGATGCGGACTCAGACCTTCACGCGCTCGTGATCGCAACTGATCACGTTGCTCGACGCCGAAGCGGTGCTGCTCGTCGACGACAACCATGCCGAGGTTGAAGAACTCCACGTTGTCCTGGATGAGCGCATGGGTACCGATGACGATCCCGGCGTCGCCGGTCACGGCTTCGAGCAGCGCTGCGCGCTTCGCAGCGACCGGCAGCGAGCCGGTCAGAAGGGCGATACGGGTGGAATGTTCGGCCGAACCGAGTTCACCGCCTGCGGCCAGCGGGCCCATCATCTTGCGCAGTGATCGCGCGTGCTGATTTGCCAGGACCTCGGTCGGTGCGAGCAACGCGCACTGATAACCGGCGTCGACGACCTGCAGCATCGCGCGCAGAGCCACGATGGTCTTGCCTGACCCGACCTCGCCCTGAAGAAGCCTGCTCATCGGGTGTGGGCGGGCGAGGTCGCTGGAGATCTCCTCCGCGACTGCTTGCTGTCCCTCCGTCAGAGTGAACGGGAGCATCTCCTCGAACTGATCCGCGATCCCGCCGGCAACCGGAGCGCAGGCCGGCGCCACACGCTCGGAATTGTCGTGACGACGCATCGCGAGAACCAACTGCAGAGACAGCGCCTCGTCGAAACGCAGACGATCTTGAGATCGTTCGATGTCCTCCTTGGTATCCGGGAGGTGAACGGTGCGCAGTGCCTCGTCCAAACCGATGAATCCGTGCTCGGCCCGAGTCTCGGCGGGCAACGGCTCCTCGATCGGATCGAGTTGATCGAGCACTTGCCGCACGCACCGCATGATGGTCCAGCTCTCGACCTCGCGGGTCGCCGGGTACAGCGGGATCAATGCGCGGTCGAAGACGGACAGATCGAGTTCGGCG
This sequence comes from Rhodococcus sp. IEGM 1241, assembly GCF_033142365.1. Classification (NCBI taxonomy): domain Bacteria; kingdom Bacillati; phylum Actinomycetota; class Actinomycetes; order Mycobacteriales; family Nocardiaceae; genus Rhodococcus; species Rhodococcus sp. IEGM 1241. The sequence continues at coordinate 178,297 of NZ_JAWLSE010000003.1, forward strand.
CCGGGATCCTGGTTTGCGCGAGCCAGACCGGCAAGGTCACCGGCCCCCTTGATGGATGCGAGGGGCACTACCGAATCCTCCTCGCCGACACGAGGTTCCGGGAGAATCAGGTAGCTCGGGTGGGTGAGAGACCACTTGCCGCGGAAGTACTTCACCGTCCCGGAGAACATCGCGCGCACGCCGGGCTTGATGACGTGCCGCACCTTCTGCGGGTTGAAGAACGTGACGTCGACGGTCTGCGAATCAGTCGCGAGCGATACTCGCAACATCTGCCCCGGACGGTTCTTCATCTTCACGACCGCCGCCGACGCCACCCGCGCGATGATGGTGATGTGCTCACCTTCGGGCGGCTCCTTCTCGGCAAGTTCCTTGCCTGCCGACGCGTACCGGTGTGGGTAGTGACGCAGCAGGTCCTCGACCGTCCGAATCTCGAATGCCTCGTCGAGCGCGTCCGCGGTCTTCTTTCCCAGCAGCCGATCGAGTGGGTCGGCGAGCGTCGCCATCAGTTCCTCCAGCACAGTGTCGCGGTAAGCACATGTGTTCGTATATCAGTAGTCACCGACAGACCCGGTTCGATCACTCCACACCCAACTGGAACAGGTCACCCGGCTGATCACCCTGATAGACGAGCACGTCGACGCCCGGATGGTGCGCGATGACGTGCGCCTCGAGCTGCCCGGCCAGGTCGTCCGGCGCGTCGGCGCCCATGAGTAGGGTCACGAGTTCGCCACCGGATCCGAGCGCGAGGTCGACCAGTCGCGCACTCGACTCCGCGACGTCGGGACCGATGAGCACCACCTCGTGCCCCATCAGACCGATCGCGTCACCCGGATCACACGTCCCGACGTACGTCAGCGAACGCTCGACCGCAATTCGCAATGATCCCCAGCGCGTCGCAGCCGCCGCCTCGGACATCGTGAAGCCGTCGTCGGCGACGTTGCGTTGAGCGTCGTGAACGGCAAGTGCGGCCAAGCCCTGAACCATCGACGATGTCGACAGCAGCAGAACCTGGTGAAGCGGATCGCGTGCAGCGGCACTGACTGCGACCAGTTCCTGAGCCGTCAAGGCTCCGTTCGGCAGCACCAGAACTTCACTTCGCTCCATCTGACGAATGCGGCCGAGCAGTTGCGCACGTGTCACCGGCGCGTCGTCGCACCGAAGAACCGTCGCACCCTCACTCTCGAACAACGCCGCCGCACTCTCACCGGCAACGACGGCCAGAACGCCGCGGGCACCGGCACCCGGGAATCGCCTCTCCGCCCGTGCCACCAACTGGTCGCGTTCGTCGACGAGAAAACTGCTGATGCGAATACCGTGGACCTTCCCGGCTTCGAGGCCGGCTTCGACGGCTGCACCGGCATCGCAGCAATGCACGTGCACCGACCAGCCACCGAAGCCGTCGCTGACGATGACCGTCGAATCTCCGAGGACGGACAGCCGCGTGCGCAGCGCCGTCATGCGATCGTCGTCCGAGTCGTCGACGAGGTACATGACCTCGAAATCCTGTTCCGAGTGATCACCACATTCGATCGGGCTCTTGTGAGCCCAATCGTGATCGAATGCGCTGACGTCGACAACTGCGCTCGACCTCGGGTCCGGCGTCCCCAGATCCTCGCGAACCTGCGACTTCCCGGTCACCACCTCGACAAAAGCGTCGAGGATCAGAACCAGACCGAATCCCCCGGCATCGACCACCCCGGCCGACGCCAGAACGTCCAGTTGCTCCGGGGTCTTGTTCAGCGCGATCGCAGCCGCATCGGCAGCGGCGGCAACCACGGAAGCAAGGTCCTCGCCGCTCGGCGTCTTGGTGTCGACGCACTCCTGCGCTGCCTCACCCGACGCGCGCAGAACCGTGACGATGGTGCCTTCCACCAGATCGGAGACAGCCCGAGAAGCCAGTCCCGTCGCCGTGGTCAGTGAGTTCGCAAAGCTCCGGCCGTCGATGTGCTCGCCTTGAACGCTCTCCGCGATACCCCGGATCACCTGGGAGAGGATCACTCCGGAATTACCCCGTGCACCGGACACCGCGCCCCGAGCCAGCGCGTTCGCGACGCGGCCGGCACTGCGGACGTCGTCCTCGATCGTCTCGGCGGAATCGAGCGCGGCCCGCATCGTGAACAACAGGTTGGTGCCGGTATCCGAATCAGGGATGGGAAAGACGTTGAGGCTGTTGATCTCACCGCGACGTTTCTGGAGGCTGTCGACCGCCCGGCGGGCCCAGCGCCGCAGCAGATGTCCGTCCGCGACGGATTCCGCTTCTTCGGCGACGCGTTGCACTTCCCCCACTGACGGTTCCCCTCCACGATGGACAGACAGACGATGGAAAGACTGACGATGAAAAAGAGATCGGTGATCGGTGCAGTCGAGGGTAGTCCGACGCTTCTGCGCAACCGTCATTACCGGGCGGTTTGGCCATTCGGGCCGGAAGCGGTTACTCTTACACGGTTGCCTCGAACGGGCTACACGAAATAATGCTGCACTTTGTTTGTTGCTGATTGACTGTTTTCACGTTCGACTGCACAGTGAGCGGTCAAGGATCGGTTCGAAGTCGAGTATATTCGGATTGTAATTCTGGCTGCCCTACCGTGTAGGGTAACCACTTCAATATTCATTTCTAACAAGGAGTTCGCGACTATGGCTGCCGTCTGCGACGTATGCGCCAAGGGGCCCGGCTTCGGTAAGTCGGTCTCGCACTCGCACCGGCGTACCAATCGTCGCTGGAACCCGAACATTCAGTCTGTTCGTACCGAGGTTGCCCCGGGTAACACCCGTAAGGTCAACGTGTGCACCTCCTGCCTGAAGGCAGGCAAGGTCGCTCGGGGCTGATTGCCCGAGCACAAACTATTGCAGGCTCTGCCCCCGTCACTTCGGTGACGGGGGCAGAGCTGTTTCTATGTGTCTGTATCTATGTGTCCCCGTGTTTCGTATGGTTGTCCGGCACCCGTAATGTGCGTTGAGTGACTTCTATCGATGACCTGAGCAAAGTGACCCTCGACGAGGGCGTACTCCGCATCACCATTTCCACCGCCGCCAACGGCACCTCCCTCGACGACGAAGGACTGGTTCAGGGCGCGCAGGCGCTCGAGACAGTCGGAAACGACATCGGGAGCATCCTTCTGGTCGGCGAAGGCGCAAACTTCTGTGCCGGCGGCAACGTCCGTGCGTTCGCCGCAGCCCCTGACCGCGGCGAGTACGTCGCCGAGGTTGCCCGTGTCTTCCACGTGTTCGTTCGCGCGCTCGACGCCGCGACCGCTCCAGTGGTGGCCGGGGTCCACGGATGGGCTGCCGGCGCCGGAATGAGCCTGGTCTGCCTCGCCGACGTCGCAATCGGCGGCACCGGCACCAAGCTCCGCCCCGCGTACCCCTCCATCGGTTTCACCCCGGACGGCGGAATGTCGTGGACACTCCCCCGCATCGTCGGCGTGGCACGCGCTCGCGAGATTCTTCTCAACGATTCGGTGATCGGTGGCGACGAAGCCGTCCGGCTGGGGATCCTCACCCGACTCGTCGGCGACGACGAGGTCCAGGAAGAGGCAGCTCGCCTCGCACGCGCCTTGGCCAACGGGCCGAGCACGTCGTACTCGGGAATCAAAGCGCTGCTGCGTTCGTCACAGACGAACTCGCTCGCCGAGCAACTCGACGCCGAGGCTGCGTCCATCGCCCTCGCGGCGAACAGCCCGATCGGGCGCGAGGGTGTCGACGCATTCGTCGACAAGCGTCGCCCCGATTTCACTTCCGCAAAGCAGGCCTAGTCAGCTGGCATGCCGAATGTCGTGTCACGACGTTCGGCATGCCGGGTGAGTGCAGACGCTGATCGATCAGCCCAGATTCCAGTCCACCGGGTCAGCTCCGAGTCCGGTCAAGAGTTCGTTCGCACGACTGAACGGGCGCGAACCGAAGAACCCGCGCGAAGCCGAAAGCGGTGACGGGTGCGCTGATTCGATGATCGGTGTGTCGCCCAGCATCGGCGCGAGAGTGGCCGCGTCACGACCCCACAAGATCGCCACCATCGGTGACGACCGCGCCACCAGAGCGCGAATGGCCTGCTCGGTCACCGCCTCCCAGCCCTTCTTGCGATGAGAAGCGGCTTGACCCGGCTGCACGGTGAGTACGCGATTGAGAAGCAGCACACCTTGTTTCGACCACGGCGTCAGATCGCCGTTCGGCGGTATCGGCAACCCGAGATCCTGGTGATACTCCTTGTAGATGTTGCCGAGGCTTCGTGGAACCGGCCGCACGTCCGGGGCAACCGAAAAGCTCAACCCGACAGCATGACCGGGCGTCGGATAAGGGTCTTGACCGACGATGAGCACCCGAACGTCGTCGAACGGATTCGTGAATGCACGCAAGACGTTCTCTCCCGCAGGCAGATACTCCCGTCCCGCAGCGATCTCTTCGCGCAAGAACTTACCCATCGCGGAGATCTGCTCCGAGACCGGTTCGAGTGCCTGCGCCCACCCTGGATCGACGATCTCTGCAAGCGGCGCCATCAGTCGAGCCTGCGCAACGCGTCGCGGTAGTACGCCGCGTTGGCTGCGTACATCTTGACGTTTCCGTCGAGGTGGCCGAGCGGAACTTCGTATCCCGCACGGACCTTGGCGGGCACACCGAGTGCCATGCTGCGCGGGGGAACCTGCATCTTGTTGGCCACCACCGCACCCGCGGCGACGATCGACCCCGTCCCGATCACCGTTCCGTTGAGAACCACGGAGCCCGATGCGATCAGGCAGTGGTCCTCGATGGTCGACCCCTCGATGTGCGCGTTGTGGCCCACCACGCAACCGGAACCGATGACAGTCGCATCGATGGCGGTGCAATGGATGACAGTTCCGTCCTGGATGTTGGATCCGGTTCCCACCGAAATGGTTCCGTAGTCACCACGCAATACCGCCTGCGGCCAGATCGAGGTGCCCGCCGCGAGAGTCACGGCGCCGATCACCACCGCGTCCGGGTGAACGTATGCGTCCGGATGAATGTCCGGAACTCTGTCTCCAAGTGCATATACAGCCATGAAAGCAACCTATACCGCGGTGGTGCCGGTGGTCGAAAAGCTGTGCCATCCCCCGCCGCTCTCGCGAAGTGCACCGTCGACGCTCACGCCGGAACCGGCCGCAACCGAACCGATCACAGTCCAACCCGACGGAATTTCGACCTCAGGCCCGAAAGTTGCTGCAAATCCGTGATCTTCACCACCGGAGAGGATCCAGTCCAGCGGATCGACGTCGAGCGCCTCGGCCGCCGATGCGACATCGAGTGAGGTGGGAACCGCGGCCGAGACGATGTCGAACCGCACGTGCGAGGCCTCTGCGAGATGTCGAAGGTCCGCGATCAATCCGTCGGATACGTCCGTCATGGAATGTGCTGATTCTGCGGCGTCCCATGCCGATTGATACGGCGGATTCGGAACACGATGAGCGGCAAGCAGATCTGGAAAGCTTTCGGATTCGTCGAGCAATACGGCTTCGTCGAGCAGTAGTGCCAACCCTGCTGCCGAGCAACCGAACAACCCGGCGACCGCGATCTTGTCACCGATCTTTGCTCCCGAACGCAGAACTGCCGGACGGCCACCGAGATCGCCGAGCACGGTCACCGACACCACGACTACCGGCGACTGGACCAGGTCACCGCCGACCACGCCGGCCCCCAGATCAGTTGCCGCGTCCCAGATTCCCGCGGAGATTGCGTCGATCACGTCGACCGGAGTCGAAGGCGGGCACCCCAGAGACACGGTGAATGCCGTCGGCCGCGCTCCCATCGAGACGACGTCCGCAGCGTTCTGTGCCACTGCCTTTCGGCCGATGTCGCGTGGCGAAGACCAATCCATTCGGAAATGCCGACCTTCGACCAGCATGTCGGACGAGACAACCACACGGCCGTCTCCGGACGTCACGATCGCGGCATCGTCGCCCGGCCCCAATTCGGTGGTGACCGGTTGGATTCGGCCGACCAGAGATCGCGCGATCACGTCGAACTCCCCCACCTGCTCGACAGTGTGCTCTGACCCGAACCCCGATGATGCGATGAGTGTCTCCAATGCCGACGCAATTCGCTCGTAAGCGGCCTGCGGTACCTTCTAGCTGTGGTCGTGAATGCTTCTGCAAGCTCACGCGTGTGTCGGCAATCCTACCGATTCACCGACGTGCCCTGCGAAGTGACGAGACCGCTGATCGACTGGACCAGGACCCGAGCGAAGAACTGAGCATGGCAGAAAACACCTCCACCGCAGACAACGCCGACATCGACCCCGATAGCGACGACGATCCGACCGAGCGCCGCAGTCCGGCGCTGATCGCCACCGCCATCGCGCTCCCGGTAGCCCTGATCGTCGGAGTGGTGATCGCGGCCGTCGTCGCAGGAAACAACCCTGAACTCTCGCCGGTAGCGCTGGGACCCGTACCGGCACCGGCAGCGGAGTCGGAGGCCTGCGTTTCCCTCCTCGGTGCGCTCCCCGACAAGATCGACGACTTCACGAAAGCCGAGTTGGTTGACCCTGCTCCGGCTGGAGCGGCAGCTTGGCAGCGCAGCGAAGGTGAGCCGATCGTGTTGCGCTGCGGGCTCGACCGTCCGACCGAGTTCGACCAGGCTGCAGCACTACAGGTTGTGAACGGTGTCCAATGGTTCCAGGTCTCGGGAACCGACGTCGGTCTGGCTGCGAGCACTTGGTTTGCCGTAGACCGCGGTGAGTACATCGGTATCACGATCCCCGACGGGACCGGCCCGACGCCGATTCAGGAGATCTCCGACACCATCACGGCGACTCTCGAACAGAAGCCCCTCGACCCGGCGCCGGTCGCGGTTCCCTGATCAGCGAAGTCCGGTACCGCGAGCGATGGCGGTGTCGACCAGTGTCGAAATCAAAGTGCGGTAATCGATTCCGGTGGCGTTCCACATCTTCGGATACATCGAGATGGAAGTGAACCCGGGCATCGTGTTGATCTCGTTGATCACCGGGCCGTCAGCCGTGACGAAGAAATCGACCCGCGAGAGTCCCTGGCAATCGAGTGCCTTGAACGCGCGGACTGCAAGCTCCCTGATCTGGTCGCTCACCGACTCGTCGAGTTTTGCGGGGATGTCGAATTCGCAGACGTCGTCGAGGTACTTGGTGTCGAAGTCGTAAAACGCGTCCGAATCGGTGTCGGCATCCGGCATCCGGATCTCGGCGACCACGCTGGCCTTGACGTCACCGTTCGGGAATTCGAGGACGCCGCATTCCACCTCACGGCCGATGATCGCGCCTTCGACGATCACCTTGGGATCGTGCAGGCGCGCATGAGCGATCGCCCCGTCCAGACCGTCCCAATTGCTCACCCGGGTGATGCCGATAGACGAGCCTCCACGAGCGGGCTTCACGAACACGGGAAGGCCCAACTCCGCCTTCTGCTCTTCGGTCAGCGTTGCGATTCCCGGTCGAAGCACGACCTGCACTCCGACGGGAAGCCCTTCAGCGGCAAGAAGCTTCTTCGTGAACTCTTTGTCCATGCCGGCGGCGCTGGCCAGGACTCCGGGTCCGACATACGGAACCCCGGCAAGTTCGAGCAATCCCTGAATGGTGCCGTCTTCGCCGTAAGCCCCATGCAGAACGGGGAAAACGACGTCGACCGACGCGAGCACAGCACCGGCGTCGGAGCCGTCGAAGGAGATGACCTCGCCCTCGCGGGTGGGGTCCGCGCTGAGGACCACCGACGTTCCGTCTTTGTCGACCGACGGCAACGCGCGCCCGCTGATCGCGAGGGAGCTGGGGTCGCTCGACCCGAGGACCCAGGAACCGTCGACTGTGATGCCGATCGGTACGACGTCGTACCGATCAGGGTCGAGGTTGCTCAGGACGCTTCCGGCGGAAACACAGGACACTGAATGCTCATTGCTCCGGCCACCGAAGATCACGGCCACGCGGGTACGGCTGCTGTTCACGCGTCAAACCGTACCGCCGAATCGACTTCGGCACGCGATCGGGCCGGGCCGGAAATCATCGACGTGGTCCGCTCACGCGTCGAGCGCGCGCTCGATGTCGGCCAGGAGATCGGCGGTGTCCTCGATGCCACAAGCGATTCGGACAAAACCCGCACTGACCGGATCGCCCCAGCGCGCACGACGATCCGCCGTCGTGTGGATCCCACCGAAGCTGGTGGCGGCCGTGACGAGATTGCTCGCTTCGACGAACGAGTGGAATGCTTGAGCCGAATCCAACTCGACGCTCACCAATCCGCCGAATCGTTTCATCTGACCGGATGCCGTTGTGTAGGACGGGTCACCGCGAAGGCCGGGATAACGAACGGACCGGACCGCTTTGTGTCCAGCCAACATCTCTGCCAGGGCCAGCGCGTTGTCGCACTGACGCCCGAATCGCAGGCCTGCCGTGCCGAGACTCCGGTGCGCAAGCCACGTCTCGAAGGGGCCGAGCACTGTTCCCGAAAGAAGTCGCTCACGCTCGATCAGCTGACTCACCGCCGCATCGCAAGTAGCGACGTAACCCATCAGGAGGTCACTGTGCCCGCTGAGTGCCTTGGTACCGCTGGCCACCACGACGTCGGCACCCAATTCGAGCGGGCGCTGCCCCAGCGGTGTTGCAGTCGTGTTGTCGACGATCAGCAGCGCGCCCGATCGGTGACACACGTCGGCGAGCACGCGAAGGTCGACCACGTCCAGCACCGGGTTGGACGGCGTCTCGGCGACGACGACCACGCGACCCGGTGACGCGTCGAGCAGATCCGCGAAGCTCGCGTCGCCCATCTGCAGGGTCGAGACTTCGCGAACGGTGATTCCCAACGGCGCCAACCGTTCGTTCGCGTACAACCGCACCTGGTAGTACCCGTCCGAGGGCACGACGACGGTATCCCCGGCGACGAGCACGCTGCGCAAGGTCGCGGTGATCGCAGACATCCCCGACCCCATGACGAGTGCGTGGTCCGCTCCTTCGAGCGCCGCGAGCGCCGATTCGAGTCCGCGCCAACCCGGGTTCGACGCTCGAGCATAGGTATCGGACTCGGAGCCTTCGTCCACCGAAAGTTGGTACGGCGCAGCAAATATCGGACCCAGCTGCATGGGCTGACCCGCAGCGTGTTCGCGCGCAACGGCGCTCACACTGCGCGTCGAATCCCCGTAACCCTCGAAATCACTCACATTAATTTCACTCATTCCGGCTTCGTCCGGCGTCCGAGCAACTGACCGATCGCATCGCTGACGGCCATGCCTTCGTGGCACACCCGATGGACCGCGTCGGTCAACGGCATCTCCACGTCGTAGCCGGCAGCGAGTGCGCGTACCGACGTGCACGACTTCACACCCTCGGCGACCTGACCGTTGGTTGCCTTCTGTGCCGATTCCATCGACCCGCCCCGTCCGAGTCGCTCTCCGAACGTCCGGTTTCGCGACAACTCGGACGTGCAGGTCGCGACCAGGTCACCGACGCCCGCCAAGCCTGCAAGCGTCGACGCCTTGGCGCCGAGCGCGACACCGAGCCGAATCGTCTCGGCGAGACCACGGGTGATGATGCTGGCAACCGTGTTGTCGCCGAATCCACTACCGGCGGCCATGCCGCAGGCCAGCGCGATCACGTTCTTGCACGCGCCACCGATCTCGCAACCGATGACGTCGGAGTTGGTGTACGGCCTGAAATAGCCGGTAGCGCAAGCGTCCTGGAGAGCGAGGGCACGCGAGGAATCCGAGCAGGCGATCACCGTGGCCGCGGGCTGCCCGCTGGCGATCTCGTGTGCAAGATTCGGGCCCGAGAGCACCGCGACGCGCCCCGGTTCCACGCCGGTCACCGACACGATGACCTGGCTCATGCGCATGAGCGTCCCGGTCTCGATTCCCTTGGCCAGACTCAGCAGAGTCGCATCGGGTCCGATCGAGCCTTTCCACTGCTCCAGGTTTCCCCGTAGCGACTGCGAGGGAACCGCCAGCACGATGAAGTCAGCGCCTGCCATTGCCTCCTCGTGGTGGTGGGTCGCGCGAATCGACGAAGGCAAAGCAATGCCTGGCAGATAGTCGCTGTTCTCGTGTGTGGTGTCGATGCGCTTCGCGACCTCTTCACGCCTGGCCCACATCGTCACGTCGGTTCCGGCCTCGGCCATCACCTTGGCCAACGCTGTTCCCCACGAACCTGCGCCCAATACAGCTGCCTTACTCACACGCTCACCCCGTCTACCCGGCGAAGCGGGTCGCCGCCAGAAAAATCGTCTGCACAGAGTATCGCCTGTGGTGCACTGCGGTGGGCAGCCGCGGACACCGAGCGTGATGACTGGCAAGATCGAGGGATGGACAGCGCGGAACCCCCGTACCCACACGTCGTGGAGACACCGCATGCGCGCACGGAGATCGAACGCCCCATGCATGCGATAGTGGCCGTCAAGTCCTTGAGATCGGCCAAGTCCCGGCTCGCGGGCGAACTCGACGCGGACGCGCGTGCAGACCTCGTGTTGGCCATGCTTCACGACACCCTCGCGACCGTTGCCGCCGTCTCTGCCATCGACACCGTCACGGTGGTCACCCCAGACCCGACCGTTGCCGCTCTTGCGTATTCCGTCGGCGTGACGGTCTACGCCGATCCAGCTCCCCACATCTCGCTGACCAACGGCGCCTCACCGCGCGCGGAGGAAACCCTCAACGCAGCGTTGAGTGCAGCGGCCGCCGATATCCGAGCCAAACGCGGAGTGGTCGACCTCGTTGTGCTGCAAGCCGACTTGCCCGCGATGCGACCGAGCGAACTGACGGAGGCCGTGGCCGCCGCCCGAAGCGGTGGACGTTCAGTCGTCGTCGATCACCACGGCACCGGCACTTCCGCATTGTTTGCGTGCGGCGAGAGTGCGCTCGACCCCCGATTCGGTCCGGAATCCGCACGGGGGCATGCTAATTCAGGTGCTCGTCCACTCAACGGCCAATGGCCGGGACTGCGCACCGACGTCGACACCCACGCCGATCTCGACACCGTGCGCGCACTGGGAGTAGGCCCCGCGACATTGGCTTCGTTGACCAGACTCAAGGCCACGCCGTCGAACAGTCGATGAATTTTCTTTCATCGATTGTCGGACCGCGCGATTGTGGGGGATGATCGACGAGTGAGCAATGGCGAAGCACTCGAAAACCGTATTTCCGAAGACCAGTCGGACGGAGACCACAGCTCCGGCCGGCACGAGAACGGCGCGGCCACCTCGCCGCGATCTCAGGCCGTCGCGGTCGCCACCAACATCCCGGGCGCTCCCCCTGCAGCTACCAAGGCAGAGCTACCCGAATTGCTCGTCGGACTTCCCGAGGATCGTTACCTAAACCGCGAACTCAGCTGGCTCGATTTCAATGCCCGTGTTCTCGCATTGGCTGCCGACGAGTCACTGCCGTTGCTCGAACGCGCAAAGTTCCTCGCCATCTTCGCTTCCAATCTCGACGAATTTTTCATGGTCCGGGTCGCCGGACTCAAGCGCCGCGACGAGACGGGACTGTCGGTCAGGTCCGCCGACGGCCTCTCCCCACGCGAACAATTGGCGCTCATTGCGCGTCGCACCCAGGAACTCGCCGACAAGCACGCACACGTGTTTCTCGACTCGGTCCGCCCTGCCCTGGCGGCAGAAGGCATTTCAATTGTTCGATGGGCCGACCTCAGCGCCGACGATCACGGCCGGCTCTCGGCGCATTTCCACGAGCAGGTCTTCCCGGTACTGACGCCGTTGGCAGTCGATCACGCCCACCCGTTCCCCTACATCAGCGGACTGAGCCTCAACCTCGCCGTGACAGTGAAGGACTCCGTCACCCGCGGCGAACACTTCGCTCGCGTCAAGGTTCCCGACAACGTCGGCCGGTTCGTGCGAGTCAAGAGCACGACGTCTTCGTCCACCATCGATTCGTTCCTCCCGATGGAAGAACTGATTTCGGCTCATCTGGACGTGCTGTTCCCCGGAATGGAAATCGTCGAACATCACGCCTTCCGAATCACACGCAACGCCGATTTCGAGGTCGAAGAGGATCGGGACGAGGATCTGCTGCAGGCACTCGAACGTGAATTGGCGCGTCGTCGTTTCGGTTCGCCCGTTCGCCTCGAAGTTGCCGACGACATGACCGAGCACATGCTCGAACTGCTTCTGCGTGAACTCGACGTCGATCCGGCTGACGTGATCGAGGTTTCCGGGCTCCTCGACTTGTCCTGCCTCTGGCAGGTTTACGCCGTCGATCGCCCGGCGCTCAAGGACGCTCCGTTCGTCCCGGCGACGCATCCGGCGTTCGGCGAGCGTGAGACACCGAAGAGTGTGTTCTCGACCCTGCGCGAGGGCGACGTGCTCGTCCACCACCCTTACGACTCGTTTTCCACCAGCGTTCAACGCTTCATCGAACAGGCCGCGGCCGACCCGCAGGTGCTCGCGATCAAGCAGACCCTGTACCGAACTTCGGGCGACTCCCCCATCGTCAACGCACTGATCGACGCCGCCGAGGCCGGCAAGCAAGTTGTTGCCCTCGTCGAGATCAAGGCGCGCTTCGACGAGCAAGCCAACATCAAGTGGGCACGCAAACTCGAGCAGGCCGGCGTTCACGTCGTCTACGGTCTCGTCGGTCTCAAGACTCACTGCAAGACCTGCCTCGTCGTCAGGCGCGAAGGTTCGACAATTCGTCGCTACTGCCACATCGGCACCGGCAACTACAACCCGAAGACCGCGCGCATGTACGAGGACGTCGGATTGCTCACCGCAGCACCGGAGATCGGTGCTGACCTCACCGACCTCTTCAACTCGCTGACCGGATACTCCCGAAAGACGAGCTACCGCAACCTTCTCGTTGCGCCGTACGGGGTTCGCCGCGGGATCATCGAGCGGATCGACAACGAGATCGCTCACAAGCTTGCAGGCCGCGATGCCGGTATCCGCTTGAAAGCCAACGCATTGGTCGACGAGCAGGTCATCGACGCGTTGTACCGCGCGTCCAAGGCCGGTATCCCCGTCGAGATCGTGGTCCGCGGAATCTGCGCGCTCAAGCCGGGTGTTCCGGGCCTCAGCGAAAACATCGAAGTACGTTCCATTCTCGGGCGGTTCCTCGAACACTCGCGAATGTTCCATTTCCGCTCGGCCGACGAATTCTGGATCGGCAGCGCAGACATGATGCACCGCAACCTCGATCGCCGCGTCGAGGTCATGGTGCAGGTCAAGGATCCGAAACTGTCGAAGCAACTCGGTGACATCTTCGATTCCGCGCTCGATCCGCGAACTCGCTGCTGGGTACTGCATCCGGACGGCAGTTGGGTCGCTGCACCCGAACGCGGTGAGGACGTACGTGAGCATCAACAGTCGTTGATGCGCAGCCGCACCGCCAGCGGGTCTTGACGGGCTCGGATCACACCATGAGCGACAAGCCGGTCAAAGCCAACATCTTTGCCGCAGGCGCGGTTCTGTGGCGGAAGGCTCCCCAGGATCCTTCCGCCATCGAGATCGCCGTCGTACATCGACCGAAGTACGACGACTGGTCATTCCCCAAAGGAAAGCTCGATCCAGGCGAGACCTTCTTGACCGCAGCAGTTCGCGAGGTCCGCGAAGAGACCTCGATCACCGGACGTTTCGGAAGGCACCTCGGTGGCGTGACGTACCCGATCCCGGGACATCGCAAACTCAAACGAGTCGAATACTGGTCGGCCGAAGCAGTAGACGGAGATTTCGGGCCGAATAACGAAGTAGATGTTCTCTATTGGCTTCCGGTCGCCGAGGTCGCCGATCATCTTTCCTACCCGATGGATCGAATGATTCTTCGCCGCTTCGTTTCCATTCGGCCTGACACGAAAACGGTATTACTCGTCCGCCACGCAAAGGCTGGAAGCCGTAAGCGGTACAAGGGCGACGACAATTTGCGTCCACTCGACGCCAAGGGCAAAGAGCAATCCGCCGCCTTGGTCGAACAGCTGAAAATCTTCGGAGCCGATTCGGTTTTCGCGGCTGACCGTACGCGCTGCATCGACACCGTAATGCCGTTGGCGGAGGCATTGGGTGTCGAGATTTCGACGGAACCTCTTCTGACCGAAGAAGGTTACGAGGCCGATCCCGACGCCGCTCGGGCACGTGCGCTGCAGATCGCCGCACTGGAGGGCACTCCAGTGATCTGCAGCCAAGGAGGCGTCATCCCCGATTTGATGCGCTGGTGGGCTGATACGGCCGGTGTAACACTGCCCTCTGCACGCAACCGTAAGGCGAGCACTTGGGTGCTCTCGTTCCTCGACGGCCGTCTCGTCGCCGCCGATCACCTCGACAGCCCGCTCCCCAAAGTCGCCAACTCCTGAGGGATTTGGACCAACCGGCCCCAGTTCGATTCGGTAGTTTTGCAAAGCACTGAAACACAGGAGACTTCACACTTCTCCCAGACAGCAAAAAGAGGTGGGGCCGCGGGGCCGCACCCCCGCGGCCCCGCCGTGT
>NZ_JAWLSE010000003.1:192684-725579 GCF_033142365.1 Rhodococcus sp. IEGM 1241
TTAAAACAAACTAAAAAACTTAATAAACCAAACTCCACCCCACCAAAAAAATGGGGGGCGGGGGCGAAGCAGCCGGGCGGCCCCACCTCTTTGTCTTACGGCATCGGGTTTTTCACCCGAACGCGACTACTTTCCGCGCTTGGCCGGAGCCTTCTTGGCCGGAGCCTTCTTGGCTGCGGTCTTGGCCGGAGCCTTCTTGGCCGGAGCCTTCTTGGCCGGAGCCTTGGCTGCGGTCTTGGCCGGAGCCTTCTTGGCGGGAGCCTTGGTGGCAACCGTCTTCTTGGCTGCGGTCTTGGCCGGAGCCTTCTTGGCGGGAGCCTTGGTGGCAACCGTCTTCTTGGCTACGGTCTTGGCCGGAGCCTTCTTGGCGGGAGCCTTCGCGGCAACCGTCTTCTTGGCTGCGGTCTTGGCCGGAGCCTTCTTTGCCGGAGCCTTCTTGGCTGCGGTCTTCTTGGCAGCAGCCTTCTTGGCTGCAGCCTTGGTGGCCGGTGCTGCTACGCCACGCTTGACTGCCGGGCCGGTGGCCGGAAGCTTCTGTCCACCAGCGATAACAGCCTTGAACTGCGCACCCGGACGGAAAGCCGGAACCGACGTCGGCTTGACCTTGACGGTCTCGCCCGTACGCGGGTTGCGTGCAACACGTGCTGCACGACGACGCTGCTCGAAGACTCCGAAGCCGGTGATGGTCACGCTCTCGCCACGGTGGACGGCGCGGACGATGGTGTCCACGACGTGCTCCACTGCGTCGGTCGCTGTGCGCCTGTCCGAACCCAGCTTTTCAGTCAGAACATCGATGAGCTCTGCCTTGTTCATTGAAATTCCTCCGCTAATTGTGGTCCACCGTCGGACCGACTGAGAACCACGGTAAACCTGATAACGGCAAGAGTCTATGTGCCACGCCAATTCTCATTCAACGTGACTGCGAAATGGTGACCTATTTCTCTTCCCGCGCGGAGTTGCGGATTTCGGTTCAGCCCTGCGAAATTCGGGCTGGAAGGGTAGTCGGTTTCCATGAAGGCCTTGACTTTTCGAACTCGGAAATCGCTTCTACCTGCCGCAATGTCAGTCCGATGTCGTCGAGACCCTCCAGCAGACGCCACCGTGTGTAGTCGTCAATATTGAACGGCACCACCGTAGTTCCGGCGCTCACGGTCCGATTCTCGAGATCTACTGTCAATTCCAGTCCGGGCTGCTCTTCGAGCAACTTCCAGAGCAATTCGACGTCGCTCTGCTCGACCTGTGCCGCCACGAGACCGGCTTTTCCGGCGTTCCCGCGGAAAATGTCGGCGAACCGGGAAGCGATGACGACCCGAAATCCGAAGTCGGAGAGAGCCCACACGGCATGCTCACGCGAAGAGCCCGTGCCGAAATCGGGACCGGCTACGAGGACACTTCCCTTGTCGTACGGAGCCAGATTGAGAATGAAGTTGGGGTCGGTGCGCCAGCCTGCAAACAGCCCGTCCTCGAATCCCGTGCGCGTCACCCGTTTCAGGTACACGGCAGGGATGATCTGATCGGTATCGACATTCGAGCGTCGCAGCGGGACGCCGATACCCTTGTGCGTGGTAAAGGATTCCATCGAAATTCTCCTCGAGATGGTAAGTGGGTCAGACCAGATCGGCCGGTGCCGAGAGCGTTCCGCGGACCGCAGTGGCAGCCGCGACGAGCGGGGAAACCAGATGGGTCCGACCGCCTTTACCCTGTCGGCCTTCGAAATTCCGGTTGGACGTCGATGCCGAACGCTCGCCGGGAGCAAGCTGGTCAGGGTTCATTCCCAAGCACATCGAGCAACCGGCCTGGCGCCATTCGGCCCCTGCCGCCGTGAAGATTTCACCGAGACCTTCACTTTCGGCTTGAGCACGCACCCGCATCGAGCCGGGAACGATGAGCATCCGAACGCCCTCTGCCACATGGCGACCCTCGAGCACCTCGGCCACCGCGCGCAGATCTTCGATGCGTCCGTTGGTGCACGAACCGACGAAGACGGTGTCGACAGCAACATCCCGAAGCGCCATGCCGGCGTCGAGACCCATGTAGGTGAGCGCCTTCTCGGCAGCCTGACGCTCGCTCTCGTCGACGATCAGTTCCGGATCGGGAACACGGTCACCGAGCGGTGCACCCTGTCCCGGATTGGTTCCCCACGTGACAAAAGGCGTCAATGCGCTTGCGTCGATGTGGACCTCGTTGTCGAATTCGGCGCCCTCGTCGGTCTTGAGCAACTCCCACGCGGCGACGGCTTCGTCCCACTCTGCGCCCGACGGTGCATGCGGACGGCCCTTGATGAACTCGTAAGTGATCTCGTCCGGTGCGATCATGCCCGCACGGGCTCCGGCCTCGATCGACATGTTGCAGATGGTCATACGAGCTTCCATCGACAGTTTGCGAATGGCCTCGCCGCGGTACTCCAGGACGTAGCCCTGGCCGCCGCCGGTGCCGATCTTGGCGATGACTGCCAGGATCAAGTCCTTGCTCGTGACGCCAGGAGGCAGCTCGCCGTCGACCGTGATCGCCATGGTCTTGAAGGGGCGCAACGACAATGTCTGCGTCGCCATCACGTGCTCGACCTCGCTGGTGCCGATTCCCATTGCGAGCGCACCGAATGCGCCGTGCGTCGACGTATGACTGTCGCCGCACACCACGGTGGTTCCCGGCTGAGTCAGGCCGAGCTGCGGTCCGACCACATGCACGATGCCCTGATCGAGATCGCCCATGCGGTGCAAGCGAACTCCGAACTCCTCGCAATTTCGGCGCAAGGTGTCGACCTGAGTCTTGGACACGGGATCGGCGATCGGCTTGTCGATGTCGATCGTCGGAACGTTGTGGTCCTCGGTGGCGATCGTCAGGTCGGGACGGCGCAACGGGCGTCCCGCCAAGCGAAGTCCGTCGAATGCCTGCGGGCTCGTCACTTCGTGAACGAGGTGGAGATCGATGTAGATGAGGTCGGGATCCTGCCCCTCCCCTTTCACGACAACGTGGTCGTCCCACACCTTCTCGGCGAGAGTGCGTGCTTTCTGTGCCATGTCTTCCACCTCTGTACGTAGCCTCGCGTCGGCGGACTACGGGCTGGCCCGCCGCGCGTGAAGTAGGTCCCCAGCCCTCGCAGCAGATGCAGGCTGCCCCTAGGAAATGCACTAGCCCTTCTGTAAATGCGCTAGTCCACCAGGAAATGCGCTATCATCCCACTATGCGAGAAACTGGTATCGACCTATGAGACAGCATAGCGGCATCGGCGTCCTGGACAAAGCAATGGGCGTTCTTCATGCAGTAGCTGAGGAACCGTGCAGCCTCACCGAACTCTGTGCACGAACCGGTTTGCCGCGCGCGACCGCCCATAGACTCGCCGTCGGTCTCGAAGTCCATCGACTCCTCACACGCGACTCGGATGGTCAGTGGTGCCCAGGGCCCGGACTCGCCGAACTCGCTGCCACCGCTAATGATCCACTCATTGCTGCGGCCGGACTCATCCTCCCCCGCCTTCGCGAAATCACCGGCGAAAGCGTCCAGCTGTACCGCCGGGAAGGCACCCAACGCATCTGCGTTGCGTCGATGGAACCGCCCACGGGCCTTCGCGACACAGTTCTCGTCGGGGCCAGGCTGCCGATGAATGCCGGTTCCGGCGCCAAGGTCCTTCTCGCATGGGCAGATCCACAAACCCAACGGACCGTTCTCGCCGATGCGTCGTTCGGCGAACGAGTGCTCCTCGAGGTTCGCCGGCGCGGCTGGGCACAGAGTGCAGCCGAACGTGAGCCGGGTGTCGCCAGCGTCGCGGCTCCTGTCCGAGACTCGGCAGGCGCTGTCATTGCCGCGATTTCGGTCTCCGGCCCCATCGATCGGATGGGTAGACGACCGGGAGCCCGCTGGGCGGCGGACCTTCTCGCAGCTGCCGAAGCGCTCCACAAGCGTCTGTAATTCGTGACACAGTAAGGCCTTCAGATCCTCGAGCACGTAGGAGTACGACGCGACCATGGCAGGAAAGCAGCGTAGTCAGATCACGATGACCGAGGCCGAAATTTCGAGCTTCGTCGAAAAGAGCCGTACGGCAACGATGGCGACGTTGAGCGCCGACGGAATGCCTCACCTGATCGCGATGTGGTTCGCGATAGTCGACGGCGAAATCTGGTTCGAAACCAAAGCCAAGTCGCAGAAGGCGGTCAATCTTCGCCGGGACACCCGTATGTCCGTCCTGATCGAAGACGGTCTGACGTACGACACGCTGCGAGGAGTCTCGATGGAGGGCACCGGAGTGATCGTCGAGGATCCGGAAGCTCTTTTTGCCGTGGGAATCAGTGTCTGGGAGCGATACACGGGCCCGTACACGGAAGATCTCCGCCCGGCCGTCGACGCGATGCTCCACAAGCGCGTCGCGGTACGGTTCGTTCCCGATCGAACTCGTTCGTGGGATCACCGCAAGCTCGGGATGCCGGCGATGCCTCTTTCCGGTTCTACTGCACCATCGCCGTAGACCCCGAGATTCGTGAAGCGAAATTCACGAGCTTTCGAATTCGGGCCGGCGTAGTTTCACCAACAGGCCCAACAACAAGGAGTGAGCATATGAGCGATCTCGACAGCAACACCCCGTCGGAACCCGAATCCCAATCGGAGGAAACCAAACGAAAGTTCCGTGAAGCCCTCGAACGGAAGAATCATCAGAACGCCAAATCGACCGACCATCGCGACGGACAGTCCAAGGTCCACAACACGCATGGCCCGGCCGATCACAAGCGAGAGTTCCGCCGCAAGAGCGGATAGCCGATCGCGGACAACAGAGTGAGATGACGATCACCCCCAGTCGAATTCGACTGGGGGTGATCGTTTTTCGCATCGCCGGAGACATTTCCGGCACATACGAAAAGACCCTCCGATCAATGATCGGAGGGTCTTTCCTTTGTAGCCCCGACGGGATTCGAACCCGCGCTACCGCCTTGAGAGGGCGGCGTCCTAGGCCGCTAGACGACGGGGCCAGGACACGCTTTTAAACGTGGTATTCAGTCTTGCTCTTGGATGCTCAGCAAGCTTAGCTTGTCTGAGTCCGGCCACAAAATCGACCGGATTTCCGCTGGGGTACCAGGACTCGAACCTAGAATGGCGGTACCAGAAACCGCTGTGTTGCCAATTACACCATACCCCAAGGTCTTGCTCACCAGCCTTGCCCGATCCGCTTCGCTGTTGCGCTCGGCGGCTCGTCTCCGGCCGAAAAGAAGATTACCAGTACCCCTGCCCCAAATACCAAATCGTATGGTCACGGGAGGTTTTTGCTTCATTTTCGGCCGGAAGACCGTCCGATCTAGGCGGTTACCGCTGCCCTACCGGCGCGCAACCGAGCAATCGAGACCTCACGACCGAGCAATTCCATCGACTCGTACAGCGGAGGGCTGATGTGAGAGCCGGTGATCGCGACCCGAACCGGAGCGAAGGCCTTACGCGGTTTGAGCTCCAGATCCTCGATGAGGGCCTTCTTGAGTGCTTCCTCGATACTGGCCGCAGTCCACTCCGAGGTTGCCTCGAGTGCCGCAAGAGACGCATCCAGAACCGGACCAGCGTCTTCCTTCAGGTTCTTTGCCGCCGCGGCCGGATCGAGAGCAAACGACGCCTCGTCGACGAACAGGAACTTCAGCAGATCCCACGCGTCGGACAGGACGACGATGCGCGTCTGCACGAGGTCCGCCGCAACAGTGAACGTGGCTTCATCGACGTCGGCGCTGATGTGGCCGTGCTCCACCAGGAACGACTTCAGGCGGGCCGCGAAGTCGGCCGGCTGGAGCAAGCGAATGTGCTCGGCATTGATCGCGTCGGCCTTTTTCTGGTCGAAGCGGGCAGGGTTGGAGTTGACCTTCGAAACGTCGAAGGCCGCAACCATCTCGTCGAGTGAGAAGACATCGTGATCGTCGGCAATGCTCCACCCGAGCAGAGCCAAGTAGTTCAGCAGTCCCTCGGGAATGAAGCCCCGATCGCGGTGAATGAAGAGGTTGGACTCGGGATCGCGCTTGGAAAGCTTCTTGTTGCCCTGACCCATCACGAACGGCAGGTGCCCGAACGACGGTGTGAAATCGGCGACACCGATGCGGATCAAAGCCTCGTACAACGCGAGCTGACGCGGGGTCGAGGACAGCAGGTCCTCACCGCGCAGTACGTGGGTGATCTTCATCAACGCGTCGTCGACGGGGTTGACCAGCGTGTACAGCGGAATACCGTTCCCGCGAGTCAACGCGAAGTCCGGAACGGTGCCTGCCTTGAACGTGGTCTCGCCGCGAACCAGGTCGTTCCACGTCAGGTCGTGATCGGGCATCCGGAGGCGGACGACCGGCTTGCGACCCTCGGCGACGTAGGCAGCGCGCTGCTCGTCGCTGAGGTCGCGATCGAAGTTGTCGTATCCGAGCTTCGGGTCGCGTCCGGCCGCCTTGTGTCGCGCTTCCACTTCTTCGTTGGTCGAGTAGGACTCGTAGGCCTCGCCCGCGGCCAGCAACTTGGCAACGACGTCGAGATGCAGGTCGCGACGCTCGGACTGGCGATACGGTGCGTGCGGCCCACCGACCTCCGGGCCCTCGTCCCAATTGAGCCCCAACCAGCGGAGGGCGTCAAGGATGGCCTGGTAGGACTCTTCACTGTCGCGCTGCGCATCGGTGTCTTCGATACGGAACACGAACGTGCCGCCGTGGTGTCGTGCGAATGCCCAGTTGAACAAGGCGGTGCGCACCAAACCTACGTGCGGGGTTCCGGTGGGTGACGGACAGAAACGGACGCGTACTTCGCTGTTGGTCATGGCTCACTTGGCTCGGCGATGATGGATGGTCGTACTACAGGTTAGTCCCGCAGCGCTTCCTCCATCCCGCCGATCACTTACCCGGCAAGACGTTGATACGTGTCATGTCACCGTCGTAGTAGGCGAGTAGTCGCTTGTCCATGACCTTTCGCCACAGCGGCGGCACCCACGCGCACACGATCATGACCGCGTAACCCGCTGGAAGTTGCGGCGCTTCGGCCGCACTGCGCAGGCTCTGGTACCGCAGACGCGGATTCGCGTGATGGTCACTGTGACGCTGAAGTTGATAGAGGAACAGATTGCTGACGACGTGGTCGCTGTTCCAGCTGTCCTCGGGCGAGCAGCGAACGTACGAGCCGTCAGGCCGCTTCGCACGTAGCAAGCCGTAGTGCTCGAGATAGTTGGCGGTCTCGAGGAACGTGAATCCGGCAATCGCCTGAACGGCCAGCCACGGTGCGATTTCCCACCCGAACACCGCGATCAGGCTGCCGAACAGGACAACACTCATCGCCCACGCGTTCAGGATGTTGTTCCGATAGCTCCACGTCCGTCTGCCTTGACGCTGAAGGCGAGCGCTTTCGATCCGCCATCCCGAGCGCAAGCCGCCGATGACACTGCGCGGCAAGAAGAACCAGAAGTTTTCCTTGTATCGCGAACTGGCCGGATCCTCCGGCGTCGCGACACGGACGTGGTGACCATGGTTGTGCTCGACGTAGAAATGGCCGTAGAAGGACTGCGCCAGAGCTACTTTCGCGAGCCACTTCTCGAGCTTCTCGCTCTTGTGCCCCAATTCATGCGCCGCGTTGATCCCCACACCGGCAACCACGCCGGCAGTCATCGCGAGCGCGAACTTCTCCCCCGCCGCCATCGGCGCGTTCACCCAGCACCAGGCGACGAACACGAGACCGACGTATTGGAGGGGCAGGAACAGATACGTGCACCAGCGGTAGAAACGATCCTCTTGCAATTCAGGGATCGCTTCGTCCGGTGGGCTGTTACCGTCCTCGCCCGCCAGAAGATCGATCAGGGGAATGACGATCACGATGAGCCAGGCCCCGATGGCCCAGAAGAGCCCGAGACTGAATTTGTCGACCAGGAACCACGCAGCGAACGGACTGAGAGGAACCAGCAAACCCAGTGGCCACAGGTAGCGCTTCTTGTCTCGCCACACCGGCCGCTGCCCGTTCCGCGCATGCGCTGCCGCTGTCCGGGATGCTTCCGCGAAGGTCGTCATGTATCACCACGTTTCTGCGCAATCCACTCGATTGCCCCATCGGCTTCTATCCAGTTATCGGCCACCCTACTGCTCAGCGTTACATTTCAGGGAATTTGGTCTGTTACGAGCCGCGGCAGCAAACCGCGGTGCGAACCCTCCCAACCTCACCAAATCAGACATAACGCCAGGAGGATCAGGGGGTGAAGCTTCGCCTGGCTCATGAAACCCGCAGGTCAGTCCCAGGGCCTGATTACCTCGAACCGGAAGGTAATCCCAATCGGCCATCCGGCGTTAGTTACCATCTTGCAACTTCTATTTGACAGACACCTCTCGACTCACACCACGACAGAGGCCCCATCCGGTGGGGATGGGGCCTCCGTAGTCACATGACGGACGAACCGGGTCAGATCAGTTCTTGGCGGTCACCGGGTTCGTGAGCGTGCCGATCCCCGAGACCGTGACAGACACGGAATCGCCGTCGACGATCGGGCCGACTCCGGCGGGGGTGCCGGTGAGGATGACGTCGCCGGGCAGGAGGGTCATCACCGCCGAGATCCACTCGATGATCTTCGGAATGTCGTGAAGTAGGAAGGCGGTGCTGCTGTCCTGCTTGACCTGACCGTTCACCTCGGTCTTGATGTCGACGTCGGACGCATCGAGGCTGGTTTCGATCCACGGACCGAGCGGGCAGAAGGTGTCGTGGCCCTTCGCGCGCGTCCATTGCCCGTCGTGACGCTGATGATCTCGCGCCGATACGTCGTTGGCGATCGTGTAGCCCAGGACCACGCTCAACGCCTTCGCCGCGGGTACGTCTTTGCAAGGCTGACCGATGACCACCGCGAGTTCACCCTCGAAATGCACCTCGTTGGACGTCGGAGGCAAGACGATCGGGGCGCCCGGGCCGACGATGGACGTATTGGGCTTGAGGAAGATCACCGGATCAGCCGGCGCCTCGCCGCCCATCTCCGCGATGTGATCTGCATAATTCTTGCCGATACAGATCACCTTGCTGGCGAGAATCGGAGCCAGCAGACGAACATCGGCAAGCGGCCAACTACGGCCGGTAAAGGTGGGGTTCCCGAACGGGTGCTCCGCAATTTCCTTGGCGACGAGGGCATCCTCTTCACCTTCGATACTGACGAACGCAACACCATCGGGACTGGCAATTCGACCAAGACGCATACTGGCCAGTCTATCGGGGTGTCGGAAACGACTGACGCGCGCAAGCCGAAAGGCTTACGCGCGTCAGTCTCGTGAAAGAAATCCTTACAGCGCTGCGGTGATCCGGTCGCCGATCTCGGTCGTGGAGATGGGGCCTTCGCCGCGCGTTGCCAGGTCGGCAGCGACCACAGCCTCGACGCGAGCGGCGTCGTCCTCGCGTCCGAGATGGCGAAGAAGCAGTGCGGCCGAGAGGATCGCGGCGGTGGGATCTGCGATTCCCTTGCCGGCGATGTCCGGAGCACTGCCGTGCACGGGCTCGAACATCGACGGGTTGGTACCGGACGCGTCGATGTTTCCGCTTGCGGCCAAACCGATTCCACCGGTCACGGCACCGGCCAGGTCGGTGATGATGTCACCGAAGAGGTTGTCCGTCACGATGACGTCGAACCGCGACGGGTCGGTCACCATGTAGATGGTGGCAGCGTCGATGTGGCAGTACGCGGTCTCGACGTCCGGGTACTCGGCCCCGACGGTCTCGATCGCACGCGTCCAGATTGCGCCCGCATTGGAGAGCACGTTGGTCTTGTGGATCAGTGTGAGGTGCTTGGAACGTGTCTGCGCCAACGCGAATGCATAACGAACAACACGCTCGGCGCCGAACCAGGTGTTGATCGACACCTCGGTCGCGATCTCGTGATCGGTGCCGACGCGGATTGCTCCACCGTTACCGGTGTACGGGCCTTCGGTGCCTTCACGAACCACGACGAAGTCGATCTCCGGCTGGGCCGCCAATGGCGACAGCGCACCCGGGTACAGCTGTGCGGGGCGAAGATTCACGTGATGATCGAGCTGGAAACGCATGTTCAGCAGCAGGCCACGCTCGAGGATGCCGGGGGCGACGATCCGCGGATCACCGATGGCGCCCAACAGGATTGCGTCGTGCTGACGGATCTGGTCCAGCTCGTCCGCCGGGAGCAACTCGCCGGTGGCGTTGTAGCGACGGGCACCGAGATCGTATTCGGTGGTTTCCAGATCCGGAACCAACTTACCCAGCACCTTGAGTGCTTCGGCTGTGACCTCGACACCGATTCCGTCGCCCGGAATGACCGCAAGCTTCATGGAGTCCTCATCTCAGTAGAACTGTGCGCCTTTATTAACCGCGGGCGGTTAATAAAGGCGCACAGCAAAAACAATCAGGAAAGGTCGACCTGGGCGACGCGAGCGTCGAGCTGCGAGACGATTGCCTCGACCTCGGCGTCTCCGACGACGCGATCGACGCGCAAGATGACCGTTGCGCCTTCGCCTTCGGCATCCTGGCTCAGTGCTGCGGCGAGGATGTCCACGCCCGCGTTACCGAGAACGGTGCCGAGGACACCGAGAACGCCCGGGCGATCGCTGTAGTGAACGACGATGTTGTGACCCTCGGCGCGCAGGTCGAAGCTGCGTCCGTTGATGTTGACGATCTTCTCGACCTGCTGCAGACCGGTGAGTGCGCCCGTGACCGACGTGACCGTGCCGTCCGCGGCAACTGCGCGAACCTCGACCGCGCTGCGGTGAGCAAGAGCCTCGGAGTGCTTCTCGACCGATACGGTCACGCCGCGCTGCTCGGCCAGTGCCGGAGCGTTGACGAACGTGACGGCCTCGTCGCTGCTGGCGGAGAACACGCCGCGCAGTGCAGCCAGGCCGAGGATGTCGACGGTTTCGGCAGACAGCTCGCCGGTGGCGACAACCTGCACGGTCTGCACAGCTTCGGGCGACAACGTCGCAGCGAGGAGACCGAGCTTGCGGACCAGCTCGAGCCACGGAGCAACTTCTTCTCCGACGGGGCCGCCGGAGACGTTGACAGCCTCGGGAACGAATTCGCCCGCCAGAGCGAGGAGAACACTCTTCGCCACGTCGATGCCTGCGCGGTCCTGAGCCTCGGACGTCGATGCTCCGAGGTGCGGGGTGACGACGACGTTGTCGAGCTCGAAGAGCTTGGAATCGGTGCACGGCTCGGTGCTGAACACGTCGAGACCGGCGCCGCGGACCTTGCCGGACACCAGTGCGTCGTAGAGCGCGTCTTCGTCGATCAGACCACCGCGGGCGGCGTTGACGATGATGACGCCGTCCTTGGCCTTGGCGAGACGCTCGGCGTTGATCAGGCCGGCCGTTTCCTTGGTCTTGGGCAGGTGCACGGAAATGAAGTCGGCGCGCTCGACGAGCTCGTCGATGGTGACCAGTTCGATGCCGAGCTGCGCGGCGCGAGCTGCGGGCAAGTAGGGGTCGTACGCGATGATGGTGGTTTCGAACGCGGCGAGACGCTGCGCGAACAGCTGGCCGATGCGGCCGAGTCCGACAACGCCGACGGTCTTGCCGAGGATCTCGACGCCGTTGAACTTGCTTCGCTTCCAGGTGTTCTCACGCAGGGTCTTGTCTGCTGCGGGAATCTGGCGAGCGGTCGACATGAGCAGAGCAACTGCGTGCTCGGCTGCCGAGTGGATGTTGGAGGTCGGTGCATTGACGACCATCACGCCGCGCTCGGTGGCTGCGGGGATCTCGACGTTGTCCAGGCCGACACCGGCGCGGCCGATGATCTTCAGCTTGGTGCCTGCGGCCAGAACCTCGGCGTCGACGGTGGTGGCGGAACGGACGAGAATCGCGTCGGCCTCGGGTACCGCGGCGAGCAGCGCCGGGCGGTCGGGTCCGTCGACCCAACGCACCTCCACACCGTCACCGAGCGCCTCGACTGTGGACGGCGCGAGCTTGTCGGCGATCAGAACAACGGGACGGCCAGGCTGGCTCACGTGCAAACTCCCTGATTAGGTGGGTGTGAAGGTGGTTTAACCACCGATAGTTTAGTGCGCGCTCACTTCGAATCCACAACGCGGTAGGCGATACCACATAGTGGACACTTTCGCGGGCGAATTCTCGATGGAATATGAATCCGGACTCAGCCGGCCCGGAAAACGACTCCGGCCCAATGCCGCGCTGGTTCAACGTAATTGAACCGGCGCGACATCAGGCCAGTGGAGACGTGGAGCGTGAAACTACGAATTACGCGGTTTCGGTGATCGGACGATCGACCCAGCTCATCAGGTCGCGCAGCTTCTTGCCGGTGACCTCGATGGGGTGCTCGGCGTTGGCCTTGCGCAGGCCTTCGAGCTCGGTGTTGCCGTTCTCGACGTTGGCAACCAGACGACGGGTGAACTCGCCGGACTGGATGTCGGCCAGGATCGCCTTCATGCGCTCCTTGGTGTCGGCGTCGATGACGCGCGGCCCGGAGAGGTATCCACCGAACTCAGCGGTGTCGGACACCGAGTAGTTCATGCGGGCGATGCCACCCTCGTACATGAGGTCGACGATGAGCTTGAGCTCGTGCAGAACCTCGAAGTACGCCATCTCGGGTGCGTAGCCGGCCTCGACCATGACCTCGAAACCGGTCTTGACCAGTTCCTCGGTGCCGCCGCAGAGCACAGCCTGCTCGCCGAAGAGGTCCGTCTCGGTCTCTTCCTTGAACGTGGTCTTGATGACGCCTGCGCGGGTTCCGCCGATGCCCTTGGCGTAGGACAGAGCGAGAGCCTGGCCTTCACCCTTGGGATCCTGGTCGATGGCGATGAGCGCGGGAACGCCCTTGCCGTCGACGAACTGACGACGCACCAGGTGGCCCGGTCCCTTGGGGGCAACCATGCCGACGGTGACGAACTCCGGAGCCTTGATCAGGTCGAAGTGAATGTTCAGGCCGTGACCGAAGAACAGCGCGTCGCCGTCCTTGAGGTTCGGCTCGATGTCGCCTGTGAAAATGCTGGCCTGAGCGGTGTCAGGTGCGAGCACCATGATGACGTCGGCCCATTCGGAAACCTCGGCCGGCGTACCGACTGTCAGGCCCTGCTCCTGCGCCTTTTCGCGGGACTTGGAGCCCTCCTTGAGGCCGATGCGCACATCGACGCCCGAGTCACGCAGGCTCAGCGAATGGGCGTGGCCCTGGCTTCCGTAGCCGATCACAGCAACCTTGCGGCCCTGAATGATCGACAGATCGGCATCGTCGTCGTAGAACATCTCGACTGCCACAGTTCTCAACCTCTCCTTGGATTTTTACGTGTCTAAAAGTACTAGCGGGTGGCCGTGATCGACTTCGGCCCTCGACCGACTGCCACGACCCCGGACTGAACGATCTCCCGGATACCGTACGGATCAAGCATCCGCAGCAGTGCATCCAGCTTGGACCGAGTACCGGTCGCCTCGATGGTGACGGACTCCGGGGAGACGTCGATCACCTTGGCGCGGAACAGGTTCACCGTTTCGATGACCTGCGTGCGCACGCTTGCATCTGCGCGCACCTTGATGAGCACGAGCTCGCGAGCGACGGATGCTTCACCGTCCTGCTCGACGATCTTGATGACGTTGATCAGCTTGTTGAGCTGCTTCGTCACCTGCTCGAGAGGGAACTCGTCGACCGTGACGACGATGGTCATACGTGAGATCTCGGGGATCTCGGTTCCGCCCACCGCAAGGGATTCGATGTTGAATCCGCGGCGGGAGAAAAGTGCGGAGACGCGGGCCAGCACGCCTGGCTTGTCCTCGACGAGAACACTGAGGGTGTGACTGGTGCTCACTTCTGATCCTCCCCTGTGCCCGCGGCGGGTCCGGCTTGCTCGCGTGACATGGCTTCGTGGATGACGGCGGGCTCGGCAACTGCCTCGTCGTCGTCGAACAGCGGCCGGATGCCCCGGGCCGCCATGATTTCGTCGTTGCTCGTTCCGGCAGCGACCATCGGCCACACCTGTGCGTCAGCGGTGACGATGAAGTCGATCACGACAGGCTTGTCGTTGATGGACTGCGCCTCACGGATCGCAGCTTCGACATCTTCTTCGCGCTCGACACGAATTCCGTGGCAGCCCAATGCTTCTGCGAGCTTGACGAAGTCCGGGATACGGATGGCGCCGTGCGTTCCGAGGTTGGTGTTGGAGTAGCGCTCTTCGTAGAAGAGTGTCTGCCACTGACGCACCATGCCGAGGTTGCCGTTGTTGATGAGGGCAACCTTGATCGGGATACCTTCGAGTGCACAGGTTGCGAGTTCCTGATTGGTCATCTGGAAGCAGCCGTCGCCGTCGATCGCCCACACCTCGGTGTCGGGCATGCCCATCTTGGCGCCCATGGCTGCGGGAACCGCGTACCCCATGGTGCCGAGCCCGCCCGAGTTGAGCCACGTGCGCGGCTTCTCGTAACCGACGAACTGCGCGGCCCACATCTGGTGCTGGCCGACGCCGGCGCAGTAGATGGCATCCGGTCCGGCGAGCTTGCCGACGGTCTGGATGACGTACTCCGGGCTCAGCTGACCGTCGGTGGGACGGTCGTAGCTCAGCGGGTAGGTACGACGGATGTCGTTCAGGTACGCCCACCATTCCGAGAGTTCGAACGTGGTGCCCGTGGCCATGTCGGCACGGATAGCCTCGATGAGTTCGGTGATGACCTCTTTGCAGTCGCCCACGATCGGGACGTCGGCGTAACGGTTCTTGCCGATCTCGGCCGGATCGATGTCGGCGTGGATGACCTTGGCATCGGGCGCGAAGGAATTCAGCTGACCGGTGACGCGGTCGTCGAAACGCGCGCCGAGGGTGATCAGCAGATCGCTGCGCTGCAGAGCGGCGACTGCGGCAACGGTGCCGTGCATTCCCGGCATACCGCAGTTGAGGTCGTGGCTGTCCGGGAACGCGCCGCGGGCCATCAGCGTGGTGACGACGGGGATACCGGTCAGCTCTGCCAATTCGAGCAGCTCCGGCGAGGAGTCCGACTTGATGACGCCGCCACCGACGTACAGAACCGGCGACTTGGCGTCGGCGATCAGACGTGCAGCTTCACGAACCTGCTTGCCGTG
The DNA here is from genome assembly GCF_033142365.1 of Rhodococcus sp. IEGM 1241. Classification (NCBI taxonomy): domain Bacteria; kingdom Bacillati; phylum Actinomycetota; class Actinomycetes; order Mycobacteriales; family Nocardiaceae; genus Rhodococcus; species Rhodococcus sp. IEGM 1241. Next base: position 207,679 of record NZ_JAWLSE010000003.1, read on the forward strand.
CGGCTTGGTGACCGGGCGGTAGCCCGGCAGACGCATCTCCGGCGGCCACGAGAACGTGGTCTGCGACTGCAGGATGTCCTTGGGGATATCGACCAGGACGGCGCCGGGGCGACCGCTGGCCGCGAGGTAGAAGGCTTCGGCCATGATGCGCGGGATGTCGATCGCGTCGGTGATCAGGAAGTTGTGCTTGGTGACCGGCATCGTGATGCCTGAGATGTCGGCTTCCTGGAAGCCGTCGGTACCGATCAGCGAGCGCGCCACCTGTCCGGTGATCGCGACGATCGGAACGGAGTCCATCTGCGCGTCGGCCAGTGGCGTGACCAGGTTGGTCGCACCGGGACCCGAGGTAGCCATGCAGACGCCGACCTTGCCGGTCGCCTGGGCGTAACCGGTGGCAGCGTGGCCTGCACCCTGCTCGTGGCGCACGAGCACGTGGCGGACCTTGACCGAATCGAAGAGTGGGTCGTAAACCGGGAGCACGGCACCGCCGGGAATGCCGAATACCGTGTCGACCTCGAGCTCTTCGAGGGCTCGAACCACAGACTGCGCGCCGGTTACCCGCTCAGGCGGGAGCTGGCGACGGTTGGCCGTCTGGGTTGCGGCAGCCGCGGTTGTCGGGCTCGGTGTCCCTGACTTGCGCGGCGTGGGTTGAGGCCGTGCTGTTGGTGCGCTCACTGGGAAATCCTCTGATTCTGGCTCCGGGCAACAAAAAACCCCCGTCAGCATCTGCTGAGCGAGGGTGGCGCGTCGTTATCTGGTGAGTTGAAAAATCGACTCAGGCGACGACGCGCCGGCCGATTACGAGCAACTCATTCTGTTTCACGCACTCGACAGTAGAGGCGCTAGTCGCGAACGGCAAACTTGGTGAGTCGACCGTCCCAGAATCTGAGATACATCGGCTGCAATGCGAAGATGTAGAGGTGTCAACTTCGCAGCAGCCCGTGCCACCGGCTCAATCATCCCACACGCCGAAACCACTTCGGCACGTCATCCGCATTTCGCAGCTCGCTTACATGGCGTGCGCGTTCCTCCTGTTCGCGGTCAGCTTCCCGATCTTCGGGTGGCCCGTCGCCTTCAGCTGGTTGCTGATCCTTCCGATCATCGCCGTCTATCTCGTCGCGCGACTGCGCACCACCGTCAGCCCTGACGGCCTCGAGGTCCGCTCGACGTTCTCCAAGCGCACCCTCGCCTGGGACGACGTCAAGGGTTTCCGCTTCCCGAAGCGCAGCTGGGCGCGCGCGGAACTCACCGACGGAACCGAGGTGACCCTGCCTGCGGTCAGCTTCGTCAGGCTTCCCGAGATCGCGATCGCCAGCGGCGGCCGCATCACTGATCCCTATGCATCGGCGGCAGAAGCCTTCGCCGCCAAGGAAGCCGAAGTGGAAGAAGCAGCTGCAGAAGCAGAAGCAGAATCCGAGGTCGTCGAGAACACACAGGACCAGCCCGAAGAGAAGCGCCCGTAGCACGCGAGTAGCGTTGAAAGGCCCTCGCTTCTATTTGAGTGGACCAGCAACGATCACATAAGGAACACGCCCATGCCCCCGTTGAGGTCACGCACCACCACCATCGGACGTAATGCTGCCGGAGCCCGATCCCTGTGGCGCGCCACAGGAATGACGGATTCCGACTTCGGAAAGCCGATCGTCGCCGTAGCGAACTCGTACACCCAGTTCGTACCCGGCCACGTGCATCTCAAGAACGTGGGCGAGATCGTTGCCGAGGCCATCAGTGCGGCCGGCGGCGTCGCTCGTGAGTTCCACACCATCGCAGTCGACGACGGCATCGCAATGGGCCACGGCGGCATGCTCTACTCGCTCCCGAGCCGCGAGATCATCGCCGATTCGGTCGAGTACATGGCAAACGCCCACACGGCCGACGCACTGGTGTGTATCTCCAACTGCGACAAGATCACTCCCGGCATGCTCAACGCCGCGATGCGTCTGAACATCCCGACCGTGTTCGTCTCCGGCGGTCCGATGGAAGCAGGCAAGGCAGTGGTCGTCGGCGGCGTGGCCCAAGCCCCCACCGATCTCATCACCGCGATCTCGGCCTCTGCCAACGATGCCGTGTCCGACGAAGGCCTCGACGAGGTCGAGCGCAGCGCGTGCCCGACATGCGGCTCGTGCTCGGGCATGTTCACCGCCAACTCCATGAACTGTCTGACCGAAGCCCTCGGCCTCGCATTGCCGGGCAACGGCTCCACGCTGGCAACTCACAAGGCTCGTCACGCACTCTTCTCTCGTGCGGGCACCACCGTGGTCGAGGCTGCCCTCAAGTACTACCGCGACGGCGACGAGTCGGTGCTGCCGCGCAACATCGCGACCCCGGCAGCGTTCCGCAACGCGATGGCTCTCGACGTCGCCATGGGCGGTTCCACCAACACCGTCCTGCACACGCTGGCTGCGGCACAGGAAGGCGAGGTCGACTTCGACCTCGACACCATCGACGCGATCAGCCGCAAGGTGCCGTGCCTGTCCAAGGTCTCCCCCAACTCGGACTACCACATGGAGGACGTCCACCGCGCCGGCGGAATCCCCGCGCTGCTCGGTGAGCTTCGCCGCGGCGGACTCCTCGAAACCGACGTGTCCACCGTGCACACCAAGAGCTTCGACCAGTGGCTCGACGACTGGGACATCCGCTCCGGCAAGGCAACCGACGAGGCCATCGAGCTTTTCCACGCGGCTCCCGGCGGCGTGCGCACCATCGAACCGTTCTCCACGGACAACCGTTGGTCTGCTCTCGACACCGATGCGGCCGGCGGCTGCATCCGCGACGTCGAGAACGCCTACACCGTCGAAGGCGGCTTGGTTGTCCTGCGCGGCAACATCGCACTCGACGGCGCAATCCTCAAGACGGCCGGCATCGACGAGGAACTGTTCTCCTTCCAGGGCCCGGCGCTCGTCGTCGAATCTCAGGAAGAAGCCGTCTCGGTCATCTTGCAGAAGAAGATCAAAGCCGGCGACGTTCTCGTCGTGCGTTACGAAGGCCCCAAGGGTGGCCCCGGCATGCAGGAAATGCTGCACCCCACTGCCTTCCTCAAGGGCGCAGGCCTCGGCAAGGAATGCGCACTGATCACCGACGGTCGTTTCTCGGGCGGAACTTCCGGACTGTCCATCGGTCACATCTCCCCCGAGGCTGCCGCAGGCGGAGTCATCGGACTCGTCCAGAACGGCGATCAGGTCCGCATCGACGTCGCCTCGCGCACGCTCGAGATCCTGGTCGACGACGACGTCCTCGCCGAGCGACGCGCGAAGATGGAGGCCTCCGAGCGCCCGTGGCAGCCGGTCGATCGTCAGCGCACCGTGACGACAGCCCTGCGCGCCTACGCCGCTCTGGCAACGTCCGCCGACAAGGGCGCGGTTCGCTACGTTCCGTAAGTTCTGCCACGAACGGACAAAAGATCCCCGGCCGCTTTCGGCCGGGGATCTTTTCTGTCAGCGTGCGAGATGAATCGGGATCAGATCCACGCCAGTTCCTCCGGAAAATCTTCATCCGGTGTTGTACGAGCATGCACCACAACCCAATCCGATCATCCCGTCGGTTTGGTACGCATCGTCGGCAGCACCTTCGACAACCACGCCGACACGTAGGACATGCGCATGGCGACCTGAGCCGGCGCAGCGTCCAGGGACTTCTTTCACACGAGAACGGATGAAAGGTCAGCGCCCATACGGAATTCCGCGACATCGCACATCCGGTCGAGTTCGGAAGCGTCGAGAGACGTCGGAGTACCACCACCGAACGCCACTGCGTCGTAGTGGGTTCAGTGGCCTGTAAGCCGTCTTGCGCGGATACACATATACATAATTCTGGTACGGACGTACCGCAACGGTGAGACTCATTGACCACAAGACCGACCGACAGGTACCGAATAGTCGGCCGACACGCGGAGCACGAACGGAACGATATGAGCTATCAGACATTTCAGACTGAATCGCGCGTCCGGCTCGTGAGCGAATTCACTTGGACGTAGGGTTCCAGACACCAGCTGATCAATTCAGATACATGAGGGGGGATGACTTCCAGTCAGGTGATCATTTCGGTCAGTTCGAGCGAGCTGACTTGCACACGGCGCTCACCAGTGGTTCCCTCATCAGGTCGCTGAGACGCACATCACAACGACGACAGTCAGCCACCGCCCGCCACCCACAAGGTCGACGGGAAACAACCAAGGAGCAATACATGCCCGGAGTCGGCATATGGCGCACCAAATCCGTCGAGCAATCGATCGCGGACACCGACGAGCCTGAGACAAAGCTCAAGAAGGAACTGACCGCGAAGGACCTCACGGTATTCGGAGTCGCCGTCGTCATCGGCGCAGGCATCTTCACGCTGACTGCTCGAACCGCAGGCAATGTCGCAGGACCCTCGATTTCACTGGCATTCGTTCTCGCTGCGATCGCCTGTGGCCTTGCCGCGCTGTGTTACGCGGAGTTCGCCTCCACCGTTCCAGTCGCAGGCAGCGCATACACGTTCTCCTACGCGACGTTCGGTGAGTTCGCAGCCTGGATCATCGGCTGGGACCTCATCCTCGAGTTTGCTCTCGCCTCCGCCGTCGTCGGCAAGGGTTGGTCGCTGTACCTCGGCAACGTCATCGGGGCGAGCGGCAGCACCACCGCCCACATCGGGTCGATCAGCTTCGACTGGGGCGCACTGCTCATCATCGGCGCGATCACCCTGATTCTCGCGATCGGCACCAAGGTTTCCTCGCGAGTCTCCGCGATCATTACCGCGATCAAGATCGCAGTAGTCCTGCTCGTCATCGTCGTGGGCGCGTTCTACATCAAGAAGGAGAACTACTCTCCCTTCATCCCGCCGTCCGAAGGATCCGAGAGCTCTGCAAGCGGAATCCATCAGACCTTGTTCTCCTGGCTGACCGGTGCAGGCGGAAGTAGCTACGGCGCCTACGGATTGCTCGCCGCAGCCAGCCTCGTGTTCTTTGCCTTCATCGGCTTCGATGTCGTCGCCACCACGGCCGAGGAAACCAAGAACCCGCAGAAGTCGTTGCCACGCGGAATCTTCGGCTCGCTCGCCATCGTCACCGTTCTCTACGTTGCCGTCACACTCGTCCTGACCGGCATGGTCAAGTACACCGAACTCAAGGACGGCAGTCCTCTGGTCGGCGATTCCAGCGCCACCCTCGCAACCGCATTCGAGGCCAACGGAATCGGTTGGGCACAAACCGCCATCAACTTCGGTGGCCTGGCCGGCCTCACGACAGTTGTCATGGTCATGATGCTCGGCCAGACCCGCGTCCTCTTCGCAATGTCCCGTGACGGCCTCATGCCGCGCAGCCTGGCCAAGACCAACGCCAAGGGCATCCCGATGCGCATCACGTTGATCGTCGGTGGCATCGTCGCCGTCCTGGCAGCCTTCTTCCCGATGGGCACGCTCGAAGAGATGGTCAACATCGGAACGCTGTTCGCATTCGTCCTGGTTTGTGTCGGTGTCATCGTCCTACGCCGCACCCGCCCCGACCTGCCGCGCGGATTCCGCGTCCCACTGGTGCCCTTCGTGCCGATCGTCGCCGTGCTCGCCTGCGGTTGGCTGATGCTCAACCTCTCGGTCGAGACCTGGATCCGGTTCCTCGTCTGGATGGCCATCGGTGTGCTCGTGTACTTCGCCTACGGTCACCGCAAGTCGGTCCTCGGTCGCAAGCTCAAGGACGGAACAGCCATCCCGTCCGCGAACGCCGACCCGGTACTCGTCAAGGACTGATCCTTCACAGACGAACCGCCGCTCTCCGATTCGGAGAGCGGCGGTTCGTTTGTTCGACGGCGCGAGTTTCAGATGAGCGGATTGGCACCGTTCAGGAAGATCCAAGTGCAGACGCCGGCAGCGATGCCGAGGATCAAGACCACGAGCGATCCGACGAACGGGCGGGTTGCCCAGCCACGACGACCGTCGAGCGAAATACGGCCAGGACCCGTCAAAATGATGACGCCCGCACAGATTCCGAGCAGCATCTCGTACTCGGTACCGGCCGGGGCGAAGTACTCCAGTCCAGGTGCGCTCGCCTGACGCAGCGCCCACGCATTGATCATCACGGCCAGAACCGATGCTGCCGCAACGGGAGTCAGCAACCCCAGGATCAGGAGGGCGCCACCTGCGACCTCACCGACGGCGCCGAGGATCGCCATCCACTTCGCCTGCTGGAACCCGGCATCCGCCAGCATCGTCTCGAAACCGCCCAGACCCGGCCCGTTCCAGATACCGGTCAACTTCTGCAGACCGTGCACCAGTGCCGTTCCGCCGACGGCCAAACGCAGTGCAAGCAAACCGAGGTCGAGAGTGCCTCGGCCCCGCGGAGTCTCGGTGGTCCCTGCCACGGCTTCGGCGGTGGGGACGGCGGTGATCGGAGCGTCGTACGCCGTTTCTCGCTCGAGAGCCACTGTCGGCTGATCCGCGCCCGGCGCTCGGTATGTCGGTATCTGTTCGGTCAGCGAGTTGGCGTTCGTGGAACCGAAATCGAGATCGTCGTCGGTCCGCGGCAACGGATTCTTGGCGCTCACCGTCGGAAATTGTTCGGTGGGCGAGTCATACGGACTGGACACGTTGCCCGTCGGCTTGTCCGCATCCGACAACTCGCTGGGATCTTTTCGCTCGTCAGTCACGTAGGTGAGCCTATGACCGATTCACGAACTCGACGGGGAACCTTGGTCCGGCGTGGCGGCATCTGCCGTGGGTTACGTAACGTCTTGGGCATGACTACGGGTAGGCATGCAGCGCTGGGCGCACTGGCTCTGGTGCTCGGGACATCGTTGCTCGCAGGTTGCGCGGACTTCGACGAAACGACTGCCTCGCCGTTCACACCCGAACCGACCAACCAGGCAAGCGCCGAAGTGCAGCCGGAGAACCCACCGCCGTCGACCACGCCGCCGGCGCCGCGGACCGGCCCCCTCGGGCCGTGTCAGGACGCCGACACCGCCGTGATCGCAACCTGTCTCGACACCACCGGCGGCCTCGTCACACTCCCGGACGGGAACTCCGGGCTGGTGGCCGAACGGCGAACCGGCCGAATCATGCAGGTAGCCCCCAACACGACACCGGTCGAGGTTGCCAAAATCGATGTCGACGGCAGCGGCGACGGCGGACTGCTCGACATCGCCCTCTCCCCCACATTTGTCGAAGACAACCTGATCTATGCCTACGTCACCACCGGAACCGACAACCGGGTGGTCCGCATTGCTCCCGGTGACACCGCCAAGGAGGTCCTCGGCGGAATCCCGCGCGGTGCAAGCGGCAACGGCGGATCACTCGAGTTCGCGGCCCCGGACCAGCTCATGGTTCTGACCGGCGATACCGGCAACCCTGCGGTTGCTCAGGATCCTGGCTCGTTGGCGGGGAAGCTGTTGCGAGTCCGATCGCTGACGCCCAACGCTGCGCCGCCTCGCCCGGAAGTTGTTCTGTCCGGAATCGGAAACGGCGGCGGCGTATGTGTCGATCCAGGCATCGCGACGTGGGTCACCGACCGAACCACTCTCGAAGATCGCCTCCAACGCGTCGGCGCCGACGGCACGGTGACATCCCCCGCGTGGACGTGGCCCGACCGACCCGGAGTCGGCGGGTGCATCGCAGCGCAGGGAGTGGTAGCTGTCGCGTTGGGGGCCGGCAAAGCGATCTCCGCATTGGCCGCTGACCCCGGAACGGGAGCGATCACCACCGCGCCGTCGGCAGTGGCGAAAGACACGTACGGCCAACTGGGCGGTTTGGCGCTCGGATCCGACGGTTTGATGTGGGCGAGCACGATCAACAAGACCGCGGGTGAGCCGGGGCCGAACGACGACAAGGTGGTCAAGATCCCGATGCCGAGTGGCAGCGGCGGGATCGACTGACCTGAGATCGCCGAGCAGCATGTCTGTTCGGTCACGGATCGCGTGACCGAACATGCACAGATGCGTACTCTTTCATTAGCGGGGCTAAACACCCCGCTTGTGCCAGGAGCGGTTGGCCAACCACGACAAAGGAGTCGGAATGAAGGCAATCCAGTACACGAGAATCGGCGCGGAACCCGAACTCACGGAAATTCCCAAACCCGAGCCCGGTCCAGGTGAAGTGCTCCTGGAAGTCACCGCTGCCGGCGTCTGCCACTCGGACGACTTCATCATGAGCCTGCCCGAAGAGCAGTACACCTACGGCCTTCCGCTCACGCTCGGCCACGAAGGCGCAGGCAAGGTCGCCGCCGTCGGCGAGGGTGTCGAAGGTCTCGACATCGGAACCAATGTCGTCGTCTACGGGCCTTGGGGTTGTGGCAACTGTTGGCACTGCTCACAAGGACTCGAGAACTATTGCTCTCGCGCCCAAGAACTCGGCATCAATCCTCCCGGTCTCGGTGCACCCGGCGCGTTGGCCGAGTTCATGATCGTCGATTCTCCTCGCCACCTTGTCCCGATCGGTGACCTCGACCCGGTCAAGACGGTGCCGCTGACCGACGCCGGTCTGACGCCGTATCACGCGATCAAGCGTTCTCTGCCGAAACTTCGCGGAGGCTCGTACGCGGTTGTCATTGGTACCGGCGGGCTCGGCCACGTCGCCATTCAGCTCCTCCGTCACCTCTCGGCGGCAACGGTCATCGCTTTGGACGTGAGCGCGGACAAGCTCGAACTGGCAACCAAGGTAGGCGCTCACGAAGTGGTTCTGTCCGACAAGGACGCGGCCGAGAACGTCCGCAAGATCACTGGAAGTCAAGGCGCCGCACTGGTTCTCGACTTCGTCGGCTACCAGCCCACCATCGACACCGCGATGGCTGTCGCCGGCGTCGGATCAGACGTCACGATCGTCGGGATCGGGGACGGCCAGGCCCACGCCAAAGTCGGATTCTTCCAAAGTCCTTACGAGGCTTCGGTGACAGTTCCGTATTGGGGTGCCCGCAACGAGTTGATCGAATTGATCGACCTCGCCCACGCCGGCATCTTCGACATCGCGGTGGAGACCTTCAGTCTCGACAACGGTGCCGAAGCGTATCGACGACTGGCTGCCGGAACGCTCAGCGGCCGTGCGGTTGTGGTCCCTGGTCTGTAGACCGACAGCGGCAAAACGACAGCGGTAAATACTGATGCCCGGCCGAATTAGATTCGGCCGGGCATCAGTGTCAGAGATTCAGTGTGCGCTAGCTGCACGCCTCGATGACAAGTTCCTTCACACGAGCCGCGTCTGCCTGTCCTCGGGTGGCCTTCATGACGTCGCCGACGATCTTTCCGGCGGCCTGGACCTTGCCGCTGCGGATCTTGTCCGCGATGTCGGGGTTGGCTGCGAGTGCCTCGTCGACGGCTGCCTTGAGCTTGGTTTCGTCACGTTCGACGACCAACTCCGGGTGGGCCGCGACAACCTGCTCCGGGTCACCCTCGCCGTCGAGGACGTGATCGACGACCTGGCGAGCGACCTTGTTGTTGAGCTTGCCGCTGTCGATGAGAGCTACGACCTGCGCAACCTGCGCCGGGGTGATCGGCAGAGCGCCGAGTTCGACGCCGCGGGTGTTGGCCTGCTGCGACAGGTAGGACAGCCACCAGGAGCGCGCTGCCTCGGGCGAAGCACCGGCCTCGGTGGTCGCGATCACCAGATCGATGGCGCCGGCGTTGACGAGGTCACGCATGACCTCGTCGGAGATTCCCCAGTCCTTCTGGATCCGCGCGCGGCGAATCCAGGGAAGCTCCGGCAAGGTGCCGCGCAGTTCTTCGACCCACTCGGCGCTCGGAGCAACAGGCTCGAGATCCGGTTCCGGGAAGTAGCGGTAGTCCTCGGCTGTTTCCTTGCGGCGTCCGGCGGCCGTGGTGCCGTCGGCTTCCTGGAAGTGGCGGGTCTCCTGGATGACCTCGCCGCCGGCGTCGAGAACTGCTGCCTGACGGCGCATTTCGTAGCGAACTGCGACCTCGACGCTCTTGAGGGAGTTGACGTTCTTGGTCTCGGTACGCGTTCCGAGTTCCTTGGCGCCGATCGGCATCAGCGAGATGTTGGCGTCGCAGCGCATCGATCCCTGATCCATCCGAACGTCCGAGACGTCGAGAGACTTGAGCAGATCACGAAGCGCCGTCACGTAGGCGCGGGCAACCTCGGGTGCGCGCTCACCGGCACCGTGGATGGTCTTGGTGACGATCTCCACCAGCGGCACACCCGCACGGTTGTAGTCGAGCAGTGAGTGGCTCGCACCGTGGATACGGCCCGTAGCGCCACCGACGTGGAGGGACTTACCGGTGTCCTCCTCCATGTGTGCGCGCTCGATGTCGACACGCCACGTCGTCCCGTCGTCGAGGATCACGTCGAGGTATCCCTCGGTTGCGATCGGCTCGTCGTACTGGGAAATCTGGTAGTTCTTCGGCTGATCCGGGTAGAAGTAGTTCTTGCGTGCGAATCGGCCCCAAGGCGTGATGGAGCAGTTGAGCGCAAGGCCGATCCGGATCGCGGACTCGACAGCGGCTGCGTTCACCACTGGCAACGAACCGGGCATGCCCAGACAGACCGGGCACACCTGGGTATTGGGTTCGGCACCGAACTCGGTGGGGCACGGGCAGAACATCTTGGTCGCGGTGCCGAGTTCTACGTGCACCTCCATACCCATCACAGGCTCGTACTTGGTCAGTACTTCGTCGTAATCGAGGATGTCGGGCGCATCGACAGCAGTCATGGTGATCAGTTTATGCGTCTGCGGCTCAGCCGAAGAATGCGGCTGCCTCCTCGTAGCGCTCCTTGGGCACCGTCTTGAGTTTGCGGGTCGCCTCGGCGAGCGGAACGAGGTCGATGGACGTTCCGTGCAACGCGACCATCTGACCGAAATCTCCGCGGTGAGCTGCGTCGGTGGCATGAACGCCGAAGCGAGTGGCGAGGATGCGGTCGTGCGGCGTCGGGGTGCCACCGCGCTGAATGTGCCCGAGGACGGTGGTGCGAACTTCCTTGCCGATCCGGCGCTCGATCTCGTTTCCGAGCTGCTGCGCGACACCGGTGAAGATCTTGTGGCCGAACTCGTCGATGCCACCTTCGCGCAGAGTCATCGACGCGGGATCGGGCATCGCACCTTCAGCCACGACGCAGATGAAGTGGGAGTCGCCACGCTGGAAGCGCTTCTTGACCATCGCGCACACCTCGTCGACGTCGAACGGCTGTTCCGGAACCAGAGTCAGGTGTGCCCCCGACGCCAGTCCGGCTTGCAGCGCGATCCAGCCCGCGTGCCGGCCCATGACCTCGACGAGCATGACGCGCTGATGCGATTCAGCCGTGGTGTGGAGTCTGTCGATGGCGTCGGTGGCGACGGCCAATGCGGTGTCGAAACCGAAAGTCACATCGGTGCAATCGATGTCGTTGTCGATCGTCTTGGGCACGCCGATCACGGGCACGCCGCTCTCGGAAAGCCAACTGGCCGCGGTGAGTGTGCCTTCGCCGCCGATCGGGATCAGGACGTCGATCCCGTTGTCGTCGAGGGTCTGCTTGATCTGATCGAGGCCCGCGCGCAGTTTGTCGGGGTTCACGCGAGCGGTGCCGAGGATCGTGCCGCCGCGGGTGAGGATGCGGTTGATGCGGTCATCGGAGTCGAGCGGGACCTTGCGGTCCTCGAGCAATCCTCGCCAGCCGTCCCGGAATCCGACCACGGTACTGCCGTAACGACCGGCCGACGTACGTACGACGGCGCGGATGACCGCGTTCAAGCCCGGGCAGTCGCCGCCGCCCGTGAGGATTCCGATTCGCATAGTGCAGCACCTCTCGTGACCGGATTGTGGATCTTGGTGTCCATCTTCCCCCAGTCACCGTATTGCCGCAGGATAGCGGCGTTGCCGAGCCGCAACGCCGCGCCGCACGGGACCCCTAACCCGGCGTGACGAGCCCGCTTTCGTACGCCAACACGACTGCCTGGGCGCGATCGCGCAGATCGAGCTTGGACAGCACCTTCCCGACATGGGTCTTGACGGTCTGCTCGGCGACGAACAGCCGCTCGGCAATCTCGACGTTGGACAATCCGCGGGCAATCAGTTCGAGGACCTCGCGCTCACGCGGGGTCAGCGCATCGAGCGCTGCGGGCCGTGCGCGCGGTGCGGCCCGCCGGCTGGTCACATCGGCAATCAGGCGACGCGTCACCGTCGGCGCCAGCAAGGCCTGCCCTTCGGCGACGACGCGCACCGCCCGAATCAGTTCCTCAGCCGGTGCGTCCTTGAGCATGAACCCGCTCGCTCCGACGCTCAGGGCCTCGTAGACGTAATCGTCGATGTCGAAAGTGGTAAGCATGAGGACTCGCACCGGCGGTTCCCATCCGGCGGACAGAATCTGGCGGGCAGCGTCGAGTCCGTTCATCTCGGGCATACGAACATCCATCAACACCACGTCCGGACGCAATCGCGCGACCTCGGCGACGGCGATCTTGCCGTCCGGCGCATCGCCGATCACGCTGATGTCGGGCTGGGCGGAGAGTAGGGCTCCGAACCCTTGTCGAACCATCGCCTGGTCGTCTGCGATGAATACTGTGATGGGCACTCGGACAGCCTAGGCGGGCATCGACGGCAACTCGGCCCGGACCTCGAACCCTCCGTCCTCGCGCCGGTTTGCCAACAGCATGCCGCCCACCGCCGAAGCCCGCTCACGCATTCCGCGTATTCCGTTGCCACCAGTGGTTTCCGACGCCGAGTGCTGATTGCCACCCATTGGCGAAGGCCCGTTGTTCACGAGCGCGCTCACCGATTGCGGGCCGAACGCCACGGCGACCTCGATGGGTCCGCCTGGTGAATGCCTGGCCGCATTGGTAATCGACTCCTGAATGATCCGGTAGAGCGCAAGGCCCGTGGATTCCGAGACCGACGCTCGATCTCCGTCGACTCGCCACGACACCGGAAGTCCGGCACGGGTACTGCCGAGCAGCAGGTCGTCTAACTGATCGACGCCCGGTTGCGGGGCCGTCACCACGGAGTCACCGTCGCTGCGCAGCACTCCGAGGAGACCACGAATCTCGTTGAGCGCTGCTCGCCCTGTCTCACTTATCGATTCGAATTCGGTCCGGATCTCGGGAGTGACCGCATCGAGTCGGTACGGCGCACTCTGCGCTTGCACGACCACCATCGACATGTGGTGGGCCACGATATCGTGCAAGTCGCGGGCGATCCGCGCCTTCTCCTCGAGGATCGTTCGCCGAGTGCGCTCGAGTTCACTGACTTCCTCCTGCTTGGCCAATTGACGACGAGAGAGAACCAACCAGCGGATCAGCAGGCAGAAGACCACCAGCGCGCTCAATCCGACAGCCCAACCGGCTCCGTCGCTTCCCGGAGCGTTGCCGAGGAAAAGCAGCACCGTGGCGATCCAGGCGACGCCGACAACCTGAATGGGCGCCCGCAGACTCACCGCGGCGAGCAACGACATCAGCACGATGATGTGGACGACCTGCCACGGGTAGTCGTAACCAGTCGTGTTGTCGAACACCAACGGGATGATCAGTGCCGACACCGCCGACACCGCCCACCCCAATGGAGCGTTGATCCGGATCAGGACAAACGGAAAGGCGGCCAACGCGGCGACGAACGGCATGATCGGTGGCGAAACATGATGCGTCAGTTGCAGTGTCGGCCAGGCAATCGAATAGAGGATCAGAGTGATCACTACGATGACGATGTTCCAGAACTGACCGCGGGCCACGAAACTGGTTGCCCGGCGCACCTTCTCCGAATGTACGACCGCCCCGTCGAGGCCGGACAGCATCAACCCGGCAGTGGTGTATGTCGGCGCGGGCACACCCGGTGCGCCTCTGTTCTTCCTTCGGACCTTGATCACCCGTCAAGCCTATGAAGGCGAACCCCGAAAGTCCTCATACTGCAGAGTGAGATCCCCCTACCTCCGAGGTATCACAGGGGAGGGAATTCTCACCCGATCGCACGTCGGAGAACCCCTCTCCAGAGCGATGACCGCCAGGATTGTCCGTTCATAGCGTGAACGGCATGCGGATCACACGAGTGAAAGACCTCTCTCGAAGCGCCGGCACCTGGGCTGCCCTGGCGCTGGCGGCAACGGCAGCGATCACCGTCACTGCCGGAGCGAGCGGAGCCGAGCCGCCGCGCACCGAGAATTCGAACGCATCCAGGGCGATCGCCACTGTGACTACCGCGGATGCCTCTGATGCTGCGACCACCATCCCGTCGGATTTCGCCGCATTTGCCGGCTACACGCCTACCGTCGTCGACGGATACCTCGCCAACCCCCACGGCGACTGCTCGTCACCGATTCCGCTTCCCGACGAATTCGACTCGGCCTGCAAAGCACACGATCTCGGGTACGACCTACTCCGCTACGCGCATTCGCACGGAACGGAACTGGGGCCGTGGGCCCGTCAGGTCCTCGACGGTCAACTCGACGAGCGAATGCACGCGGCATGTGAAGACCGCACGTCCTTTCTCTCACGTGGGTACTGCTTCGCGATGGCCGATGTCGCCGTCACAGCGGTGAACGGAAACTCTTGGCGCCAAAGCTATCTGACACCGGTCGCGGAATCGGGGTTCGGTTACGGCACGGCCGGAGTTCTGGCAGTTTCCGCCCTCGGCTTCACCCTGATGCGATCGCGGCGCCTCGATCCGTCGAACGAGTTCTCCTTCTCCCCGAAAGCGATTGCAGCATGAGCGTTCTGAATGCGTCACGGACCCCCGTCCTCGCCCGAGTCGGGGCGCTCGCACTCCCCCGGGTGTCCACGAGCGTCGCCGTGGCAGCGATGTCCGCCATCTCGCTAGCTCCCGGACTCCTGCCGAGATCAGCCGTGCTCCAAGGGGTGTTCAGCGGTCTGCTCGTCGCGGTCGGGCTACTGGCGATGTGGGCGTTCTCCGCGGTAGCCCGTCGGCTCGTCCCCGACCGGGTCAAGGCCCGATTCGACGAACGTCATTGGCGCATAACCGCGTTCGGGTTGTCGACTGCCGGCACCGCAGTTGCGATGTTCGCCGCCGCCGGTTGGCAGAACTCGCTGCGAGCAGCGATGGGCGCACCGCCTGCCGGGCTGATCCACTGGGTGGAGGCGGGGTGCATTGCCTCGCTGACCACCCTTGCACTCTGGGGCCTCGGGGTCGGACTTTCGAAGGCGCTGCGGTGGATGGGTTTCGCGCGGAGCGTGGGCGCACTGGTCATGGGAGTCCTCGGCCTGCAGTTGGTCGTCGGTCCCGCCGTCTGGAACGGCCTCGCCGATTCGTTCGACAAGTCCAACGCGTACATCGACACCGCTCTGACACAGCCACTTTCGGCCTCTGCGACAGGCAGCTCCGAATCGCTCATCTCGTGGACCTCGATGGGCGCGGAGGGACGCAAATTCATCGCTGCAGGTGAAGACTCGGTGCGCGTCTACGCCGGTGTGGATTCCGCACCCGATACCGCATCGCGTGCCGCTCTCGCCGTGAGTGAACTCGATCGCGTCGGCGGCTTCGCCCGCAACAGCGTCGTGGTGGCCGTTCCGACCGGCTCGGGCTGGATCGACACCCACGCAGTCGACGGTATCGAGCAACGGTTCGGCGGAGACGTCGCGATAGTCGGGCAGCAATACTCCGACGCACCCAGTTGGGCGACATTCCTGTTCAGCCGCGACGACGCCGAAGAATCAGCCACCGCCCTGTTCACGGCTGTCGGTAGCCACATTGCCGCGATGCCGGCCGAGGATCGACCGGACCTGTTCCTCTACGGACAGAGCCTCGGCGCCGTCGGCGGCAGCGCCGCACTGACCGAGAGCAGTGCCACCGTCCCGTGCGACGTGTTGTGGGCCGGTCCCCCGGCCGGCGCGACACGGACGGACGGCGCAACCGTCCTCGCGAACACGTCCGACCCGGTGGTGTGGTGGTCCCCCGCCCTCGCGACGCAGAAGCCGGATCTGAGCCGTGCCGTGCAGGACGGCCCGATCCCGCAGTGGATCCCGGGCGTCACGTTCTTGCAGACCACCGTCGACATGCTCGGTTCGCTCGGTGTACCCGCCGGTCACGGCCACCGCTACGGAACCGATCAGGGAACGGCTTTGGGGACTTGCTCCTGAAACTGCTGTGCGCCTTTATTAACCGCGGGGGGTTAATAAAGGCGCACAGCAAACAGGTCAGACTGCAGTTGCAATCGGGCCGCGAGCAGCTTCGTAGGCGGCACCGACACGGTAGAGGCGCTCGTCAGCCATGGCGGGCGCCATGATCTGCAGGCCCACCGGCAGGTTGTCGTCCGCGGACAGACCCGATGGCACCGACATCGCGCAGTGTCCGGCCAGGTTGGTCGGCAGCGTGCACAGGTCGGAGAGGTACATGGCCAACGGATCGCCGACCTTCTCCCCCAACTTCCACGGCGTGAACGGGCTGGTCGGCGAGACCAGTACGTCTACCTTCTCGTAGGCCTTGTCGAAATCGCGTGCGATGAGGGTACGAACCTTGAGCGCCGAACCGTAGTAGGCGTCGTAGTAGCCCGAGGACAGTGCGTAAGTACCGATCATGATGCGGCGCTTGACCTCCGGGCCGAAACCGGCGGCGCGGGTTGCCGCCATGACCTGGTCGGCACTCATGTTGCCTTCGTCGACCCGCAGTCCGTAGCGCATGGCGTCGAAGCGGGCCAGGTTGGACGAGACCTCACTGGGCAGCACCAGGTAGTACGACGCGAGCGCATGCTCGAAGCTCGGGCACGAAACCTCGACAACTTCGGCGCCCAAAGCCTTGAGTTGCTCGACAGCAGCGTCGAAGGAAGCGATGACGCCGGGCTGGTAGCTGTCGGAGTGAAGTTCCTTGACCACACCGACTTTGACGCCGCGCAGGTCGCCGACTGCACCTTCACGTGCCGCAGCGACCACCGGACGCACGGGGGCGTCGATGGACGTGGAGTCACGCGGATCGTGCCCGGCGATGACCTCGTGCAGCAGAGCGGTGTCGAGCACGGTGCGACCACAGGGGCCACCCTGATCGAGCGAGGAGGCGCACGCGACGAGCCCGAAGCGCGAGACAGTTCCGTACGTCGGCTTGGTTCCGACCGTCGCGGTGACCGCAGCGGGCTGACGGATCGAACCGCCGGTGTCGGTGCCGATGGCCAACGGGGCCTGACGGGACGCGAGCGCTGCAGCGCTACCACCACCGGATCCGCCGGGGATGCGGGTGACATCCCACGGGTTACGCGTCGGACCGAATGCGGAGTTCTCCGTGGAGGAGCCCATCGCAAATTCGTCGAGGTTCGTCTTGCCGAGGATCGGGATGCCCGCAGCGCGAAGCTTGCTCGTCAGGGTCGCGTCGTACGGCGCAACCCAGCCTTCGAGAATCTTCGACGCACAGGTGGTCGGCATGTCCGTCGTGGTGAAGATGTCCTTCAACGCGATCGGGACGCCGGCGAGTGCCGAAGCGGGTTCGTTTCCGCCTGCGAGCGAGTTGTCCACTGCTGCGGCGGCTTCGAGAGCCTTTTCGCCGGCAACGTGCAGGAAGGCGTGGTACTCGGTGTCGACGGCAGCGATGCGGTCGAGATGCGCCTGCGTGACCTCTACCGAGGACACCTCACGCGAGTGGATCTTGCCGGCCAGCTCAGCGGCGTCCAGCGTGGTCAGATCGGTCATTCGCCCTCTCCAAGGATCTGCGGAACCGCAAAGCGATCCTGTTCGACTGCGGGTGCTCCGGACAATGCCTGCTCGGGGGTCAACCCGAGCACGATCACGTCGGGGCGCGTCACGTTGGTGACGGCATTGGGGTTCGCCATGGGCGGGACGTCGTCGGCCGCAACCTCGGTGACCACCTTGACGTGGTTGAGAATCGAATCCAACTGACCGGCGAACTCGTCGAGTTCGGCATCGGACAGGGCGAGTCTGGACAGCCGCGCGAGGTGCGCGACCTCGTCACGGGAGATGGCAGGCACCGCGGGGCCCCTTTCGGAAGAGGACGTGAACATTGCCGGTCCAGCCTAGTTCCTCGCCGCGACAGACCTGTAAGCACGCCTGCTGTGTCGACCGGTACGCACGCCTACTGTGTCCACCGCCACGTCGAATCCACCTCGTGTTTCGCTCGTGTGACAAGCATGTGCACCCGGTGTGACCCCGCCGCGGCCCCACCAACGCGTGCTGAGCAAGTGCAAAGATGGGTGTGGCCCGGGTCGACGTGATCCGGGCGAGAACCGATCAGCGAAAGGCACGCACGTGTCGTACCTGCTTCGCGTCCAACTGCCCGACCGACCCGGCAGCCTCGGCGCTCTCGCCGTAGCGCTCGGATCCGTGGGCGCAGACATCCTCTCCCTCGACGTCGTGGAGCGAGGCGACGGTTTTGCCATCGACGACCTCGTGGTCGACGTCGAACCGGGCGCACTGCCCGACACCTTGATCACCGCTGCCGAGCATCTGCCCGACGTGCTGGTCGATTCGATCCGCCCCTACGCCGGGATTCTCGACACCCATCGTGAGCTCGAACTCATCGATTCCGTTGCGACAGCCCGAAACGATCGACTACAGGTCCTCGTCGACGGCGCGCCGCGTGTACTGCGAGTCGGCTGGTGCGTCGTCGCGGACATCGGCAAGCACGGTGCGTACCGCGTCGTCGGTAGCGCCGGTGCGCCGGAAACCCATGCCACCGACATTCCGTGGATGCCACTGGACAAGCCAACCGCCCTCGACGGCGAGGCCGACTGGGTTCCGGACGTCTGGCGAGAGATGAACACCAGCCTCGCTGCCGCACCGCTCGGCTCCGGCAATCGCGTCCTCATGCTCGGTCGTCCCGGAGGACCCGAATTCCGCCCTTCGGAGATAGCCCGCCTCGGCTATCTCGCCGGAATCGTCGCGACAGTGCTGGGTTGACCAGGCCGGGTAATCAGGCCAGACCGCGAACCATGACCGTCAGCTCCATACCGCGAATCGGCTCCCACGCGCGCTCGGGATCGGGAACGAACCCGTTGCGGTCGTAGATACGACGAGCATCGACCATCTCGGGCTGCGTCGAGATGACCACCGAGTGATCGCCTCGGTCGTAGGCTTCGGCGATCACTGCGCGAACCAATGCGGTTCCGGCGCCCGATCCCCGAGCCTGCGGCGAGACCGCGAGCATGCGGAACTCGAGTTCGCCCTTCTGCGCAACATCCGCGAAGGGCGTGCCGGGTTCGGCGATCGTCAAAGAACCCACGACCTCTTCGCCGAGAACGGCAACCAGCACCCGCCCCTGCTCCACCCGAGTTGCGGTGTCTCGCAGGCGCTCCGCGTACGGCGATCCGCCGGCGACAAATCCGCCACCCACGTACGACTGCACAGTCAGTTCCCCGACGGTCTCGAACTCAGCCGGTAGAACTTCACGAATCTCGATCATGGCGTCACTATCGCACCCAGCACACCAATCTCAGAAATCGGACAAAGTCACTCTGATTCGTCCAAATCGGTGGGAGCGACCGCATCCGGGCCATCTTCGAGCAACCGCCGGAAGCCGTCTTCGTCGAGCACCGGCACGCCCAATTCGACTGCCTTGTCATGCTTGGAACCGGGCGCTTCACCGACGACGACAAACGCAGTCTTCTTCGAGACCGACCCAGCCGCCTTACCGCCGCGCACCAGAATCGCTTCCTTCGCCTGATCTCGCGAGTACGTCTCGAGCGAACCGGTGACGACGATCGAGAGACCCTCGAGATTGCGCGGAATCGAGTCGTCTCGCTCGTCCTCCATACGCACTCCGGCCGAAGCCCACTTGTCGACGATCTGCTGGTGCCAGTCGACGGAGAACCACTCCACGACAGCGGCGGCGATTGTGGATCCGACACCGTCGACTGCAGCCAACTCGTCGACCGACGCTTCCCGAATACGTTGCAGCGAACCGAATTCGCCGGCCAACGCCCTCGCAGCAGTGGGGCCGACGTGCCGAATCGACAGTGCCACAAGCACTCTCCACAACGGCTTGTCCTTGGCCGAATCCAGGTTGGCCAGCAAGCGTTTTCCGTTGGCAGACAGGGCTCCCGCATTGGTGCGGAAGATGGGAACCTCGATCAGTTTCTCGGCGTCGAGTGAAAAGAGATCACCCTCGTCACCGATGACCTTCGCCTCCAGCAGCCCGGTCGCGGCCTCGTAACCGAGCACCTCGATGTCGAATGCTCCGCGCCCCGAGACGTGGAACACGCGCTCGCGCAACTGCGCCGGGCAGTACTGCTGATTAGGGCATCGCACGTCGACGTCGCCCTCTTTCGCGGGTGCCAACAACGTGCCGCACTCGGGGCAATGCGTCGGCATCACGAACTCGCGCTCGGTACCGTCACGCACGTCTGCCACGGGTCCGAGGACCTCGGGAATCACATCTCCGGCCTTACGCAACACCACGGTGTCGCCGATCAGCACACCCTTGCGTTTGACCTCGGATCCGTTGTGCAGCGTGGCCAAGGACACAGTGGAACCCGCCACCGTGACGGGTTCCATGTACGCAAACGGCGTCACGCGACCCGTACGGCCGACACTGACCCGGATGTCGAGGAGCTTGGTCGTGACCTCTTCCGGCGGGTACTTGTACGCGATCGCCCACCGCGGTGCGCGAGACGTGGTGCCCAGACGTCGATGCAACGACATCTCGTCGACTTTGACCACCAACCCGTCGATCTCGTGCTCGACGTCGTGGCGATGTTCTCCCCAGTACTTCATCTTCTCGACCACGGCGTCGGCGCCGACCACTCGCGAGGTGTGCGTGGACACCGGCAGACCCCAGGCGGCGAGGGCCACGTAGGCGTCGTACTGCGAAGCCGGCTCGAAACCTTCCATGCGCCCGAACCCGTGGCAGATCATGCCGAGGCGACGACGCGCGGTGACGGCCGGATTCTTCTGACGCAGGGAGCCCGCCGCAGAGTTGC
This sequence comes from Rhodococcus sp. IEGM 1241, assembly GCF_033142365.1. NCBI lineage: Bacteria > Bacillati > Actinomycetota > Actinomycetes > Mycobacteriales > Nocardiaceae > Rhodococcus > Rhodococcus sp. IEGM 1241. Next base: position 228,421 of record NZ_JAWLSE010000003.1, read on the forward strand.
GCGGATTGGCGAACGGCGCCTTACCCTCCTCCACGAGGGAGGCATTGAGTGCCGCGAAGTCCTCGAGGCGGAAGAACACCTCTCCTCGCACCTCGAGCAAGGTTGGAATCGGGAATTCGTCCGTAGCGGTGAGCCGCTCCGGGATGTCGTTGATCGTCAGGGCATTGAGAGTGACCAACTCGCCCGTACGACCGTCGCCGCGGGTTGCTGCACGCACGAGTTTGCCGTTCTCGTAGACGAGATTGAGCGCGACACCGTCGATTTTCACTTCGCAGAGATAGTGCAGTTCCGGCCCGGTTTCCTGCTCTACCTTGGCGATCCATCCGCGGAGTTCGGACTCGTCGAAGACATTGTCGAGGCTGAGCATCCGCTCGAGGTGATCGACGGACGTGAAGTCCGTCGCGAATCCGCCGCCGACGAGTTGCGTCGGAGAGTCGGGAGTTCGCAGATCCGGGTACTGCTCTTCGAGAGCATTGAGCTGCCCGAGCAATGTGTCGAATGCACCGTCCGAAATGACGGGCGCGTCACGAACGTAGTAGCGGAACTGATGCTGGCGTACCTCTTCGGCCAGCTCCGTCCACTGCTCGCGCGCCTCGTTGGGCGCTGGCTGCATTGCATCCGCGGTTTCAGTCACAGCTAGAAGATTATCGGTTCACACCGACACACCACACGACTCCACGTCAGAACGCAACACATCAGAACGCCGACGGATCGTCCACCAATGCCTTGCCGACGTCTGTGCACAGCCGAAGGGCGGCTCGACTCCACTCGAGGCTCGCACCCGCAAGACCACAGCTTGGGGTTACCGCGACCTGGTTCTGCAGGAGTTCACGCGAGAAGCCGAGACGATCGATCAGTGTGACGGCGGGCATCGCGCACTCTTTCCACGTCACCGGCTTTTCCGGCGGGGCGGAAGGAACCAGACCGAGAGCCAATTCCTTGCCGGCGTCGCACAACTGGCCGATGCCGTCCAGATCACGTGAGCCGATGAGCGACATGTCGAAGCTCACGCCGAACGCCTGGCTTCGCCTCAGTAGATCCCACGGCATGTCGGCGCCGCAGCTGTGGACGATTGTGGGCAGTCCGCAACCGCTGATCGTCGAGTCGAGAACGGCGAGCGCCTCGGGTTCCGGGAGAGCCGGAACGCTCTCCATCTTGGTGCGCCCGGGTAGTGAACCGGCCAGCACTGCCGCGATCTGCGGCTCGTCCAATTGGATCACCACTCGGGCACCGGTACGACGAGTGACCTCGGCGGCGTGGCGCGCGAGCCCCTCACCAAGTGATTCGGCGATGTCCCGGAGTGCCCCACGGTCGACGAGAACTCGCGAACCGTTTGCAACCTCGATCTCGGCGCCGAGTGTCAGCGGGCCGGCAGCTTGGAGCTTGATCACGTGGTCTCCGCCGACCAGACGGGCCGATTCCCAGGCTTCCTCGAGTGCGTCGAGATCCTGGTTCAGGAAGTCCTCGGCTCGCTTCGCGACGTTGCCCCGCCGAGGCACGACGCGATAGGCGCGGGTCGAGGCGTCGAGGTTGATGTCGACCAGAATCGCGCCTGCTCGGCCGACCATGTCAGCGCCGAGACCGCGGCTCGGCAACTCCACCAGGTGTGGGAAACCGCCCAGTTCGCCAAGGATGGTTGCGGCGCTTTCGCGGGCGTCCGTGCCCGGCCAGGATCCGATTCCGGTGACGAGGCCACCGATGGAAACCTGCTGTGTCACAGTGTGTTCGGCTCGGATTCGGTGCCGGAGATGGTGCCACTGCCGAGAACTTGGTCGCCCAGTTCGCTGTCGGGGCGATACAGCACGACGGCCTGGCCCTTCGCGACGCCGGTCAGTGGTTCGCGCAACGAAATGGAGATGCCGCCGCCCGAAGTACCGTCGTCGACGGCCTCGGCGACGGCCTGCGCCAGTCCGCCGTGCGCACGAACCTGCACCATGCACTCGACGGGGCCTTCCGGCGCCTGGCCCGAGGTCCAGATCGCGCGCTGGGCCGAGATGGCCCAGACGTCGAGATTCTTGGCCGAACCGACTCGCACCGTTCCGGTTTCGGGCTCGATCGCGGTCACGTACCGCGGACGGCCGTCACCTGCGGGACCTTCGACGCCGAGGCCCTTGCGCTGTCCGATCGTGAAGCCGTGTACGCCGTCGTGTGCAGCGAGGACCTCACCCGAATCGGCATCGACGACGCTTCCCGGACGAACGCCGATGCGCGCACCCAGGAATGCTCGGGTATCGCCGGTCGGGATGAAGCAGATGTCATGGCTGTCAGGCTTGTTCGCCACAGCCAGACCGCGCTCGGCGGCTTCCTCGCGGATCTGTTCTTTCGGTGTGTCACCGATCGGGAACATCGCTCGCGAAAGCTGATCGGCCGTCAGCACACCGAGGACATACGACTGGTCCTTGTCCGCGTCGACCGCCCGGCGTAGGACGCCGTCTTCGAGGCGCGCGTAGTGACCGGTCGCCACGGCATCGAAGCCGAGAGCGACCGCACGGTCGGCCAGTGCGGTGAACTTGATCTTCTCGTTGCACCGCAGGCACGGATTGGGGGTCTCACCCGCTGCGTACGACGCCACGAAGTCGTCGATCACGTCTTCCTTGAAGCGATCGGCGAAATCCCAGACGTAGAAGGGTATTCCGAGGACGTCGGCAGCGCGCCTGGCGTCGCCGGCATCTTCCTTCGAACAGCATCCACGCGAACCCGTCCGCAATGCACCCGGCGCCGTGGACAGCGCAAGATGAACGCCGACGACGTCATGTCCGGCGGCAACTGCGCGGGCGGCGGCGACAGCGGAGTCGACACCTCCGCTCATGGCTGCGAGTACTCGCATCAGCGATCCCCTCCACGCGAACCGGCACCGGCAAGACCGGCGGCCCGAGCGCGCTCTACTACTTGTGGAAGCGCAGCGATCAGCGCGTCCACATCGGTGACACTCGACGTATGTCCGAGCGAAAATCTCAGTGAGCCACGCGCGACGGGCGATTCGACGCCCATCGCGATCAAGACATGGCTGGCTCTGGCCACACCGGCGGTGCAAGCCGAACCGGTGGAACATTCGATACCGGCTGCGTCGAGCAGCATCAGCAACGAATCGCCCTCGCAGCCGGGGAAGGTGAAGTGCGCGTTACCGGGAAGCCGATCGGATCCGGTCGGGCCGTTGAGCACCGACTCGGGAAGAATCTCCAGGACTCCGTCGATCAAACGGTCACGCAACTGCGCCAATTCCCTTGTGCTGGAATCGAAGTTCTCGACGTTTGCGCGCAGCGCCGCAGCCATCCCGACAACGCCCGCAGTATCCGGAGTGCCCGAACGCAGATCACGTTCGTGTCCGCCGCCGTGAAGGAGCGGCACACACGGAACCTGGCGTCCGAGCAGCAGTGCGCCGACGCCGTGCGGACCACCGAACTTGTGCGCCGCGATGCTCAGCGCGGACAACTTGCTCGCCGCGAAATCGACCGGCAATTGCGCAACGGCCTGGACCGCGTCGCTGTGCATCGGAATCTCGAACTCAGCCGAAATCTCCGCCAACTCCACGATCGGCATGATGGAGCCGACCTCGTTGTTGGCCCACATCACCGTCACGAGTGCTACCTCGTCGGCGTGGACGGAAAGCTCGTCGCGCAAGGTCTGCGGGTCGACGACACCGTTCTCGTCGACCGGCAACCACGTCACGCGCGCGCCCTCGTGCTGCTCGAGCCACTCGACGGCGTCGAGCACCGCATGATGCTCGACGGAGCTGGCCAGGATGCGAGTGCGTCGCGGATCGGCGTCACGGCGAGCCCAGTAGATGCCCTTGACCGCGAGATTGTCGCTCTCGGTTCCGCCGGAGGTGAAGATGACCTCCGAAGGCCGCGCACCCAGGCTGGCAGCGATCGATTCCCGCGACTCCTCGACGCGGCGCCGGGCCGCACGGCCGGAACCGTGCAGCGAGGACGCGTTGCCCACGGTTTTGAAGGTATCGGTCATCGCCTCGATAGCGGCTGCCGACATCGGAGTCGTGGCGGCATGATCGAGGTACACCGGAAATCCGGCGTGGGCACTGTGTGCAGGCAGAGTCATGGCTTGACAAGGATAGCCCAGCACGAGAGTTCGCCCAGCCTCGCTCAGCAGGCTAAGCGGTCATTGCCGGGGAGGTATCGATTTGTCCCACGGCTTGTGTCACGAGTTCCGGTGCGGGGTCGAAGATGTCGTGAGCTGCCAAATCGATGGTTTCGACGCCACGTACGGCTCTCTCGCATCGCTGCGCGAGGTCGACTCGACACTCCCCTGCCTCCTCGAGCGGAGCCAGCCTGACCTTCACCTCGACGTTCTTCTGACGCAGGATCCGACGGATGGACTGACCGATAGTTTCGGTGCCGACAAAGCACGGTCCGGTGCACAGGGAACCGTCGGCGTTCTCGTAGCGGATCGCCATCGGCTGAACCGGGCATTCGGCGTCGACGGCAGCTTGGAACATCGCCGGGCGAAAACCTCCGTACGCCCGCCCGCACCAGGTCGTTCCCTCGGGAAACACCATTACGCGGACACCACGCTGAAGTCGTTCGCGAACGACGTCGACGGTTCCGGGAAGTTCACGCAGTCGGGCGCGATCGATGGGCACTACGCGCATCCGGCGCGCGAGACCACCGAGCACTGCCCAGTCGAGCAGGTCGGCACGGGCGACGAAGTTGGCCGGGGCAACGGCACTCGCGACGAGGACGTCGGTCCACGACACGTGACCGGCGACAACCATCACGCCCGCCGGTTCGGCGCGCCCCAATCGCTGATCGTCGACCGTGAGCTTCATTCCCAGACAACGCAGCAACGCGCGCGAGTATCCGCGTTGCATCTCCGTACGCCAGGTGCGCGGGAGCAGCCAGCCAGCGGAGAGCACCGGCGCAGTCACCAGTGCGGCGCCGACCATGACCCCGCGGGCCATCACGGTGATACTCGACACACCGGGTGCGTCCGTAGGTAGGCACCCGTCGCCGCAGGGGCTCGTCGGCACCCAGTACGGCACCGTCGCGGTCATCAGCCGATCCCCGATTCGTGTGCGGCGGCCGCCGATCGCAGCCGTTCCAGATAGCGCTTGTTGGCGGAGTGAAGGCCTTGCAGCGCAACAAAATCGGCCACACCGAACTCGGGATCGTGAGCAGGTTCCCCGCAGATCATCGCGCCCATCCGCAAGTAGCCACGTAGCAACGGCGGCATCGTCACGCGTTCCGGTGCGGCAATCTCGTCGAGCGTCAGACCGCCGAGGACCACCGGGTTTCGTGGCGTCACCCGCCGCGACCCCGGACTGGCGTGTTTGTTCATCACGAAGTCACGGACGCCGCGGACATCGGCGCCGGCAATTGAATCGGGGCTCGGCAAGATGGGCACGGAGACGCAGCCCATCACCCACTCGTATCCGGTCAGTTCGAGATAATGCAGGATGCCCGACCACATCAGGCTCAGGACGGATCCGGTGCGGTGCGCGGGATCGACGCACGCGCGACCCATTTCGACGATCCTGTTCGACACCGGATCGAGCGCGGAGATGTCGAATTCGGTTGCGGTGTAATACCCACCCGCCGCCGCAGCGGAATCCGGCGGCAGCATTCGGTAGCAGCCGACGTACTCCTCGGTGATGTTGTCACGAACGAGTAGATGATCACAGAATTCGTCGAAGCCGTCGGCGTCGAGTTCGAAGACCCCGGCCGAGGCCGGGAGGGAGAAGCCTGGCTCGGAGGCGAACACTCGGTATCGAAGGCGCTGCGCTGCGACACGATGCTCGCGGTCGGAGGAGACGATCAGGGAATATCTCGGCTGGGCGACCTCACGGCCGAGATTGTCACTCGCGGAGCGAAGGACTGACGTAATTGTCATGCGCAAGGTTTATCGAGCGCGAACGGCGTCTCGGTATCGACGAAGTGACATGCCGATGCAGGCCGGGTGAATAAAGCACTGTGCGCCTTTATCAACCGCGGGGGGTTGATAAAGGCGCACAGCAGTTTGTGCTTTTTAGCCCTTGTGGGACTTCACAGCTTCGGTGAGCTGCGGTGCGACGTTGAACAGGTCGCCCACGATGCCGAAGTCGGCGATCTCGAAGATGGGTGCCTCTTCGTCCTTGTTGACCGCGACGATGGTCTTGGACGTCTGCATGCCGGCGCGGTGCTGGATGGCACCGGAAATGCCGAGCGCGATGTACAGCTGCGGGGAGACCGTCTTACCGGTCTGACCGACCTGGAACTGTCCGGGGTAGTAACCCGAGTCCACAGCGGCACGCGAAGCACCGACTGCAGCACCGAGGGAATCGGCCAGCTCTTCGACGACGGAGAACTTGTCCGCGCTGCCGACGCCACGTCCACCGGAGACGACAACCGACGCCTCGGTGAGCTCGGGGCGGTCGCCGCCGACAATGGGCTCACGCGAGGTGACCTTGACGGCACTCTCGTCCTGAGCCGGAACCTCGACGGTGATCTGCTCGCCTGCGCCGGCCTGCGGAGCAGCCTCGACTGCACCCGGACGAACCGAGTAGACGGGAACGTCGCCGTTGGCCTTGGCTTCGACGGTGAACGCGCCACCGAAGATGGAGTGGACGCCGGTGCCGTCAGCCTTGATCTCGATGACGTCGGTCAGCAGTCCGGAGCCCAGACGTGCGGCCAGACGACCGGCAACCTCTTTGCCCTCGGTGCCGGCTGCGGTGATGACTGCTGCCGGGCTGGTGGACTCGACCAGAGCGGCGAGAACGTCGACCTTGGGGGTGACGAGGTAGCCGTCGATGTCGTCGGACTCGGCGACGTAGATCTTCTCGGCTCCGGCTGCTGCCAGAGCGTCGGCGAGCTTTGCTGCGGTGCCCGCGGGGCCGGCGACAACTGCCGACGGCTCACCGAGTGCGCGTGCAGCGGTGATGAGTTCGGTGCTGACCTTCTTCAGCGCACCCTCTGCGTGCTCTACGAGCACAAGTACTTCTGCCATGACTTAACTCTCCCTGAGTTCTTCTGCTGGATGTCTAGAAGGGCGCGATCAGATGACCTTGTTGCTGACGAGGTAAGCGGCAATCTTGGTGCCACCGTCTCCCTCGTCGGCGATGCGCTCACCAGCGGTACGGGGGGGCTTCGGGGTGGAGGACGTCACGGTGGTGCCTGCGTTGGCAACTCCGACGGTCTCCGGGTCGACTCCGAGGTCGGCCAGCGTGTAAACGAGAACTTCCTTCTTCTTCGCGGCCATGATGCCCTTGAAGGACGGGAAGCGCGGCTCGTTGATCTTCTCGGTGACCGAGACGATCGCGGGCAGCGAAGCCTCGAGGCCGAAGACGCCCTCGTCGGTCTCGCGCTCACCGGTGATTTTGCCGTCGGCGACGACGACCTTGCGCAGCTGCGTGAGCTGCGGGATGCCCAGGTACTCGGCGATGATGGCCGGAACAGCGCCGACGCGGCCGTCGGTGGCCTCGTTGCCGGCGATGATCAGGTCGGCAGGCTCGTCGTTCTCGAAGGTGATCTGTCCGAGAGCAGCAGCGAGCGTCCATGCGGTCTGGATCGCGTCGGAGCCGTGCAGTGCCGGGTCGTTGATGTGGACGGCCTTGTCGGCGCCCATCGACAGAGCCTTGCGGATAGCGTCGGTGGCGCGGTCGGGACCTGCGGACAGCACCGTTACCTCACCGCCCTGAGCTTCCTTGATGAGGAGTGCTTCTTCGACGGAGCGCTCGTTGATCTCGTCGAGGACTGCGTCGGCGGCTTCACGGTCAAGCGTGTAGTCGCCGTCGGTCAGCTTGCGCTCGGACCATGTGTCGGGGACCTGCTTGATCAAAACAACGATATTCGTCATGGGTCTTCGTCGACCTCCTGTGTGTAATTCACCTGATAAATCGTCTGTGGTGCTCGCGCAGTCCGAGCGTCCGAAAAGAGAGTCCGACAGGTCTCCCCACGGGCGAATTTCTCGGTTCACGTCGGCTGTGCGTTAGATTACCCCACGTTAAGTTACCGGTGGGTAACTTAACGTGGAACCTCGTCCACCATAACGGCACGAACAGGAATTGACAGCAGTGATCTGGACCACGGCGAACACGTTCTACCCGGATGGCACTAATCTCGCACGGGTGAGTGAAACGAGTGTCAGCAACCACGAGGACGCACCCCTGCCCTTGACGGGCGAACGAACCGTGCCAGGAATCCCCGAGGAGAACTACTGGTTCCGACGCCACGAAGTGGTGTACCGCGCACTTCTGGAGCGCTGCACGGACCGCCGAGTCCTCGAGGCCGGATCCGGAGAAGGCTACGGCGCCAACATGATTGCGGACGTCGCAACGAAGGTTACCGGCCTCGACTACGACGTCTCCGCGGTCGAACACGTTCGTGCGCGCTACCCCCGCGTCGAGATGCTCCACGGCAACCTCGCCGAGCTTCCACTGGCCGACAACTCGGTTGACGTCGTCGTCAATTTCCAGGTGATCGAGCACCTGTGGGATCAGGGTCAGTTCCTGCGCGAGTGCTTCCGAGTTCTCGCCCCCGGCGGTGAACTTCTGATCAGTACCCCCAACCGGATCACGTTCTCCCCCGGCCGCGACACGCCGCTCAACCCTTTCCACACTCGTGAGCTCAACGCCGCCGAAATGACCGAATTGCTCGAAGACGCCGGATTCCGCGTTCAGTTGATGACCGGCGTCCACCACGGTTCACGTCTGCAGGAACTCGACGCCAAGCACGGCGGATCGTTCATCAACGCGCAGATCGACCGCGCGTTGGCCGGTGAGCCCTGGCCCGAAGATCTCACCCGCGACGTCGAGGGCATCACCGTCGACGACTTCAGCATCAGCGAACCCGACATCGACGACAGCCTCGACCTCGTCGCTATCGCCGTGAAAGAAACTGCCGTGAAGGAATCCGGCGAGTGAGTAACGCAACACCCGTCACCGAACCGGGGATGTTCGCCCTGGTTCTGCACTCCCATCTGCCGTGGCTCGCCAACCACGGCAGATGGCCCGTCGGCGAGGAATGGATCTACCAGTCCTGGGCTGCGTCGTACATTCCGCTCGCCGCCGCGCTACGACGCCTGGCCGACGAGGGCCGATCGCACCTGCTGACGCTGGGAATCACGCCGGTGCTCGCGGCCCAGTTGGACGATCCCCACTGCCTCGCCGGTATGCATCACTGGCTCGGCAACTGGCAGATCCGTGCACACGAGGCCGCCGGCATGCCGGACGCAGCGCACCGCGAACTCGGAGCGCGCGAACACCGAGCGTCCGCAGCGGCTCTCGAAGATTTCGAGACTCATTGGCAGCACGGCGCCTCACCCGTGTTCCGCGACCTCATCGACCGCGAGGCCTTCGAGCTTCTCGGCGGGCCGCTGGCCCACCCGTTCCAACCGCTGCTCGACCCTCGCTTGCGTGCGTTCTCCCTCCGCGAAGGTCTCGCCGACGCGCATGCCCGGTGGAACCACACTCCGACCGGGATCTGGGGGCCCGAGTGCGGGTACACCCCGGGCATGGAGCGCGGGTACGCCGAAGCGGGCGTCACCCACTTCATGGTCGACGGTCCCGCCTTGCGCGGCGACACGTCCCTCGGTCGCCCGGTTCGAGAATCCGACGTGGTTGCCTTCGGCCGCGACCTGCAGGTCAGCTACCGCGTCTGGTCCCCGAAATCCGGATATCCGGGTCACGCTGCTTACCGCGACTTCCACACCTACGACCACGAGACGGGCCTCAAGCCGTCGCGGGTCACCGGACGGACCGTCGACTCCGCCGACAAGTTGCCGTACGACCCCGAACTCGCCGCCGCCGCCGTCGACAAGCATGTCGCCGACTTCGTCGAAACCGTTCGGGCGCGTCTGCGCAGTGAATCCACCCGCATCGGCCGCGACGCCCTCGTGGTCGCAGCATTCGACACCGAACTGTTCGGGCACTGGTGGCACGAAGGCCCGCAGTGGCTCGAAAAACTCCTGCGCGCGCTTCCGGAAGCCGGAATTCGCGTCGGCACCCTCGCCGACGCCAAGGAATCGGGATACGTGGGCGAACCCGTTCAGCTCGAGGATTCGTCCTGGGGATCGGGCAAGGACTGGCGCGTATGGGCCGGCGATCAGGTGTCCGACCTCGTGCAACTGAACTCCGAGGTGGTCGATACCGCCCTCACCACCGTGGACAAGTCTCGCGGCCGCGACAACGCACCCGGCCGACCGGAACTGCGAAACCGGGTCAACGATCAGGTCCTTCGCGAGACACTGATGACAGTTTCGAGCGATTGGGCATTCATGGTGAGCAAGGATTCGGCCGCGGGGTACGCCCGCGAACGCGCACACAAGCACGCCCACGCGACCCGGGAAATCTCCGAAGCGCTCGTTTCCGGCCGCGATGCCGTGGCCGAGCGGCTGGCCGAAGGCTGGAATCGCGCCGACGGATTGTTCCCGGGGCTGGATGCTCGCCGTCTGCCTGACACAGAACTGGTGAACGGGAGCGCGTCGTGAAGATTCTCATCGTCTCGTGGGAGTACCCACCGGTCGTTGTCGGCGGCCTCGGCCGACACGTCCACCATCTCGCCACCGAGCTTGCGGCTGCAGGCCACGAAGTCGTGGTTCTCTCGCGCCGCCCCTCCGGCACCGATGCGTCGACGCACCCGACGGTCACGCACATCTCCGAAGGCGTACTGGTCGTCGCAGTGGCCGAGGACCCGGCACACTTCGTCTTCGGCGAGGACATGCTCGCGTGGACCCTCGCGATGGGTCACGCGATGGTCCGTGCCGGGATGGCGCTGCACAAGCCAGGAGTGGGCGAGGGCTGGCAACCGGACGTCGTGCACGCACACGACTGGCTGGTCGCACATCCGGCGATCGCATTGGCCGAATTCTATGACGTCCCACTGGTTTCCACCCTTCACGCCACCGAGGCGGGTCGCCACAGCGGTTGGATCTCCGGACGCATCAACCGCCAGGTCCACTCGGTCGAGTGGTGGCTGGCAAACGAATCCGACTCTCTCATAACCTGTTCGGCGTCCATGCAGGAAGAAGTGACCGAACTCTACGGTCCGACGCTGCCGCCGATCACTGTCATCCGCAACGGAATCGACGTGACCACGTGGAACTTTCGCGAACGTGGCCCGCGGTCAGGGCCGCCGAAACTCCTCTTCGTCGGCCGCCTGGAATACGAGAAGGGTGTGCAGGACGCTATCGCGGCACTCCCCCGAATCCGTCGTAGCCACCCCGGCACGACCCTCGCGATCGCGGGCGAAGGCACCCAGTTCACCTGGCTCTACCAACAGGCGCGCACACATCGCGTCGCGCGGGCAGTGGACTTTCTCGGCAACCTCGATCACACGGAACTGCTCAGCTGGCTGCACGGAGCGGACGCCATCGTCCTGCCGTCGCGCTACGAGCCGTTCGGGATCATCGCCCTCGAAGCGGCGGCAGCCGGCACGCCGCTGATCACGTCCACCGCAGGCGGACTGGGCGAAGCCGTCGTCGACGGGGTGACCGGGATGTCGTTCCAACCGGGTGACATCGCCGGGCTCACCTCGGCGGTCCGCGAGGTTCTCGACGATCCCGCCGGGGCGCAGGAACGGGCAGTGGCCGCCCGGGCACGCCTGACGTCGGACTTCGACTGGCATCAGGTCGCCGAGGAGACTGCTCACGTCTACGCGGGCGCAAAGCGTCGGGTGCGGCAGCCGTTGGCGCGGCCGCAGATTCCCGAGCGGCCGCTCCCTGGTCGCTGAAGCGCTGACCTCAGCGGGTCGGGAGGGGCGCGGTGAAGCGAGAACTCGCATCCCCGAGCAGATGGCCTGGTGGCAACATCCGGCCACACAACACCAGCAACAAGTCCTGCGCCGCTCCGTGAACCTCGGCGCCGGCACCGTACGTCCAGTCTCGGTCGTCGGCGCGCAACCGAGCGCCGTCGAGGTCAGTTCCGAAATACTTCACGGTTTTGGGCGAGAGTCCGCTGAGCACACGAGTGAGCCGGTCTTCGGGCACCACGTAGTCGTCGCCGAGTGCCACGCGAATGTCCTGACCGTGAATCACGTCGTGTGAGAGTGCGCCCTCGAAGCCACCGCCCGGCGGCTTCCACGGGTGTGCGACGTTGTCGCGAAGCGAGGCAAGCAGTTGTTGCTCACCGACTTCCGACGCGTCGGCGAGCGCTCGCCGATTCGACATCTTGTTGAAGTTTCCGCGTGACTTGACCATTTCCACGACGAATCGCGGCGCCGAGTATCGGTAGGGCATGGTGATGTGCGCGATCACTTCGCGGACCCGCCACCCGTCGCACAGGGCCGGCGCGTTCCACTGCTCCGCGCTCAGGCCTTCGAGAAATCCCACCAGTTCGCGGCGCTGCGCCACGACCCATTCGGGTGTCTGTTCGCTCATGTCGGCACTCCTTTCACCGGCGCAGACTTTCGGCGCCGATACCGATACAGACCGGTGGCGGCGCCGAAAGTAATCGCTGGTTCTGCCAAAAAGTGAGCTACGACGTCGACGACGCGTCGGCAGCGTCCGCAGCAGCCTTCTTGCGTGCGATGTCCTCGAGCGCCGCGATGTACTTTGCACGATCGGCAGCGCCGGCTTCCCAATCGGACTTGCGGTTCTTGACCGCCTTCGCGGGCGAGCCGACCGCGATGCTGTAGTCCGGGATGTCTCCCTTGACGACGGCGTGCGCACCGAGGACACAACCGCGTCCGACGCGGGTATTTCGCAGCACGGTGACCTTCGCTGCCACCCAGGTGTCCGGGCCGATACGGACGGGGCCCTTGACGATGCCCTGGTCCTTGATCGGTGTGTTGATGTCGTCCATGCGGTGGTCGAAGTCGCAGATGTAGCACCAGTCGGCTACGAGCGTCGACGCACCGATTTCGATGTCGAGGTAGGTGTTGACGACGTTGTCCTTGCCGAAGACGACCTTGTCGCCGATGCGCAGCGAACCTTCGTGGCAACGGATCGCGTTGCCGTCGCCGATGTGTACCCAGCGCCCGATCTCGAGGCGGGACAGGTCCGGGGTCGAATGGATTTCGACGTTCTTGCCGAGGAACACCATGCCACGCAGGATCACGTGCGGGTTGGCCATCTTGAACTTGGCGAGACGGTAGTACCGCACCAGATACCAGGGTGTGTACGCCTTGTTCGCCAGAACCCATTTGAGGGAATCGACCGTCAAGAACTTGGCCTGATCGCTGTCGCCTCGGCGTGATCCCCGCCATCGAGTGCGCAACGGTGCGCCCCACATGCTCGTCATGAGTGTTCAGCCTACGTGGGGCCGACTCACCGACCCTCGGGGTGTGCCCCGTCACGTTGCCCCGGTCGGGATAGTCTCTGGTCCGGGCTTGTGCAGTTACCGAGGGCTCTTGATCAAGTGAAGGCAGGGAGATTGTGATGCGGCGGGTCCTACGGTCGTCCGTGATGGTGTCGACGGCGATCGCTGCGGCCCTGATCGCCGGTTGCGGCAGCGACGACGGACGGGTGGACCGGTACGCGTCGGCGGGTTGGCCGGCCATGCATGCCGACGCCCGCAACAGCGACACGAGCCCGGTCACCGGATCACGCGATGTCGAGTTCGCATGGTCACGCCCTCTCGGCGGTCCGGTTGCCGCGTACGCCTCGGTGGCCGCGAACGGCCAGAGCTTCGTCACCGCCCGCACCGAGAACGGCTGCAATCTCTTCTCGTTCCAGATGGATACGGGTCGCAAGAAGTGGTGCGCTCGACTCAACGACGGAGTCGTCGCCTCGACGCCCGTCGTCGACACGGCCACCAATGTCTACGTCGGTGAGAGCGGCGCGATGATGTCCTTCACCGAGACTGGTCAATTGCGTTGGCGCACGCTCGTTGTGGGCACTCCTCTCTCGTCGCAGTTCACCGGCGACGGAAACCTGTTGTTCATCACCCAATTGGGTCAGATCAACGTGCTCGACCCGCAGACCGGCGCCAAAGTGGTTCCGTCGTTCGACCTGATCCCGCCGCCGTCGATCGACCAGGGCGCAAATGCAGAACTCATTCCCGACAACAAGGGTTTGAACGAGTGCTTCCTCGGCACGTCCGGCTGCCCGGTGGCCAATACGCCGGCAGTGGACCTGGGCACCGGCAAGTTCTACTTCACCTTCTACGGACCCAGTTCTCAGGCAGCCGATCTGGTCGCCATGAAGTACACGGGCGGCGACAATCCGTCCATCGCCCGCGAGTGGTCCACCGACGCGCTTCCCGGTGGGACTGCGTCGAGCCCGGACCTGTCGAAGGACGGCAAGACCGTGTACGCCACCGACAACAACGGATCTCTCTGGGCAGTGAACGCCGAAACCGGTGACACCAGGTGGAGTTACGACATCGGCTTCAACTCGGCCGGTAGTGCCTCGACGTCCGACGACGGTTTGATCATTCCCGCCGGCGGCGACAAGGGCCACCTCCTTGCCGTGCGCGACGAGGGAGATCACGCCGAACTGGCCTGGGAACGTAAAGACCTTCTGCAACTGGGCGTTCCGGCTCAGACCGCCGGCAACACCGGATACACCGTCGTCCGCGAGGGTGAGAACGGACTGAGCCTGATCACCTTCGACACCGAAACCGGTGAGACGGTGGATCAGGACACGTTGCCGGGAGCAGTCGGCTTCACCGTCGGCACCTCGATCGGCCCCAAGGGCGAAGTGTTGACGCCCAGCGCAATCGGTGAGCTGTTCGTCTTCAAGTGAGCTAGCGGGACGCCTCACAGATGAAGGCCGACGCCGATCGTCCGATCCGCACGATCACGACGCTCAGTGCAAGCGAGCCCTTGAGCTTGAGCCGTGGACGCAGCACTGCCGGGTCGACGTCGACTCCTCGCACCAAAATTTCGGCCACACCGCAGTCCCGCTTGGACAGTGTCTGTTTGAGCAGTTTCTCCGAGTACTTGATCTGCTCGAGGATCCGGAATCCGCGAACTCCCTCAGGGACGCTGTCACCGGTCAGATAAGCGATGCGTGGATCGAGCTGCCAGAGGCCGTGTCTGGCCGCGTAGTGGCGCACGAGGCCTGCTCGCACTACCGCTCCGTCCGGGTCGATGATCCACTCCCCCGGAGCTTGCTCCGGAATCACGTCGTCCTCGGCGTCGGTGATCGCCCACCCGCTCCCGTCGGAGCGAAGCACCGAAGCTCGACGCGTGACGCCGGACTCGGCCAGTCCCGTCGACCACAGGCATGCTTCCTTGACGCCGCCGTCGAGCGAGACGACCTCGACTTCCCCGTCCCAGCCCAGATTGTCGAAATCGAGTCCGGGAGCACACTTCACCGCGAGATCACGGCCGGAGTACGCCTCGATGAGGTCCGGTAGCGGCGGCATCAACGCTGCCGGATCGTGAGTGCGGCGACCGCCCGATCTCCGGGCGGGGTCCGCCAGTACGACGGTGTCGCGTGTCGTCGGGCGGAGCGCGTCGGCCCGCAACAACGCTGCGCTCGGCACATTGCGCTGTGCCATCGCCAGGCGAACGGAATCGATGTCGCTGCCGATCACGCGATGCGCAACTCCGGTCAAGGCATGCAGTTCGGCGCCGATTGAGCACGTCACGTCGTGGACGTCGCGCCCGATCAGACGCTGCGCGCGGTGCGCCGCCACAACACCGGGAGTGGCCTGCTGCATCGCGTCGTCCGTGAACAACCACTGATCACTGCCGGGCAGTTTCGTAACGGCCTTGCGTCGAAGCAGGACGGTGTCCACGAGCGCAGGCATGTGATCACCGAAACGCGTACGCGCCCGGCCGATGTCGGCCAGACGCGTACGCGTGGACAGTTCGAGCTGATCCACCTCGGCCAAGGCAGCTACGCCGGAATCACTTCCGAGATAGTCGACGTCGCCGAGGGTGAAGTCATAACCCAATTCAGTTGCCGGGCTTCACGCCGGTGATCATGACGTTGTAGAAGAATCCGCGAGGAACGACGTGGCGGAGCACCTTCTCGTCGACCCAGCTGAGCGTCTTCCAACCACCGAAAGCGAAACGTCCCCAGCCCCAACCGAGCTTCTCCGGCGGAACAGCTGCTTCGAAGGTACGGACCGGCCATCCGAGAAGCGCCGCGGCGAATTCCTCGGTGGCAGCGTGGACCTGATCGGCTCCCGCGGACTTCGCCATGTTCTCGAGGTCGGTGGGGTCGAACGTGTGGATGTCGACGACTGCTTCGAGCGCTGCTGCGCGAGAGGACTCGTCGAGCTCTTCCTGCGGGCGACGCCAATCTGCCAGGAACGGCAGCTTGGTCACGCGTGTGGTTGCTTCCCACGTCGCGCGGCCGAGCCAGCGGGCGTAGAAGTTACCGACAGTCGTGGGCTCACCGGCGAAGACGAAACGGCCGCCGGGCTTGAGGACACGAAGGACCTCGCGCAGCGACTTCTCGACGTCGGGAATGTGGTGCAGCACGGCGTGGCCGACGACCAGGTCGAAGGTGTTGTCCTCGTACGGAATGGTCTCGGCATCGGCAACACGGCCGTCGACCGGAAGGCCGAGGCTTTCTGCATTGCGCAGTGCGACCTTGACCATGCCGGGCGAGAGGTCGGTGACCGAACCGGTCTTGGCGACTCCACCCTGCATCAGGTTCAGGAGGAAGAATCCGGTGCCGCAACCCAGTTCGAGGGCGCGCTCGTACGGGAGCGGCTGATCGCCCGCGACGGCGTCGAAACGACCACGTGCGTAGTCGATGCAGCGCTCGTCGTACGAGATGGACCACTTGTCGTCGTAGGTTTCGGCTTCCCAGTCGTGGTAGAGCACCTGGGCGAGCTTGGTGTCCTTACGAGCGGCCTCGACCTCTTCGGCCGTGGCGTGCGGCCGCGGCGCGGGGTCGACTACCGAGGTGTCGGTAGCGGCGGGCGGCGTGACGGTTGCGTCGTCATTCGGGCTGGCTGTCATGGCGGCTATCCTACTCGCTGGTAAGAGATGAACAAGTTCTAGTTTAGGGGAGCCTACTCGCCCGTGAACTCGGCCTTGCCCGGACCGTTGGCGATGAACGACTCCATGCCGATCGCCTGATCCTTGGTCGCGAACAATCCGGCGAACAGATGCTGCTCGATCTTGAGCCCGGATTCCAGGTCGGTGTTCAGACCCTCGTCGATGGCTGCCTTGGCAGCAGCCAACGCACGTGACGCTCCCCCGACGAACTGCGAGGCCCACGTGCGAGCGGCGGTGTACACGTCGTCGGGAGCGACGACCTCGTCGACCAAACCGATGGCCAACGCCTCGTCAGCCCCGACGAAACGGCCGGTGAAGACCAGATCCTTGGCCTTGGCCGGTCCGATCAGACGAGCCAGGCGCTGCGTTCCGCCGCCACCGGGAATGATTCCGAGCAGAATCTCCGGAACTCCGAGCTTGGCGTTGTCTCCGACGATCCGGCGATCGGCCGAGAGTGCAACTTCGAGTCCGCCACCGAGTGCGTATCCGGTGATCGCGGCAACGGTCGGCTTCGGGATCGACGCCACGGCGCCGAGCCCGGCCTGCATGCCGCCGATCGCGTCACGGATCTGGCCGTAGTCCATCTCGGCCATTTCCTTGACGTCGGCACCGGCTGCGAAGACTTTCTCGCCGCCGTAGACGATGACGGCCTTGACTGCCTTGTCGACGGTCGCAGCGTGTGCGGCAGCAGCCAACTCGTCCTGGACCTGACGGTTCAGAGCGTTCATGGGCGGGCGCGCCAGACGGATGGTGCCGATGCCTTCGGAAACCTCGAGAGTCACAAATTCAGCCATGATCGAGAGGTTACTTTGCCGCCTTGACCGACCACGGATGCGGCCCGGCGACGTAGTAACCGTCCTGATTCGGGAACTCGACGCGCAGAGTCTCCTCGTCGGTGATCAACGTAGGCAGGATGACGGGAATCTCCGGCTCGGCTGCGAGTATCTCCGCCACCGAACTGAACTTGGCCAATTCGGTCAGCTGACTCCACGTCGGCGGCAACAGGATGCTGCCACCCTCCCGCCAATGCGCCAGCGCGTCCTGCGGGCTCTGCCAACGCACCTCGGCGGCCTCGGAGGTGACCCCGTCCGCGATCTGTCCGGTCGGTGACGCTGCGACGAAGAAGCGCGTGTCGTAGCGGCGGGTCTCGCCCACCGGCGTGATCCAGTTCGCCCACGGCCGCAGCAGATCCGTTCGCAGGACCAGGTTCTCCTTCTTCAGGAAATCGCTGAACGACAGCTCGTGCTTTTCGAGAGCTACTCGGTCCTGTGCGTAGCCGGCCGTGTCCGCGACGACGGTGTCCGCGGTCGGTCCGGCGAGCAGAACGCCGCACTCCTCGAACGTTTCCCGCACCGCAGCCAAGACGAGAGCCTTCGCCCGAGCCACATCCGTGCTGAACCGCTCGGCCCACCACTCGACCGACGGTCCGGCCCACTCGACCTCTGCCGTCGCATCGGACTTGTCGACGCCGCCGCCGGGGAAGACTGTCATGCCCCCGGCAAACGCCATCCCCTGTACTCGTTGAAGCAGGAAGATCTCGATCCCGGATTCGGCATCGCGCACCAAGATGACGGTCGACGCATCCTTGGGCTCGGGGACAGCGTTTGCATTCTCGTTAGCCATGCTTCGCGAACCTACGCGATCTGTGATCTGGAACGCATTTCAGGTCCCACTGAAGCTCACGCGCGATGAGCTCCTGACGGCCTCGCGCGGCGCGCGAAGTATCGGCCGTCCACCTTGTCGAGGCTGATGGACTGGCTGAATGCCGCGCTCAGATTTTCGGCGGTGATGACGTCGTCCAGAAGGCCCTGAGAGACGACCTCACCTTCCTTGAGAAGGAGTGCGTGAGTGAATCCCGGCGGGATCTCCTCGACGTGATGGGTGATCAGAACGGTAGCCGGGGCGTCCGGATCGGCAGCCAGTTCGGCGAGTCTGGCCACAAGTTCCTCACGTCCACCGAGATCGAGCCCGGCGGCGGGCTCGTCCAGGAGAAGAAGTTCGGGATCGGTCATCAAGGCTCGCGCGATGAGGACGCGCTTGCGCTCGCCTTCGGAAAGCGTCCCGTACGTGCGATCCGCCAGGTGCTCGGCGCCGAGGCTTTCGAGCATCTCCACAGCGCGCGAGGTGTCCATGGATTCGTACTCCTCGCGCCACCGACCGAGAACGGCGTAGCCCGCCGACACGACGAGGTCGCTGACCTTCTCGTCGCCGGGCACGCGGTTCGCCAACGACGACGAGGACAAACCGATTCGCGGGCGCAACTCGTTGACGTCGACCTTGCCGAGAACTTCGCCGAGGAGGTGGGCCGAACCACTGGTCGGGAAAGTCTCACCCGCCGCGATGCGCAGCAGCGAGGTCTTGCCGGCACCGTTGGGTCCGAGCACCACCCATCGCTCGTCCAGCTCCACTTTCCAGGTGACGGGCCCCACGAGAGTGGACCCTCCCCGACGGATGAGTACGTTGTCGAAATCGATGAGCAGATCTGGATCAGGTAGCGGCACCCGAACATCTTCCCGCACATTCTCCGGCCGTTCACGGCAGGATCATCTTGCGTGTCGCCTCTCATCGAAACTCACACCCCGACGCCCGGGTCTCCGTTCCCACTCGGAGCCAACATCGTGGACTCCGGAACCCAGTTCGCGGTCCACGCACCAGCTGCGTCGAGCGTCCAGATCTGCCTGATCGACCAGGACGGAAACGAAGATCGCGTCGAACTCCGGCAACACACGTACGGAATCTGGCACGGGATCATCGCCGGGATCGGTGCGGGGCAGCGATACGGAATTCGGGCAAGCGGCCCGTGGAATCCGCGCGCCGGACTGAGACTGAACCCACACAAGCTGCTCATCGATCCGTGGGCGTGCCGCATCGAGGGGGAACTCGGTGACCACCGTGCCCTCCTGTCGTACGCCGACGATCCTTTCGGCGACCCGTCTACCCTCGACTCGCTCGGCCACGTGCCGCTGTCCGTGGTGACTCCCGGCCTCGTGCCCGCCGGAGCCCGCCTCGAGACGCCGTGGGAGGAAAGCGTGATCTACGAACTGCATGTGGGCGCGTACACCGCCAGTCATCCAGGAGTACCCGCCGCCCACCGCGGAACGTACCTCGGCCTGACGGCACCGGCCGTGATCGATCACCTCGTCTCACTCGGCGTCACCGCCGTGGAACTGCTTCCCGTACAGGCGTTTCTGACCGAACAGAGCGTCCGCGAGCGAGGAATGCGCAACCACTGGGGATACTCGACGGCGTCGTACTTCGCCCCGCATCCCGGATACGCGGCAACTTCGGGCGGCGAAGTCACCGAGTTCCGGATCATGGTCGACGCACTACACGCGGCAGGCATCGAGGTCATCCTCGACGTCGTCTACAACCACACCTGCGAGCAGAGTGTCGACGGAATCAGTGTCAGCTGGCGAGGTTTGGACGGCCCCGGCTACTACCTTCTCGACGGCGACGGCCGCGACATCGACCTGACCGGGTGCGGCAACACGGTCGACGCCTGCTCCCCCATCGCCGTCCGCATGATCACCGACAGCCTCCGCTATTGGGCCACCGAAATGGGTGTCGACGGCTTCCGATTCGATCTCGCGAGCGCGTTGGGTAGGCCGCGCGGCGGCGGCTTCGACCAGCGGGTGTCCATCTTGTCGGCCATCTCCTCCGATCCGGTACTGACCCGGTGCAAGCTCATCGCCGAACCGTGGGATGCCACTGCCGACGGTTACCAGGTCGGAAACTTCGGACTCCAATGGTCGGAATGGAACGACAAGTACCGCAGCACTATTCGCCAGTTCTGGAACGGCGGCTCCAGCGTCCGGAAGGTCGCGTCGCGCCTCGCCGGTTCCGAGGACATCTTTGCCGGCAGCGGCCGTCGCCCATGGGCGTCGATCAACTTCGTCACAGCGCACGACGGGTTCACCGCCGCCGATCTGGTCGCGTACAACCACAAGCACAACGAAGCCAACGGTGAAGACAATCGTGACGGCGCCGATCACAACGATTCGTTCAACCACGGAATCGAAGGCCCCAGCACCGATCCCGAGATTCAGGACGCCAGGGCACGTCAGGTACGGGCGCTACTGGCCACGCTCGTGCTGTCGACAGGCACACCGATGCTCACCGCCGGAGACGAGTTCGGCCACAGTCTCGGCGGAAACAACAACGCGTATTGTGTTCCCACACTTGCCTCCCCGGCCGATTCGTGGGCCCTGGACTGGACGGCGGCCGATCAGTCGTTGGTGCAGTTCGTCTCCCGAGCGTTCGGATTACGCCGAGCGGCACCGGCGTTGCGTCAGCCCGAATTCTTCGAAGGCAGAAGAAGACTGGAGCACCCGGACCTCGTCTGGTTCGACGCTGCCGGCGTCGAGTTCGACGACACCGCATGGTACGACGAGAGTCACCGAACGCTGCAGGCCTGGATCGACGGAGCCGACGTTCGGTCTCACACTCGGACCGGGCGCCCACTCGGTGACGACAGTTGGCTCCTGATCCTGCATTCCGGTGGACCGGTTCAGGTCACCGTCGGCACTCCGGAATGGTTCGACGGCACATTGACTGCATCGTTCGATTCGGCGTCACCGACCGGCGAACCTGCCTCCACGGCCGAAGTTCCCGTCGGCACGGAGATCTCATTGACCGGACCCACGGTCTTGGCCTTACGTTCCGTGACACGTCCGCCGGTAACCGCTGCTGTCATGGAATCCGGCAGCACCTTGATCAGTAATTGAATGGTCGGCCCGATCCCGAAGGCGTACAACACTGTTCCGACGCCAACCGTTCCACCGAGGAGCCATCCGGTAGCCAGGACCGCGATTTCGATGCTGGTACGCACGAGCCTGACCGACAAGCCGGTGCGCGCCACCAGTCCTGTCATCAACCCGTCGCGGGGACCCGGCCCCATGCCTGCCCCGATGTAGAGAACGCTGGCCAGTCCGTTGAGGAGGATTCCCGCGACCATGATCGCGGCGCGAACTGGCATGGAATCAAAGACCGGCAAGAAGGCCAGTGAAGTATCCACCGAGATTGCAATGACCACGACGTTGGCGACCGTGCCGAACCCTGGCCGCTGACGGATCGGAATCCAGAGCAGCAGTACCACCGCACCGGTAATCGCAGTGATCACGCCGAAACTGAGCGAAACATGCTCGGCCACGCCCTGATGGAACACATCCCAGGGGTCCAGTCCGAGGCCGGCTGTGATCATCATGGCCATCGAGAAGCCGTACAACCACAGACCAACGAACAGCGAGGCGAATCTCCGTATCAACACTCGACTATCTTGAAGGCCACTGGACTGTTCATCCATAGCCAAGTTGTCGATACTGGACTGGTCGGTTAGGTCTCTAAGGAACCGCAATGACTGTCATGGAGCCTGGTGCCACTTCCGTGAAGCCCGCATCACGAACCGCGACAGCCTCCGACCGCTTCAATCGGTCTACTGCCTCGGCCCACTGTTTCGGACTTGCGTCGCGTACCGAGCAGCGAAAGTCGTTCTGCGCCCATACCCAGCACTGTTTCTCGGACATGGCCGCTGCCAACAACATCGAGGCATGCCCTACCTGTGCCGACGCCTTGCCTACCGTCATCTCGAGCTCCGAGTCGATCCACAGCACCGGAAGACCGGGCTCGGGCTGGCCAGGCTCGTCGTGCTCCAGGTCGGTGCCACCGATCTGCAACTTCTTGATTCGCGGGTCCAGTTCTCCGACCGGTCCGGGAACCAGAGCCCGCGCCTGGGCGCCATCCACGTCGACGGTGATTCCCGGCACCTCTTGCGCGGCGAGCCATTGGGCTCCACGCGCTCGGCGAGACACTTTCCGGATCCGGGCACCCACCCACGCCGAATAGTCCTCGTGCCACGGGCCGGGCTCCCCGTCTTCGGTGAACCCGACGCGTTCGTCCAGGCACAGCGCCACTGCCGCCGTTGCGGCAGCCTCGAGCAGTGCAGTGCGCTTCGGCGGGTCTGCCTTCGGGATGTGGAGAATGATCGGCATCGCCAACACCAGTGCCGGATCCGCGGGATCGTCTCGCCCACCGTACCCAGCGGCCAACACCGCGTGGCGCTCGCGCCAGCGAGAATCGGGATCGGAACTGACTGCTGGATCGGAACTCATGGAATCGGTACGCGTCGTACGCCACCGTCGACGGCGTCCGCAGCCTCGACCTCGTCGCGGGTCACACCGAGAATGAACAGCACAGCATCGAGGAAGGGATGCGACAAAGCCGCGTCCGCGACCTCCCGCAACGCGGGCTTGGCGTTGAACGCCACACCCAGTCCCGCGGCGTTGAGCATGTCGATGTCGTTGGCACCGTCACCGACGGCGACAGTCTGTTCCATCGGCACACCGACCTGATCGGCGAACTTGCGCAGCGCAACGGCCTTCGCGGCGCGGTCGACGATTTCACCGATCACACGTCCGGTCAGCTTGCCGTCGACGATCTCGAGGGTGTTGGCGTGCACGAAGTCCAGTTCGAGTTCGTGTGCGAGGCCTTCGATGACCTGGCGGAAACCGCCGGACACCACGCCGCAGTGGAATCCGAGGCGGCGCAGGGTGCGAATCGTGGTGCGCGCCCCCGGCGTCAGTTCGATGCTCTCTGCCACCTCGTCGATGACGGACGCGTCGAGACCGGCGAGTGTCGCCACACGCTGGTGCAGTGATTCGGTGAAGTCGATCTCGCCGCGCATCGCAGCTTCGGTGACGGCGCGGACCTCGTCCTCGACGCCGGCCTTCGCGGCGAGCATCTCGATGACCTCGCCCTGTACGAGCGTCGAGTCCACGTCGAACACGATCAGACGCTTGGCCCGGCGAGCCAGTCCTGCGCGCTCGACTGCGATGTCGACGTTTTCGAGAGCGGCGACCTCGGCGAGTCCGGTACGCAGCTTCGCGTCGCCGTCGACAGTATCGGCTGCGCTGACGCTGAGTTCGAGGCCGGTGACCGGATAGTCGGCGACACCACGGATGGAGTCGATGTTGGCGCCCTGCTTCGCGAGTTCGCGTGCTACCGAGCGCATTGCGCGGGCATTGACGGGGCTGCCGAGAACAACGACCGCGTGAGTGGACACTGCAGGTCGACCTGGATCGGCACCGATTTCGATGTCGACGTTCATTCCGACCGTCGCCATCGCCTGTTCGAGCTCTTCCTGAAGGGCTTCGGGATCGTTCGGGCAGGCCACCATGACGCCGAGTGTCAGTCGACCTCGAATCACCACCTGCTCCACGTCGAGCAGACGCACATCGTGCCGCGACAGCGCCGCGAACAGTACCGAGGTGACGCCAGGGCGGTCCGGCCCGGTCACAGTCACCAGAACAGTGGTGTCAGAGGCACCCACCGAAAACTCCGATCGTTTCTTCGTTCGCGTCTTGATCGTCACTATTGTGCCAAGCGAAAGGCCCCACCCGTTACTCGGGCGGGGCCTTCGCTGATTACTTCAGTGTGTTACTTCGCTCAGGAGCGGCTGTCGGTGCCGGGGTCGCCTTCGTCCCCGACTGTGAGCGGCTCGTGACGAGCATCTTCGAGCACGGTGCTGGCGTTCTTCCCACCGTGACCGGGGCCGACGTGCGCTTCTGCGCGCATTCGCTCCACCATGTGCGGGTAGTGCAGCTCGAAGGCCGGACGCTCGCTGCGGATGCGCGGCAACTCGGTGAAGTTGTGACGCGGCGGCGGGCAGGTTGTCGCCCACTCGAGCGAGTTTCCGTAGCCCCACGGATCGTCGACGGTGACCACTTCGCCGTAGCGGTAACTCTTGAAGACGTTCCAGATGAACGGGAGCGTCGAGGCACCGAGTACGAACGCGAAGATCGTGGACACCGAGTTCAGAACCGTGAACCCGTCCGAGGGCAGGTAGTCGGCGTAACGACGCGGCATACCTTCGGCACCGAGCCAGTGCTGGACGAGGAACGTGCCGTGGAAGCCGACGAACGTGGTCCAGAAGTGCCACTTGCCGAGGCGCTCGTCCATCATGCGGCCGGTCATCTTCGGGAACCAGAAGTAGATACCGGCGTACGTGGCGAACACGACCGTACCGAAGACCACGTAGTGGAAGTGGGCGACGACGAAGTAGCTGTCCGTGACGTGGAAGTCGAGCGGCGGGCTCGCGAGGATGACGCCCGACAGACCACCGAAGAGGAAGGTGATCAGGAAGCCGATCGAGAACAGCATCGGCGATTCGAAGGTCAATTGCCCCTTCCACATCGTGCCGATCCAGTTGAAGATCTTCACACCTGTCGGCACGGCGATCAGGAACGTCATGAACGAGAAGTAGGGCAGGAGAACAGCGCCGGTCGCGTACATGTGGTGAGCCCACACTGCGATCGACAGAGCGGCGATGGCCAACGTTGCGTACACCAGGCCGCTGTAGCCGAAGATCGGCTTACGGCTGAAGACCGGGAAGATCTCCGAGACGATGCCGAAGAACGGCAGCGCGATGATGTACACCTCGGGGTGACCGAAGAACCAGAACAGGTGCTGCCACAGCAGCACACCGCCCGTTGCCGGGTCGAAGATGTGTCCACCGAGATGGCGGTCGACGAACAGGCCCATGAATGCAGCGGTCAGCAGCGGGAACGCCAGCAGGATCAGGATGCTGGTGATGAAGATGTTCCAGGTGAAGATCGGCATGCGGAACATGGTCATACCGGGTGCGCGCAGGCAAATCACGGTGGTGACCATGTTGACGCCACCGAGGATGGTGCCGAGGCCGGCGACAGCCAGACCCAAGACCCACAGGTCGGCGCCGACGCCGGGGCTGTGCAGCGCGCTGGTCAGCGGCGTGTATGCCGTCCAACCGAAGTCTGCTGCGCCACCGGGCGTGACGAATCCGGCCGTCGTGATGATCGCGCCGAACAGGTACAGCCAGTAGCTGAACGCGTTCAGACGCGGGAACGCGACGTCGGGTGCACCGATCTGGAGCGGAAGAATGTAGTTCGCGAAGCCGAAGACGATCGGGGTCGCGTACAGCAGCAGCATGATCGTGCCGTGCATGGTGAACAGCTGGTTGAACTGTTCGTTGGAAAGGAACTGCATGCCGGGTACAGCAAGTTCGGCACGCATCATCAGTGCCATGAGGCCACCGATGAGGAAGAAGGCGATGGAAGTCGCCAAGTACATGATTCCGAGCACCTTGGGATCGGTGGTCGTGATCATCTTGAAAATGAATGAGCCCTTGGGTCCCTGCCGCGGCGGGTAAGGCCTGGCCGGCGCTATCGTGGGGACTGGCTGGGGCGCTACGGCAGTCACTGATCCTCCTGAATGTGCCTTTGGTCGCTCCGCAGACTCCGTCAAAGAGCCCTTGGTTGCGCCCGCAGGGTCCGTCGCCCGGGCTGCGGACAACGGCTTCTGGCTTGCGCTCATCGAATCGTAGACCGTGACTCCGAGGCACCGCGACCCGGTCCTACTCTGCGTCGTACTCGAGCATCCGTTTTTGGGGGCACCAAACGAACGACCTGCGGTTTATGTTCCCTCGGGAGTCCGAACCCACATCCGAATCGGCGTGTCGTACCCGTCGAAGAATTCGGCCGGTGTCCGTTTTCGGCCATCTCCTCCACTGATAAGGTCACCCTCGCCTAACTCACCTCAGGAGTATTCAGTGAAATTCTTTCCCCGCCGCGCCGCGCTGGTAGCCGTCGCAGCCTCGATCGCCTTGGTCGTTCCAGCCTGCTCAAGTAACGACGAGCCCGCTGCAACCACCACCTCGACCGAGTCGGGCGCATTCCCCCGCACGATCGAACACTTCCGTGGAAGCACCGAAATCCCGGCAGCACCCCAGCGGATCGTCGCGCTCGACAACAGCTTCACCGACGCCGTCCTTCTCCTCGAATCCCCGCTCGTCGGCTACGTCGACTACCGCGAGCCCGGTCTGCCCGACTACCTCGGATCCTCGCGGGAGGAATTCGCCGCGGACGCCGTCTCGGTCGGCACGGTCAGCAGTGCAAGCCTCGAGAAGATCGCCGCACTGCAGCCAGACCTCATCATCTCCGCCGAGGTCCGCGACGGGAAGAACTACGAACAACTGTCCGCGATCGCACCCACCGTCTTCACTCAGACGACCGGCCCGACGTGGAAGGACAACATCCGCCTGGTCGGTCAAGCGCTGGGCAAGGAGTCACTGGCCGAGGCGAAGATCACCGAGTACGAAACCCGCGCAGCCACCGTCGGCAAGGAAATCAACGAG
This sequence comes from Rhodococcus sp. IEGM 1241, assembly GCF_033142365.1. NCBI lineage: Bacteria > Bacillati > Actinomycetota > Actinomycetes > Mycobacteriales > Nocardiaceae > Rhodococcus > Rhodococcus sp. IEGM 1241. The sequence continues at coordinate 255,412 of NZ_JAWLSE010000003.1, forward strand.
AAGGCGAACAACCCGGTCATCTCGGTAGTCCGATTCGCCGGTGAACCGACGGCACGCCTCTACCGCACCACCTCGTTCAGCGGCATCGTCCTTCAGGACGCCGGATTGAAGCGCCCGGACAACCAGGGACCTGACCCCGCCGATGCCGGAAACATCATGATGAAGATCAGCCCCGAGCTAATCAACGAAGCCGACGCGGACGTCATCTTCATCAGCACCTGGCAGGACGCCGAGGGCAAGAGCGCCGAAGCTGCGAAGCCGTTCCTCGAGAGCCCGCTGTGGCAGACCCTTCGAGGACGCAAGGTCGACGTGGACGATTCACGTTGGATGTCGCCGGTCAGCATCCAGGGCGCCCACATGATCCTCGACGACCTCTCGGACACGTTCGAGATGGACAAGCAGAACAGCTGAGTCGAACAGCTAACCTGAACGGCGCCCGCTCACACAGGAAGCCGTCGACTTGTCTGTTCTCTCACGTACGTCTGTTCTCTCACGCACGTCCGCCCGCACGTCCATTCGTCGTGTCTCGATCCTGGGGATCGCCGCCACGATGCTCGTCCTCGGTGGTTGCTCGTCCGACTCGTCGGACGATCCCGCGAGCACCATCGTCCGGACCACTACGTCGATCGCCGGTGCCGGCGTGATGGGCATCGAACGCGACACCGCCACCGCGTGCCCGACGCCGACGCAAGCCGACCCGGGAGCGGGCCCCGGGGTGAAGCGTCGAGTCGTACACACTGCGGGTGAAACCGAGGTTCCTTCCGATCCCCAACGGATCGTGGTCCTCGACAGCGTCTCGATGGACGCCGTGTGCGCCCTCGGTCTGTGGGAGCGGGTAGTGGGCGCCGCGACCGGTGTCGACTCGCCTCAACCGTCGTACCTCGGTTTCGGCATCTCGGAGATTCCGAGCGTCGGCCCCGTGAGCGCACCCGACGTCAACGCCGTGAAGGCCGCCGCGCCGGACTTGATCCTCGGGTCCAGTCCGGCGTCCGACGGTTTGTACGGGCAACTCGACGCCATCGCCCCCACCGTGTTCGCCGGCGCGGATCCCGTGTACTGGAAAGCGCAGTTCGCCCTCGCCGGCCAGGCACTTGGCCGTTCGTCCGCGGCTGCGACGGAGCTGGACCGCTACCAGCAGGACGTCGTGCAACTCGGCGACGCATTGAATGCATCACAGACGCAGGCATCAGTGGTTCGGTTCGGTTCGAAGGACCTGCAGATCGAGGGTCCCGCATCCTTCGCCGGACAGATCCTCAGCGACGTCGGCGTCCGGCGCCCACCGGCGCAGCGATTGACCGATGCGACCACAGCACCGATTCCGGCCGACGATCTCAGCGCCGCCGAAGGTGACTTGATCTACGTACTCTTCGACGGGCCGAACGGCCGTACCTACGGCACCGAGATCATGAAGAGCGACCAGTGGCAGGACCTCGCCGCCGCCACCGACCGGCGTGTGTTCGTCGCTGAAGACGAAATCTGGAACGGAAACGGGATGACTGCCGCCCGTGCCGTATTGGCGGACTTGAAGGGAACCTTGAACGGATATGCGAGCTGACTGGAACGAACCGCTACTCCCACATTCGAGGCGGCTCGCCACAACTGTGACGGTCGGGTTCTGATCATGCCGATCCCGGAATTCATTGTCGCTTTGCGCGAGAAGGTCGGTCATGCGCCGCTCTGGCTGTCCGGCGTGAGCGTCGTGATCCGCGACGACGACGGCCGGGTCCTGCTCACCCGCCGCGCCGACAACGGTCAGTGGGCCGTCGTGTCCGGCGTTCTCGAGCCCGGAGAGGAACCGTCGGCGGCGGCGGTGCGGGAGGCGAAGGAAGAAACCGGCGTCGACGCCGAATTGATTCGGATCACGAGTGTCGATGTCACAGAACCCATTACGTACCCCAATGGTGACGTGACCCAGTACCTCGACGTCTGCTTCCTGGCCAGGTGGACCGGCGGAGATGCACACGTGGCGGACGACGAAAACCTCGAGGTCGCGTGGTTCGCGCCGAGCGGATTGCCTTCGGACATGACGGAAACCTCGCGTCTGCGCCTCGCAAAAGCATTGCTGGACAAGCCGGAAGCGTGGTTTCTGCGCTGACCCACTCCCCCATCGACGACCGAAGCCCGATTCCCGCGTGTGCAGGAGTCGGGCTTCGTTGGGTGCAGGGTCGCTCTAGAAATCCCAGTCGTCGTCTTCGGTGTTGACGGCTTTGCCGATGACGTAGGAGCTTCCCGAGCCGGAGAAGAAGTCGTGATTCTCGTCCGCATTCGGTGAAAGTGCCGACAGGATAGCCGGATTGACGTCCGTCTCGTCCTTCGGGAAGAGGCCTTCGTAGCCGAGATTGTTGAGCGCCTTGTTGGCGTTGTAGCGCAGGAACTTCTTGACATCCTCGGTCAGGCCGACGCCGTCGTAGAGGTCCTGCGTGTAGTCGACCTCGTTCTCGTAGAGCTCGAAGAGCAGCTCGAACGTGTAGTTCTTGAGCTCTTCACGCTCGGCCTCGGTGAGCTGTTCGAGGCCCTTCTGGTACTTGTAGCCGATGTAGTACCCGTGCACGGCCTCGTCGCGGATGATGAGGCGGATGAGGTCTGCGGTGTTGGTGAGCTTGGCTCGCGAGGACCAGTACATCGGCAGGTAGAAGCCGGAGTAGAAGAGGAAGCTCTCGAGGAGCGTCGAGGCGACCTTGCGCTTGAGCGGCGACTCGCCGTTGTAGTAGTCGAGAACGATCTGCGCCTTGCGCTGCAGGTTGGGGTTCTCCTCCGACCAGCGGAACGCGTCGTCGATGTCCGGGGTGGAGCACAGCGTCGAGAAGATCGAGCTGTAACTCTTCGCGTGCACCGATTCCATGAAGGCGATGTTGGTGTACACCGCTTCTTCGTGGGGAGTGATCGCGTCCGGGATGAGGCTGACGGCGCCGACCGTTCCCTGGATGGTGTCGAGCAGCGTCAGGCCCGTGAAGACGCGCATGGTGAGCTGCTGCTCCTGCGCGGTCAGCGTTCCCCAGGACGGGATGTCGTTGGAGACCGGCACCTTTTCGGGCAGCCAGAAGTTGCTGACGAGGCGATCCCATACCTCGGCGTCCTTCTCGTCCTGGACGCGATTCCAGTTGATGGCGGAAACGCGACTGACCAGCTTGACCATAATTCCTACCTAGCGAGAGAGATACTGCCGAATGTTGGCTTGCCTGAACACTACCCGTTGTGTCGGGTCCGCGATGCCAACACAACAACATGTGTCGCACGCGCCCCTCCACGAGTACAAAAAATGTGATATCAATTAAATATCACTTACCGATGGAAAGCGAGTCCCGCATGACCAGCACACCCACCGTGGCCGAGAAACCGACCGGAGTCGCCACCACAACGATCGCCGAACGCCCAGGCTGGGACCTGTCCGGCAGCTGGATGCTCCTCGGCGGCGTCCTTCTCTTCCTGGCCGGAATCGCGCTGTCCGTCGTTGGCGGAGTTCTGGGACTCTTCGCCCTGATTCCGGTCGGTGTGGTGCTGTTCATCGCGTCACTCCCCCTGCTGATGGGCCTGACCTTGGTGCAACCGAATCAAGCCCGAGTCCTTCAACTCCTGGGAAGCTCGTACAGCGGCACCCTGCGCACGCCGGGCCTGCGATGGACAAATCCGCTGACGGTCCGTCGATCGATCTCGACGCGCATCCGAAACCACGAGACCGGTCAGGCGAAAGTGAACGACGCCGACGGAAATCCCATCGAGATCTCGGCGGTGGTCGTCTGGCAAGTTGCCGACACAGCGCTCGCCTCATTCCAGGTGGACGACTACGAGGAGTTCGTCTCGGTGCAGACCGAGGCGGCAGTCCGCCATATCGCCGGCAGCTACCCGTACGACGCCGAAGGCCGAGTCTCGTTGCGCGAGAACGCCGATATCATCACCACCACCTTGTCGGAGGAGGTTCACGCCCGCGTGCGTGCGGCGGGTGTCGAAGTTATCGAGACACGCATCAACAGGCTCTCGTATGCACCCGAGATCGCCAGCGCAATGCTTCGGCGCCAGCAAGCGGGTGCAGTGATCGCCGCCCGCAAGCAAATCGTCGAAGGTGCGGTGTCCATGGTCGACATGGCACTCAAGCAACTCGAGGAAAAGCACGTCGTCGAACTCGACGAGGAACGCAAGGCCACGATGATCAGTAACCTTCTGGTCGTGCTGTGCGGCGACCGCGACGCACAACCGGTGCTGAACACCGGTTCGCTCTACCAGTAAAGGAAAGGCCACATGGCCACGGATCCAGCTCCGAGGTCGGAGCGCAAGAAGATCCTGCTTCGGTTGGACCCAGCGGTGCACGACGCGCTTGCCCGCTGGGCCGCCGACGATCTCCGAAGTACCAACGCCCAGATCGAGTTTCTCCTTCGGCGCGCACTCACCGAGCACGGTCGAATGCCGAAGAATGCCGGCAAGATGCACGGTCCAGGCCGTCCGCCGGCCTGATACCCCTGTGCGCCTTTTCGGTAGTAACCACTACCGAAAAGGCGCACGGGGCGGAGCCCTTTACAGCATGCAGGAAACGCAGCCCTCGACCTCGGTGCCTTCGAGTGCCATCTGACGCAGACGGATGTAGTACAGCGTCTTGATGCCCTTACGCCACGCGTAGATCTGCGCCTTGTTGATGTCGCGGGTGGTGGCGGTGTCCTTGAAGAACAGCGTCAGCGACAGGCCCTGGTCGACGTGTTGCGTTGCGGCAGCATAGGTGTCGACGATCTTCTCGTACCCGATTTCGTAGGCATCCTGGTAGTACTCCAGGTTGTCGTTGGTCAGGTAGGGCGCCGGGTAGTAGACGCGACCGATCTTGCCTTCCTTGCGGATCTCGATCTTCGACGCCACCGGGTGGATGGAGCTGGTGGAGTAGTTGATGTACGAGATCGAGCCGGTCGGCGGGACGGCCTGAAGGTTCTGGTTGTAGATACCGTGCTTCTGAACCGAAGCCTTCAGCTCACGCCAGTCGTCCTGGGTGGGGATGTGCAGCTTCGCATCGGCGAAGAGTCCGCGAACCTTGTCGGTTGCAGGCTCCCAGGCCTGGTCGGTGTACTTGTCGAAGAATTCACCCGAGGCGTACTTCGACTCCGGGAAACCCTTGAAGTACGAGCCGCGCTCGATGGCGATCTTGTTCGACGCACGCAGTGCGTGGAACAGCACGGTGTAGAAGTAGATGTTCGTGAAGTCGATGCCTTCTTCGCTGCCGTAGAAGATCCGCTCACGAGCGAGGTATCCGTGCAGGTTCATCTGACCGAGGCCGATGGCGTGAGAGTCGTTGTTGCCCTGCTCGATCGACGGCACCGAGTAGATGTGCGTCTGGTCGGACACGGCCGTCAATCCGCGGATCGACACTTCGATGGTCTTGGCGAAGTCGGGCGAGTCCATGGTCTTCGCGATGTTCAGCGAACCCAGGTTGCAGGAGATGTCCTTGCCGACCTTCGAGTAGGACAGGTCGTCGTTGAACAGTGAAGGCGTCGAAACCTGCAGGATCTCCGAGCACAGGTTCGAGTGCGTGATCTTGCCTTCGATCGGGTTTGCCCGGTTCACCGTGTCCTCGAACATGATGTAGGGGTAGCCCGATTCGAACTGCAATTCGGCGACGGTCTGGAAGAACTCGCGAGCCTTGATCTTGGACTTGCGAATTCGCTTGTCGTCGACCATCTCGTAGTACTTCTCGGAGACGTTGATGTCGGAGAACGGAACTCCGTAGATGCGCTCGACGTCGTACGGCGAGAACAGGTACATGTCCTCGTTCTTCTTCGCCAGTTCGAAAGTGATGTCCGGGATCACGACGCCGAGAGAGAGCGTCTTGATGCGGATCTTCTCGTCGGCGTTCTCACGCTTGGTGTCGAGGAAGCGGTAGATGTCGGGGTGGTGCGCATGCAGGTACACGGCGCCGGCGCCCTGACGCGCACCCAACTGGTTGGCGTAGGAGAACGAGTCCTCGAGAAGCTTCATGATCGGGATGACACCCGAACTCTGGTTCTCGATCTTCTTGATCGGGGCGCCGTGCTCACGAACGTTGGTGAGCAGCAAGGCAACACCGCCACCGCGCTTGGACAGCTGCAGTGCCGAGTTGATGGAGCGACCGATGGACTCCATGTTGTCTTCGATACGAAGCAGGAAGCAGGACACGGGCTCACCGCGCTGCTTCTTGCCCGAGTTCAGGAACGTCGGGGTGGCGGGCTGGAAGCGTCCGGCGATGATCTCGTCGACGAGTTCGACGGCCAGGTCTTCGTTGCCTGCGGCCAGGGTGAGCGCAACCATGCAGACACGATCTTCGAAACGCTCGAGGTAGCGCTTACCGTCGAAGGTCTTGAGCGTGTACGAGGTGTAGTACTTGAATGCACCCAGGAACGTCGGGAAGCGGAACTTCTTGGCGTACGCGTGATCGATCAGGAACTTCACGAAAGTACGTGAGTACTGATCGAGAACCTCGGGCTCGTAATAGTTTTCCTCGACGAGGTAGTCCAGCTTCTCGTCGAGGTTGTGGAAGAACACGGTGTTCTGGTTGACATGCTGCAAGAAGTACTGACGGGCTGCAGCGACATCCATCTCGAACTGGATCTCACCGTTGGCGCCGTACAGGTTGAGCATGGCATTGAGTGCGTGGTAGTCGAGACCGTTGGTGGAATCGCCGCCGCGTGCATCACGCTCTACGCTTCCTGCCGCGATCGTGTCAGTGATGGTTGGCGCCACTGCCCGTGCTCCTTCTCTGTTTCGAGATGATTCCAGAACTCCCCCAAGCCTTCTCGTACTCGGTCGACATCCTCGGCAGTGCCCATGAGTTCGAACCGGTACAGAAAAGGAACGTGGCATTTCTGGGAAATGATGTTTCCTGCATAGCAAAAGGACTCACCGAAATTGGTGTTTCCCGCCGCGATCACTGCTCTGATCAACGACCTGTTGTGTGGATTGTTCAAAAAACGAATGACCGGCTTCGGCACATAACTGGTATCGCGCCCTGTCACGGTGACCCCGCCACCATAGGTGGGCAGAATCAGCACATAGGGCTCGTTTACACGAAATGAGCCGTCACGGTCATGGATAGGTATACGTGTCGCAGGCAGGCCGAGACGTTGAACGAATCGGTGGGTGTTCTCCGACACGCTGGAAAAATAGACCAGCGAAGTCATCGGTTGTCACCATTTTCTTGTACGGTGCCCGGAACTACTCAGATGTGTCGGCGGAGGTGTCCACCGCCGACACTGCGGCGCTTCAAGCAGCGACGGTCAGGGTCTTGATGCGATCGGGACGGAAACCCGACCAGTGATCTTCACCGGCAACCACGATGGGCGCCTGGAGGTACCCGAGAGCCATGACGTAGTCGCGGGCTTCGGCATCCTCGGTGATGTCGATGATGTTGTATTCGAGACCGGCCTTGTCGAGGGCGCGGTAGGTGGCATTGCACTGAACGCAAGCGGGCTTGGTGTAGACGGTGATGCTCATGAGAGTCCCTCTTTCGCTTAGCCAACAAAGGCCGATGTAGTGATGTTCAGCACCGATTCGACCGATTGCCGGAGTCTCGCTCGAGGCGTTCCGCGTTGTGGTCTCTCAGTGCTCAAGACACTACACCTAGTGGCCGACAGAAACACATAACGCGAGATGTTGTGAGTCACATCGTTGAAATTCCCAGGTAGCCCCAGTTCAGCGCACACATCTTCCGGCGCGTCGGCGTGTCGCCCGTCACATTTCGGTCGCAGGTCCGACAGCATCTGAAAACCACTACTCGGACCTACCATGAGCGTCGTGGAAACACCCCCGAAGGACGAGGCTCCGCGCCACCAGGCAACCGTGACGAGAACGCAGCAGGTGACACCTAAGATGCGCAGAATCACCTTCGGCGGTGCGGGCCTGAGCGACTTCGAGACGAGCGGGAGCCCCGACGAACGGGTGCTCGTCAGATTCCCCGTCGACCCCCCTCACGCCCGTAGTTACACGGTCCGGCACTGGCAGCCCTCGAAGAACGAACTGGAGATCGACTTCGTTCTCCACGGCCACGGCGGAGCTGCGCTCTGGGCCGAGAATGCGCAACCGGGCGAGACCGTCCATCTTTCGACTGCGAGCGGGTGGTTCAAGCCGCCGACAGAGTGCGACTGGCTGCTACTCGTCGCCGATCACGCCGCACTGCCAGCGATCGGGCGGATCTTGGAAGAAGCACCCGACGGTCTACCGATCCACGTCATTGCACAGGTGCCCGCGCCGAGCGAACAGCAGACGTTCACGACGCGCGCCGACGCTCACTACCGATGGATCGACGAAGCAGACTCACTGCTCGCCGAATTGGCCGCCATTCCCCTGCCTCCCGGCGAGGGCTACATCTGGTGCGCAGTCGAGGCCGCGACCGCCAGACGCATCCGCGCCCATCTGCGTCGAACATGGGAAATCCCGGCACCCCGCATGCACGTGATGGGTTACTGGCGGGAGGACAAGGAGAACTGGGAGCGTCGGTACGCCGTCGTCGCCGATCGTATCGATGCCGCGATGGGCGAAGCGATGATGGCCGGCAAGGATTTCGAGTCGGTCCGCGACGCCGTCGACGACGCTATGGAACGCGAAGGGCTTTAGCGCACAGATGGGCGTGACTCGCATACGAGTGAGGGCCATACCTTCCGGCATGGCCCTCACTCGTGAAACGGATTACGCGTTGACGAGCTGCTTGCTGGCGTCGACGAGGTCGGAGACGACCTTGGAGACCTGAGCGAGCACCTCTGCGTTCTCACGCGGGTGCAGCTCACCGAACAGTGCGCCGGTTCCACCGATGCTCAGTGCGGTGTCCTCGACGACCTTGCCGCCGGCGATGCGGACTGCCTTGGTGGTGTCTTCGTGTGCCCACTTGGCGCCGTTACCGCTGGGCGAAGCGCTGATGACTGCGACAGCCTTGTCCTTGACTGCACCGACACCGTACGGACGCGAGATCCAGTCGATGGCGTTCTTCAGAACAGCGGGGATGGTGCCGTTGTATTCGGGGGTGACGAGCAGGAACGCGTCAGCGTCGCTCGCAGCGGCGCGCAGTGCGTCGACAGCGGGAATGGAAGCACCCTCGACGTCGATGTCTTCGTTGTAGAAGGGGACGTCGGCGAGGCCTTCGAAGACCGTCAGCGTTGCACCCTCGGGTGCGGCGGACACAGCCGTCTCGGCAAGCTGGCGATTGACGGATCCGGCGCGCAGGCTGCCGACGAGAACGAGAACATTGGTCTGTGACATAACGAGATTCCTTCGAGAGTGGTGCGGTTGGTGGCTCCGGTTGAAAGTTATATCAACTAAACGGACCGCGGTCCACTTACATTCCCCGGCCCTGTAACCTGATCCCGTGAGCGCAATCCCCCTCCCCCAGATCGGCGCCGTACCCGTCGAGCGCGGTGACGCAGCACGTAACCGCGTACTTCTGCTCGACGCCGCAGCCCTCCTCGTCGCCGAGCGAGGTGTCGACGCGGTCACGATGGATGCCGTCGCGTGCCGGGCCGGTGTGGGCAAGGGCACAGTTTTTCGGCGCTTCGGCAATCGATCGGGACTGATGCAGGCACTGCTCGATCACACCGAGCGAGAACTGCAGCAGGCATTCATGTTCGGCCCCCCACCGTTGGGTCCTGGCGCGCCGCCGATCGAGCGCCTCATCGCGTTCGGACGAGCCCGGATCGCCATGGTGGAAGTACAGGGCGAAGTCCTCCGAGCGGCGGAAAACGCTCCTGAATACCGCTTCGGCGGTCCGGCACGAGCACTCGGCATCGCTCACGTCATCGGACTTCTTCGAGGAGCCGGCGTCGAGGGCGACCTCGATCTGCTCGCTTCAGCACTGTTGGCACCGCTCGAAGCGTCGCTTGTCCTTCATCAGGTGCGCGATCTCGGGATGACCACCGAGCGCCTGGCTGCCGGCTGGGAAGACCTTGCCCGGCGCGTTACTCGATGTTGACTCCCCAGATCCGTCCCACCACTTAATGTGAGCCCATGCGCATCGCAGCAGCCGTCATCGGCTTCCTGACCATCGCCGCGGTAAGCGGTTGCTCAGCTTCGTCCGACTCCCCCGAGGACAAGACGGATCCCTCCGGCCGCGTCTTCATCTCGACGTCCGTCGACGGAACACAAATTCCCGGCGGCGGCCCGCTGACTCTCGATTTCAGCCAAGCCGGTCGAGTGTCCGCGAGCGCCGGATGCAACACGGCAAACGGCTCGGTCGAGTTCACCGAAGGCAAGCTGACCACCGGCACCATGGCGTCGACCATGATGGGCTGCCCTCCCGGCATCGCCGAATCCGACGCCTGGACAACAACATTGCTGACCTCCGCGCCGACGTGGAGCCTCGACGGCGACACCCTCACCCTGACATCGGACGACGCCACAGTGACTCTGCAGGACAAGAAGATCGTCACGCCGGATCGACCTCTGCAGGGCACGACGTGGACCGTCACGTCACTCATCAGTCCCGATGCGATCAGTACGAGCCTGGCTCTGGAGACGTCAGCTCCCGAACTCACGATTGCCGCAGACGGTTCGGTCAGCGGAACCACCGGATGCAATCGCATGACCGGAAGCGCCCAGGTATCCGACACCACAGTCACATTCACGCCGATGGCAACCACGCGAATGGCCTGCCCCGAGGAGAACATGGACATCGAGCGTCAGATCCTGGCGGTACTCGACGGTGAAGTGAGCTACACCGTCGACGCCGACACGCTGACCCTGCGCAAGCCCGACAACACCGGATTGATACTGACTGCGCAGGCTTGACCAGACGCTGCAGGCTCGATCAGACGTTGTCGAGCAGCCAGCGCCCCAATTCGCGGGCGCTGGCATCGATCATCGCGGGCCAGTCCAAGGCCGAGTCGTCCGCGTGATCGCTGACATGTTTGACGAGTCGGCAGCTAGCACCCGCAGCCTGCGCGGCGAATGCGATGGCAAACCCCTCCATGTCGACCAGATCGGCTCGCTGAGCGAGAGCGTCCCGGGTCGCAGTGTCGGCGATGAATGCGTCGCCGGTCGCCAACACCGAGTCGTCACCGCCGGCGAGCACCAAACGGTCCGCGACGTCGTGCCCCAGCGCTCGGATCGCGGTGCTGCTGATGTCGTGATTGATGACAACCCCGGGAACATAGAGGCCACCGTGGTGCGCGTGCAGCGCACCGGCGGTCCCGATGTTGACGACCAGCGGCAGATTCTCCCGCTCGTACCGCGCGAGAGCAGAGGCGACTGCTGTTGCAGCACTGACCTTTCCAATCCCCGTGATCAGCAGTTCGTATCCTTGCGGCACGTATGCCGCTTCCGACTTCGTCGCACTGACCACCAGAACGTTGTTCGCACTCATGTGCGCGACCGTACCGCCCCGGATACGGTGGCACTGCACGCGCCTGCTCACATCGCTAGAGTCCATTCATGGCCACACTGCGTGAAAGCATCATCGAAGAACTCGGCACAAAGCCGACAATCGACGCCGCAGCGGAGGTTCGCGCGCGAGTCCAGTTCCTGAAGGACTACGTGCGCTCGACCCCCGCCAAAGGGTTCGTTCTGGGAATCAGCGGCGGTCAGGACAGCACGCTCGCCGGATCCCTCGCCCAACGCGCGGTCACTGAACTTCGTGAAGAAGGCCACGAGGCCGAGTTCGTCGCCGTTCGACTCCCCTATGGCGCGCAGGCCGACGAATCCGATGCTCAGATCGCACTCGGCTTCATCAAGCCGGACCGCTCTCTCACGGTCAACGTCAAGCCTGGCGCCGACGCCACAGCCCGTGAGGCCTCCGAGGCGTTGGGGAACGGCGAACTGCGCGACTTCGTCCGCGGCAACATCAAGGCGCGCGAACGAATGGTCATTCAGTATGCGATTGCCGGTCAGCTCGGCTACTTGGTGATCGGTACCGACCACGCCGCAGAAGCGATTACCGGCTTCTTCACGAAGTTCGGTGACGGCGGCGTCGACATCACGCCGCTCACCGGCTTGAGCAAACGTCAGGGCGCTGCATTGCTGCAGGAATTGGGCGCACCGGAGAGCACGTGGCGCAAGGTGCCGACCGCCGACCTCGAGGACGACCGACCCGCGCTGCCCGACGAAGTTGCCCTCGGCGTCACGTACTCACAGATAGACGACTACCTCGAAGGAAAGGACGTTTCCTCCGAGGTAGCCGAAAAGCTCGAGAAGATGTTCGCCAACACTCGTCACAAGCGCACGGTGCCGGTCACACCCCTGGATGACTGGTGGAAGTAACTCTTACCAGCGACTAGCTACCGAACAGGCTGCCGAAGACGTCGCCCAGCGAACCCGTTCCCGAAGCCGGATCCTTCTTCGCGAAGTTGGTGGTGCATCCGTTGAACTGCACCGCATCGACCAGCGTCGAGGTGGCAGCGGAACCGGTCCCGACACTGACGCCGTAGTGGTCGACTACCGCTTTCGGGTTCGCGGCGACGATGTCAGCCAAAGGCACTGACACGCGGTCCTTGGCGCCGTCGATGTTCTGAGTGCTCCACCACACGCCCTTCTGGAGATCCGCGTGAACGCCGCCGTCAGCCGTCGGCGTCGCGTCCGGTCCCGGGACCCACACCAAGGTGGTGAATCCGTTCTCGAACTTTCCGCCGGTGGTTCCGGTGAGGCGGAGCTGGAACGCCGCAGTCGGCGTGGCGGCGCGCTCGGCGAAACCGATCGCCTTGCTGACTGCGTCGGACAGCTTGATACCGCCGGCCGAATGGTAGGAAACCGAACGATCGCCGGTACCGTCGACGGCCAGCTTCAGTGAACCGTCCTTGTCGAGAACGTTGTCGGCCGAGTACGACGCGGTCTGATCCTTCTCGTCGGTGAACGGGATGCCCCACCCGTTCGGCGTCGCTTCGGTGGACAGGGTCGAGCACGAGGCTTCCGGCGCAGAAGAGCCGAGAGAACCGGTGGACGGAAGCGCAGTAGCAATTGCCGGAGCGGTGAGTGCAGCTGCCCCGAGGAGCGCTACGACGACTCCGACACGGCGCGTGGAATTAATCGACATTGAAATACCTTTCATATATCCCGAGTGGAATTGCGCCAAAATTAACACATGTCGACAATTACCAACAGCGAAGGTATTTCTTTTGTCATCCAAACAGATGACAATTCACCTGGGCAATTAGAAGTGCATTTACTCCCCCAAAAGTAGGAGAAACTAAACAAAACGACCAATGCTGGACAATTGACCAACAATGGAGAAAACGGAGATAGATGCCACTTGAGCTGGAGTGATCAAGATATAAATATTTGGACCGGGAAACCGAAAAAGGACAATACGACGGCAGCCCACAAATAGCTACGCCGGCAATTCTCGGACTAGCCTCCAGCGAAAGGCGGAAGAATATCGACAGCGCTACCGGAGGCTCGAGAGACGTCGCGGGTCAACTCGTCACCGACGAGGAAAGCCGAGACCGACAGCACTCGCTCCATCTCCGGTCCGTATCGCCCGACCAAGACCGCCACCAACTCGGCAAGTGTGTTGTCGGGCGAAATGGCGACTACCTCGCTACGGCAACCGGATACATCCGCTGCAGCAGCAAAGTAACGAACCGAGATCGAATGCGGATCAGCCACCAATCGCTCCCATACTTCTTTCCGGCGGAACGAAGTCCGCGGCGTCGATGCCGTGCCCTGCCCACTTGTTCCACATCGCACCGCGCCACAAATCCGCAAGTTCGTCGTCACTTGCTCCGGCCCTGAGCGCGGCACGCAGATCAACTTCACGGTCACTGAACAAACATGACCGAATTGTCCCCTCTGCAGTCATTCGCGTCCGATCGCAATCACTGCAGAACGAGCGCGTCACCGAAGCGATGATCCCCACCGTCATTTCAGTCCCGTTGACACGCCATTCTTCAGCAGGAGCCGACGGGTCTTCGCGACCGATTGCGGCCAATTCGAAACGCTCACTCAATACCGACAGCAATTCAGCCGCAGTCACCATGTTCTCGCGCGCCCAAGCATGGTCTGCATCGAGAGGCATTTGTTCGATGAACCGCAATTCGACTCCGGCGTCGAGGCACCACTGTAAAAGGTCCGCCGCGCCGTGGAGCGTTTCGCGCATGAGAACGGCATTTACCTTGAGCGGCGCAAGGCCAGCCACCGCGGCCGCTCGGATTCCCGCGAGAACCGAAGGCAACCTGTCTCGACGCGTCAATTCCGCGAAGTGCGCGCGATCAACCGAATCCAGGGAAACATTCACGCGGGTCAAACCAGCTGCAGCCAGCTTTGCGGCACGATGTTCGAGCCCAACGGCGTTGGTGGTCATGGCAAGTGGAATTCCTGGCACACGCGCGGCGCATCCCGCGATGATCTTTTCGAGGTCACTACGCATCAGCGGCTCGCCGCCGGTGAATCTCACCTCGCGAATACCGACTCGTTCGACACCGATTCCGACTACTCGAACGATCTCGTCGGCACTCAGAAGGTCTTCCGCAGCGATGGCCGGCAAGCCTTCCTCCGGCATGCAATACGTGCAACGAAGTGAACACTTCTCGGTGATCGAGACTCGCAGATCTCTGGCAACACGCCCGAACCTGTCGACCAGGAGATCCGTCTCGGGACGACCGGCGAGGGAGGCAGCGTCAAACCGCACGGTGGGAATTCCCATCGAGACCACTGTCATCACTTCACCAACTTCCGTATTGCTCCAGTATGACCGAAAGCCGTACTCCGTGTGTCGGACGGACCACACCGCCTAGGATCAAAACATGTCGAGGTTGTCGAGGTTACTGTCATGAGCGCGCGTTCGGTCGAGGAACACGCTGCGCACATCTCCGGATTGCTCACCGGCCTGCACACCCTCTCTCCGTCGGCGGTTCCGACGGCAGAAGCGTTGGGGCGCATAACTTGCTCGGATATCGCATCGCCGGTGGACCTGCCCCTCTTCCGCAACTCACAGATGGACGGATATGCGGTCGATGCTGCTTCTGTGGCCTCGGTTCCGACCACACTGACGGTTCGAGGCGTGATCGCCGCTGGAAGCGGAAAACCACCGAAACACCTTCCAGGATCGGCATTTCGCATCATGACCGGTGCGCCGCTCCCCGAGGGTGCCGACGCCGTCGTTCCCGTCGAGGACACCACGGGCGTCACCGAACACGTGGTCACCATCGAACGGGGCAGGTCTGTAGGCGAATTCGTTCGCGAACGTGGCAGCGACATCACTGCCGGAATGCTACTGGTCACGGCCGGAACACACTTGGAACCTCGCCATATCGCCGCGCTGAGCGCTGTGGGCCTGGCCTCGCTCGACACGTACACGAAGCCACGGGTCGCGATAATTACGACGGGCGCCGAACTGAAAAGTGCCGGAACAACTCTCGAACCCGGCGAGATCTACGATTCCAACGGACCAGCTTTGGCAACATTGGCCGAAGCCAACGGCGCCGATGTCGTATCCGTCGCCCGAAGCAGCGACGACCCCGCCGAGTTCCGCGAATTACTCTCGTACGCAACCTCGGTCGCCGATCTGGTTTTCACCTCCGGTGGGGTGTCCATGGGCGATTTCGAGGTGGTGAAGGAAACTCTCACCCCTCTGGGTGCACACTTCGGCCACGTCGCAATGCAACCTGGTGGCCCGCAAGGCACTGCAGTGGTGAACGAAGTGCCGGTCCTGAGTTTCCCGGGCAACCCGGTCAGCACGATGGTCTCGTTCGAGGTCTTCGCCCGCGGCGAACTGCGCCGGGCCGCGGGTCTGCCCGAGATCCCGCGCGAACGGCTGCCACTTACTGCACCGCTGCGTTCGGTGGATGGCAAGCGCCAGTTCCTGCGCGCGCGCAGAACTGCGGACGGTATCGAACTCGTGGCCGGACCCGGCTCGCACCTCGTTGCAGCCATGGCGTGGGCCGACGCCCTGATCGACATCCCCGCCGCCGTGACCGAACTCGGCGCGGGCGATCTCGTCGACGTCCTCCCGCTCTCGACTTCCTCGATTTGATTCACTCGATCTGATTCAAAGGACACTCATGACCGAATTGACACACGTCGACAGCGAAGGCCGAGCGCGCATGGTCGACGTCAGCGCCAAGGCCGAGACGACGCGCATCGCCGTCGCTGCCGGTGAACTCGTCACGACCGCCGAGGTAGTTCGCCTCGTCCGCGCCGACGGCATGCCCAAGGCCGATGTCCTCACCACCGCGCGCATTGCCGGAATCGCCGGTGCAAAAAAGACGTCAGAGCTGATCCCGTTGTGTCATCAGCTCGCGCTTTCGTCGGTCAAGGTGGAATTCGGGTTCACCGAAACCTCGATCACCGTCGAAGCGACGGCAAAGACTCGCGGACAGACCGGCGTCGAGATGGAAGCACTCACCGCCGTCGCGGTAGCCGGCCTGACCTTGCACGACATGGTCAAAGCGGTCGATCCCGGAGCCACTATGAACGGTGTTCGCCTGCTCACCAAAGACGGTGGTAAACACGGACATTGGACCCGCGGCACTCAGAACTCACAGACATCTCCGGCGCACGCCTTCGCCTCGCCACGGTCCGCAACCGTCCTCGTCGCTTCCACCGGCGGTGCCAACGGAACCAGACCCGACACCACCGGACCGACGATCGCAGCCTGGCTACGCGAGCGGGACTTCGAGGTGCGTGGACCGCTTGTGTACGCCGACGCAGACATCGCGGCAGGCATCGCTGACGCCAAGGAGGGCTCCCCGTCGCTTGTCATCAGCACCGGCGGCACCGGTGCTTCCCCCACGGATGCAACGCCGGAAGCTACCCGGGCAGTCTTGACCCGTGAGTTGCCCGGGGTCGCAGAAGCGATCCGAACCAAGGGCCTCGAGAAGACCCCGCACGCGTCACTGAGCCGTGGTGTGGCAGGTCTCACAGGTACGACGGTCATCGTCAATCTTCCGGGTTCTCCCGGTGGAGTGAAGGACGGTCTCGCCGTCCTCGAACCCATCATCGATCACCTGCTCGCGCAGGTCGCAGGCGGAGGAGCACACGATGAGTGAGCTACTGGCTCGGATCTCCGAGCAACCGATTCACGCAGACACCGTCGACGCCGCCGTTGCCGGTCCGAAGAACGGCGCTGTTGTGGTGTTCACGGGAACGGTGCGCAATCACGATGGAGGTCAAGCAGTTTCAGCGTTGGAGTACCAAGCGCATCCGGATGCCGAACGCTTCCTCCAGACGTGCTGCCAAGAGGTTGCAGCCTCGACCGGCCTGCCGGTTGCTGCGATCCATCGCGTCGGTCACCTCGAGATCGGTGATCTCGCACTGGTCGCCGCCGTCGCCGCCCCGCATCGAGCGGAGGCGTTCGCCGCGTGCGCCGAACTGGTGGAGCGCATCAAGCACGAGGTACCGATCTGGAAGCGGCAACACTTCGCGAACGGCGTCTCCGAATGGGTCGGGTTGTAGGTCGAACGCTCCGAGAAGGTAGAGTTGCGATCACTAGGTGCCTGAAATCGGGCATCCAGCGTCGTAGAACGCAAATTTTCTTGCTGAGTGCTCAATGCACCCGCTCTTCTTACGGCGAAGAAGCCTGCCGACCGGCAGCGCCGCCACCACTGTGCTTGATTGTTCGACCGGTTAATTCCCGTGTCGGCATCCGGGCACGAACACGTGCCCGAAAGGCTCTGAACACACTTGTCTGACATCTCTACGCCCGCTACCACCTTCGCAGCCCTCGGTGTGCGCGCACCGCTGGTGAAAGCTCTCGAAGACGGCGGAATCACTTCTCCGTTCCCGATCCAGATCGACACCCTCCCCGACACTCTTTCGGGGCGCGACGTACTGGGCCGCGGAAAGACCGGAAGCGGCAAGACCCTCGCGTTCTCCATCCCCATGGTCTCCCGCCTCGCCGGCGAACTGTCCGGAGGCAAGCGTCGTCCGGGTCGACCGCTCGGCCTGGTGCTCGCACCGACGCGTGAGCTCGCCACCCAGATCACCGCAACCCTCGAACCGTTGGCCGCCGCATACGACTTGCGCGTGACCACCATCTTCGGTGGCGTCTCGCAGCACCGCCAGGTTCAGGCTCTCAAGGCCGGAGTCGACATCGTCGTCGCCTGCCCCGGTCGCCTCGAAGACCTCATGAAGCAGAAATTCGTCAGCCTCGACGCCGTCGAGATCACCGTGCTCGACGAGGCCGACCACATGGCCGACCTCGGCTTCCTGCCCGTCGTCACCCGCATCCTCTCGTCCACCCCGCAGGACGGGCAGCGCCTTCTGTTCTCGGCAACGCTGGACAACGGCGTCGACAAGCTCGTCAAGCGTTTCCTCAAGAACGAGGTCATGCATTCGGTCGACGAGGCCAACTCCCCCGTCGCCGCGATGACTCACCACGTGTTCGACGTCGACGGCGTCGAAGCCAAGAAGGCTCTGGTCGAGAAGCTCGCTTCCGGTACCGGTCGTCGCATCCTGTTCATGCGCACCAAGCACCAGGCACGCAAGTTGGCTCGCCAGCTCACCGAGTCGGGCATCCCGTCAGTGGACCTGCACGGCAACCTCTCTCAGGCTGCTCGCGACCGTAACCTGGCGGCATTCTCCGCCGGTGAAGCGCGCGTCCTCGTCGCCACCGACGTCGCAGCGCGCGGCGTCCACGTCGACGACGTCGAGTTGGTCGTCCACGTCGATCCGCCGGCCGAGCACAAGGCGTACCTGCACCGCAGTGGTCGCACCGCTCGAGCAGGCAGCGCCGGCGACGTGGTCACCGTGGTTCTGCCCGAGCAGCGTAAGGATCTCGCGATCCTCATGCGTAAGGCGGCCATCAAGGTGACCCCGGTTCGTTCGACTGCCAGCTCCGAGCACGTCGTCAAGTTGGTCGGCGACATCGCACCGCACGTGACGCCGGCTCCGAAGGCTCCGGCCCAGCCGAACGGTGGACGCGGACAGCGTCCCGCCGGCCAGGGTGGACGCGGCGGCGCAGCACGTTCGGGTCAGGCGCGCTCCGGACAAGGCGGTCAGTCACGCGGTGCTCGCACCGGCGGAGTTGCCCGTCAGGAACATGCAGGCGGCGGCGCTCGCCGTCCCCGCACCGGCGGCGGCGCTCGCACCGCAGGCTCCACCGGGGGCCGTCCCGCGCGCTAGGCCACCCGGTACAACTCAATAGGTTTCGTAGTGGACAGCGTCGGCCAATGGCCGGCGCTGTCGCCATCCGAAGCGCTCGAGATCCGGAACCTGTTGAAACTCCGTCACCTTCCCGACGCACAGCCACGCAATGGGGCGTACGGGTGACGGAATGCCCATGAGTTCGGTGAGGTACTTCTCGTCATAGAACGAAACCCAGCCGATGCCGATCTCCTCGGCTACCGCGGCGAGCCACAAATTCTGAATTGCGAGTACCGCCGAGAACAGTCCGGTGTCGTCGACGGTATGACGGCCGAGGATGTTCGGGCCACCGCGTGATGGGTCGTAAGTGACGACGATGCCGGTACCGCTCTCGGCGATTCCCTCGATCTTGATGGGGTCGAACGTCGATCGGCGATCCTCGGGCAAAGACTGTGCGAACTTCAGCCGGGCATCGGCGACATGTGCCGCGAAGGTATTGAGCGTCTCCGGATTACGAACGACGACAAAATCCCACGGTTGCGTGTTTCCCACGCTCGGCGCGCGATGGGCGGCGTCGAGAATGCGCATCAGAGTTTCGTCGGGGATGACCTCTCCCGAGAACTCGGCGCGAACGTCTCGCCGTCGCCGAATCGCTTCGTACACGGATACATCTGATTCACTCACGCCCCGACGGTATAGCGGTGCAATCCCAGCATGGCGTCGGGGTGCGGTTCGACCGTTTCCTCGCGCACGCAGGCGCGGAGTGCGCTGCCGACCGCTCCCGAATCCATCCCGGTACCGATCACAACCAGTTGCGTGGTTCGAGGTTCGCCCGACTTCCACCGCAGCGGCGTGATCCGAACATGATCACCCACCGATTGGATCTCGAATTTTCCTGTGTAACCCGGAATCTCGAAGTTCACGAATCCTTTGATGCGGTACACCCCCGGCGGTTGATTCTCGAGGAAATGCGTCAGAGCCCTGGCATCGAGTGGCATCTCCGACGTGAAATCAACCGATTCGTAGCGGTGGTGCAGGTGATCGTGGTGACACGAGCCGTCCTCGTGATCGTCGTCGTGCCCCTCGCGCAGGAGCTCGTCGAGGCTCAGTTGATCGCCCGGAGCGGGAGGGGTCACCTCACCGGAATCGAACAGCAGAGCAGGGTCTATCCGTGAATGCGCCGTCTCCACTATCGGCGCTCGCGGATTCAACTCGCGAATTCCGGCCGTGAATCTCTCGCGCTCGGAGACCGGAACGCTGTCGATCTTGTTGACTACCACCAGGTCTGCCAGGCGGACATGTTGATCGAGCTCGGGATGTTCGCGGCGAACGGTGGAGAAATTGGCTCCGTCGACCAGGACCACCAGGCCGCCGTAGACGACAGACGGGTTCTCACTTCCGAGGACGAGTCGAATCATGTTCCGCGGCTCAGCAAGCCCGCTCGCCTCGATGACGATGACGTCGATCCCGGATTGCCGGTGCGCCAACTTGTTCAGCATCTCGTCCATGTCCGAGACGTCGACAGCGCAGCACAAACAGCCGTTACTGAGAGAGACCATCGAATCGACCTGACCGGCGACCATCATCGAGTCGATGTTGACGGAGCCGAAGTCGTTGACGATCACGCCGATGCGTACACCGTCGTTGTTGCGCAGAAGATGGTTGAGCAGCGTCGTCTTTCCCGAACCGAGAAAGCCTGCGACGACTATTACGGGAATCTGCTTCTTCGCCACCACGCAACCTTCCGAAACCACACGTACCGATCAGTGATCGTAGTGGAGTGTGGCTCCGGAAGGTTCACGCTGACAGCAGACTCACACCGTGCAGAGCGGACGGATGTCCGACGTGCCCTCGGTGGTCGGTGACGTCAAGATCGTGCACGCGTTGTATCCACGGGATTCGGCGACCCGACGGATCTCACTCCAGCCGGCCGCGTCGACAATCGGGGACCGTGAGAGCACGAACCCGGAAAGCCTGAGTGGATCGCCCACCAGTGCCCACGAATAGTCGTCGGCGATATACGTGACGATGTAGTTGGGCGGACCGTCCAAACTCTCCTGCGAGGGCACCCCGGGGAAGCTCACATGCAACTGGGCACCCGTTGCTGGATCGGTAACTCGGGCATTCCCGACGATCTCGTTGGCTTGGCCGGTCCACGTCGTACACGTGTTCTTCACGCTCACGTTCGACGAATCGACGATCCCGTAACTCGCCCGGGTGTCCTTCGCGCACGCGAGGTTGAAGGGCTGAGGAATCGCCGCCACCTGGTTCCATTCCCCTACGTAGCGCGCGACGTCCAGGTTCGCCACCGGCTGCAGAGGTTCCCAGAGTGGGCTCGCCTGCGCGGTTCCCGAAAACAGCGTCGCTGCGGCGCACACTCCCGCAATCGCAATCGCACTTCGCCCCGACCACTTCATGTCATTGCTCCTCGTCTGTACAACGCTCGATCGGCATTGGTTCCTCAAGGTATTCGGAGCTGACGGACTGGAGGATGGGGACGTATGTAAAACTACTTTCGGTTTGTTATGGACCTACTTCACAAACCTTATGTAGTCTTTGCTCAAAGATAGCTGAAAGTCGGACGGAGCTACTGTGATGAAGGTTGTCGACTTAGGTCTCGAGCGCACTCGCTATGCAGTCATCGACGAGACGATCGAGTCGAGGTGGCGCCGAGTCACCTCGATGCAGCACGACACCGTTGCCGTCGTGACTCCGCGCGACCGGATCACTTTCGCCGAACTCGAACTCCGGACCGATGCATTGGTCCGCGAACTTCGCCTACGTGGGTCACACGGGGCTCGCCCGGTTGCGGTCGATCTCGAACCAACCGCCGAGTCGGTGCCCGCCATCCTCGCTACTCTGATTTCCGGTCGGCCCTTGGTCATGATCGACCCACAACTCCCCGAGGCCCGGCGAGCGCACATCATGAGCGCCTCGGGCGCCGTCGCGCTGCAGTCGATCCTCGACGAATCGGCCGCAACCGGCTTCCGTTTCGACAACGCGCTGGAACCATCGAGTTCCGACCCTGCCATGATCGCGTTCACATCAGGGACCAGTGGAGCGCCCAAGGGAGTCGTGTTGAGCCACTCCATGTGCCTGAACAAAGCCGACGAACTCGCCGCAGCAATCGACCTGCGCCCCGACGATCACATCGGAAACCTCTTGCCCGTCAGTTTCGGAGCCGGAATCACGGCCCTGATCATGGGACTGATGAACGGCGTCACCGTCTACTGCTGGGATCCACGCATAGACGGAGTTTCGGGAATCGACGACTGGCTGATCGAGAATTCGATCACGACCGCGCACTGCGCGCCGTCATTCCTGCGGGCGTGGTCAAGCCTCGAATCCGATGAAGCACAGGATAATTCGCTCGGATCGCTGCGGGTCGTCGTGACGTACGGGGAAGCAGTGCACGGCGAGGATTACGCGCGCCATCGCAGTCACGGCTTCGCTCGCGTCACGTACGTCAACTGGCTGGCCACCACCGAGACCGGTGTCGTCGCGTACAACGCGTTCCCACCACATTCCGAACTACCCGTCGGAGTGGTTCCGGCCGGACGTGCTCGCGACGGCAAGGACGTACAGATCGTCGATGTGAACGGCGTGCCTCTCCCCGACGGAGAGATCGGCGAGATACAGGTTGTCTCGAGCGATCTTGCCGATGGATACCACGGTGACCCGGATCGCACTGCGGCACGATTCACGCGCCTCGGCGACGGAGTGAACATCTACCGGACCGGTGACCGGGGCCGTATCGACGAACGCGGCGAACTACAACTGCGAGGACGCGTCGACGACGCCGTCAAGATTCGGGGCTATCTGGTAGAGCCGATGGAAGTCGAGGCGCATATTCGTCGAATTCCCGGCGTCGCCGATGTTTTCGTGGCTGTCGTCCTCGAGAACGATCGACCGGAGATTGTCGCCTACGTGGTCCTGACCAAAGCCGCGATGGCACGGTCGGGCGCCGAGATGCGGCGCGAATTGGCGACATATCTGCCGGCCTGGATGCTCCCCCGACATTTTGTTCTGATGCCAGCGTTGCCGCGCAACGAAAGAGGAAAGGTCGATCGAACAGCGCTGCCCTCCGTCGAGGTGCGGTCCACTCCACCGACTCTCGCCGGGCCCGCCGAATTGTGGTTGTCCTCGATCTGGGAGTCGATTCTCGGTATCGACTCCATCGACCGTGATGACGACTTCTTCGAACTCGGTGGCGATTCGCTTGCTTCAACCGAAGTGGTGGCAAAGATTCACGACATGTTCCGGATCCGGATCACAGCGGCGGAGTTCGCGGCCGCCAGCACCGTCAAAGACCTTGCAGCGCTGTTGGATCGGTGCAGAATCGATCCCGATGATCGTGTCTGTCACAACACGACGGTTCCGCTGAAGCTCGAAGGGTCCGGGCGACCGCTGTTCATCATGAACGGAGCGGGGTGCCCATCGACGACGCTGTCCACCTTGTCGAAAGCGCTTCACACCGATCGGCCGGTTTACGCACTTCAGCCACATGGCTTCGAATCTCGCGGACTACCCGACCGGTCAGTGAAAGCAAGCGCCCGCCGTTTCATATTCGAAATCAAGAAGATTCAGCCCACCGGGCCATACCTCCTCGCCGGTTACTCGTACGGCGGCTACGTGGCGCTGGAGATGGCGTCACAGCTGTCCGAGTCCGGTGACACTGTCGAGCACGTCACCGTTCTCGACACCAGAATCTCCACCGAGACTGCCGCACGACTGGCCGGTCGAGCGGGCATCAGCTTGGATCCGTCGATCGTCGATCTCGCACCACAACCATCCACCAATACTCGATGGAAGCCGACCAGGCGCACCGTCGCGGCGATGTGGATCCGCACGCTCTTCGCCGGCATTCTGCAGTACCCACCGGCCACCCAGTGGACGGTGTTCCTCTACATCGGCGGCCAGGCGCTCCGGAAGCATCGGATGCGAACGTGCGCCGCGCCTGTCACGGTGATCCGTGGATCCACCAACAACCGTGGACGTGAGATCTGGTCACTCATCGCCACGGGCTCCCTCGAATTCGACGACGTCGACGCGTGTCACGAAGACATCGTCCGTCAACCGTACGTCCGCAAGACTGCGGCGATCATCGATCGAGTCTGCGATCGAGCGTGACCAACTGCGGCTCACGTCCAGCTGTAGAAGGGAGAGCGGCGTGGAGTGACAGCCCATTCGGTCGTCGACGAACAGACCCTTTCCTTGACGAATGCACCCGCCCTGCCTGCAATAAACATGCCCGTTGCTTCGTCGGCGCGAGTGGTCCGCTGGAACACCCCCTGTCGCCGCCCAACGCTGATGCATCGCCCGGCGAATTTCGGAAGCACCGGCAACGGTGGGGAGCCGTCGAGTCGATGCAGGATTGTTTCGGCCGCATGGACTCCCAAGGGGATCGCGGCCTGACAACTCATCCTCAGTGAAAGATCACCGACTGCGACGCCATCGCCCGCACCAAAGATGTTGGGGTGGGACGAGCATTCCAGTCGATCGTCGACCTTCAGACGACCGAGATCGTCGACCGGGAGGCCACTTCGGCGCGCCAGCTCGGGGACACCGAATTCTGTCGCGAGAATCGTGCAATCGGCCTCAACCCGTACACCTCCCGCTAGCTCGCAGGACGAACCGTCGATCCGAGTCACCCGGGATTCGGTGACAATATCAACCCCAAGGTCGGTCAATGTTCTGAGAATTGCCGATCGAGCACGATCTGACAGATCCGGGGCCAAGATTCCTCCGGTCACCAAAGTGATTCGGCTGCTTCGCTGCTCAGCCAATTCTGCGGCAGTCTCGATCCCGGTGAGACCGCCGCCGACAACGCAGACCGCAGCCTTCTCGTCGAGAGTCGCCAGCCTGGACGAGAGGCGGACCGCGTCCTCGAATTCGGCGACGCCGAACCCGTGCTCGTCCGCCCCGGCGATCGTGCTGGGTAACTGCCTACTTCCGACTGCGTAGACCAAGTAGTCGTAGTCGAGCACGCTTCCGTCGTCGAGGGTGAGCCTGCCGCGCGCCGCCTCGATCGTCGTCACCTCTCCGAAGACTCGGTGTGCCGCACGCGGTAGCGCCCTGTCGAACGAGACCGTCGCGTCGTAGCCAGCCGCGATCATCTGATGGAGCCTGATTCTTTGCACGAAGTGTGGGCGCGGATTCACGACGCTCACCGTGATGTCCGACCGAGTTCGCAGCAGTCGCTTCGCTGCCATGACGCCCGCATATCCTGCCCCGATTATCGCCACGTGTGCACTCATGGTTCTCCGTTCCGCCGACGGTCCCCATGCCGAGAATGCACGGGATGATCAAGCCTCACCGCGGACAGTATTGCGCACGAAACAACAAATGCTCTGCACCGATTGGTGCAGAGCATTTGTTCGGGTGGAGCTAAGGGGACTCGAACCCCTGACCCCCACACTGCCAGTGTGAATCGACCTGTAAGCGTGCGTTCAGTGCGTTCCGAAACGTCCACGCTTTCAGTCTTTTCCGTCTGATGTGTCTAGTACGTGTGCCGCAGTAGTCAGGTGTCCTAGGACAGCAGTAGGACACGCTCAGGCGATGACGCCCGCGCCTCGATGGTCCTGACTGCCGACGTCGATCGCACCTCTTGAGACAATGCGTCCAGTTGGTCTGGTTTGATCTGAGCATGAATCCTCGTGTACCTGCACTGTTGTTGA
This sequence comes from Rhodococcus sp. IEGM 1241, assembly GCF_033142365.1. Taxonomy (NCBI): domain Bacteria; kingdom Bacillati; phylum Actinomycetota; class Actinomycetes; order Mycobacteriales; family Nocardiaceae; genus Rhodococcus; species Rhodococcus sp. IEGM 1241. The sequence continues at coordinate 281,034 of NZ_JAWLSE010000003.1, forward strand.
GTGCCATCGCGGCGAGCGTCCTCGCTACATCTTGTTCATCGACCGACGACGGCGCGGCGCGCCCCGAAGCGTCATCGCAGTCCGTCACGGCCTCAGCCGATCTAACGAACAAGCGTGGGGCTGTCGAGGTCGACCTCGGCCAGCGAGCTGAGGTGAAGGATGAAACCGGCGCGCTCTTGCTCGCCGTGTCCGACACAGCTCTCTCGATCGAGGGCTGTCCGCTCAACAGTGAGCATCCTGGACTCGTCAGCAAGAATCGATTCTCCGCATTCATTGAGATCGGTGCTGCGCCAAGCACTGAGTGGCTGTGGCCTTCCGATTTCTACTACGTCGACGCTGGCGGCAAAGTCGTCAAGAATATCGCGTTGTCTGACGCGAATCCCTGTTCGAGCCCGGGGAGTAGCAAGTTCATCGACCTACCCGCCAATTCTTCCGCCGACGGCGCGGTGACACTCGACATTCCGCACACGGCGCGGTTCATCGGCTATCAGTCCAATCTCAGCGGGCAAGATGTTCGGATCGAGTGGCGGGTGCCGGAGGGAACGCTGGTCACCGCCACAGCTGAAAGCACCGCCTCGGCACCGAAGCCCACGACAGAAGCTCCGCAATCCGTACCGACGACGAATCCAGTCGATAAGCTGCCGAACCCGTACCCCAATTCGATTGATTCCGAAGGCAGAGCCACAGGAACTGGCGGTAGCGAACTCGTCGGGTGCGCTGATGCTTCGCTCTACCAGCCGGGCACCGGCATTTACAGCGACGGGTCTATGGACTACGCGGCTGAGTGCCTCCAAGGCGGATCGATGGCGAACTGAGATGGTGACAATACTGATCGCAGTTCTGGCGCTCCTCGTGGCGCTCGTGGCCTTGTTGCGGGACACCAGAGAGCACCGACGAAACCGGACAGCGGACGTTCAAGCGCTGATGTTTCAGAGCAACAGGTCAGGGGTGGTGACACATATCAACGGCGACCGAGGTTTGCGGAAGTTCGAGCCGTCGGTTCATGCTTCCGGTTTCGGTACTCGATACGACGTTCGGACCTACTTGTGGGTGGACGATCAAGTGGAGCCGAAATGGAAGGACCTCAGCCAGTCGGCCGACCGATTCGATAACACCAGCGAGCCGCTGCGTTGTGAGATTGAGGTCTACGACGACGATTCCGGCCGAGTGTGGTTTGGCATCGGACACAACGAGTCCCAGGTACGGGGGCTGTTCGCGCGGGACCACGTTCGCAGCGAGTTTGTACGGTCCAATCTCGTCGAGCCGAACGTGCAGGTCTGGCAGTGGTACCGGTTGAGTTCCGCTCGGAAATGGTGGCAGAGACAAACTCGATTTAAGTTCGGCGGCGGCGGCGTGCCCAAGCCGTTAGGACGATGGAAGGTTGTTTCGACGGACCGCACACGGCCTGAACAGTTTCCTACCTGGGATGGAGTAAGCCGAGACAGCTAGTTAGGGAGCGTCGAATCGTGCGGTGAGGCTTGTTTCGCCGCTTGGTGTCTCTGTCGCGACTACCAACACCGCCCGATCACCGAGCTTTGCAGCTCCAGCCGAATAGCCGGTTCCGTTGAGTTCACGATGAGTGAGAGGGATCTCTGCGACAGTGACTTCCGCCGGACCGGTGATCTCAATACGGGTGATCTTGCGCAAGTAGTTTCCGGTCGGCTCCTCCTTCTTCAGGTAGAGATCGACTGCTTCACCCGACTCCGGCTCTAAGGCCGTAGCCGGATCGCGTCCGATGGTGAAAAACTCCTCGTCACCAAGCGCATCGCGCATCGCATCGTTCTCCAGGTCGACCGAGCTCATGAATCCTTGCGCAAGATCTTGTGCCGACATCGCGAAGTCCCCATCCTCGAAGAAGAGTGAGGTATCGAGAAAGGGCACCACGATTTCGGCCGGGCGGTCAGCGCTTTCCTCGACCCACAGGCGCACCTTCCCCACGGTCAGAGTGAAGGATTTCATCCAGATCGCGTCGAGTTTCCCCACCACCTCGGTGCCGAACCTTCCCGGTTCGATTTCTCCAGGAACTGCGGTAGTGATCCCGAATTGTCGAGCTTTCTCGATCGCTGAGCGGGTGAACCCTGACGACGAAACGAGAACTAAGACATTTGTGGGAAGCCTCAGATGCTTGCTATGCATTTCTTCCACCCAACTGACTGTTTGCGGGCGCTTATGGGCTCGGCACTCGATGCTCACTATGACCGGATGTCCAGCAGTCACGCTTTCGATGCACGTATCTACTTCCCTAAAGTTCCCAGAGTCCAGATCTCTGAGCATCTTCGACTCCGTGACTGTCGCACCCGCACTGAGATGGGAATGAATGATTGCGACGATTTCCTGGAACTCGTTTGTCCGTTTGGGCACGGTTCACAGACTACATTTCACATTTCACCCGGTTAGCGAACAACGTTGTTCAGGTGAAAGGGTCGCCGCTCACCTGAACAGCTGGCTACATCCCCCGCAACCCTCAGTGGTGGGTGAGCCATTGCTCGACTTGTCGGAGTGGTCCCTCGCTTTCAGGTAGCACCACGAATTGCCGTCCACCTCGGACAAGACTTCCAGGGCGCGCCAGGCGGTTGGATCATCGAAGCGGTGCGGAAGCAGTCGGTTACCTCGTTCGGAGGTGACCAGTCGCCACCGCTCCACACCGACGGCGTCGTAATTCGGAACCTTCTCCAGGATCAAGCCGTGCTGTTCGGCACACAGTCTGACCCGAGAGATCCTGTCCTCCAGCGCTTTACGCGCTGCCGATTCCTCGGCGCAGCGCTGCTCCCGCTCGGCTGCCTCACGGTCAGCCGCATCATCGCGGTGTGTGATCCGCTGGTGAAACGCTGCTCGCCGCTGCTCAGCCTTGTCGATCTGACGGCGTGCTCGCCGCGCGACTACCTCCAGATCGTGCAGTACGTCGAGCAATTCCCCGACCACACGCTGAGCGACGATGTCGTCGTGCAGGTTGTCGAGTGGTTGACCGAGATCGGTCAGGAAACCGCCCACGATTTCATCGGCGTCAGGTCCAAGGATTACCAGTTAAGGAGTATTCGCGAATGTTCGCACAGCAGCGCCGCGAGGCCGGACTGTCGAAGATCACGCTGCGGAACCTCCGGCATTCGTCGGTGTCACGTATGCGCGCAGCCGGAGTCCCCGCCGACGTAGTCGTTGCCTGGCACGGCCACTCGGAACGGATGACTCAGGCGGTCTACGGGCGAGTGTCGAACGATCGGTTAGTGGCCGCTTCGGCCGCACTTTCTGAGGCCGTAGGACAGAGTTAGGACAACATCCTCGAATACGAAAAGACCAGGCCGGAGGAATATCCTCTGACCTGGTCTTTTTTGGTGGAGCTAAGGGGACTCGAACCCCTGACCCCCACACTGCCAGTGTGGTGCGCTACCAGCTGCGCCATAGCCCCGTATTCAATTCACTCTAACAGTCGAACTCGAAGCGGCTTTACTGCTTTCCGCTTGCTGGAAGAAAGTTACACCACTTGACTCCTGGGCAACAAATCGCCTGGTCAGAGCGAAGCGGCCGCTCCTCGTCCGAGCGGCCGCTTCAACTCAGGAGGAGAGCTTGGAAACCCAGTCGCTACTGCCCGTGTCAACGATCTTGCCGTTCGCCACTACCGTGGGCGTCCCGTTCGACCCGACATCCTTGAGCGCCTGGCTGGCGGCTGCAGCATTGGCCGCGGCTGCTTCGACGTTGGTACCGGAAGAGATGCAGGTTGCCACGTCCTCGGATGCGCCCGCATCACGAGCGATCTGGGCGAGGTCGTCGTTGGTGTGATCGCTGCTGCCGCCCTCGGCAGGCTGCGTGTCGGTCGCGAAAAGCTTGTTGTGGAATGCGGAGTACGCGATCGCGTCACCACCCTGAGCGACGCAGAGCAGAGCGGCGCCGGCCCGTGTGGAGTAGTCACCGCTGCCCGACGCCCGGTTGAGGAAGTTCAGCATGTGGTACCGCACGGCGACGTCACCGTTGTCGACGGCGGCCGCGAGAGCCTGGCCACTGAGGTGCTCGAGAGCAGCGCAGGCCGGGCACAGCGGATCCTCGAAGAGATCAATGGTCGTCGCGGCGGAGGGCTTGCCGAGCAGCACCACTCCGTTGTCCTGCACCGTGACGGCAACTTCGGAACTCTGCACGGAGCCGTAGCCGTCGTTCTGGGGCTTGTTCTTGCTGTTCGTCCACAAGACACCGCCGATGACGAGGGCCGCGATCACGAGCACCGCGAGGCCACCGATGATGTAGGTGGAGCGGCTCGAGACCGGTTCCGGCGAGTATTTGTTCTTGCTGCTCTTGGTGCTCACGCTGATGCAGTCCTTCGTGCGTCGAAACGATTTACCGATTGCTTACCTTGCCACTGAAGACTGAGTATCCACTGAGAACGCCGCGCGTGATCCGGGCCCCAATGCGAGCGGCGAACGCGGGAACACGAGCAGCCAGACGGCAAGTGCCAAGAAGCCGAGGTCCCGGAGAATCTCCTTCAAATAGTCCCAAGCGCCGACGTCGGCTGCACCTCCGCCGCCGAAACATCCGCAGTCGATGGACAATCCCCTGGCCCACACCGAAATGATCACCGCAATGAGAACCGTGAGGATGACCACCGAGACCGCAGCGGATACTCGCACCGCCAGCCCGACGAGGATCAGCAGGCCCAGCACTATTTCGACCAGGGGAAGAGCCGTCGCCACCGGACCTACCAGCGACTCGGGCAACAGTTGATAGGCGCGCACCGCGATCTTCGTCTGCACGGGATCAAAGAACTTGAGTCCCCCGGAAATCAGCCAAACGGCCGCCAAACCCAATCGGGCCACAAGACTCACGATGCGAATTGCCACCCGATCGAGAGTACAGAATGCCCGGTCAGTCCAGGTTTGTCCGCGCAGGAGTATCCGTTAGCACCGTCACATCAGTCAGATCTTCGACGACGGATTCGACGGGCTTCGTTCGCGACGGAACGAACAACCAACCCGTCGCCGACACGACTACTACGGCTCCCATCACCGCGAAGGCCGCCGAGTACGACACATGCTGGGCGATCAGTCCGGCACAAATCGGCGCCACTACCCCACCGATGTCGGACATCATCTGGAATACCGCCAGAACGGGTCCGCCTCGGGCCGTCGATCCGACAACATCGGCAACCGCGGCCTGCTGGGCCGGACTCATGAGCCCGGAGCCGACACCGGTCACTGCGGCGATGGCGAAGAACACCACAAGGTTGTCGGTGAATCCCATTGCGATGGTTCCCAGACCGCAGATGAGCAGACCGCTCACGACAAAGGGCTTGCGTCCGAAGCGGTCCGAGAGTCGTCCGGACACGATCAACACCAACGCGTTTCCGACGGCAAAGATCGTGAGAGCGTAGGCCGCTATCGACGGGTCTCGGTCGAGGAACTCCACGACGAACAGAGGGACCATGGCAACGCGAACTCCGAAGATCACCCCGCCGAAGGCGAGGTTCGATCCGAGCGCTGCCCGGTACACCGGCGACTGGAGCCCTTCTGTGAGAGTCATCGACTTCACATCGACAGCCTTGTCCGGTGACGCCAGGTGAGATCCACGCAGGCTCACGAAGACAACGAGCGCGGCGATCACCAGCGCAACTGCGTAGATGATGAACGGCATCCGCAGACCGAACTGCAACAGCGCACCGCCGACCAGCGGGCCGCCGATCGATCCCATGAGAAAGCTTGTCGCGTACAGCCCCGAGACGCGGCCGCGACTGTCCGGCGGTGACATGCGAATGATCAGCCCGAGAGCCGACACCGTGAACATCGTCGACCCGATACCGCCCAACGACCGGAACAGCAGAAGTTGCCAGTACTCCCCGGCGAAAGCGCACGCACCGGTCGAGACCGCGACGATCAAAAGGCCGACGATGTAGACCGGACGCTCACCGAGTTTCTGTACCAAAGTGCCGCTCATCGGCGCGAACACCAATCGCATGAATGCGAAAGACGAGATCACGATCGTGGCGGCGGTGACCGATACGTCGAAGCTGCGCGCGAACTGCGGTAGAGCCGGAGCGACCAACCCGAACCCGAGGGCGATGACGAAGCTGGCGGCGACCAGTACCCAAATTTCCTGTGGCAGCTTGGCTGCACGAGTTTTCATGTCGCCCGGAATTCTAGCCGGGCGACACGAGCGGTCCGCGAGCTAGTTCGCCTTCAAGACGCCGGACACCAAGTCCTTGGCCGCTGCCTGAACCTGAGCCAGATGATCGGCGCCCTTCATCGACTCGGCATAAATCTTGTACACGTCCTCCGTGCCGGACGGCCTCGCTGCAAACCACGCGTTCTCTGTCGTCACCTTGAGACCACCGATCGCCGCGCCGTTTCCGGGCGCCGCGGTCAGTGTCGCCGTGATCGGTTCACCCGCCAGTTCGGTCGCACTCACCTGATCGGGAGACAGTTTCGCCAAGACTGCCTTCTGTGCGCGTGTCGCGGGCGCATCGATCCGCGCGTACGCCGGGCTCCCGAACTTCTCGGCCAACGCGTCGTAATGCGCTGACGGAGACTTTCCCGTCACCGCGGTGATTTCCGACGCGAGCAACGCAAGGATGATGCCGTCCTTGTCCGTCGTCCAGACGGAACCGTCGTGGCGGAGGAAGGATGCACCGGCGCTTTCCTCGCCGCCGAATCCCACCGACCCGTCGAGCAGACCGGGAACGAACCACTTGAAACCGACTGGAACCTCGAGCAATTCGCGGCCCACACTGCTGACCACGCGGTCGATCATCGAGGAACTCACGAGTGTCTTGCCCACCTTGGTGTCTGCGCGCCACCCTGGCCGGTTCGCGAAGAGATACTCGATGGCAACGGCGAGATAGTGATTCGGGTTCATCAAACCGCCGTCGGGCGTGACGATGCCATGGCGGTCGGAGTCTGCATCGTTTCCGGTCGCGATGTCGTAGCGATCCCGAATTCCGATCAGCGACGCCATCGCGTCGGGCGACGAGCAGTCCATGCGGATCTTGCCGTCAGTGTCGAGCGTCATGAATCGCCAGGTCGGATCGACGAGCGGATTCACCATTTCGAGGTCGAGTCGATGAGTTTCGGCAATCGCGCCCCAGTAGTCGACGCTTGCCCCGCCGAGGGGATCTGCACCGATCCTGATTCCGGCATCGCGGATTGCATCGAGGTTGAGGACAGAGGGGAGGTCTTCGACGTAGTACCGGAGGAAGTCGTAGCGTTCGACGCGGTCCAGCGCCTGCGCCGCCGTGACACGCCGTACCCCGGAAAGCCCCTTGCGCAGTAGCTCGTTCGCTCGATCGGCGATAACCGACGTCGCATCCGTATCCGCGGGTCCGCCGTGTGGCGGGTTGTATTTGAAGCCGCCGTCACGCGGCGGATTGTGTGAAGGCGTCACGACGATGCCGTCGGCCTTTGCCTCCGGTCCCGTCGAGTTGTACCGCAAGATCGCGTGGCTGACCGCCGGGGTGGGCGTGTAGGCATCGCGTGAATCGACGAGGACGACGACGTCGTTGGCGACCAGAACCTCCAAGGCCGACAGCCAGGCAGGCTCCGAGAGCGCATGTGTGTCGCGGCCGATGAACAGTGGTCCGTCGATGCCCTGCGAAGCGCGGTACTCGACAATCGCCTGGGTTGTCGCCAGGATGTGAGCTTCGTTGAACGCCGCGTCGAGACTGGAACCGCGATGTCCTGAAGTGCCGAAAAGTACCTGCTGCATCGGGTTCTCGGGATCCGGGGTGCGCGTGTAATACGCGGTGACCAGATGAGGAACGTCGATCAGATCCTCTGGCAGAGCCACTTGTCCTGCTCGTTCGTGCGCCACGAATCCCCCTCGGCCCGGTGGTCGACCACTGTGTCGACGCGACTGTGGACAATTGTCTACCCTGGCCGCGTGGCGTGCACGCTCGACGCCGGATCGGTCAATCCGTGATCTGGATTCCCAACCACGCAGCGGACAGTCCGACGATCAAACTGACGACGATGTAGATCAGCGAGAGGGCCGTCTGGCGCCTCTCGACCATCCCGACATTCTCGTTCGCAAAGGTCGAGTAGGTGGACAAGCCACCGCAGAATCCGGTCGCCAGAAGTGCGGCCATCTCGGTGGAAAGAGCTGCCCCGGTGAACAATCCAAGGAGGAAGCAGCCGATCACGTTGGCGGCGAACGTCGCAGCCGGGAATCCCTTGTACGCGGGTACATACCGCGCCAACAGGTACCGGCCACTCGCGCCAGCGCCGCCGCCGAGTGCCACCAGGAGAACTGTCATGCCGACGCTCCGTCCCGCGCGCGGATCCAGCGTTCACCGAGCCCTTTGCCCAGTGCAGCGGCGAGGATCGCGGGAATCAGCGTCCCGAGAACATAGAGAATCGATCGCCACGGACTCTCCGTCACGGCGTGAACCGCGAAGGACGAGAAAGTGGTGAAGCCGCCACAGAACCCGGTGCCGAGAAAGAGGTACCCAACCTTGTTGTGGACGAGGAGGGCCGCGAGAACACCGAGAACGAACGAGCCGACGACGTTGATGACCAGCGTCGTCCAGATGTGGGGAAAGAGCTCCCCCAGCCCGTATCGACTCAGTGCCCCCAGTGCTCCGCCGACGGCAACCGCTCCCACCGCACCCGGCAGCTTCAGATCACCCATGCTCTCGCCTCACCCGAAAGAGCCTACGTCCCGGATCGGGCTTTCGGCGGGCGCGGAATGAAGTAACTTGTCCGCTGCTGATACTCGCGATAACCCGGACGCTGTTCCATATGTCGCTCGAGCAACCGCGCACCGGTGGCGAAGACCAGGAAGTACGTCATGGCGATCGGCGAGAGGACAGTCAACACTCCCGGCCACACGGACGCCGAGACGAGGAAGATCCCCCACCAGACGCATGCGTCGCCGAAATAGTTGGGATGCCGCGTCCACGCCCACAAGCCTTGATCCATGATGTGGCCACGGCTACCCGGATCGGATTTGAATTCCTCCATCTGCCGGTCGCCGACCGTCTCGAACGTGACGCCGACAATCCACAGCACGATTCCGAGCACAACAAGAAGCCCGAAGCTACCGTTCGATACTGCTGCGACCTGGATAGGCAGGGAGACGAACCACAACGAAATCCCCTGCGTGAGATAAATCTTGCGGATCGCATACAGCGTTCGATTACCCGTCGCTCGTCCGAGCATTTCTTCGTACCGCGGGTCTTCACCCTTGCCGCGGGATCTGATCGCCATGTGCGTCGCCAACCGCAGACCCCAGATCGCCACCAGCGCAAGCATCAGCAACCGGCGCCAGAGGTCGCCGGTTCCCACTATCGCGGACACGAGCGCGATCAGAACGAAGCCGGCGCCCCACGACACGTCGACAACATTGTGCCGCCCGATCCGTACACCGATGGTGGCTGTCACTGCCATTCCGACGGCGATCGCCAACAGGCTCGTGAGCGTGACCACTCCGAATGCGCCCCAGTCGAATCCGTTCATCGCCGCGACACCCACTGCGGCCGGACCGATTCCATATCCGATCGACCATCACCGTGCGGCCGGACCGACAGAATCTGATCGACGCCCATCCTGCCGTCCCGAAAAGCCATTCCTCCGCCGACGAGGTAGAGACGCCACACCCGAGCGACTTCGACACCCACGAGATCCACGACGCGATCCCAGTTCGATTCGAAGGTCTCGATCCACGCGTCGACGGTCCGCACGTAGTGCTCACGCAGGGCGTGCACGTCCCGGACTTCGAGTCCACCTTCCTCGATCATCGCAACAGTGCGACCGACCGGCCGCATGTACATGTCCGGCGCGATGAACGACTCGATGAACGGACCTCCCCCGGGGTGCGCACCGGTGCGTGACATCTGCTGAATCAGCACACGGCCACCGGCAATAACGTTGTCGTGGAGCGCTTTCACGTATGTCGGATAGTTGTCCTCACCGACGTGCTCACCCATCTCGATCGACGCGACCGCATCGAAGGGCCCGTCCGGAATCTCACGATAATCTTGGAGCCGGATCTCGACCCAGTCTTTCAAACCGAGTGCGCGGATCTTCGCGTCGACAAAAGCCTTCTGCTCCGCCGAGATCGTGATGCCGACAACCCGAGCGCCGTACTCACGCGCTGCATGCAGGCTCAGCGAGCCCCAACCACAGCCGACATCGAGGAACCGTAGGCCTCGCGCTCGATCGAGGCCGACCTTGCGGCACACCAGATCCAGCTTGTCTGTCTGTGAGTCTTCGAGCGTGTATTCCGGCGCGTCGGAAGTCCAATAGCCCGAGGAGTACGCCATGTTCTCATCGAGGATCAGTTGGTAGAAATCGTTCGACAAATCGTAGTGGTGCCCGATCGCCTCGCGGTCGCGCGCGAGACTGTGCAAGCGGCCCTTCACCTGAGCCTGCGACGACGGTGGAGCCAAAGGTCTCCCGAGAGCACCGAAGGATCGCGCAGCCTTGACCGCGGCCAGGACGAGAGACGGGGTCGGGGTGATCGACCCGAGCCCCCGCTCGGCAGAGACCTTCCACACGTGTGTGAGCGCATCACCGAGATCGCCTTCGACGTCGAGTTCACCGAGAACATATGCCTGCGCCGCTCCCAACTCGCCGGGATTCCAGAGCAAGCGTCGCAGCACATTCGGGCTGTAGAGCGTCACTTTCGGAGCATCTTCCGGACCTGCTGTGCTGCCGTCCCAAGCAGTCAATCTCACCGGAAGTTCGCCGCCGACAAGTGGACTGAGGATGTCCGAGAGACGGCCCGCAACGCCGGCATCTTGCGCCGTTCGATCCATCGTGGCGGTCATCGCTGGTTCCTCCGATCGAGAACAATTTGCTGGACGTCGAGATATCCCGAGCGAAACCCTGCCTCGGAGTAGCAGAGATAGAAATGCCACATGCGCGCGAACACTGCGTCGAACCCAAGCGCGGACGCTTCGTCGGTGCGAGCACTGAAACGCTCGTCCCACAGCCGCAACGTCTGCGCGTAGTGATCGCCCATCGACATCCGCTCACGCACCCGAAGGGTTGTCATGCGTTCGGTGACGTCCTCTATCGCCCGCACCGACGGGAGAAATCCGCCGGGGAAGATGTACTTGTGCACCCAGGTGTAGGTGTTGCGGGTCGCGAGCATCCGATCGTGCGGCATCGTAATGGCTTGGATCGCCGCGCGCCCACCCGGCGCCAGCAGGGCGTCGATCGTCTGGAAGTAGCTTCCCCAGTACTGGTGGCCGACAGCCTCGATCATCTCGACCGACACGACGGCGTCGTACTCCCCCTGCACCTGCCGATAGTCGAGAAGGTCGACCTGAACGCGATCAGCCAGTCCCGCAGCGCTTATCCGCTTCGCCGCCAATTCCTGCTGTTCGACCGACAGGGTCACTGAGCGCACCGTTGCTCCGCGCTCGGCTGCTCGGATCGCCAATTCTCCCCAGCCTGTGCCGATTTCGAGCACTCGCGAACCGGGACCGACACCCGCACCGTCCAGCAGGCGATCGATCTTCCGATGCTGAGCCGCTGCGAACGCGTCCCACGACGGGGTAGCTCCCACCGACAGATCCTCGAAGAGAGCACTGGAATACGTCATGGTGTCGTCGAGGAACAGTTCGAACATCTCGTTCGAGAGGTCGTAGTGCCGGGAGATGTTCGAGCGCGTGTTCTGCGTCGAATTCCGCTCACTGCGAGGCTGCTTCGGAATGTAGAGGCCTCGTAGCCGCTGCAGGAAGTCGGGAATCAGCGTCGCCACCCGGGAGGCGAAGACTTCCAGGACCGCGGTGAGGTCGGAGGCTTCCCAATCGCCCGCCATGTACGACTCGCCGAATCCGATCAACCCACTGTCGCCCACACGAGCAGCGAAGTCATCTGGACGGTGGATGACCATCAACGGCGAATCCGGACTACCTCCACCGGAGAACTCGCCGTTGGGCATCTGAACGCGCAGCGGCAAGCGCGCGACCGCCTTGTGGAACAGAGCGCGGGCAACCGGCGACGCAACCCTCACTTTGAAACCGCTGGGCACCGTGGCAACGCCCGGCCACCGCTCGGATTCGATCGGGTGAGCGGAAGGTTCGGTGCCGAGAGTGGTTGTGGTCATTGCACTGCCTCCTGCGGGTGATGTTGCGGTCGGGGAACGATAGGTAAGCGCCTGGCCCACAGCCGGATTCCTTGAAATCTGATCTGCGCGGCGACTCGCAGCGGAGCCAGCGGGATGGAGAGCGCACTGCGGACGATCTCGCGCGTCGTCGCCGGCACACAACGACCGGACACCGTGGCTACGAATGGCGCCTTGCCGTCACGGGCCAGAACTATCGAGAGCGCGAGCGCGGTGTCGGGTAGCGGAAGTCGCATCCGGTACTCGCCGTCCAGATCGTTGAATGGAGACACGTAGAACTCTTTGGACGTGCGAGCCCCGCCGCGTTCGTCGGTTTCGAGCAGGTAGCAATGCCGCTCGCCGTAGGTGTTGTGAACCTCGGCAACGACGCACCGCTGACTGCCGTCGTCGTTCAGACACCAGAACACACTCAGTGGGTTGAACACATGCCCGAGAACACGTGCGTTCGCAAGCATGAGGATGCGGCCGCCGGCGAACTCCAATCCGTTAGTTGCCAGAAAAGACTCGACGTTGGCACGAATCGATCGGGTGGGGTCGCCGAGGTGATCTCCGGCGTCGAACTTCGCCAAGGATCGCAGTGCCTTCGGGAGCTCGGGCAGATCGTCGACGTCGACGAGCCAGCTGTAGCTTCGGTACTCGAACTCGTTGTGCAACGGCTCCGTTCGTACGTGTCGGATGCTCGTATGAACGATGGACGGCGTGATGGGTGCGGACGGCGTCATGCGTGCGGTCACGGCCACCGACCTCCGACGCGTTCGGCGGCGCGCAGGCCAGACAGTGCACCGTCCTCGTGGAAACCCCATCCGTGGTATGCACCGGCAAACGCGAGCACGTCCGAGTCCAACTCGGGAAGCCGCGCTTGAGCGGCGACGGAGGTGGGTGTGTACTGCGGATGCTCGTAGGTCATCTGATCGATCACCGAGTCCGGGGACACCATTTCGTCTCCCCCCAACGTCACCAGGTAGCGCCGACCGGTCTCCGGCAGCCGCTGCAACCTCGTCATGTCGTAGCTGACCAGAACGTGATCCGGCTTCGCGTTGCATTCAGGGATGTAGTAGTTCCACGACGCGCGCGCATTGGTGTTGCCGGGCAGCACATTTTCGTCCGTGTGAAGTTGGGTGTGGTTGACGGAGTACGGCATTGCGCCGAGGACCTGGGATTCGGCAGGCGTCGGATCCGCCAAAATCTTCAGCGCTTGCTGCGGATGCGTTGCGACCACAACTGCGTCGAAGGTCTGGATCTGGTCGTCGCCGTCACGAATGTCGACGCGATCCTCGGACCGGTGGATGGCGCGAACCGGCGTGTTCAGGCGGATATCTCCGATACTTTTGGCGACGAGACGAACGTATTCGCCCGATCCACCGGTGACTGTTCGCCAGGTCGGCGATCCAGTGACGCTCAGCATTCCGTGGTGATCGAGGAACGAGAACAGGTACCGCGCGGGATACTTCAGCGCGGAGCCGGGATCACACGACCAGACTGCCGACACGAGCGGAGTCATGAAGTGAGCGGTGAAGTAGTCGGAGAACCGGCCGCTGCGCAGAAACACTCCCAGTGTCTGGTCGGGTGCCGACGGATCCGTGTTGTCGAGCAGGGCGCGGGCACGGCGATGGAAGCGCTTGACCTCCATCAACATGGACAGAAAGCTGCCGTTGACAAGGAGCCCCGGCGTCGGGAGAACGCCGCGCAACCCTTGGCCTCCCGAGTACTCGAGACCGCAACCCCCACACCTGACCGACATACTCATGTCGGATTCCTGCGTAGGCACATCGAGTTCTGCGAACAATCGCAACAATGTCGGATAGGTGCGATCGTTGTGAACGATGAACCCCGTGTCGATGGCGAGGCTTCGCCCTTCCGGGTCGGTGACCGAATGGGTGTCCGCGTGCCCGCCGAGCCGTGAATCCGCTTCGTAGAGGGTGACGTCACTGTCCTTACTGAGCACCCACGCCGCTGTCAGACCTGCGACACCACTACCGACGACGGCCACCTTGCGCTTGTCGGAACTCATCGTCGTTCTCCCATCTTTGTTGCGGCTACCCCGCGACTCATTCGTGCGATTGCATCCGCGACGAGGCGATGCCAGGTCGCCGCCCGACGGAGCATGAAGTGGCCTGCGCCGTCGATGCCGATCCATTCAGCGCTCTTACCCGACTTCTGCAGTTCGTCAACTTTCCGACGAGACGCTGCCGGGTCGGTCCACGAGTCGGCCGTGCCGTGGAGCACAACCAGTGGTGTGTCCGAACGCAGATTCACCGACGTTCCATCGGGCCACCACGGCGCCAGCGCAACCACACCGACCACCGCCGGATCGCCACACAGTTCGGCGGCGACCCGTCCGCCCATCGAGTGGCCCAGCAAAATCACCCGAGCTTGTGCATTACGTTTCGTTATCGCGTCGAGTGCGGCTCGAGCGTCGGCGACCGGACTGCGCTCGGCACCGTTCCAACCACGAACCCGATAGCGGGCCTGCACCGCTTTCACACCGGAGCGGCGAAGCTGAGCGGTGAACGGGCGCATCCGAAGGTTGGACAGGTGCCAGGCGCGAGCCGGGCGATGGCTCGAGACCTTTCCTCCAGGCAGCACGAGCACCACCAGGTGCTGGTCACCGTCCTGCTGTTGCCGTCGGTTGGGCGTCATGCATGGCATTCGGAGCCGAAAACCATTTGGATGGGGTTCGTAGAATTTCTTTTGTGAATCGTGAAGCACTCGTCGGTGACGTCCTCGACGCCATGGACGCCAACTTGGTTTCCCATGCCTGCCACCTGCATGAACACTTGCCGACTGCATCGGTCACGGTCACTGCGGACGTTGTCGTCGCAGACAGCGGCCTCGCCGACGACACTTTCAACATCATCGCTGGTGCTCGCTTCGCCGTACCTGCCGACGGGCCCGAAGATCGGCGACTGATCGACATCCTCGCCTCGATTCGGGCAACCGGACGTCCGTTCTCCTGGTGGACCGGACCCCGCGATAATCCCTCTGACCTCGGGGCTCGCCTGTCCACCCTCGGCTGCGTGCGCTCCGAGGAAGAACGAGCGATGACGGCGGACCTTGACGTCGTCCCTCATCCGACGCCTGTCCCAGAACTCTCCGTTCATCGGGTGACTACTCGTACCCAGCTCGCCGACTACGCCGCCGTGATGGCCGCCAACTGGTCGCCGCCCTCAGCCGCAGTAATTGGATTCTTCGAAGACACCGCTGATGCCGCCCTCGATGAGCGTTCGCGGAGTTCGTTTGTCGTGGGGTACGCGAACTCCCAGCCTGTCGCCGGAGCCGAGGTCCACTTTGCCGCCGGCGTCGCCGGCCTGTATGGCGTCGTCACACTCGAAACGGCTCGCCGACGCGGATTCGGCTCGGCGGTCACCCTTGCCGCACTCGACATCGCCCGCGAGCGAGGTGCCCGAACAGCAGTACTTCAGGCGTCCAGCGACGGCGCACAGCTCTATCGAAACCTCGGCTTCGACGATGTCGGCACCTACGCCGAGTACTCGATCGGCAGCAGTTAGACGTCCCCGCGGGGACGCTTTCACCCCGTATCCGTGAAGGTGTCGGCACCCACATCTACCATCGAACGTACATTCGAAATGATGTCGGACGCGAGCCGGGGGGCAACCATGAACGCAGCATTAACCGAGAACGCAGCACTGATCGATGAAGATACGCAGGGTTCCAACCGAGACGACGTGGATCAGCTCGGCTCGGAAATCTGCGCCCTCGCCGGCCAGATCGCCGCGGCCACGGCTCGATTCCTTACCCTCCTGTCGAAATTCGACGAAGACCGCGGATGGACCGGTCCGGGACTTCACTCGTGCGCCCACTGGTTGTCGTGGAAGTGCGGAATGAGCCTGCACACCGGCCGTGAATACGTTCGCGTCGCCAAAGCGCTCCGACCTTTGCCCGAGATGCGGAAGGCCTTCGAGCAAGGCCGCCTGTCCTACTCGAAGGTTCGCGCCCTCACCCGGGTCACCACGCCCTCCAACGAAAAGCAGATGGTTCGGTTCGGATGTGAGGCGCCCGCAGCCCAGATCGATCGTCTCGCCGCAGGTCTGCGTAAAGCAACCGACAACGAATCCGGCAAAACCAAAGCGGTCGAACATCTTCAGGTCCGCTGGCATTGGGACCCGGATACGGGCGAATTTGTCATCAAAGGACGCGTGCCTGCGCAGGACGGCGCCCGAATCCTCGCAGCGTTATCTGTGGCGGAACGTGAACGCACCCGAATCGCCGCCATCCGCCCCGTCGACGAGAAGGCCGCAAAGAACCCGGTCGGAAATATCGGGCCAGGTCTCGTCGCGATGGCAGAGCTCGCCACCGCCGCAGTCACGGACCGCACGCCCAAGGCCGCCGCGAACGAAGTTGTGTTCTTCCACGAAGCGAACACCGTCCGAGTGCCGAGCGGACCCGCATTGCCTCAAAATGCCGCTGAGGAAGTGCTCTGCAACGCCAAGCTTCGCCTGGGAACGACCAAGGAAGGATGCGTTCTGAATCTAGGTCGGCGGACTCGCGTCGTCAGCGCTAAACAAATGTTGGCATTGAACTACCGCGACGGATGCTGCCGCACACCAGGATGCGGACGGACCCGCTTCCTGCACGCACATCACGTGAAATTCTGGGGACGCGGCGGCAATACGGACTTGGACAATTTGATCATGCTTTGCGGTACCTGCCACCGCGCGCTGCACGACGGCAAGTTCACGATCTCTGCACTCGGCGAGCAGAAGTTCGAGTTCCACTACGCCAATGGAGACGTCATCGACCCAGCACCGCCAACAGAGGGGTTCGCCGATGACCTATTGCGCGGAGACGTACCCGACGACGCGATCGTACCGGCGTGGAGCGGAGAGCCCCTCCACCTCGATCACGCGGTCAGCGTCACCCTTGACGGCTGGGCTGCGTGAGCAAACATTGGTCTAGTCCAATCTGAATCCGTCGTGAACAATCGGACAACCCTCGCATTCAGGTAGTGCAATTGGTCTAGTCCTATCGCAATATCTTTAGCGTGACCAAGAAAATCGCACGCACCTCAGCCGCTATCACACTCCTCCTCGCCGGCGCTGTTGCTGCCGGAACTGCAACTGCTGCAGCAATTCCCGGATCGTCCGACCTCAATCCGTCGGCCGCCGAGAAGACAGTTGTCATCGGCCTTGACGGCACCATGCTCAGCCACATCAAGACCGCCGACGCTCCCCGTCTCCAGAAGCTGATCGCCGAAGGAACCAGCGGAGAATCTTCCATCCTCGGCCACACCACCATCTCCGGACCGTCGTGGTCGACCATCCTGACCGGCGTCTGGGACACCAAGCACGGTGTCAAGGACAACACGTACGCAGGCGCCCGCTTCGACCTCTACCCGAGCGTGTTCACACGGTTGGAAACAGCACAGCCCTCTCTGCTCACCGAGTCGATCTCCACCTGGGGCGGCATCGACAACATCGCATCCAGCGGCACGCCGAAAGCCGACGTTGTCGTCACCACTGCCGATGCAGGTTCCGGAGCGGCCACCGATGCTGCGACCGCTGACGCCGTCGCCCGCGACATCACCGACAAGGGACCTGACCTGATCTTCACCCAACTCGATCAGGTGGACGGCGCGGGGCACAGCGGCGGCACCAACGGCGCTGCGTACGAAGAGTCCATTGCCTCGGTCGACGCTCAGGTGGGCAAGATTGTCGATGCCGTTGATCAACGCGCCGCGAAGACCGGTGAGAAGTGGACGGTTCTGGTCACTGCGGATCACGGCCACAAGCCTGCTGGAGGGCACGGTGGCCAGACGCCGGCGGAAGCAACGACATTCGTCATTGCACGCGGTGCGGGATACGCGGCCGGCAAGACCACCGACGCGTACACGATCGCCGACATCACGCCGACCATCCTCCAAAGCCTGGGCGTTGCATTGCCTGCCGATCTGGACGGAAAGCCGCTGGCCAAGGAAGCTCCCGGCTTCGTCGGCTCGGTCGACCTGGGATTCTTCGGCTCCTGATCGCAAGAAGACCCGGGCGCTCAGCAGAGTGCCGCAGCAAGACCGCAAAAAGGTCGGGCCGGAGAGCGTGTGCTCTCCGGCCCGACCTGTTGTGGAGCTGCCGGGAATTGAACCCGGGTCCTACGTTGAATCGCTAGGGCTTCTCCGTGTGCAGTTCGCTAAGTCTCTACTTGGATCTCCCAGTCTCGCGAACAAGCCAGGATGACGATCCCAGTCACTGTTTGATGTCCCATTCGACTCCGTGACCGAGCCGAACAGTAAAGCCCTCTAGCTGATGCCAGGAACCGGGTCGAGGGCAACCCCGGGCTGACAGACACGCTTCGCTACTTAGGCAGCGAGAGCGTAGTCGCGCTGATTGGAATCGGCGCTTATAGGTTTGCAGCGACGCTTACGGTGGTCTCTTGCCTGCACCGACACGCTTCCCCTAACTCAACACACGCAGTCGAAACCGTTCAGCCCCGTGTGTGCCCCGCGTCTTTCGTGGGGCTATTCACTATAACGCGCCGAAGTTCGGAAGTCATACCAATTAATCGGCGGCACTTTCCGTGTCCTTCGCCGCAGCTGATTCCCTGATAGCTGCGGTCTCACGCTCTGCAGCACCGGTGATGTTGGTGATCATCCCTTGGAAGACAACTCCGTGGAAAGGCAGGATCGAGTACCAGTACGCCCGGCCGGCGAGCCCGCGCGGGAAGAAGACCGCACGCTGATCGAGATGCGAACCCACCGGCCGTCCATCCGCACCCGCCGGACCTTCCGACACTCGCAACTCCAACCATGCTCCGCCCGGGACCTTCATCTCGGCGCGCAATCGGAGCAACTTGCCTCGATCGATTTCTTCGACCCGCCAGAAGTCCAGGGCTTCACCGGTGTTGAGCCGACGTGGATCCCGCCTACCCCGGCGCAGTCCGACCCCGCCGACCGCGCGGTCCATCCACCCCCGGATGGCCCACGCCAAAGGGAATGAATACCAACCATTCTCGCCGCCGATCGACTCGACGACCGACCAGAGGGTTTTCGGATCCGCAGCACAGTCACGTTCGCGGTGGTCTACGTAAACTGCCTCCCCTGCCCAGTCCGGGTCGGACGGAAGAGGATCGGACGGCGCTCCCGCGATCGTCGCACCGGACCACGCCGTCTCCACCTCACCGGTCTCGATCTTGCGAAGCGCCAAACGCACAGCTTCCCGGTACGGTGTGAGGCCACCGGCCGGAGGCGGGATGAAGTCGTCGATGTCGTGGTTGTGCATCACCGCGTCGTTCTGCAGTGATTCGATCAGTGGCATCGCCAAGCCCCGCGGGATCGGCGTGACCAATCCCACCCAGTGACCTGCCAGACGCGGGGTGAGGACGGGCAAGACGAGGATGCGTCGGCGTACCAATCCTGCGACGTCGGCGTAGGTGTTCATCATCTCGCCGTACTGCATGACATCTGGCCCACCGATGTCGAAGGCGCGGTTGACCTCCGGTGTTGTCGCCGCGGCTGCGATCAAATAGTGGAGTACGTCACGCACCGCGATCGGCTGAATGTTGTTGTGCACCCACTTGGGTGTGGTCATCACCGGAAGTCGATTGGTCAAGTGGCGCACCATTTCGAAGGACGCCGAACCCGATCCGATCACCACCCCAGCTTGAAATACAACGGTCGGAACCTCGGAGTCGAGGAGGATCCGACCGACTTCGAGCCGAGACTGCAAGTGAGTCGACAACTCTCGGTCGGACGGATGAAGCCCGCCCAGGTAGACGATCCGGCGCACCCCCGCATCGCGGGCAGCGGCGGCGACGTTCTCCGCGCTTCGCTTGTCGATATCCGAGAACGACCCTCCACCGCCCATGGCGTGAACGAGGTAGTAGACCACGTCGATATCGTCGAAAACACCTGAGAGGGAGGCACTGTCGGTCAGATCCCCACGCTTGATCTCCACGGAATCATGCCAGGGAACATCGCGTAGTTTCTCCGGGCTGCGCACCACCACTCGAACGCGATGGCCCTCTTCGACCAGACGAGGGGCAAGACGTCCGCCGATGTATCCGGTCGCACCCGTGATCAACACTCTCACTGCGTCCATCACCCCACGCTACGCACAATTCAACTGCGAAGCGCGAGTGCAACCTCGAGGTCGTCGTTGGTCAACATCATGTTGATCCCCGCTCCAGCCTTCGCCCCGGCGGCTGCGGCCATGATGACCTGGGCACCCGGGTCGACGACGTTGCCCGCAGCGAACACGCCGGGCACGCTCGTCGCCCCCATCATGTCGACTGTGACGAAATCGCCCATCATCGTCTCAGCGCGCTGCGCGCCGAATGCGCGCAAGATCGCATCGTTGGGGTCCATCGTGAGAGCGCCACCGACAAAGACCGCCGAACGCGCGACCACAGTGCCGTCGGCCAACCGCACGCCCACCAACCGATCATCCTCGACGACGGGACCAGCGACCTCACCCTCGACGATCGAAATATCGCGAGCTGCAAGCTTTTCCCGATCTTCGGAACTCAGTTCGGTGATTCGATGGAGGAAGAGAACTACGTCGTCGGACCACTGGCGAACCATGAGGGCCTGGTGCATCGCAAATTCCGCGCTCTTGGCGATCACGCCAAGCGGCTGATCGCGCACGCTGTACCCGTGGCAGTACGGGCAGTGCAACACGTCGCGGCCCCAACGCTCGCCGAAGACTTCGAGTTCGTCCGGCAGGCGGTCCGTCAGACCCGTTGCAACGAGGACCTTGCGCACCTGAATCTTGCTGCCGTCAGCCAGTTCTACCGAGAATTTCTCGCCGTCCCGTGTCACGGAGACAACGGTGCCGTCATGGAACTCGCCGCCGAATTTGCGGACCTCACCTCGGCCGATGGTCAACAATTCGGCGGGGTTCATGCCGTCGCGGGAGAGGAATCCGTTCATGTGATCGGCGGCCGCGTTCCGTGGTGATCCGTTGTCGAAGACGATCACGGACCTGCGTGCCTGACCAAGGATGAGTGCGGCGTTCAGCCCCGCCGCGCCGGCTCCGATTACTGCTACGTCGAATGAGTTCTGCGTCATGAATCCAGAATGACAAGAGATCGCGTTCTTGACAAACACTGTTGCCACTTTGGCAAAATAGATCCATGACCGAAACATCGTTCGAAGCCGTTCTAGCCGGCATCGGCCCTCGCCTACGTGCGTTGCGCCAGCAGTCCGACATGACCCTGGCCGACCTGTCGGAGACCACCGACATCAGCGTCAGCACACTCTCGAGACTCGAATCCGGTACTCGCCGAGCCAACTTGGAGTTGCTGCTGCCGATCGCCAAGGCACACGGCGTCCCGTTGGACGACCTGGTGAACAGCAAGATCAAGGACCCCCGCGTTCGAGAAGAACCGCGAACGGTCGGATGCATGACGGTCATTCCGCTGACCAGTCAGCCCGGCAACCTCCAGGCCTACAAGATGATCATCTCCCCCACCGACGACGATCGCGAACCGGGATCCCACGAGGGCTACGAGTGGGTCTACGTTCTGTCCGGGCGCATCCGACTCCAACTCGGCGACCGGGATTTCATCATGGGGGCAGGTGAGGCCGCCGAGTTCGACACCCACATTCCGCACCGCATCAGCGCTGCCGACGGCCGACCTGCGGAGGCGATCAGTCTCTTCGGGAAACAGGGCGAGCGTGTTCACCTACGCGCAGCGCCGGCCGACAGACGCGGCTGAAACACTAGGACTGAAAACGCTGGAACTCGAAAAGAATCTAGGCGCCCGCGACGGCAATCATGCCGACTGCCGCCAGCGCCAACAGCATTCCTGCTTGTTGCACGCGGCTTACTCGCTCGCCCAGCATCACCATGGCGAGCAGAACCGTCGCAGCCGGATACAGCGAACCGATCACGCTGACCAGTGAGAGCATTCCGCCTTGGAAGGCGTAGATCATCGTCCCGTTCGCGACGACGTCGAGGACGCTGACGTACACCGCGAGTTTGAGTGGCTCGCCTCGTGGGAGAACGAAGTGACCGGCCGCCAGCGCGACCAACCACACCACGACGGTCGCGGCGCCGCGAGATACGGCCAACGCCCACAGTCCGCTGCCCTCGCCGATCTGGTGAAGTGCGATGAACGAGAGAGCAAATGCGCCGCCGCTTCCGACGGTCAGAAGCGCCACTTGCCTGGTGAAGCGGAGAGTGATTCCGCCGGCAACCTCACCCGCGGTGTCGTCAGGCGACTCGCGGCTGACCAGGACGACGGCGACCAGCGCGACGGCAATACCCAGGTACGCGATCAACCCCGGCCGCTCACCGAAAGCGAATCCGACGAGGACCGGAATACCCGCCACCAGAACAGCTGTCAGCGGCGAGACCACCGACATGGGGCCAGTTGCCAGCGCGAGATAGAACCACCACACCGCCAGACCACTCGTGACGCCCGCGATCGCGCCCCAGATCAAACCGTTCAGCGTCAGCGTCCCGGATACGAAAGGTGCTGCGATCAGAACGATGACGAGCGAGAGCGGATACGAGACGATCACCACGCGCAGTGCGGCAACTCGTCGTGATGCAACTCCCCCGACGAAGTCGCTGACTCCGTAGGCAACTGCCGCCACGAGGGCAAGCAGGATGGAGGTCAGCGCATGCCCTTGATACGACGACCGAGCTCGCGGGTCACCTCGCGCTCGGCGGTCCGCTTGGCCATGTCCTGGCGCTTGTCGTAGTCCTGCTTACCCTTTGCCAGCGCGAGTTCGACCTTGACCTTGCCGTCGTTGAAGTACATCGAGAGCGGAACCAGTGTCTGGTTTCCCTCGCGGGTCTTGCCGACGAGGTGCTCGATCTCACGCTTGTGCAGCAGGAGCTTTCGGGTGCGGCGCGGTGAGTGGTTGTTCCACGTGCCTTGCGTGTACTCCGGAATGTGCAACGAGCGCAACCACACTTCGCCGTTGTCCACGGTGGCGAACGCATCGACGAGCGACGCCTTGCCTTCACGCAGACTCTTGACCTCGGTCCCGACGAGCGCGATTCCGGCCTCGTAGGTGTCGATGATCGTGTAGTTGTGGCGTGCTTTGCGATTGGTCGCAATGACCTTGCGGCCCTTTTCCTTCACTGTCCGGGCCTCTCAGTCCGCTGTCTTGCTGTCGAATGGTTCTTGCTGTTCCAGCATAGAAGCTCGTGCAAACCGATTATTCGCGGACGTAAAGACGCAGTGTCACGTACGCCGTCACCGCGGCCATTCCGACGCCGGCAAGCACGAGGATCGGCGAGACGAACAGCACGTCACTGTTGGAGATCCGCGCCACGATATTGGCTTCGTAGACATCGGACAGGACCCCGTCGATGAAGACGTTCTTCGCCGTGAACAGGCCGGCAATGGCGAGCACCGCACCGATCAAGGCCGCCACGACGGCTTCGAGGAGGAACGGAAGCTGGGTGTACCACCGCGTCGCGCCGACCAACCGCATGATGTTGACCTCGGTACGACGCGTGAACGCGGCGATCTGGACCATGTTGGCGATCAGCAGGATGGCCGCGATCGCCTGGACGATCGCGATCGCGAACGCTGCGTTGCGCACTCCACCGAGCACGCTGAACAGTCGGTCCACCAACTCGCGCTGATTGAGCACACTCTCGACGCCGGGCCTCGAACCGAAGGTGTCGTTGATGACGCCGAACCGCTCCGGGTCACTGAGCTTGACCTTGAACGACGCCGGGAAGCTGTCCGGGCTCACCAGCGCTGCCAGCTCGGGCTGGTCCTTGAACACGCGCTCGGTGGCGTCCTTCACGGCGTCTTCGCGGTTGAGGTACTGAACCGCGACGACGGACGGAGTCTGCTCGAGTTCCTTGCGCAACGAACTGCAGATCTCCTGCTCGCAACCGGGATCAGCCGAAGAGATGTCGTCGGTCAGGAAGATCTGCACCTCGACACGTTCGAGGAAGATCTGCTGGGTCTTGCCTGCCATCTGCACGACCAGCAGACCACCGCCGAAGAGACCGAGGGAGATTGCCGTCGTCAAGATCATGGCGATGGTCATCGTGATGTTGCGGCGTAGGCCGGTCAGGACTTCGCTGAAAATAAAGCTGGCGCGCATCGGGGAATCCGATTCCTTTTCGAGAGGCCGGTTGTTTCACGACAACCGGTGGGCGTACGGGACGTGTGGTCGTAGTCGGCGCTACCTGCCGACGCCGTACACACCCCGCGCTTCGTCTCTGGTCACCTTGCCGAGATCGAGTTCGATGACGCGTCGACGCATGGAGTCGACGATGTGGTGATCGTGGGTCGCCATCACGACGGTGGTGCCTGTGCGGTTGATCCGCTCGAGCAGCAGCATGATGTCCTGGCTCGTTTCGGGGTCCAGGTTGCCGGTGGGCTCGTCGGCGAGCAGCACGAGCGGGCGGTTCACGAATGCGCGGGCGATGGCGACGCGCTGCTGCTCACCGCCGGAGAGTTCGGTGGGCAGTCGATCGGCTTTGCCGGCCAGACCGACCATGTCGAGAACCTCGGGCACAGTGCGCGCGATGACGTTGCGGGGCTTGCCGATGACTTCCAACGCAAAGGCGACGTTCTCGGACACCGTCTTCTGCTGAAGCAGGCGGAAGTCCTGGAAAACACAGCCCATGCTCTGGCGAAGCTTCGGCACGCGGCGGGCCGCCAACTTGTTGACGTGGAAATCCGCGACCTCGATGTCACCGGACGTGGGTGACTCCATCTTGAGCAGCAACCGCATGAACGTCGACTTGCCAGAGCCGGAGGGGCCGATGAGGAAGACGAACTCCCCCTTCTCCACCTCCACGCTGACTTTGTCGAGCGCCGGCCTGGTGGAGGCCTTGTAGGACTTCGACACATTCTTCATGCTGATCACAACTAGCCAGTCTAGCCGTTATCTAACGGTGACCTTGGCGCCACGCGCGAGCACCTCGTCCTTATCCGGTACCTGTGGTCGCAGGTGACTGTGGCACCGACGTCGGTGCCTGCATTGCCGCGCCAGGTTGCGGGACGGTCGTCGTCGCAGGAGTCGTCGGCACTGTGGTCGCAGACTGTTCGGCGTTTCCCGGAGCAGGCGCTGGACCAGAAGTCGGCGTCGGAGAACCGGAGCTGCCCGTACTCGATTCCGAGGACGGAGCCTCGGAGGTGGTCGTCGGCTCGGTCGAGGACGGCACGGGGGTCGTCGTCGACGGTTGTTTGACCGAAGGCGCGACGTACGGCTCGGTCTGCGACGTGTCGACGCTCGG
The DNA here is from genome assembly GCF_033142365.1 of Rhodococcus sp. IEGM 1241. Classification (NCBI taxonomy): domain Bacteria; kingdom Bacillati; phylum Actinomycetota; class Actinomycetes; order Mycobacteriales; family Nocardiaceae; genus Rhodococcus; species Rhodococcus sp. IEGM 1241. Next base: position 306,242 of record NZ_JAWLSE010000003.1, read on the forward strand.
CGGCGGGTTTGCTGCCGTTTCTTCCGGATTGAGGTACGTGTGCAGCAGATACGTGAGGATCCAGGCGACCACGAGAATGAACGTCGAGGTGCGCATCCGGCCACCGAAGATCCGTGACGGAAGCCAGTCCAGGTGAATCAGGCGGTCGAGTCCGCGGCGCGGTTCCTGATCGGTCATTCGCTCGCCTCCTCGGTCCGTGCGGTGTGCAGATCCGGTGACACCGTGATCCCCTGACGTCGCAGTGCTGCGGCGACGCGGACACGAAGTGCTCGCCCGACCTGGAATTGTTTGCCAGGCAGCGTGCGCGCAACCATCCGCACGTTGACCTGATCGACCTCGAGGCTTTCGACGCCCATGACAGTGGGCTCGTCGAGCAGCAGTTTCTTGAGTCCACGGTCAGCCATCGCGTCGACTCCGACCTGACGAAGTACCTCGTTGACCCGGGTGAGGTCGGCAGTCGCCGGAACCGGAACGTCGATGACGGCGCGTGCCCAGTCTTTGGACAGGTTGGTCGCTTTCACGATCTGGCCGTTGGGAACGGTGATGACCTCGCCGTCGGAGTTTCGCATTCGCGTCACGCGCAGGGTCACGTCCTCGATGACACCTTCGGCGTCGTCGGAGGAGCCGGTGATCGCAAGTCGCACGGTGTCACCGAAGCCGTACTGGCGTTCGGTGATGATGAAGAAACCGGCAAGAATGTCCTGCACGACGCGCTGTGCACCGAAACCGAGCGCCGCACCGAGAACAGTTGCCGGCGCCACGAGACTGCCGATCGGCAAATTCAGTTGGTCGAGAACCTTCAGCGTCGCGATCACGTAGATGAACGTGATGACCACCCAGGTGATGACCTGCGCGACCGAGTGGCGATGCTTGGTCGCCTCGGAGCGAACCAGCGCATCGCCCAACTGATAGTTGGAGTCGATCTGGTCGGTGACCTTGTTGCCGCCCCAACTGACCAACCGGGCGAGAATCATCGCGCCGAGCACGGTCATGAGGACGGACAAACCGGTGGTTTGAAGCCAATCGAGCAGGTTCTGCCCAGGTCGAAGTAAAGTCATCGTGCCTTTCGGTATCCGAACGCTATGCGGACTGGTTCTCGCTCATGCGCCAGCGGATGCCGGCCTCGAGGAACCCGTCGATGTCGCCGTCGAGCACTGCCGACGGGTTGTTGACCTCGTACTCGGTACGCAGGTCCTTGACCATCTGGTACGGATGCAGAACGTAGGAACGCATCTGGTTGCCCCACGAGCTGCCGCTGTCGCCCTTGAGCGCATCCATCTCGGCGCGCTCTTCCTGACGCTTGACCGCGAGCAGCTTGGCCTGCAGGACGCGCATCGCCGACACCTTGTTCTGGAGCTGCGACTTCTCGTTCTGACAGGTGACGACGATTCCCGTCGGGATGTGTGTGAGTCGAACGGCGGAGTCAGTGGTGTTCACGGACTGGCCACCCGGACCGGACGAGCGGTAGACGTCGACGCGGATGTCGTTCTCGTTGATCTCGATGTGGTCGGTCGTCTCGACGACCGGCAGGACCTCGACCTCGGCGAACGACGTCTGGCGACGCCCCTGGTTGTCGAACGGGCTGATTCGGACGAGCCGGTGGGTGCCCATCTCGACGGACAGCGTTCCGTAGGTGTACGGGCCCTTGATCGCGAACGTCGCGCTCTTGAGTCCGGCTTCTTCGGCGTACGACGTGTCGTAGACCTCGACGCCGTAGTCGTGCTTCTCTGCCCAGCGGATGTACATACGCATCAGCATCTCGGCCCAGTCTGCGGCGTCGATTCCGCCGGCGCCGGAGCGGATGTTGATGAGTGCGTCGCGCTCGTCGTACTCGCCCGACAGCATGGTCTTGACTTCCATCGCCGCGATGTCGTCACGCAGGCTCGCCCGCTCGGCGTCGGCATCGGCCACCGCGTCGGGGCCTTCGTCTTCTGCCAGTTCGTAGAGGATCGGCATCTCGTCGAGCCGCTCGCGCAGTGCAACGATGCGGCGAAGCTCCGCCTGGGCGTGGGAGAGCTGGCTGGTGACCTGTTGGGCGTGTTCCTGGTCGTTCCACAGACCGGGGTCGGCCGCCTGGTGCTCGAGCTCGTCGATGCGTCGGCGCAGCTCCTCGACGTCCACAACCGATTCGCAGGTGCGAAGGGTGGTGTCGAGGGCGTTCAGGTCTGCAATTACGTCGGGATGCACGGTTCTCAAGGCTACCGGGTGCCGACCTGGGCTCTGCTGTGCGTCACCCTGTCCGCTCCCCCGTGCGTCACCTATTGGGATCACCGCGACTGGAAGCCTTGCCAACCAGGGTCCGAGGGAACCTACTGGAATGATGACTGTCACCGACGAATACCTGCAGAACAACGCCACCTACGCCGAGCAGTTCACCGGTCCGCTCCCCCTCCCACCCAGCAAGCACGTTGCCGTTCTCGCCTGCATGGACGCCCGCATCGACGTCTATCGGGTGCTGGGGATCCAGGAAGGTGAATCGCACGTCATCCGCAATGCGGGTGGAGTCGTCACCGACGACGAGATCCGATCCCTCGCCATCAGCCAGCGTCTGCTGGGAACTACCGAGATCATCCTCATCCACCACACCGACTGCGGAATGCTGACGTTCACCGACGACGACTTCAAGCGATCCATCCAGGACGAGATCGGCATCAAACCCAACTGGGCTGCCGAATCGTTCCCCGACATCGACGAGGACGTCCGTCAGTCGTTGAAGCGCATCGAGAACAGTCCGTTCGTCACCGCGACGACCTCCCTACGCGGATTCGTCTTCGACGTCGCCACCGGAAAGCTGAACGAAGTCCTCCCCGTTTGAGCCGGTAGGTTGTGTACCCGTGACCGATCGCGCATCCGACCTCGCACTCGCCCTCCGTATCGCCGACGAGGCTGACGCGATCACTCGCGCCCGCTTCGGTGCGCTCGATCTTCGAGTCGACGACAAGCCGGACCTCACCCCTGTCTCGGACGCCGACCTCGCTGTCGAACGTGCAGTGCGCGCGACACTCGGTGAGCACCGACCGGAGGATTCCGTACTGGGCGAAGAATTCGGCGGCGACGCAGTCTTCGAGGGCAGGCAGTGGGTGGTCGACCCCATCGACGGGACCAAGAACTTCGTCCGCAACGTACCGGTGTGGGCCACGCTGATCAGCTTGCTCGAGGACGGCGTCCCCGTTATCGGCGTCGTGAGCGCACCCGCCCTGAATCGGCGATGGTGGGCTGCAACAGGTTTGGGCGCACATACGTCCTTCGGGGACAGTGATGCGCGGGCGATCCAGGTATCCGCCGTCGATCGCAGCGAGTCAGCGAGCCTGAGCTTCTCGAGCCTCTCGGGGTGGAAGGACCGCGGAATTCGCGATCAGTTCGTCGAACTCACCGACCACGTATGGCGCGTGCGCGGTTACGGGGACTTCTTCTCCTACTGCCTAGTGGCCGAAGGCGCCGTCGACATTGCTGCCGAACCCGAGGTTTCCCTGTGGGATCTGGCAGCGCTCGACGTATTGGTCCGTGAGGCCGGCGGCGCGTTCACCGATCTGGACGGCGGCGCAGGTCCGCACGGAGGCAGCGCGGTCGCCACCAACGGACTGCTGCACGAAGACGTTCTAACCCGCCTGCGGTAACCACCCGAATACCAGAACATCCCACCCGCCGCAAGGGTCCGAGGGAGGAGTTCCGACAGGCCCGTCGGCAGGATTCGGCACGACATCTCGGCCCGTTGACTGGAAGTAGTTGATCACGCACTACTTCCAGGAGAACGATGAACCGGATTTCCAGGCGCACGATTCTGTTCGGTCTGGCCGCAGCGCCCCTCGGGCTCGCGGTGGGCTGCGGCCCCGACCCGGCAGCGAAGAGCGCCACGTTGGCGGTGGCCGGAACTTCGCGTCCGCTACCGATTCCGCCGCTTGCCGAATCCACCGTCGACGACGCAGGTGTTCGCCACTTCACTCTCCGTGCCGGTGCCGGAACCACCGAGATCGTCGCGGGAAAACTCACCGACACTTGGGGTTTCAACGGATCCATTCTGGGGCCCACCGTCCGCGCCGAGCGCGGAGAATCTGTCGCATTCACGATCGACAACACACTGGCAGAGCCCACGACCGTCCATTGGCACGGCATGCATCTGCCCGCCAGATACGACGGTGGCCCGCACCAGACCATCGAAGCCGGCGGACGCTGGGAACCGGCGTGGACGATCGGTCAGCCGGCGTCGACGCTCTGGTATCACCCACACCCGCACGGATCCACCGAACGGCACGTGCAGCGCGGTCTCGCCGGACTGTTCCTGATCGACGATGCCGACACCCGGGCGTTGGACATCCCCAAAACCTATGGTGTCGACGATGTTCCGCTGATAATCCAGGATCGTCGATTCCTCGCCGACGGCAGCTTCGACGAATCAGATCCGACCGACATCGGCCTGCTCGGCGACACGATCGTCACCAACGGCATCTCCGACGCCTACCTCGACGTCACCACCGGAGTCGTCCGGTTGCGCATCCTGAACGGCTCTTCCGGCCGTCTCTACAACCTGGGGTTCCCCGACGACCGCACGTTCGATCTGATTGCCACCGACGGCGGACTGCTCGAATCACCGATTGCGATCAAGCGGATTCAGCTCAGCCCCGGCGAACGAGCCGAGATCGTGGTTCGCGTCGACCCCGGTGCGACGACCACACTGGTGTCGTTCCCGATCGAGGACGGCGGTGGCGTGAGTTCCTCCGACGCCGAGAACTTCGGCATGAACGACCGCTTCGACATCATCGAACTGCGGGGCGTTGCCAGCCGCGCGTCACGGTCGACTCTCCCGGCGCAGTTGGCCGCACTGCCGCGTCTCGATCCGTCGAAGGCCGACGTTTCCCGAACCTTCGATCTGCAGTGGTACATGATCAACGGGCAACGAATGGACATGAACCGCATCGACTTCGAGGCCGAGATCGGCGCGACCGAGGTGTGGACGATCACCAACAAGGACAACTGGCCACACAATTTCCATGTCCACGACGTACAGTTCCAGATCCTCGACGTCGACGGTCGCACTCCCCCGCCGCACTTGCGCGGACTCAAGGACACCGTCTACACACCGCCGGGCAGCAGGGTTCGCGTCGCACTGCAGTGGTCCGAGTACACCGATCCCACGTTCCCGTACATGTTCCACTGCCACCTGCTGATGCACGAGGATCAAGGGATGATGGGCCAATTCCTCGTCCTCGAACCGGGACAGAAGGCGGCTCCGATGCAGATGGACATGCCGATGGACATGCCGATGCCTGGTTCGCACTCCGGTCACTGAAAGTTCTGCAAGTGGTACACAGCGAGGCGAACCCGATTGTCGCAACCGGTCTTCGACATCAGGTTCGCCACGTGCGTCTTCACCGTGGTCACACCCAGATGCAGTGAGTCTGCGATCTCCTGATTGCTCTTCCCTTCTGCCACCAGTGCGAGGACCTGCGATTCGCGATCGGTCAGCGGAACCCTCGCTGTCACCGCAGTGTCTGCGATACCACCGATCACCGCTCGATCCACAACGCGGCGGAGAAGTTCCGGAGTGAACACCATCTCGCCCTCGGCGACCCGCCGAATGGCGCCGAGCAGCTCGGCGGGTTCGGTGTCCTTGACGAAGAACCCCGAAGCCCCCGCGGCGAGTGCGGGATACAGATGATCGTCGTCGTCGAAGGTGGTCAACACGAGAATGCGCGCTCGTCGACCGGCCTTGACGATCTGCTGCGTGGCACCGATCCCGTCCAGCCCCGGCATTCTCAAGTCCATCAGAATCACGTCGGGATCCAATTCGGCAGCGAGTGCTACCGCCTCGACGCCGTTCGACGCCTCACCGGCCACGGTCATGTCCTCGGCTGCCGCGCACAGCATCCGCAAACCGGCGCGCACCAGTCGCTGGTCGTCGACGATCAGCACGCTGATCACGAGAGACCGCCCGAGACAACCAGTGGAATACTCACGTGCACTTCCCATTTCCCGTCGCTGTTCGTGCCGGCGGTCATCTCGCCGCCGACCAACTCCGCGCGCTCCTGCATTCCCACCAGGCCATGACCTGCATTCCGGGGCGATCCCTCGACGTCGTTGACAACCCTGACATGGACCCGGTTGTCATCGCGACCGACCGAGACCGATACCAGCCCCTTTTTGTCGCCATGCTTCATGACGTTGGTCAGTGATTCCTGAATCACCCGCAACAGCGTCAGCCTGCCGATCGCATCGAGATCGGCTGCGCCTGACTCGACATTCTCCTGGGTATCGAAGACCGACTGCACCTCGAAACCCGCCGCACGCACACGATCTATCGCCGCCCCGATTTCCGCGTCTACGGCATCCGGCTCGACCAGAGCGACCTCACCGAGCGAAGGATCACGAAGTGCGACCAGAAGCCGACGGATATCGGCCAACGCGTCCGACGCCGTCGCACGCACATCCGCGAGGACCTCACGCACGGCCTCGTCCTGGGGCGCCAAGACATGTTGAGCCACGCCGATTCTCAGGACGATCGATGCCATGTGGTGTGCAACCAGGTCGTGCAGTTCGCGGGCGAGCGCACTGCGCTCCGCAGCGCGGGTCTGCGCAAGATTGTTCGCGGCCAATTCACGCTGCGAGCGCAGATACAGTCCGAGCAGCAGTGGCAGCCCCACGTACGCAAGCACTTTCACAGCCGTGGTGACCGAGAAGAATGCTTCGTGAGATTCGAACCAGATCCCCGCGAGCACCGAACCGCACCATCCTGCTGCCGATACGGCAACCATTTCTCTGCGCTCGGCCCGCATCGTGACGTCGACGACGGCGACAGCCCCGAGATACGGAACAAGTTCGGACAGCCCCCAGGCGTCGGCGACGAACATCGGAACGGCGAGCGCCGAGATGGCCAGGGACGCGAAGACCGGCCATCGACGGCCGGCGACGAAGGCGAGCGCCGACAGCATCGACAGTATCCAGTAGGTGACGGGAACTCGATACTCCCCCGGATACGTGCTGGCGATCAACAGGCACGGGACCACCACCAACGGCGCGTAGCGCATATATCGCTGTATCCGATCTGGCACCTCTGTCCGGCTCACCCCTCGAGCCTATGACGCGCATCATTTCGCGGTTTCTCGACAACAGACCTTACTGATGAGTAAGATAAAAATCGTCCAACGCCCCAACACCGAGAAACAGCTGGTGATCATGACCAAGCAAGACAGTGTTGCCCCCGACAAGAGCGCTCAGCGCAGCGAATCGGGCGCGCAGCGCGGCGGCGCCAAGGGTGCGCCCCGCGACACGTCCGCCGTCGGCCTGAACCCGATCAAACGCGACGCCATGGGCGCAGCCATGCGTGTGCTTACCAAGATCACCGGTTCGGAACTGGCCGAGAAGTTCAATCTGCGTCAGACCATCGATCGCGTGACCTACGAGGGCACCAAGACGGGCTTCAAAACCCTGGGTGCCGCCACTCGCGGATTCCAGAAGGTCTCGGGCAACGGTGCACCCAAGCGCCTGCCCGACAACCCGAGCAAGAACGCCGACTACTTCGATCTCACCCCGGACGACGACCAGAAGATGATCGTCGAGACGGTGCGTGAGTTCGCGGCCGAAATCCTGCGTCCCGCGGCCTACGACGCCGACGGCGCAGCTCAGGCCCCCGCCGATCTCTCCAAGCGCGCGGCCGAGCTCGGTATCACGCTGATCAACGTTCCCGAAGAACTCGACGGAGCAGCCGCCGATCGCGGCGCAGTCACCAATTCTCTTGTTGCCGAGGCACTTGCGCACGGAGACATGGGGCTTGCACTTCCGATCCTCGCACCGAGCGGTGTTGCAGTCGCACTGACGCAGTGGGGCACCGACGCGCAGCAGAAGACCTACCTTCCGGCCTTCACCGGCGAGCAGGTCCCCGGCGCAGCAGTAGTGGTCAACGAACCACGCGCACTGTTCGATCCGTTTGCCTTGCAGACCAAGGCAGTGCGCTCGCCCAGCGGCTACAAGCTCAACGGCGTCAAGAGCTTGGTGCCCGCCGCGGCTACGTCCGAACTCTTCGTCATCGCCGCGGAACTCGACGGCAAGCCGTCCTTCTTCATCGTCGAATCCGACACCAAGGGACTCGTCGTCGAAGCAGATCCCAGCATGGGTCTGCGCGCCGCCGGCCTGGGTCGCCTGATCCTCACCGACGTCGCTGTGTCGGAGTCCGCACTGCTCGGCGACGGTGACGCCGAGCAGCGCAAGGCCGAATACGCCGACGCGATTCGCCTGGCTCGCCTCGGTTGGGCGTCCATGGCCGTCGGCACCAGCCAGGCAGTTCTCGACTACGTGATTCCGTACGTCAACGAGCGCGAAGCGTTCGGCGAGCCGATCAGCCACCGCCAGGCGGTTGCCTTCATGGTCGCCAACATCGGCATCGAACTCGACGGACTGCGTCTGGTCACGCTTCGCGGCGCTTCACGCGCCGAGCAGGGCTTGTCCTTCGCTCGCGAATCCGCTCTGGCCCGGAAGCTGGCTTCCGAGAAGGGCATGCAGATCGGCCTCGACGGTGTGCAACTCCTCGGTGGACACGGGTTCACCAAGGAACACCCGGTCGAGCGCTGGTACCGCGACCTCCGTGCCATCGGCGTTGCCGAGGGCATCGTCCTCATCTGACGCCGCTGAACTTCCAGGAGAACCACGATGATCAACCTCGAACTTCCCAAGAAGCTCAAAGCATCAGCGAACCAGGCACATCAGGTCGCGGCGCAGATCTTCCGACCCATTTCACGTAAGTACGATCTCGCTGAGCACGAGTATCCCGTCGAGCTCGACACCATGGCCGCCATGGTCGAAGGCCTCTCCGATTCCGGTGGAGACATCGGCGGTGCCAGCGGCGGACGGTCCGACGCGAGCGCCAAGGGTGGCAACGCCAACGGCGGCAACATGTCTGCGCTCCTCAACTCGCTCGAAACATCTTGGGGCGACGTCGGACTCATGCTCTCGATCCCCTACCAGGGGCTCGGCAACGCCGCGATCGCCGCAGTGTCCACCGACGAACAGCTCGAACGCTTCGGCAAGGTGTGGGCCTCGATGGCCATCACCGAACCGAGCTTCGGTTCCGACTCCGCCGCAGTGACCACCACCGCCGTTCTCGACGGCGACGAGTGGGTTCTCAACGGCGAGAAGATCTTCGTCACCGCCGGTGAGCGTTCGACGCACATCGTCGTGTGGGCGTCGGTCGACAAGTCGAAGGGCCGAGCGGCCATCAAGTCGTTCGTCGTTCCGCGTGACGCACCGGGCCTGAGCGTTGCTCGCCTCGAGCACAAGCTGGGCATCAAGGCCTCCGACACCGCAGTACTCCTGCTCCAGGATTGCCGCATTCCCGCGGACAACATTCTCGGCAGCCCGGAGGTCAACGTCGAGCAGGGCTTTGCCGGCGTCATGCAGACGTTCGACAACACCCGGCCCCTCGTTGCAGCCATGGCCGTCGGCGTCGGACGCGCGGCTCTCGAAGAACTGCGCGGCATCCTGACCGAAGCCGGTGTCGAGATCTCCTACGACACACCGGTCTACAACCAGCATGCAGCTGCAGCCGAGTTCATCCGTTTGGAAGCCGACTGGGAGGCCGCGTACCTGCTGTCTCTGCGCGCGGCGTGGATGGCGGACAACAAGAAGCCGAACTCGCTCGAAGCGTCCATGTCCAAGGCGAAGGCCGGCCGCACCGGCACCGACGTGACGCTCAAGGCAGTCGAGTTGGCCGGAACCTACGGCTACTCGCAGCGCCCGTTGCTCGAGAAGTGGGGCCGCGACTCGAAGATTCTCGACATCTTCGAGGGCACCCAGCAGATCCAGCAGCTGATCGTCGCACGCCGCCTGCTCGGAAAGTCGTCCGCCGAACTGAAGTGACGGTCGAACTGAAGTGACGGTCGCACAGACCCGATCCCGAAACCCTCCGCCCCGCCACCTTTCGAGGTGGCGGGGCGGACTGCTCGGTCGCCATCGTGAAACTTCACCACCGAAACCTGATTGCCCATTAGTGTGTAATCAGTCCTACAACGACGCTCGGAAGAGGTTCACGTATGCCCGGATTGGTCACCAAGGTCACTGACACCATCGGCGCGGCGGGGGTCATGTTCCGAGCCGGACTCGTCCCGTTCCCTCGCCTTGATCGCGGGCTCAAATCCATTGCAGCCGTGGACAAGTACGGACCGTTTGCCGGACCGGTCCATGCACACGCCGAGAACGGCTACGACGCGGTGGCGATCATCGACGAGCGCGGACCCATCACCTATGCCGAGCTCGAGCGTCAGAGCAACGCGTTGGTCCGGGCGTGGCAGGCCGACGGCATCACGTCCGACTCCGTCATGGGTGCGATGTGCCGTAACCATCGAGGCTTGGTCCTGACCATGCTGGCGGCAGCGAAGAACGGAACGAAGCTCGTTCTCATGAACACGGGCTTCGCACGGCCCCAACTCGTGGACGTCGCCGCGCGTGAGAAGGTGGTCGCCTTCGTCTACGACGACGAGTTCGCTGACATCGCCGATGCCTTGCCGGACGACGTCGTCGTCTATCGTTCCTGGCCAGAGGGCACGGCCGCGGACGGTTCCACGGCAGCTACTCTCGACGAGGCCATCGCCGGACGCACCACGTCGTCGGTGCCGGCACCCGAGAAGAACGGTGGCTTCGTCCTCCTCACCAGCGGCACAACGGGAACTCCCAAGGGTGCGCCGCGTGGCCACACCTCCCCTCTCGCGTCGGCGCAATTCCTCGACCGCGTGCCGTTGCGCCGCGGACAGACCATGATGATGGCGGCCCCTGCCTTCCACGGAACCGGCGTTTCGCAGTTCGCTCTCGCGTTGGCGCTCGGCCAGACCGTCGTCATGCATCGAAAGTTCGACCCGGAGAACACGATCAAACTTGTCGCACAATACAAGTGCGACAGTCTGGTCGTGGTCCCGACGATGCTCACTCGCATCATCGACCTCGGTCCCGAAGTGCTGTCCAAGTACGACACGTCGAACCTGAAGATCATCTTCTCGGCAGGTTCGTCACTCTCACCCGACCTGTGCAAACGAGTCACGGCCTCGTTCGGCTACGTCCTCTACAACCTGTACGGATCCACCGAGGTCGCGGTGGCAACAGTCGCGACTCCCGAGGATCTGACCATTGCGCCGGGAACCGCGGGCCGCGCGCCGGTAACCTGTCACGTCGAACTGTTCGACGAGAACAACAAGAAGATCACCACCCCACACACGATCGGCAGAATCTTCGTCGCCAGCGGGCTGAGCTTCGAGGGATACACCGACGGGCGTGACAAGGAACGTATCGACGGACTTCTCTCGACCGGCGACGTCGGACACTTCGACGCCAACGGCCTCCTCTTCGTCGACGGCCGCGACGACGACATGATCGTCTCCGGTGGCGAGAACGTCTACCCGCTCGAAGTCGAGAACCTGCTCGCCGATCGAGAGGACGTCTTGGAAGCGGCAGTCATCGGAGTCGAGGACGCCGACTTCGGGCACCGCCTGCGAGCGTTTGTCGTCGTCGCCCACGGCGCCGACCAGAACTCCGACGAGCTGAAGGATCACGTCCGGTCGAATCTCGCGCGCTACAAGGTTCCCCGCGAGATCGTCTTCATCGACGAACTTCCCCGCAACGCCACCGGAAAGCTGTTGCGCCGCGTCCTGATCGAGATGGAGATCAGCGAAGACTGAGCACAGTCACAAAGCGCTGAGCGTCCGGATCAATTCCGCCTCGTCGACGCGAGTGGAGTGCCCCTCGCGGAGCACGACCTCGCCCGCAACCAACACCGTGTCCACGATCTGACGACTGCCCGTCGTGAGAATGGACGCGCCCGGATCTCGCACCGGGAGGCAACCGAAGTCGCGTTCGAACCGAATCATGGTGAGGTCGGCGGGATCGCCCACGGAGATCCCGCCCGACCTGGCCGGCAGACCGAGTGCTGCGTTCGCACCGCCGGATGCGATGTCGATCATGGCTTCGAAGCCGAGCAGGTCGGCGCGGCCACGCGCGGCTCGCTGCACGTAGGCGCCGGTGCGCAGCGTCTCGAGCATGTCCTGAGTATCGTTGCTGGCTGCGCCGTCCACACCCAACCCCACCGCGATCCCCGCGTCGAGGAAACTCGGGACGGGCGCGATTCCGCTACCGAGGCGCATGTTGCTGACGGGGTTGTACGACACTCCGACGCCGCGCTCCGCCAGCACCTTCTGACCACGGTCGTCGAGTTCGACGCAGTGGACCGCCAGCACCCGGTCCCACAAGAACCCATGGGAATCCAGGTAGTCGACCGCGTTCATGCCCGCGTGTTCGGTACACATCGTGTTGTCGGTCTGCGTCTCGAGCAGGTGAATCGAGACCGTCAGGTCGCGAGCCTGCGCGAACTCACGCACTTCCGACATCCCGTCCGGGGTCAGCGAACGCGGGTTCGGTACCGCGACTGCCACGTCAATGCGGGAACCGGCGACGTCGCGCATCATCTGATCCGTATGTGCGAGAACATCTCCGAGTGGTTGCATGAGCCGCGGATCGAAGCCCCACTTCCTCGTCTTGTCCGCCCGGTCTGCGGTTCCGCGTCCCAGCACCGCACGAATCCCGGTGTCGTGCAACGCCCGGATCACAGCGTCGTGAACCTCGCTGGACGGGTGCGGCCACATGTGTTCGACCAGGGTCGTCGTACCGCTGCGCAATGCCTCCAGCGAGGCTGCGACAGTGGCCGTGTATGCGCGCTCCGGCGTGATCTGAACCGACTCTTCTGCGACCGCGAGTAGCCATTCGAGAAGCGGTGTCCCTTCGGCGATCCCACGCATCAGTGACTGCTGAAGGTGCGTATGGGTGTTGACGAACCCAGGGATCAGATACGCCCCCGATCCGTCCACACTTCCAGGTGTGGCGGTGCCGGTCGACTTCTCGATCGATTCGACCACCCCATTCGAGACGACGACGTCGCGGCCGGTCAGCCATTGCCCGCCGCTGTACAACGTCACGTCCCGGATGATCGCGTCGGTCATGTTCTTGGGCGCGGTAGTCATCGCCAGTTCTCCTGAAAGTGTGTGACGGAACGGATACGGATCAACGCGCGAAGTTCGCGCGTACTCGCTGGTCGATGTAGTCCTCGGCAGTGATCGGCGGGTACTTGCCCGCCGGCCCCTCGATGGTCACGTCGCGGTTCGCCTGAGCGAAGAACGCGAGGCTGTAGCGGGCTCCCCGATAGTCGGTGACTCCGGGACTCTTGACCCGGTGGAAGTTCGACGGCAGGACATCATCACTCCATCTCATCAGCATGTCGCCGATGTTGCAGGTGATCGCTTCCTCGGCCGGCACCACCGACGTCCATTCCTGGGTGTCCATCTCCTTGCCCGGGCACAGTTGCAACCCGCCCTGACCGTCACGCTGGAAAAGCAATGTCAGGCAATCGAAATCGGTGTGCGCTCCGGCACGCCACATCCCTTCGACATCTGCGTCGGCGGCAAGGGGGAAGTAGTGGAGTAGTCGCAGTGTGCTCTGGTAGGTGGCCACCGACGGGTCATGTGCCCTGGTGAAGAAGTCTCGTTCGAATCCCAGCTTCTCGGCGAAGCACGACAACAGGTCCATCGCAATGCCCCAGCACTTGGCTTCGAAGTCCAGGATCGTTTCGCGGAATCCACCCAATTCGTCTGCAGTGGGCCACAGATCACCCATATGCGGGCGGGTCACCTGGTAGGACTCTTTCTGATCAGGCGTTCCGATGGACGGACGCACCTGCGTCATGCTCTCCCAGCCGGAGTTGAAACCCTTCTTGAGCGGATACTGCGCTTTGACCTCGGTGGGCAGTGCAAAGAATCGCTCGGCCGCCGCGAAAGCCTCGCGGACCTGGTCCAGATCGATTCCGTGATTGACGATTTGGAAGAATCCGATGTCGGTCGCTGCCGACCACAACTCCTCGGCGATCTCGCTGCGCCGGTTCTCGAAATCCGAGAGATCGATTCTTCGGACCTCGCGGTCGGTGGTCTCCGTGCCCAGGCCACCCATGCGGGTCTCGCGGTTGAGTTCTGTCATGTCGTACGTCATTTGCTGTGAGCTCCTTCAGCGGATTCCGATGGACCGATCGGTGAATTTGTCGGTGTAGATCTCTTCAGCAGTCAATGACTGCGGTATCGCCGCACCCCCGGCGTCGAGAATGGGCTTCAGTTCTTCGACGGTGTGAGCGACTCGCGTCATGTCGAACGTGCCGACGGATCCGTCTGCCTCGTTCGCGATCAGGCCTTTCTCTTTCAGGAGCTGGGCACTGAACGCTGCTTCACCCTCGGTGTAGGGAGAGAACGACACGTCCTGCGAGACGACGTCGACAATGGCAGCATTCGCCGTATCCGGCGCAGTGATGTAGTCCGCGGTGGCCTGCTGAATGATCGGAACCAGCTTGCTCAAACACGGCGAGAGTGTGTCGACCTTGTCGGCACGAACCGAAACATTGGACGCGTAGATGTCGAAACCCGAATCTTTCAGCAGGTCATAGGAAACCGGCTTGTCCCACGCCGGCGTCTCCTTCTCGTACGTGTACGGTTCCGAATTCGCGAATCCTTGCTGAGCGATGGTCGGGTCACCGACAAATCGCGAGGGAGCTCCGTCGTAGCTCGTGTCGAGCTGAGACTGCTTCAGTAGTCCTTTCGCCACGAGCCACTGCGGAAAGAGTTGCTCCTTGGAAACGACGACACTCGCGTCGGACTTGCCGATATCGGCAACACTCGTCCAGTCCGGATGAGACTCTTTGTCCCACATGAGGATTGCCGGGCTGTATTTGAGCAATGGCGTGACGGCCACAACGGGCTGACTTGCCGCTGCCGCGATCACCTGATCCCCGTGCACCAAGCCGAGAGTGATGGAATCGTCGACGTACATCTGGGAGCTGACGGATTGGAACCCGATTGCCGGTCCCCCGGCCCGCAAGGTCAGGTCGACTCCGGTGTCCTTCCCTCCGGCAACAAGAGTCCCACTGACGGACTTGTCGTCGGTGTCGACCGAATAGCCAGGACCGAGCATCTCGAAGAGCGCTCCCATATCCGACTGTGGCTGCCATTGGAGTTGAACCACAACGTTTTCCGGACAGAGACCCGCAAGGTTCTGCGCCTCGGCAGCTGGTTCGAGAGATTCGGCTTTCGCCGTCTCAGCCTCACTGGAGCTGCACGCAGTCAATCCGATGGCTGCACACATGGCCAGTGCCGCGCCCGCCGCTCCCACACTTCTGCGATTGGAATGCACCTTGCGATTTGAATACACAGCGTCTCCTTCGTGAAAACAATTGGGATGTGGGCGAACCAAGAAGGGTGATCCGATGAGCACACTCTGCAGCACGTGGATTACATGCAATCGCCTCGTTGTTTCCATCAGGTAACGCGCGCCAGGATTATCGCTTCACCTGCAATGTCACCTCACATTTACATTCAGCAATCTAAGCGACATACATGCAATTCAAGATAGTTCCTACATCTTGAAGAACTTTTGCATGCATTACCGAACCGGAGGCTCAGATGGAACTCGCGAACACGATGCAGGATGCCGACGCTCGCAAGCTCACCGCGCCGATGCAGATGGTCTTTTCCGATGTCGTCAAGAAGTTCGATACCGGCACTGTCGCGCTGGACGGCATCGATCTGGACGTGGAGCGAGGAGACTTCGTCGCCGTGGTCGGACCCTCAGGCTGTGGCAAGTCGACTTTGTTGCGCATGGCGGCCGGCCTCGAGCGACCGACCAGTGGTGCGGTTGCCCTCGACACCGAATCAGTTGGCTTCATCTTCCAGGAGCCGACTCTGCTCCCCTGGCGAACCGTGCAGGCCAACGTCGAATTATCGGCTGAACTCGGTGGCGGCGACAAAGCAGCGCGAAAGTTGCGCGCCGACGAGGCAATCCGCGCAGTCGGCCTTTCGGACTTTGCGAAACAACTGCCCAATGCGTTGTCAGGCGGAATGAAGATGCGTGTCTCGTTGGCGCGTGCGCTCACCCTCGCACCCGCTGTGATGCTGCTCGACGAACCTTTTGGTGCGCTCGACGAGATGACACGACTGGAGATGCAGGTAGAGCTCCAAAGGCTCTACACCGACAAAGGGTTCACCTCGATGTTCATCACGCACTCGGTATCCGAGGCCGTGTACCTCGCGAACAAGGTGGTCGTCATGACCGCCAGGCCTGGACGAATACATTCGGTCGTGGACATCGATTTCCCGTACCCGCGTAGCCCGGAACTGCGCTACGACGCCCGATACACCGAACACGTCGCCGAGATCTCGGCCAGCCTCCATGGGAGCTCACGATGACCGAAGTCCTTGCAGTACAACAGGGCACCACCGTACGCAATACCGCCGTTCGTACTGATTCTGCGACCACGGCGCAAGCACAGGCACAGTCCGGACGGCCCTCTCGAATGAGAGCGCTCGGCACCTTCCTGCTCTATCCGCTGCTCTCACTTGCCGGCGCGGTCGCAGCGTGGTCGATCGTCAGCTACCTCGTTCTCTCCCCGGAACGTCGATTTCTCCTTCCGCCGCCGAGTCAAGTACTGACGAAGTCGCTACTCGACTGGAAACACCTCTCTCCCATGCTCGAAGCCCTCGCAGTGACGGCACAGGTTGCGCTGGTCGGCTTCGTCGTCGCGGTGGCAGTCGGCGTCGGAACCGGCGTGCTGATGAGCCAGGCCAAGTGGATCGAGCGGATCGTCTATCCATATGCCGTTGTGCTGCAGGTCATTCCCATCCTCGCCATCGTCCCCCTCATCGGGCTCTGGTTCGGCTACGGCATGACCGCGCGCACCCTGGTTTGCGTTCTCATCGCAGCCTTCCCGATCATCACCAACACACACTTCGGGTTGCAATCGGTCGATCGCGGACTGCACGAACTCTTCACCCTCGGCCGCGCCTCGCGTTGGGATCGACTGGTGAAACTCGAACTGCGAGCGGCAATGCCGGCCATTCTCACCGGTATCCGCACCGCCTCCGGCCTTGTTGTCGTCGGTGCCATCATCGGCGACATGTTCTTCGCCAAAGGACAACCCGGGATCGGGACCCTGCTCGACGTCTACCGAAGCCGCCTTCAGTCCGAGGATCTGATCGCCGCGATCGTGATCGCGTCGGTGTTCGGCGTCCTCGTCTTCTCTGCCTTTGGATTCCTCTCACGTGTGCTCGTCGGTAAGTGGCACACGTCCGGCCGCAAGGACTTTAAATGACCCACGAAATTCCCGCCTTCGAAATCCCTACGATCGATATCAGCCCGTACCTCACCGGCGAGGCATCGGCTGCAAACGCCACCAACAGCACTGCCTGTGCGGAAGTGGCAGCTCAACTCGATCGCGCGTGCCGGGAGGTCGGATTCATACAGATTGTCGGACACAGCATTCCACGATCGGCGACCGACGGACTGGCCGACGCTCTCGACGAGTTCTTTGCTCTCCCACTGACGGTGAAGAACAACTATCGCCGTCCATCGTCCGAGAACCGTGGCTACTCACCACCGAAGTCGGAATCACTCAGCATGAGCCTGGGCGTCGCCGCTGCGAACCAGATGAACGATTTCTACGAAGCAATAGTCGTGGGCACAGAGGTGAGCGACTATCCGGGCGTCGACCTACCCGAGTCCAGCTACGCCGCCAACACTTGGCCCGAGGCCGCGCCCGGATTCCGACCGGCAATCGAAGAGTATTTCCGTCATGCCCAGGGCTTGGCACGAATCCTGATGTGCGCCTTTACCGACGCCCTCGGATTGCAGCCCGAGTACTTCGATTCGATGCTCGACCATTCGATCGACGCGATGAAGATGAACAACTACGCACTGCCTGAGGGCGAGATCCGCATCTCCGGCGACATGACGGGAATGGGCGCTCACACCGACTTCGGAATCTTGACCATCCTGTGGGCAGATCAAGTTCCGGGCCTTCAAGTTCTGAGCACCGATGGCATATGGCACGACGTCCAACCTGCCGACGGCGCACTCTTGATCAACCTCGGCGACGCGATGGCACGATGGACGAACGACCGATGGCGCTCGACAGTGCACCGAGTCGACCCACCTATCGTCGATGGTCAGATCATCCGACGTCGCTCTGCCGCATTCTTTTTCGACGGAAACTACGACGCCGTCATCGAAGCACTGCCAGGGACTCTCGAACCGGGCGAGGTGGGATACCCGCCGATCACGATCGCCGAGAACATCGCGGCCAAAGTGGCCGGACTGAAAGGCGCGACGGCGCCCGAGGTCGACAGTCGCAGCGCTGACCGGGTGCGCGCCGCCGGATAGCGCTCCCGGGTACCGTCGATATCGTGCAGGATCGAAGTGAGGACAAGATGACCACCACCGAACGAGCTTTGCTCACCGAGTCCGTGCACGAGACGCTTCGAGAACTGATCTTTTCGGGAGAGCTGGCGCCGGGGACACCACTGAGTGTTCCCGCGCTGGCGAGCAAGCTCAATGTCAGTCGAACGCCGGTCCGCGAGGCCGTGCAGCAGTTGATCTACGAGGGCATTGCGGTCCACACCCGAAATGCGGGTGCAAAAGTCGATTCGCTTGACGCAGAGTCTCTGCGCGCGGTCTTCGAGGTGCGTGAGGTACTCGACGGTCTCGCGGCGTTCAACGCGACGGCCAATGCCACGCATGAAACCGTGTCACAGCTGAACAAGATGGTGCAGGTGCAACGCGAACTTCTCGAGAGCCCGCCGGATCAGCGTCGCGATTCGACGCTGGACCTCGAGTTCCACACCTTGATTCGTGAGACTGCATGCAATCACCCGCTCAGTGAAGCCCTACATCGTCTCGACGGACAGTCACATCTCTACCGTTCGGACATGTGGAGCCTCGAGCTCAATCGACGGATCGCCGTCACCGAGCACGCTCGTATAGTCGCGGCCATCGAATCGGGTGACGCCTTGGGGGCCAGAACTGCCGCGAGCGCACACGTAGCCGGGCTACTCGTCCGAACAACCCGGACCTGAAGCTTTACCGAAATGACGGGAACAACGTGTCAGGCCAGGTGATGTCGCCGTCGTTCTCGTCCACGAACGTACCGACACAGTCGCGCCCCAAAGCGCTGATCGCTCCCGAGATGACCTCTGGATGCTCGAGCTCGGTGAGATGGTCTGCTCCGGTTCCGGCCCCGGGAACGCCATCGACGTACACCCGGCACTGGCCCCCGTCCAACCGACCGTCCGCCCACTCGCCTGAGCTCTGCACCACCGAATAGTAGGCAGATCCAGGAGTGTCCTCACCGGCATTGAGCTTGGTGAGAACTTCGGAGAACATGCAGGTGTCGTAACCGTCGGCAGGGCCTTGTACGCAGCCACCGGGGCTACCGTACTGCGGAGCACCGATGGCGACGAATGAATCCACTACTTCGGAGCCACCGAGGAACTTCGCGTAGTACCGGGAGCTCAGTCCACCCGCACTGTGCGCGATCACCCCGACGGAGTCAGCGCCGGCAGCGTAGGAGCGAATCGAATCGGCAATCAGCTCGGCGTCGGCCGCAATCATCTTGCCGGGTGCGTCGACGAAGTGTGTCTCGTAGCCCGCAGCGCTCAGTGCCTCGTCGAGGGCGCGGTAGGTCGCCTGGTGCGTTTCTCCCGAGTTGTAGAGCTGCTGCCCTGGAACGATGAAGACCACGCGCTTCGCATCGGTGATCCGCCCACCGGCGGCAGCGCTTCCTGCCGAGAACGCCAGAGCGGTGGCCACCAGCGAAGTAGTCACCGCCATCGCCAAAAGAATCTTCGAGAGTCGCACGCCGCCACCCTACGACGGCTGCGCACAAAAAAGGACCGCCGCACTGGAATCCAGTGCGGCGGTCCTTTTCTAGTAGCGGGGACAGGATTTGAACCTGCGACCTCTGGGTTATGAGCCCAGCGAGCTACCGAGCTGCTCCACCCCGCGATGCATTGACAAAGTTACACGAGCAGATGAACGGAACGCAAATCGCCTGCGCTGGAGCGAAATACACGCCTGAAAGTCGAAGAATCGGGTGACTGGGTTCACAAAATGCCCGTGAGCATCAACACATAACAAGCATGTAACGAACGTACCTCGAAACGGCATCGGAAAGGCTCTACCAGCACAAACGCCGAAAATCCTGGATGGGAGAAGACCAGGTGGTCCGGAAAATCGCGAATCGACCCTCGTTCAGCGCTCCCGTACGGTCGGTCCCGGCCCGAATCAACCGGGCGAACGCCGACCCGCCGCTGCTCCACTCTGCCCCGCGGGATCGGAACCCCCGAAACCTTCGAGGGGCAGAGACACGGAGAGACAAGCGCCCGGGAAAGTCAGCATCATCGCCGACCCGCAGGCCCGCCGATGTCAGCAAGCGCGGAGAGGATTTACCCCGACATGACGTACACCAGCATCAGCAAGCGTGCATTCGGCACATTGGCAGTAGCCGGCGCACTTGTCGCAGTGCCCCTCACCATGAGCACCGGCACCGCTTCCGCAGCCACCCACAACTGGGACGGCGTCGCACAGTGCGAGAGCGGTGGCGACTGGAACATCAACACCGGAAACGGCTACTACGGCGGCCTGCAGTTCTCGCAGAGCACCTGGACCGCCAACGGTGGCACCGGCTCGCCCGCCAACGCTTCCAAGGAAGAGCAGATCCGCGTCGCCGAGAACACCCTGCAGAGCCAGGGCCCCGGCGCATGGCCCGTCTGCGGCCAGCGTCTGACCGTCGCAAGCGAGCCGGCAGTCGAAGAGGCTCCCGCCGCAGCACCGGCTCCCGTCGCCGAGGCACCCGCAGTTGCTCCCGCCGTCGAAATCCCGGCCGAGCTCAAGCCCGCCGCACAGCAGGCTTACGACACCGCTCGTGACCTCGCCGGCCAGTACGGATTCGCCGCACAGTTCCAGCAGCTCTCCGACGCCAACGCACCGATCGTTGCAGCACTGCGCTGATTCAGCTCATACAGCTTCACTGAGCACACAAGAAGGCCCACCATCCGATCGGATGGTGGGCCTTCTGCTATTCATGAACTGACGCCGCTTACCTCGGCAGCGCCTGGTACGCGTCAACAGCCTTCTGCAGGCGGTCGAGCGCAGCACCGTAGCTGGTGAAGTCACCGCTCTGTTGCGCCGACTTCAATGCCGCCATTGCCGAATTGACCTCGGCCAGCGCCTTCGTGACGTCATCCGAGGAAGCCGGCGGGGCCGGTGCCGTCGGAGTAGTCGGCGTTTCCGGTTGCGCTCCGGTATCCGGATCGGGTGCCGGCTGGGTGACAGTCGCTGCCGAACCTGCGCCCGGCCAAATCTGACTGATCGCCTCGGAGACGGTCGGTGCATAACCGATCCGAATGCCGTTGGTGTCGCTGAAGCTCACCAGCACACGCGCCAACTGAGGGAACGCGTTCTGCGAGTTTCGCTGCGAGTACAAAGGTTCGACGTAGAGGATTCCGCCCTCGGCAATCGGCAGAGTCAGCAGGTTTCCGTACTGAATCTTGTTCGACTGCTTGAGCAGTGACACTTCCGAAGCAACACGCGAATCCGACGTCATCGCAGACTGAGCCTGCTGTGGACCCTGAGTCTGCGTATCGGTCGGCAGCTGCAGCACTGTGAACTTGCCGTAGTTCTCCTTGTCGTTCGCCACCGAGATGTAGGCCGACAGCAACTCACGACTGAACCCGACCATCGGACTGGTCAGACGGAAATCCGCCTTCGCGGTGTCCTTGTCGCCCACCAGCACGTAGTACGGCGGCTGGTTGGCCGACGTGTCGATCGTCGGATCACTCGGAACCGACCAGAACGCGTTGTTGGTGAAGAACTCACTCGGATCGTCGACGTGGTACTTCGCCAGCATCTCTCGCTGAACCTTGAACATGTCTTCCGGGTAGCGGAAGTGCGCCTGCAGGTCGTCCGAGATTTCGCTCTTCGGCTTCACCGTGTTCGGGAAGACTCCCATCCACGCCTTCAGAACCGGATCCTGCTCGTCGACCTGGTAGAGCGTGACCGTGCCGTCGTACGCGTCGACCGTGGCCTTCACGGAGTTACGGATGTAGGAGAACTCCTGACGCGGAATGAGGCGCCCGGTCGTCTGGTCGATACTGTCCTCGACCAACCCGTCGAGCGAACTGCGCTGCGCGTACGGGTAGTCCTGGGCGGTGGTGTAGCCGTCGATGATCCACTGCATCTTGCCGTCGACCACTGCGGGGTAGGCAGCGCCGTCGGTCGTCAGCCAAGGCGCGACCTCCTCGACCCTTTCCTTCGGATCACGCTTGAAGATGATCTTGGAGTTCGAGCCGATTGCACTCGAGAACAAGATGTTGCGCTCGGTGTACTTCGCCGCGAAGGCAAGACGGTTGAACCAGTTGCCGATCGAGACACCACCCGAACCGGTGTAGGTGTACTTCGAGGTGTCGGTGTCGTACTCACGAGGTCCCTCGCCGTCGACGGAACCGACGATCGAGTAATCGGCGTCCGACTGGCTGATCACCTCGCCGTAGTACGACCGAGGATTGTCTACCTTGAGGTTCTCGTTCTCGGGCGTGGTCGTCAGGTCGCTGACCGAGTAGATCGGGTAACCACCGGTGTTGTTCTGACTGTCGCCCTGCACGGCCGTGACTTCGTTTGCCTGGGCCGCGACGAAGCCGTTGCCATGCGTGTAGACCGTGTGCTTGTTGATCCAGTCCGTCTGGTTGCCGGAAAGATTGTTCGGCGACAGCTCACGCGCTGCGACAACGAAGTCGCGCAGCTGGCCGTCCTGTTCGTAGCGGTCGACGTTGAGCGTCTGCGGGAACCCGTAGAAGTTCTTGAGCTGACGCTGAGCGGTGAACGTCGGCGAGAGGATCGTCGGATCCAACAGTCGGGTGTTCGCGATCGTGGTCCGGTCGGCCGGAACGTCCTGGGGCTGCTTGGTGCCAACTCCCGGATAGTCGACGTAGTCGACGTTTTCTTCCGTAATCCCGTACGCCTGACGGGTCGCTTCGATGTTTCGTTCGATGTACGTGCTCTCCTTCTGCGCCGCATTGGGCTTGACGGAGAACTGCTCGACGATCATCGGGTAGACCGCACCGACGAGCACCGACGAAAGAACCAGTAGAGCGACTGCCATGGCCGGTATCCGAAGATCCCGCGTGAAGATCGAGGCGAAGAACGCCAAGGCGCAGATGACCGCAATGGACAACAGAATCAGCTTCGCCGGCAGAACCGCATTGATGTCGGTGAAGCCCGGACCGGTGAACGTCGGTTCCTTACGACTACTCGACATCAACGAGTACCGATCGAACCAGTACGCCACCGCCTTGAGGAGCACGAAGGTGCCGGCGATGACAGCCAGTTGAACACGTGCGGCAGTCGTGAATGTCCCAGCGCGCCCGGCCAACTTGATCCCACCGAAAACGTAGTGGGTGACCAGGTTTGCCACGAAGGCAAGCAGAATCGAGACGAACAACCAGTTCAGAACGAAGCGGTAGAACGGCAGGTCGAACGTGTAGAAGCCGACGTCCAAGTTGAACTGAGGATCGGTGATGCCGAACGGCTGACCGTTGAGGAACAACTGGATGGTGACCCAGTTGGCCTGCGCGATGAGACCGGAGAGAATGCCGATCGCGACCGGAATGATCACGCCGAACAGACGAAGTCGCGACATGACGGTCGTGCGGTAGCGCGCGATCGGATCGTTGGGTCCCGAGACCGGGACGAACACCGGACGTGCGCGGTACGCGAGAAGCATCGCGAGCCACACGATGGCTCCGACGACAATTCCGACCACGAGGAAGAGCACGAATCGCGTCAGCAGAACCTTGGTGAAGACACCGCGGTAGCCGACTTCTCCGAACCACAACCAGTCCGTGTACATGCCGATCAGTCGCGGCCCCACGAGCAGCAAGGCCGCCACTACGACAGCCACCACCAACAAGATTCGACTGCGTCTGGACAGAGAGGGTAAACCTGCGGGGGGCCGCATGCCCACGTGCCACGCTCCAAGATTTGGCGACGCCGTGGCGTCGCAACCGATTGCATCGATCACTGCGGCCACGCCCGAGTGGACTTGGCCGTTTCCGACCACTCTACGTAACAACGGTCACGGGTTGACAACACGGAGAGCAGGGAGCCGGACAGAAGGTGGGAGGATGAACGTGTGAGTGAAGAGAATATGAGCAGATCACCGAGTGCCCTCGCCCGGTGCGTTCATGAAGTTGTCGACCACATCGACGCCGAAGGCTGGGATCAACCGCCGAAGCTGTACGCGTTGGTGCCTACCGAAATGCTCGCCGCGGCCGAACCCGGACTGCTCGACCAACTCGCCGAGGGCGCCGAATACACACCGATCGAACAGGAATCGCTTCCCGAGGACATCATCGGCGGTTCACGGGCACTCGACGAGTTCCTGGCAACGACGCATTGGCCCGAGTCGGTGCAGGGTTGCATCCTGGTTCAGGAGATTGTCGTCCTGCCGCCTGAGGCGGAATCGGATCTCGATCACGCCACGGCGCCGGTATTGACCGATCAGCATGCTGCCGACGAGGTCGCGCGACTGACGGCCAACGCGCATCCAGATCGACGCGAGGCTCGACTGTTCGTCGGCGTGCTCCGTGACGGTCCTTCGCTGTCGCTTCTGCAGATGCGTCCCGACGAAGATGCGGATCCGTACGGTGACCTGGAACTGCTTACCTACGACGGTCTTGCACCTCACCTGGTTCACGCGTTGTACGCGACGCTCGACGAGGTCGAAGAAGACTGAAAGAAGAAGACTGACCGAGCCGGTCTTCGGCAAGGCAGGTTTCAGCAGCGGGGTGCGTCACCGCCCGTGTTGAGGCTTTCGAGTGAGTCCACTGCGCCGGGCAGGTTGTCGACCTTGACGAGTCGAAGCCCGTCCGGCGCATTCTGTTTCGCCTCGTCACAGTTCTGGGCCGGCACGAGGAAGGTCTCAGCACCGGCTTCGGAGGCGGCGATCAACTTGTACCTGATACCGCCGATCGGACCGACCTCGCCGTCGGAGTCGATGGTGCCCGTTCCGGCCACGAATTTTCCGCCGTTGAGCTCCCCTGGAGTCAGCTTGTCCACCAACGCCAGTGTGAACATCAGTCCGGCAGAAGGACCGCCGATGTCGGCAAGGTTGAACTGCACGGTGAAGGGAACGTCCGGGACCTCGTTGGGCGTGACGCCGAGGTAACCCGATTCGGGCTTGTTGGGCCGCGCCCCAACGGTGACCGGTACAACGGTCTCCACACCCTCGCGAAGGACGGTGACGTCGATCGCGGTGCCTGGCGCGATCGCACCGACCGTGTCCTGAACGCCGGTGATGGTGGTTACCGGAGTGTCGCCGATCTTGACCAGGACATCGCCCTCTTGCAGGGCACCCGCGGCAGGGCCGTCCGGGGTCACCTTCGAGACAGTGAGTGCCACCGGCTTACCGAGAAAGTGGAGTGCAGCCAACTCGGCACTGTCCTCGGACTGCTGGAAGTCGGCGGTGTTGGCCTGCTGAATCTCTTCCTTCGACTTCTCGGGCGGATAGATCTCCGAGCGTGGGACGAGTCCGTTGCTGCCACTCGCCCACAGTCCGAACGCTTCGAAAATGTTGAGGCCGTCGCGAACCGACACCGTTGTCATGTTGAGGTTGCCGTCGGTGGGATCGACCTCGGTCCCCTGGATGTCGACGACGGGCTTACCGTCGACGTCGCCGAGGGTGTTGAAGGTGGGGCCAGGACCGAGTGCGACATAAGGAACAGTGACCATTGTTCCGACGACTCCCAACACGACGATGGGTGCGAGTGCGGCCAAGAGCGTCACTATCCGTCGATTCACCTGATCCAGAGTAAAGCGCGAAGGCGCCGGAGCACCGATCGCACCGCCTGAGCGCCGTGCGTGTTCGCCGTCAGCGTGACTCGGAGGGCGACTCCGACCGCTCGAGCCTTGTACCGTTGAGGTATGAGCAATATGCCGTTCGGCTTCTCCAACTCCGACGACGATCCCGATCGCGACAAGAACGCGGCGGGTGGCAATCCGTTCGGGGGTGGTGACACGCCGTTCGGGTTCGGCGCGGGCGGTGAGGGATTCGATCCGGCTCAGCTCGGCCAGATGCTCACCCAGTTCGGTCAGATGCTGAGCGGGATGGGCTCGTCGATGGGCCAGGGCGGTACTTCCGGTCCGGTGAACTACGACATCGCCAAGAAGCTGGCACGCCAACAGATCGGATCGGTTACACCGATCACCGAGGGCAATGTCAAGGCGATCGCCGACGCCGCACATCTGGCCGAGATGTGGCTGGACGCCGCAACGACGCTTCCTGCCGGAGCGAGCCGCACTCTCGCCTGGACTCCGAACGACTGGCTCGACAACACGATCGACACGTGGAAGCGGCTCTGTGATCCGGTGGCCGAGAAGGTGGCGGGCATGTGGGTCCAGGGACTTCCCGCCGAAGCACAGCAGATGGCGGGCCCGATGCTGGGCATGCTCGGCCAGATGGGTGGACTCGCGTTCGGCTCGCAATTGGGCCAGGCACTCGGCCAACTGTCCACCGAGGTGCTCTCCTCCACCGACATCGGCTTGCCCCTCGGACCAGAGGGCACCGCGGCCCTTCTCCCCGCTGCGGTTCAGGCGTTCAGTGAGGGTCTCGAACAGCCGCATCAGGAAGTTCTGGTGTTCCTCGCCGCGCGGGAAGCAGCTCATCAGCGCCTTTACAGTCACGTTCCGTGGCTGCGACAGCGCGTTCTCGCCACAGTCGAGGAATACGCCCGCGGGATCACGATGGACTTCTCGGCGATGGAAGAATTTGCCAAGGACCTCGACCCGTCCGCTCTCACCGATCCGAGCAAGCTCGAAGCACTGATGCAGCAGGGCACGTTCGAGCCGCAGAACACCCCGGAGCAGAAAGCCGCTCTCGAACGGCTCGAGACTCTGCTCGCGCTGGTCGAGGGTTGGGTGGAGACGGTCGTCACCGCCGCACTCGGCGAGCGACTGCCTGGTGTTGCCGCGATGAGCGAGACGTTGCGGCGTCGCCGTGCCACCGGCGGCCCCGCCGAACAGACCTTTGCGACGCTGGTCGGACTCGAACTTCGTCCTCGCAAGGTCCGTGAAGCGGCCGGGTTGTGGCAGAAGCTCACCGCGGAAGCCGGTATGGACACTCGTGACGGCGTCTGGTCACATCCCGACCTCATGCCCGATTCGAGCGATCTCGACGCACCGGACGGATTTGTCGCCCGGGTCCTCGGCGGCGGCGAAGCCGGCAATTTCGACGACCCGATCGCCCAGCTCGAAGCCGTCGAGGCAAAAGAGCGTGCGGCCGAGGCAGCGATGGACAAGACCCGCGAGGACGACGAAGAGAAATAATTCCTTCTCGACACATTTTCGCAGTTCAGCCATGCTGACGTCCTGTGGATAACTGTCACTGACGCGGACTCGCCGACGGCCCGCCGTGCCAGCATCGAACGATGACCGGTGACACGCAAGACGACACCACACAGAACAGCACGTCACAGCGATCCGCGGGACCCCGATGGGACCCGCGGATCGCTGTTCTGTCGCGCCCGGACGGTCGGCTGCAGCTGGGATGGACACCCGGACGTGCCGTCCTGCTGACGCTGCCTGTCGGGGTCGATGCGCGCGCGGTGAAGTCGATCCTCCGCAAAATGGACGGCTCCAGATCCCGCGCGACCATCCTGTGGGAAGCATCGACGCGCGGGATTTCGACGTCGGTGACGGAGAAGTTGCTCGAGCAACTCACCGATTCCGGATTCGTCCACACTGCCGCCAGGAGGACCGTGTCCGTCCGGATCCACGGTGTCGGTCCACTCTCGGACGCCGTCGAGCGCGCCCTGGTCACCGGCGGGGTAAGCACGCGTCGCTCGCGCGGGTATCGCAACACCGACGTCGTGCGCACGTGGAACGAACAACTGGTGGTGCTGGCCGACGACGTGGTCACTGATCCTCGCCTGGTCAGCGATCTCGTTCGCTGCGGACTCCCCCACCTTTCCGTCCGCATCCGCGACGGCAACGGTGTGATCGGTCCTCTTGTCTTGCCGGGCCAGTCGAGTTGCCTGCGATGCGCCGACATCATCCGATCCGAACTCGACCCTCATTGGCTTCATCTGTCCGCGCAGCTACTCGGCAGCGCCGGCCACGCGGAATCGGCGATGATCCATGCAAGTGTCGCGCTGGCCCTGGCCGAGATCGACTCCGCATTATCCGAGACAGCGGCGACGTATGCGGCGAGTCTGTCGTCGACGCTCGAGATCGCGCTCCGTCCGTATCGGATCACAACCAGGCGCTGGCCTCGGCAAATATCTTGCAGTTGCCAATACCTGGCACCTGTTTCGGGCAAAGGACGCCCCAGTCAGACATGATGGTGTGGTGTCCGAGATCCCACGCAAGAGTTCTGCCCGTACTGCCAAACTCGCGAGCATCCCCCTGGGGATGGCCGGTCGCGCCGCCATGGGCTTCGGACGCAAGCTCGCCGGCGGCGACAAAGGCGAGATCGACGCGCAGTTGAGCGCGAAGGCCGCCGAGCAACTGTTCGCGGTGCTGGGCGAACTCAAGGCCGGCGCGATGAAGCTGGGCCAAGCGCTCAGCGTCATGGAGGCGGCGATTCCGGAGGAATTCGCGGAGCCGTACCGCGAGTCGCTGAACAAGCTCCAAGCCGCCGCCCCACCGCTGCCGACCAAGCAAGTACACAAGATGCTCGATCAGCAACTCGGAACCAAATGGCGCGACCGATTCCAGTCGTTCGACGACGAACCGACCGCGTCGGCAAGCATCGGGCAGGTTCACCGTGCGGTCTGGGCGGACGGCCGCGACGTAGCCGTGAAAGTTCAGTACCCCGGCGCCGACGAAGCTCTACGCGCCGACCTCAAGACCTTGGGCAGATTTGCCGGTCTCTTCGGTTCGGTCATGCCCGGTGTCGATGTGCGCCCCGTGATCGAGGAGTTCACCGCGCGCACCGAAGAAGAACTCGACTATCGGATCGAGGCGAACAATCAGCGAGCTTTTGCAAAAGAATTCGACGGAGATCCCCAATTCGTGATCCCGCACGTCGTGGCGAGCGCGCCGAAAGTGGTCGTGACCGAATGGATGACGGCAACCCCGTTGACCAGAATCATCGAAAGTGGAACGCCGGAGCAGCGCAATGCTGCCGGTGCACTACTCGCCGAATTCCACTTCGCGTCTCCGGCCCGTGTCGGCTTGCTCCACTGCGACCCGCACCCCGGCAATTTCATGCTTCTCGCGGACGGCCGACTCGGCGTCATCGACTTCGGTGCGGCTGCGCCGTTCCCGAACGGACTGCCACGGGTTCTCGGCACGATGGTGCGCTTGGCTGTCGAGGAACAATTCGACGAATTGACGGAGTTGTTGCGCGCCAACGGTTTCGTGATTCCCGGACGCACGGTGACCGACAAGGAGATCGCGGATTACCTGCGACCCTTCACCGACCCGATCCAGACCGAGTCATTTCATTTCACTCGGTCGTGGCTGCAAAAGGCCGCCGGAACCGCCACTGACTTCAACAGTGCGCAGTTCCGAACGGCCCGTGCACTCAACCTTCCGGCCGAGTATTTGATGATCTTCCGAGTTCTTCTCGGTTCGGTCGGCATATGCGCCCAGTTGGACGCATATGCCCCGTACATGGAAATCCTGACTCGTTGGTTGCCAGGGTTCGCGGAGCCGGTTCTGGACGACACCGGCTCCGCCGAATAAGGCTCTCACGCGCACACGAGTTGCTTGCGTGGGCGCCCCCTCGGTCTCTTGCGCGCTATGACGGCCCCCTGATCGAGGATCTCGCCTCCCCACACCCCCCACGGCTCGGCGCGGTCGAGAGCCGCACTGAGACAACGGGAACGGATGGGGCACTGCGCGCACAGTGCCTTCGCCTGCTCGAGTTCGGCCGGAGCTTCGGCGAACCAGAGATCGGGGTTGGATGCCCGGCACGGCAGGTCGCGGCGGGTGGACGCGACCTCGATGAACGTGACTGCAGCCGAAGTGACGTCGGTGGAAGTTACTGCAGTGGTGGAGTTTTCGGATTCCACGCGGATTGTCTGGGCAGACAACTCGGTCTCCTAGTGCTCGGATGCGAAACTGTGTCGCACGATATGGGTTCGATGGGTGCGAACCTGAGCCGAGTCGGAAACCGGATAAAGAGGGGTATCCAACACAAAGGCCACGGTCCGCAGGGGCTGCGGGTCCGTGGCCGTAAGTGAACGGATGTGTCCTACCGAGAAATACCTCGATGGCTTAAGAACACGGACTCGACAGCTGCTTTCTTTGCTGCTGCTTGAGGGCGCAGGCGGAACGCATGCTGCGCCCATCCCGCTGCACGCGGCAGCATGGGGGCGGCAACAGCGAACTTTGCGCTTGCGCACGCTTCATACGAGATCAAGTTCGTCATTTATTTGCCACCTCCATTTCGTGTCGGTCCGGATAGTTTCTGCGCACAGGTTGCCCCGTAACACTGAAAACCAGAGTAGAGAATCCGTCGAATCTGCACAACCTATTTTTGACCTGCGGTTATGTAACTCACCGTTGTCGATTCGGATGCATTTCAGATATCGAGTGTTGCCGCACGCAGTTCGCCGCGAATGACAGCTAGTACGTCTTCCCCGAAGTTGTCGAGTTTCTTCGGCCCGATTCCAGGGATCGAAACCAGTCCACGATTGTCTTGTGGTCGTTGTTCGGCAATAGCCATCAGTGTGTTGTCGCTGAAGACGACATAGGCCGGAACTTTGAGTTCTCGGGACTTGTCCAGCCGCCAGGCCTTGAGGTGCTCGAGCAATTCCAGGTCGACATTGGACGGGCATTTTTCGCAGCGCCCGAGCATTGTCGCCGACGTCCCGATCAACGGCTTGCCGCAGACGCGGCAGCGCGGACGCTTCTTGTTCCCCGACGACGGCGCGGCAACGCGCGAAGCCGGTGAGTCCTCGGGGATGAGCCCGTTGAGGAACCTCGACCGGCGACGGGACTTGCGTCCCCCCTCATTGCGAGCCAATGCCCAAGACAGCTGCAGATGCTCGCGGGCGCGGGTAACACCCACGTACAGAAGCCGACGCTCCTCCTCCACCGCGACGTCGTCGGCGCCCGAATTGGCGTCGCCGAGAACGTGTTGGATCGGCAGGGTGCCGTCGTTGAGGCCGACCAGGAACACCGCATCCCATTCGAGCCCCTTGGCCGCGTGAAGGGAAGCCAACGTCACGCCCTGCACGGTCGGTGGGTGCCGCGCCTCGGCTCGGGCTGTTAGCTCCTGTAGAAGCCCGGTGAGCGACAGTTCGGGTTCGTGGACGAGTTGTTCTTCGGTCAGCGCCACGAGAGCCGAGAGCGACGCCCAGCGCTCGCGGGCTTGCGTGCCCGAAGGTTCTTCGTTGGTCAGACCGAGTGGCGCGAGTACAGCGCGAACCAGTGAAACCAGCGCTTCGCCGTTGTCTGCGCCTTCGGGGAGGTCGTCTCGTCCGGCGGCCTGACGCAGTGCCGCCACGGCCTGACGGACCTCGGTGCGGGTGAAGAAGCCCTCTCCACCACGCACCTGGAACGGAATGCCGAGCTTGGTGAGTGCCTGCTCGTGCGCCTCCGACTGAGCATTGATCCGATACAGAACAGCGATCTCGGCCGCTGGAGTGCCTGCCGCGATCAGCCGTTTGATCGCCCGCGCAACGCCGAGCGCTTCGGCAGGCTCGTCGTCGAACTCCATGAACTCCGGCTCAGGCCCCGGAGCGCGTTGCCCGATCAACTGAAGACGCGTCCCGGCGATCCGTCCGCGCGCTGCACCGATCACGCGGTTCGCCAGCGACACGACCTCAGGGGTGGAGCGGTAGTCCCGTTCGAGCCGGACGACGGTCGCTTCGGGGAATTTCCGCGAGAAGTCCAACAGATAGTTCGGGGTGGCGCCGGTGAAGGAATAGATGGTCTGATTCGCATCGCCCACCACGGTCAGGTCGTCGCGGTCGCCGAGCCAGGCGTCGAGCACCCGCTGTTGCAGCGGGGTGACGTCCTGATACTCGTCGACCACGAAGCAGCGGTACCGCTCGCGGAACTCGTCGGCAACCGTCGAATGCTCTTCGAGCGCAGCCGCGGTGTGAAGTAGGAGATCGTCGAAATCGAGGAGCATTCCGTCCTGGCCACGTGCCTTCAGCTCTTCGTATGCCGCGTAGACCTGCGCAACCTTGGTGGCATCGACCGGCGCCTCGCGACGAATCTTGGCTATCGCGCGTGGGTAGTCCTCGGGCGCGATCAGTGAGGCCTTGGACCACTCGATTTCGCTGGCGAGGTCGCGCACGCTTTCCGTACTGGTGGACAACCCGACACGAGCGGCGGCACTGCTGACAACCGCGAACTTCCGATCGAGCAGACGCCACGGCGTGTCACCGATCACCTGCGGCCAGAAGTACTTGAGTTGACGAAGAGCGGCGGCGTGGAAGGTGCGAGCCTGTACCTGCGGCCCACTCCCACCAACCCCCAGCTCACGAAGCCGTCCACGCATTTCGCCGGCCGCTCGCGCTGTGAATGTCACGGCAAGCACCTGCCCGGCGGAGACATGACCGTCGGCAACCAGATGCGCGATCCGGCGCGTGATGGTGCGGGTTTTGCCTGTTCCAGCGCCCGCGAGGACACATACCGGGCCGCGTGGCGCGAGCACGGCGGCCGATTGTTCTGGATCCAGTCCGGTGTCCGCAGGCATGGGGACCATCATGGCAGGACGTTCCGACACTCCATTCGCCGCGCCCGACGGTATGTGGGCAAGAGAACACGGGCCGATACGGAACAACGCTCTCGGTCGTGGTGTTATATCGGCCGTGACTTCTACCGAAAATGCGCCTGCCCTGACCATCTACTCGACCACGTGGTGTGGCTACTGCCGCCGCCTCAAGACGCAGCTCAACGCGTCGGGGATCGAGTACACCGAGATCGACATCGAGAACGATCCGGCAGCAGCCGATTTCGTCGGCAGCGTCAACGGTGGAAATCACGTCGTTCCGACCGTGAAGTACGGCGACGGCAGCGTCGCGACCAACCCGTCGCTCAACCAGGTCAAGCAGGCCCTGGGTCTTTAGAGCCTTTCAGGCTGCTGTCTGACCCAGCTCTTATTTGACCCAGCTCTCGAGCATTCCGCGAGCGATGGAGATCGAGCCGGGCAGCAGCAGTGGCGCGTCCGCTTCCGAACCCCAGTCGCCGAGTTCGAGAGCGGCACGCACCTCGTCCTTCGTGAACCAGGTGCCCTCGGCGATCTCGCCGTCCGCGAACAGAAGCGGAGCGGCGGGGTCGCCGATTGCGGCGAAGCCCAACATCACCGAACGCGGGAACGGCCAAGGCTGGCTCCCGAGGTATCGAACGCTGTGCACGTCGATGCCGACTTCTTCCTTGATCTCGCGGACAACGCACGTTTCGAGCGACTCCCCGGCCTCGACGAATCCCGCGAGAATCGAGAAACGTCGCTGCGGCCAGGTCGGCTGACGCGCGAGTAGAACTCGATCGCCGCCGTCGTGCACCAGGCAGATGACCGCCGGATCCGTTCGGGGAAACTCCTCGTGGCCGGTGGACGTGGAAATGCGTGACCAGCCGGACATGGTGGGTTCACTCGGTGCGCCGTCGATAGCGCTGAATCCGGCACTGTCGTGCCAGTTGAGAATCGCGACGGCACCGGTCAACAAACCGGCGTCGGCGTCGTCGAGTGTTCCGCCGAGCATGCGCAATTCGGACAACGTGCCCGCCAGCAGCGACACCCGCACCGCCCAGACGTGGCGATTCTCCCGAATTCCCAGGAACACTGCACCGCGCACCGGCTCCGGACCCAGTTCGGTTGCCTCGGCGAAGACCAACTGACCTTCCGGCGAGACCTTGACCTGACCCCGTGAATTCACACGGAGGAGCAGCGCGTCCGCCCAACCCGTGGTCAGTGCGGCGGCATCCGACCGCAATTCCTCGGCGCGGCCGACGCTCGAGCGTGAGAGCAGCGGTGTTTCGGTCAGCTGGAAGTCGTTCACGCTCACGACATTACTGCGCGCACGAAGCTCGGCAGCACTCAGTTCGTGACGCGGCGGATGTAGAGCAGGCGATCGTTCTCCTCGACGGCGTCCACCTCGGGCGAACCGACGCGAACCAGACGGCCGTCGCGAACTACCCCGAGCACGATGTCGGAGAGATGACGCGGAGAGCCGCCGACCTCGTCACGTTCGACTGCGCGCTCGGCGATCGCGAATC
Organism: Rhodococcus sp. IEGM 1241; assembly: GCF_033142365.1. Classification (NCBI taxonomy): domain Bacteria; kingdom Bacillati; phylum Actinomycetota; class Actinomycetes; order Mycobacteriales; family Nocardiaceae; genus Rhodococcus; species Rhodococcus sp. IEGM 1241. Next base: position 340,301 of record NZ_JAWLSE010000003.1, read on the forward strand.
CGGCTTCCGGGGTGAGAAGGTCTTCGATCATCTCCACGACAGTCGGCGTTGTGGTGGCGATGCCGAGGAGTCGACCTGCCGTCTCCGAGGACACGACCACCGAGTCTGCGCCGGACTGACGCAGAAGATGCGCGTTGTCGGCTTCACGGATGGCTGCGGCGATCTTGGCTTTCGGCGCGATTTCGCGGGCTGTGAGCGTCACGAGCACTGCGGTGTCGTCACGATTCGTGGCGACGATGATCGACGACGCATTCTGCGCGCCTGCCAACCGAAGTACGTCCGATTTCGTCGCCGAACCGAACACCGTCACCAGGCCCTTGCTCGCCGCGGAGTCGAGGACTGTCTGATCGGTATCGACGACCACGATCTCCGACGCCGGTACACCGTCACCGAGCATTGCTTCGATTGCCGTCCGCCCCTTGGTCCCGTATCCGACGACGACGGTGTGATTACGCACGTGCTGCCTCCAACGCTGAATTTTGAACGCCTGACGCGAACTCTCGGTCAGAGCTGAAAGTGTGGTTCCGACCAACACGATCAAGAAGAAGATTCGAAGTGGCGTGATCAACAGGACGTTGACCAGGCGCGCCGACGGAGTGAACGGAGTGATATCGCCGTAGCCGGTGGTCGAGAGCGAAACCGTCGCATAGTAGATGCAGTCGAGCAGCGAAAGCTCGTTGTCCTGTGCGTCTCGGTATCCGGCGCGATCGATGTACACGATCAACACGGCGGCACCGAGAGCACCCAACGCGATGAGAACTCGCTTGTAGATGGCCCGCGCCGGACTGGTCTGTAGCTGGGGAATGCGCAGCACCCCGACAAGGGCGAAGTCAGGCTGATCGGTCAATGCTTCCGACCTGGTCAAACGCGCCCGGAGCTTACCGGCCATACATCGACTCTCTCACTCGAACTTACGAAATACCTACACGGACATCGGCAGGCAGCGTAACCCTCGAAGATCGACTTCGGAACTCGGGCGCCGAATAGCGTGCGGGTCGTGGCGCCGGTAGTGGCAAGAAGGTCCACCGTGAGGCAGGCTGGGCAAATGCCTTTCACCGGTTCGACGTCCACTCCCAGCCAAGCAGCCGCTCTTCGTTTGTCGGCCCTCCTTCTCGGCGCCGGCACCATGCATTTTGCAGCGCCCTCGTTCTTCGACAGCACCGTTCCCCGCCAGCTTCCCGGACAGGCCCGCACCTACACCCAGGTGTCCGGCGTCGCGGAACTGGCGATCGGCGCTGCCTTGGCCGTGCCGAAGACCCGCAAGCTCGGCGCGGGCCTTGCCGCCGCGCTCTTTGTTGCCGTGTTCCCCGCCAACATCCAGATGGCGATCGACTGGTGCCGAAGCCCGAAGACGTCCACCCCGCAGAAGATCGGTTCGATCGCACGTCTCCCCCTGCAGGTTCCACTGGTGACCGAAGCACTCAAGGCTCGTCGAAACGCAAGCTAATCTTGCGCGCCTGCCGTTCGGATGAGGCGAGCGAGAGCCTCACCGTCCGGCAGGTTCTCGGGTGCGATGGTGCGACCCGATCGAACGTAGTGAAACGCCGCCCGCACCTTGTCGGCCGGAAACTGTTCGTTGCGCCCCGCCGAACGAGCTCTGGCTGACATCAATTCGGCCCAGGCCACCCGATACGCGGCCAACTGCATCACAACAGCGTCCTCGTTGGCGGCCGACGGTTCGGCACCGGTCTTCCAGTCGATCACCGTCCATCCGCCGTCGGGATCGGCGAACACAGCGTCGATCCGACCTCGCAAAACCGTTCCGGCAATGGATGTTTCGAAAGGAACTTCCACTTCGATCGGGCTGCGATTGGCCCACGGGGACCGCAAGAACGCATCCTGAAGTTTCACCAGGTCGGTCTCGGGACCCGCGCCGGTATCCGCGGCGCCGGGTAGCTCGTCGAGATCCAACAGCCGAGTCGCACCGAACCTTCGCTCGATCCAGGCGTGAAAAGCGGTTCCGCGACGAGCCAACGGGTTGGGCGGATACGGCAGCGGACGACGTAGGCGAGCCGCCAGTTCGTCCGGATCTGCCTTGAGGTCGACGAGCTGAGTCACCGAAAGCTGCGCCGGGAGAATCACTTCGGCCCGCGCGTTTGCGCGGGCCTCGCGCTCGGCCAGGAGAACGTCGACGTCCGAGGCCCAGTTCTCCGGATCGTCCTCCGGTTCTTCCGCCTCTTCGCTGTCTTGCGGCAGCGAAGCGAGTGCGGACAGGACGCTCGCGGCTCCGGCCTCGACGGCGCCGCGCCGCGCACCCAGCGGATCCGGCGGCCACTGCGCCGTACGGGGAGTGGCGGCCAACGGGTTCTCGGTATCGGGTTCCGGGGCCGGCGCCCATTCCTCCACGACGCCGATCGCACCGCGTGAGTCTTCCTCATCGGCATCGTTGTCGGCCGTGACCATCTGATGCAGCTCGTCCAGGAACTCCGAAGGCCCCTTCGGTTCCGCACCGGATTCCGCCCAGTGATGCGCCGAGATGAACAGCGCCCGTTCGGTTCTGGTCAGCGCGACGTAGAACAACCGCCGGTCCTCGTCCAGGCGACGGTTGGACAAGGCCTTCTTGTGCGCCGTTATCGCGTTCTCGAGGTCCTTGCGGTTGTAGAGCTCCTCGAGGTCGAGCACCGGAACTCCGTCGGCCGAATCCGCGTCGACCGCCCGGTCACCACGCAACGACGGTGGCAGTTCGGCGAGCGCCCCGAGCCACGATCCGGACGCGGTGGACGAGGGGAACACCCCGTCGCTGACATGCGGGATCGCCACTACTTCCCATTCGAGCCCCTTCGCCGAGTGCACGGTCAGGATCTGGACCCGATCCGGCGCCACCTCCACTTCGCCTGGCGTGAGGCCCTTTTCGATCTGTTCGGCTGCCGCGAAGAAAGCCAGCATCCCGGTCAGATTGGCAGTTGGACGCGTCGCGTAGTTGGCGACAACGTCGGCGAATGCGTCGAGGTGCTCGCGGCCCGCGGTCCCGACGACGCCGACTCGGGTCCGTGCGCCCGCCTCGATTCCGATCCCGAGCACCCGCTCGACCTCCGCCACCAATTCGGTGAGCGGCTGGCCGATACGTTCGCGCAACGACGCCAACTCTGCCGCTATCGCGTTGATGCGTGTGTACCCGAGAGCCGAATAGCGTTCTGCCGGGCCTGGATCGGAGATCGAGTCGACCAATCCTGCTTGCTCGGCGTTCTCCCCGGGCAGAGCATCGTGGACCGCCGAGGTAAGCGCCTCGGCGTCGGTGACCGCACCCGCCGTTCCGTATCCCGCGGAGATGGCAAGTTCGCGGGAGCGTTGAGAGAGTGCGGCGAGATCCTTCGCGCCGATCTGCCATCGCGCGCCGGTGAGCAGCCGAACGGCTGCGCTTCCTGCAAGTGGATCGGCGACCACCCGGAGCATGGCGATCACGTCAGCAACCTCGGGTGTGTGCAGGAGCCCACCGAGCCCGACAACTTCGACCGGCAGACCTTTGGACCGCAAGGCCTCGGCCAGCGGAGCGGCATCGGCGTTCCGGCGGATCAACACCGCTGCCGTGGGCGTCGGGCGGTCTTCGGCACGTGCCGCCTCGTATTCTCCGGCGATCTTCTCCGCCACCCACTGACGTTCCTGTTCGACGTCTCCCAGCAACGCCAGTCGAACGTCTCCGGCGACGGCTCCGGGCCGCGCACGCAGGGTACTGACGGCCACGCCGCGTCGACGCAACGGTGCCGACGACAGGTTTGCCAGCTCGAGAGCCTCCGGCGGGTTACGCCAACTCGTGAGCAGTTCGAGCGTCGGAGCCGGTTTTCCGTTGGCAAGCGGGAAATCGGTTGCAAACCGGGGCAGGTTGGCCGCCGACGCGCCGCGCCAACCGTAGATCGACTGCATCGGGTCGCCGACGGCCGTCAGCGCCAAACGGCCGTCGGCTCCCCCACCGAACAACGAGGACAACAACACTCGCTGAGCGTGACCGGTGTCCTGGTACTCGTCGAGAAGAACCACCCGAAAGCGCTCACGCTCGGTCTGCCCGACCTCGGGATGCTCGGCGGCGACCCGGGCAGACAGCGACATCTGGCTGCCGAAATCCAATGCGCCTTCACGCCGCAGCGTCTCACCCAGCCGGGCGACGAGAGGCAACAGTTCGATGCGCTTATGTTGCACATCAAGGTAATTCAACAGCTCCTTGCTCGGTCCACCCCGCTGTTTCGGGCCGGCGGGCAGAGTGTGAATCAGCTTGTCCAGCTCGGTGTGTGCCTCGAGCAACTGCTCGGGATCGACCAGGTGCTCCGCCAACTGACCGGCAAGGGCCAGAACGGTTTCGGTGATCGAACCCGGATTCTTGTCGGTGTCCAGATCACTGTCCCAGCCGCTCACGACGCGGTGCGCAACCTGCCACAGTTCGGTCTCGGACAATAACGTCGCCGAGGGTTCGATGGGCAACAGCAGTCCGTGTTCGGAGAGCAACCGTCCCGCGTAAGCATGGTAGGTACTGACTTCGGGTTCGCCGGCCAGAATCCGGGAACGCACTCCGCCGGTCGGGTCGAGTGCCCGCAGAACGTCCGAACCCGCCAGCCGCGCCAACCGCTTGCGGATTCGCGACGTGAGCTGTTGCGCCGCTTTGCGCGTGAAGGTCAGGCCGAGAACCGCCTCGGGGTCGACGAAGCCGTTGGCCACCAGCCACACGACGCGAGCAGCCATCGTCTCGGTCTTTCCGGCACCGGCGCCGGCGACCACCAATGTCGGACCGAGCGGTGCGGCGATCACTGCTGCCTGCTCGGGCGTCGGAGGGTGCTGACCGAGCGCGACCGCCAGGTCGACAGGGTCGATCTTCGGTCGGCGTGCCTTCTGCGTCGCGGCAGCCACTTAGTTACTCACCTGTCGTCCCTCGTCGTGTGCCGGGCAACTCGAACGCACCGGGCAATGTCTACATCCATCGTTGACCCTGGCCAGGTACTGCGGTCCTTGGGTCGCTGCCGCAGCGTTGTGAATGACGTCTCGCCACATCTCGACGGCTTCGGCCGTCAGCGGCGGCTGAACTCGCTGCGCCGCACCGTCCTTCTTGTTGGACTTGGCCACGAATACCAGGCGTGCACCGCCGGGTTGTGTGGCCGGTTCGCCGGCAATCGCACCTTCGGCCGCTGCGACCTGGTACGCCGCCAACTGCGCATGAGATTGCGCGGCCTCGTTGCTGACGGGGTTTCGCGCAGTCTTGACGTCGACAACCACTGGACGACCTTCGGTGTCGCGCTCGAGCCGGTCGATCCGGCCACGTAGCTTGACCGCAGGCGCTCCTTCTTCGCGCGGTTCGAGGACCCCCTCGACCGCCACCTCGACGCCGACTTCGGTCAGCTCACCGCGAGTTGCGTTCATCCAGGCCGTGAACGTCGCCAGCATCTCCCGAGTTCGATTGAGTTCACGGCGCGAGTACCACTGCGATCCCAGATCGATGGATTCCCAGGCATTTTCGAGTGCCTTCTCGACCTGATCCGGTGGAATCCGGCCGGCCAGTGCCTGCACCAAGGTATGGACCAGCGTACCGGCGATCGCATGAGTGTTGTCTCCGTCGCTGCCACCGTGGCGCTCGAACACCCATCGGAGAGGACATGTTTCGAGAAGCTCGATGGTGGACGGGGACAGTGAAACCGGTCCGTCCTCGGGTTGCCACATGGGAGCAGCGGTACTCGGCTCGGCTGTGCCGTACCACTGATCCGGATGCGCGCCTCGTACTCCGGCCGCAGCCAGACGGGCCAACTGGCGAGCAGCCCGAGAATGCTTCTCGGGGTCGAAATGCGCGATGTCGGGATCACACACCACGCTGCGAAGCTGTGCGACCAGTGCAGGCAGCGACAGAACCCGGGTATCCCCGGTCTCGGGTGCAACGACGTCGAGATCGGACGACGGGTCGTCCGAGTACGCGTCACCACGGATCAATTCGTCCACGAACCGCGAAGGCACCAAGTCGGTGTCCCCCGAAGCCGATTCGACTGCGGTGATCAGCAGACGGCGACGAGCACGGCTACAGGCGACCAGGAACAACCTGCGTTCTTCGGCCAGAAGCGGCGCGGTTCGCGAGAGTCGTTCGGCAGCCGAGTCACTGCCGTCGGAGACTCCGTTGACCAGGTCGATAAGTGCTTCGGTACGCAGTAGCGAGCCGCGTGCCCGCAAACTCGGCCAGAGCCCCTCCTGCACACCCGCCACCGCCACCACCGCCCATTCGCGCCCCGCCGCGGCGTGAGCGCTGACCACGGTGACGGCGTCGGGAGCGATGACCGATCGGCTCCGCGAGTCGGTCGGTATCTCCTGGCTGGTCAAGTAGTCGACAAAACCGGAGAGTTGCGAACGCGGCAGCCGGTCGACGTAGTTGGCAGCCGCGTCGAAGAGTGCGACTACGGCATCGAGGTCTCGATCGGCTTGTGAGCCGATCGGTCCGCCGCGCGCCGACGCGGCCGCCCACCGCCGTTCCAGCCCCGTCGCCTGCCAGGCCGCCCACAGAACTTCTTCGACCCCGAGACCACGCTCGAGAGGCACCCGGGCCTTGCGAAGGACCGACAGCACGCGATTGAGGGCCGCAGCTTCGACGTCTGTCAGCTTGCCCATCAGGCGCTTGGACTGCGCACGATCCTCGTCGATCAGAATGAGCCGCAACAACTCCGAAGAGTCCCGATCACTTCCCGATGCCAACTCGACCCGGCGCAGGCCACGACGCAACCGGCGCAGGGTGACCGGTTCGGCGCCGCCGATGGGACCGGCCATCAGGGCAAGCGCGTCGTCGCCGGTGAACTGATCGCCGCCGAGCGCCCGAAGGACCAGCAGCAGGCCGGACACTCCGTGTTGCCGCGCGAGCGGCAATTCGGTGGCAGCGGTCGTGACGGGCACCCCCGCCGCGAGCAGGGCTCGCCGGAGAGGGGCGAGAGTGCGCGGGACCGACCGCACGATGACGGCCATGTCGGACCACGCAATCCCGTCCAGCAGATGCGCCCGGCGCAAGGTATCTGCGACGACTGCCGCCTCTTTGGCCGTCGTACCGAGAACCCGCACCGACGCCCGTCCCGGATTCTCATCGGTGAGATCGGATGGAACCGCGATGCGATGAGCCAAGTTGCCAGGCAGCCGCGCAGCGATCTTGGCCGCGATCGACGCGACGTCGGCGTTGTTGCGATACGTGACGGGCAGAACGATCTGGCGCTCGTCTCCGCGCTCGGCCAGTCCGAGCAGGAACGCCGAATCCGCACCGCGGAATCCGAAGACGGACTGATCGGGATCACCGGCGATGACCGTGCCCGCAGTTCCGGTTCCGATCAACCGAACCAGTTGCGCCGCCTGCGGATCCAGATGTTGTGCGTCGTCGACAAGGAGGTGCCGGATCCGAGCGCGCTCGGAGCGAAGCAATTCGGGATCGGTGGCGAACGCGGTCAAGGCCGCACCGATCAACTCGGCCGCGTCGAGTGCCGGCGCCGTCGCCTCCGGAGCCTCGACACCGACACTGCCGCGCAGCAGCACGCCTTGCTCGTAGGCCTCGGCGAACCGCCCGGCCGCCACCCACTCCGGACGGCCACGCTTCTTGCCGAGCTTGACCAGATCTTCGGGGCCGAGCCCGCGCTCGTTGGCTCGCAGCATCAGATCTCGAAGTTCGACGGCAAAGCCGTTCAAACCCAATGCGGGTCGCAGGCGCTCCGGCCACCGGAGCGCACCGTCTTCGATGTCGCCGCGCAACATCTCGCGGAGCACCGAGTCCTGCTCGGCGCCGGTGATCAGGCGTGGCGGCGCGTTGCCGTGTGCTGCGGCTTGAAGCCGGAGAACGGCAAAGGCGTAAGAGTGAACGGTGCGTACCAGCGGCTCACGGGTTGCCTGCGGTCCGCGTTCCTGTTGGTACCCGAGCAACCCAGCGGTGATCTGCTCGCGGACCTGCGTCGCGGCTCGGCGTGACTGGGTGAGCACCAGGACCGATTCAGGATCTTCGCCACCCGAGATCTTCTGCACTGCCAGATCCACGAGAAGGGACGTCTTGCCGGTTCCGGGACTGCCGAGTACCTGCCAGGGATTCCAAGCCGCTGCCGAACCGAATGAAACAGGGCCGAACGCGAGCTGGAACGGATCCTCGGACGGCGGCGCGAAGAGCCGCGTCGTCCCTTCATCCCACGTTCGGGGTATCGGAGACGGCGCAGTTCGGTGCACCAACCGCGCCCGCGGAATGGTGACCTTGCTGCGTGTTGCCGTCTCACTCACCCAGGCATTCCACCAGAGCGCACCGACAACTCACACATCGCCTGCATCCGGCATGATTGACCTCGTGTCTGCACTCCATACGTATCTCTACGGCCCCGTCGGGGCGCCGGAGATCCTTTCGCTGCACGGTCTGACCGGTCACGGCGGCCGTTGGCAGTCGATGGCCGAGAACCAACTGCCCCAAGCGCGCTGGATCTCGCCCGATCTGCGCGGTCACGGGCGCTCGACCTGGGCTCCCCCGTGGAACATCGAATCCCACGTCGAGAGCCTGCTCGAGACACTGGACGAACATGCAAACGGACCGGTGGTGATCGTCGCGCATTCGTTCGGCGGAATGCTGGCGCTTCACCTCGCGGCCACCGCGCCGGAACGCGTTCGTGGGCTCGTTCTGCTCGATCCAGCGATCGGCTTGGATCCGACTTTCATGCAGGAAGTGGCCGAACTCACAATCGGCTCACCGGATTACACCGATGCGGCCGAGGCGTACTCCGAGAAGATTCACGGCTCGTGGGGTGAGGTTCCCACCCAGGACCTCGACGTCGAGATGGCCGAGCACCTGATTCAACTGGGCAACGGGCGCGTCAACTGGCGCCTGTCCACGCCCGCAATCGTGACCGGGTGGGGCGAACTCGCTCGCCCGATCGTGCTGCCACCGCCTTCGATGCCGACCGTGCTGGTTCAAGCAATGAAAGTCCAGCCTCCGTACGTCACCGACGAGTTCCGGGCAGCGCTCACCGAGCACCTCGGTGAAAATCTGACCAGCGTCGAATTCGACTGTGACCACATGGTCCCGCACGTGCGGGCCGACGAAGTCGCCGCCCTCGTTCGCAGCGTGCTCTGAAGGAACCGACATGGCAGCCACCACCGAAGAGCAGATCGAAGAGGTACGGCGACTCATCGCGTCGATTCCGGCCGGTTTCGTGGCGACGTACGGCGATATCGCTGATGCTGCAGGACTTTCCAGTGCTCGCACGGTCGGTTGGATCATGCGGACGGACTCTGCCGACCTGCCGTGGCATCGGGTTCTCGGCGCCTCCGGCAAACCGTCGGCGCACCTGGCTCATCGTCAGATCGCCAAGCTCGAACTCGAAGGGGTACCGATCAAGGAGGGTCGGATCGACCTGAAGAAGGCACGGTTTCACTTCTGATCCCGTGTCACCGGTCGTCCTCACCCCGGCGATGGGGCAGCATGGAGGCATGACCACCACGCCGCCGACCGCCGCCGTCATTCTGGCGGGTGGTCGCGGGACCAGAATGGGTGGTGTCGACAAACCTGGCCTTCTCGTACACGGTCGCAGGCTCCTCGACATCGCGCTTTCAGCAACGTCGCATCTCGACGCCGTCGTCGTGGTCGGCCCGCATCGACCTGAACTTGATCCTGGAATCACCCAAACTCAGGAATCTCCGGCCGGAGCCGGCCCTGTCGAGGCGATCTGGGCCGGGTTGTCTGCGACCCGGTTACCCGATAACGCCGTGGTGGTGGTGCTGGCGTCCGACCTGCCGCACATCGAGGCCGAATCAGTCGACGCCTTGATCGCTGCCACGTCGACGGACAATCCGGTGACGTGTGCCGTGGACGAGAACAACCGAACCCAATTCCTGTTCTCCGCATGGACATTTCGCGAACTCCGGCAACGCCTGTCCACATTGCGGGAGAGTTCGGGGCTGGAGAACCAACCTATGAAAGCGATTGTCACCAAGCCGTTCTCGACGCTGAGTGTCGCTGGTACGACCGACTGCGACACACCGGAAGACATCGATCGCGCGCGAAGCCATCCGCGGCTGACGGTCGATCAAGCCCGCGCCGCCGTCAGGAACTCGCTGACAGCATTGCCGCCGCACCGTGCCGATCTCGCCGACAGCCTCGGAGCAACGCTCGCGCAGCCTCTGGTCGCCCTGGGTGATCTTCCCAGGTCAGACGTTTCGGCGATGGACGGGTACGCGGTCTCCGGCGAGGGCCCCTGGCGAATCCGCACCGAGATCCGCATCGCGGGCGCCGACGGGCAACTCGAACTCGGCGAAGGTGAAGCGATTCGCATTGCCACGGGAGCACACCTGCCCCTCGGCGCCACCTCGGTAATTCGTGACGAGTATCTGTCCGTCGACGAGCCATCTCGGATGGTACGGAGACTGCCGGATGCGCCGCACCGCAACGACGCTCGACCACGAGGGGAAGATTGGACCACCGGATTCACGATCGCCCCGACAGGTACCGCGGTGACTCCGGCGGTGATCTCCGCAGCTGCCAGCGGTGAAGTGTTCGACGCCCTCGTCCGTGGTCCGGTACGGGCACGCCTGATAGTCACCGGCGACGAGATCCGGCGGACCGGTCCACTGCGTGAAGGTCAGACTCGCGACTCCGTCGGCGGGATTCTCCCCTACCTACTGGAAAGCAACGGCGTACGGTGCGTGGCGAATTCGCACCTGCGAGACACTGCGGACAGTTTCGAGCGGGTGCTCGCAGACGGAGTCGACCAGGAAGCCGATCTACTCGTCGTCATCGGTGCGACGGGAGGCGGCGCTGCCGACGAAATGCGCAGTGCGCTCGATCGACTCGGCGCTCGCACGATTGTCGGGCGAGTCGCCTCGCGCCCCGGCGGATCTCAGATAACGGCCGTCCTGCCCAGTGGTCTGGTGGTTCTCGGCCTCCCCGGCAATCCGTATGCCGCCGTGACCACCCTGTTGACGATGCTGCCCACCGTCGTGGCCGCCTTGACCGGAAGCGACACGCCGCCGCCACTACTCGGCATCATCGAGAACGCCGCTGCGGTGAGTTCCGATGCGGTACGCCTGTTGCCGGTGACACAATCCGAAGACGGTCGCTGGCGCGCCGATCCGTCTGTACGTACCGCGCACCTTGCGGGGTTGATCGAACGCTCGGCGTTTGCACTCGTACCGGCACACTCCGGCGACGGCGCCGTCGCCGAATTGGTCGTCCTCCCACGCTGACGGGGTCAGCGGTTTCGGCGCCCGCGCCGGCCGACGTCCGCCAGCACGATCACGCCGACCACGATCGCGAGCACCAGCGAATACACGCCCCACAGCACCAAGAACGGCAGCAGCCAGCCGGCATCAACGGTCTGACCGCGCGGTCCGACGCAGTACAGCGTGAAATTGGTGGACGTACCGTCGCCGTCGGTAAAGGAATCCGAGACGACCATCGCGCTCGATGTCGGTTCTTCACAGAAGATCGGCGCCAAGTGCGCGACCTGGCCGGGCCAGATCACCGAAGACAGCAGTGCGGCAAAGATTCCCACGACCACGATCACCGCTACCGAGATCAGTAACGGAGCGATTCGGCGGCTCACAGCGGCTGCACCAGAAAGGGAGTTCCGCCAGGCTCGAAGACCACAAGTACTCGCGAGCGTGGGGATTCCACCATCACGGAGGCGTGTATCGACTCGGTGCGACTGACCGAGATCCCGGAGACTTCGCCGTCGTCGACTCCGCTGCTCGCCAGCGCGTCGTCGACCAACTTCTCGACATTCGCCAATGCCGGCACTTGATCCAGCGTGAACGATCGCGCATCGAGATCGTCGGTGACACTGACTTGCACGGGGATGGGCTCGCCGAGAATGACGTCGTCGAAAGAGAATCTGTCGAGCTGTGACGGCTTCCCGGGGTCACGAACGGTGACGCCGAGCGTCTCGATCGGGCTGATGTCGATGCTGGTCACCGATATCACGGCGACGCCGTATCTATGTGCGAGGCTGTCGAACCCGCCTCGCACCAACTCCGACGTCATCCCACCGCCACGTTCGCGCATCTGGTTGTCGAAATCCATCCGATCGACGGCACCGATGCATCCGCTCAGACCCGTGGCCGTCAAGGCGATGGCTACCGTCCACAGCGCCGGCCGCACCTGCGAGGACGCCAAATTCATGAGCGGAGCGTACCGCGAGTGTCCGGTTCCATCTCGGTGACCTGCGCGTCGGACGAATTCCTGTCGGCGACTCGTGGGATCATCGCGCCATGAATCGTGTCGACGAAGGATTCGAACCGCCGGACGCATTGGTCGAGTGGTGCCGCTCCCGCACCTTTCCACTGCACGTCCTCGACGACGAAGCGACCGTCGACCTGGATTGGTGGAACGCGCACCTGAAGGACGCCGGCCACACCATCAGCCTGCGCGGGCGTGACCTCGACGGCAAAGTGATCACCGAAGGCCGAGCCATCGTTCAACGCAACGACCTTCGCCCGTCGAGCGACCTCGTTGTCGCCCAGCACGACGGCCTCGGACTGCTCTTTCTCTGCGCGGCCTGGCAAGGCTCGCACGAAAGCAGACGGTTCACGCGGCGGTTCCCCAACGTCTTCAATCCGCATCACCGCGAAGACGAGGATCCGCTGACCCAGATCACAGCCATTCTCGATCACTGTTCGAAAAACAAGTCGATGCCGGTCGTGCGGCGCGACACCTGGTCCGGGTGGCCACTCACCCCCGGCGTGGGGGTATCACTCATGGCCGCTTTCATGTGGGCGGTGGGCGTACAGGACGAAGGCCGACGCGCTCAGATGATCGATCAGTACGGCGTCTCGACACTCATCCACGAGGGCTGGCTCGAGGATCCTTCCGTCACGGGCTTCACGACGCGTCGCTACCGCCGGTACTGCGAACTGCTCGACAGTTGGGCCTATGCCGCCGGCACCCAACCCGAGATCGTCGAGATGTGGTTGGTGAAACGGTGGAGTGCGCGGTTGGCCCAAGCACGCAACGACGTCAGCGCCCCCACCCTGTTCTAATCCTCAGAAAGGCCGTGTCTCAGAAAGGCCGTGTCTCAGAAAGGCCAGGCAGGGAGGGTAGGCAGCCCCACCCTCGTCGGCCTCCCGACCAACCAGGCCAAGGTCTCCGCATCCGACAGCGAAGGAACACGTACAACCGGGACCGCTGTCTCCAGTGCGCCCAACTGACGGGCGAGAGTGAATTCCACGAACTCGGCAGGCCAGTCGTGGCAGGTGTAGCCGATGTCGAGGTCCATCAGGTGAATCTCGATCTCGTTCCAGCGCAGAATCGGCAGATCGAATGCCGTCACAGGTTTGCGCCACGGCACCGGCGTGTCCAGTCGATCTGCCTGGATCTCGCACAACGCGTCGACCAGTCTCGTTCCCGAGAAGCGGTAGTCGAGAGCCAACAACTCAGCCGGGCGATCTGCACCTTCCTCGATTGCAGCATTGCGCGCGTCCGGTCCCCCGGGATACATCTCCCCCGATTCGCCGCCCTGCACTCCGGCAACAAATCTGCCCAGCGCGTCGGCGTTGCGCGACATGTGCGTCACGACGTGTCCCCGGCTCCACCCGGGGAGCCCGGAGGGCTCCCGCGCCTGCTCTTCGGTCAGTCCGCCGATGAGAGCCTGTGCCTTGACGTCGGATTCACGAACTGCGGCGACCAGGTCGGCATACGTCGGCGTTACGGAGTGAGACGTCATTCAGCGATACTAGTTCCCTTCGCGCACTCTCATACCGATTCACGACAAGGTCGACCACTCCCGGATCGACGCCGAGCGATTCGGTCACACCATCGGCTCCTGCAGCGTGCAATCTTTCGTGAAACAGTCCGTGTGCGAGGAGGTACGAGGCAACGAACACTCGCTTCGCGCCGCGAACGCGTGCTGCTGCAACGACATCGGCTACCTTCGGTTCCCCGGTCGCGATGTATCCGATGTCCACCCGGATCCCCGCCGCTTCGGCGAGCATCAGCGCAGCACGCTCGACGTCTCGCAGCGCCCGCGCATCGGAGGACCCGGCGGCAGCAAGCACTATCGCGTCGCCTGGACTCCACCCCGCTTCGGTCAAGCGTCGGAGCAGCACGCGCGCAAGCGCCGGATCGGGTCCGAGTGCGGGCGTCACAGTCACAGCCGAGTGCTCACTGATCGCCACTTCGCGTCGAACATCGGTGTGAACGTGGTAGCCGGACGCCAGGAAGGCCGGTACGAGAATCGCTCGCCCCGGAGTGTCCCGGAGGACTTCAGAAGGTGACGGACCGAGCACGTCGACAAAGGCAACGCGCGTGCGCCCGACGCGCGTGCCGACGGCTTCGGCCAGGGCGGCAACCATTTCCACGCCGCGTGGGCTACGCGTGCCGTGAGCTACCAGTACGAGTACATCGTCATCGCGTTGCATAGTCACCTGGATTCTGTACGTAGTCGCCGGGGTCGAGGGCAAGTCGATAGCCCCGCTTGACCACGGTCTGAACGGCTTTGGGCGCACCGAGGCACGCGCGCAATCGGGCGACGGCGGTCTCGACGGCATGGGTGTCGCCGCCGCCTCCGGGAAGAGATGCCAGAAGTTCGTCGCGGGAGACGACTCGGCCGGGGCTGGCACCGAGAGTGCGGATCAACGACATCGCAGCCGGCGGCAATTGCTTCACTTCACCGTCCACGACGACGCAACCGCCGCGGATGCTGATTTCGTGTTCACCGGCTTGAATCTTGTTGGCTCGCTGCGGGAGTTCGTCGACGATGTGTCGCGCGAGCGCCCCGAGACGCGCCCGCGCCGGGGCTGTGGTCGGTACATTCAAGGCTTCGAGCGGCGCCGAGGTGACCGGGCCGACGCACATTGCCGCCACCGGACCCCGCATCGCGTCGAGAATGTCGCCGAGATCCCCGGTCTTGTCGGCGCGCATCAACATCGACGCAACGGCCGGTGCACTGGTGAAGCTGACGGCGTCGATTCCGGCTGAAGCGATGGCGTCGATCATCCGGTCGAGCAGCGTCGGATCCTCCGGCGGTTCCCATCGATAGACAGGGACCGCGATGACCTCGGCGCCCGCGTCGCGCAGCACCTGACAGAAATCGGGAATCGGCTCCCATTCGGTAGTGGCGCCGTGCAGTTGAACGGCGATTCGTTTTCCCGAGACACCTTCTGCAAGAAGATGTTCGAGCACTTCGGCGGAAGACTCGGATGCCGGAGACCATTCTTCACGAAGGTCGGCCGCGCGGATTGCCCCTTTCGCCTTGGGTCCGCGCGCGAGCAGACGAGCCGAGCCCAACGCGGATCCGAGATTTTCCGCCTCACCCCACCCGTCGGCTGCTTCCAGCCAACCCCGGAATCCGATCCCGGTGGTGGCGACAACCACCTCGGGAGGATCCGAGATGATCTGCTGTGTCACCCTTTCGAGCTCGCGGTCGTCGGCGAGAGGGATGATCCGAATCGCCGGAGCGTGAACGACGTCCGCTCCCCGACGAGTCAGCAACGTCGCGAATTCCTCGGCGCGGCGCGAAGCGGTGATACCTACCGTGAATCCAGCCAACGGCATGTCGTCACTCACGAGACTGCATCGGCGACAGTCGAGCGAACGCCCTGCATCTGAAGGCTGTGTACCTGAACGACGCCGGCCCACACGCGAACTCCGTATACCGGCAGCGCGACCGCGGAGTCGTCCAGCGCTCGGCCGTCGACCAGCGAGAACGCCTGCTTGAGCAGCGGCGAGACCACGATCGGTTCACCGTCCCGGTCGCCGACGAGTCCGCGTGACATCACCGCGGCGCGGCCGTACGGATCGAAGTTGCTGACAGCCCGCAGTGTGCCGTCCTCTAGCAGGAACAGCGCCACCTGCTCGCCGCCGCGAAGAAGCACGGCGACCCCGCGTCCAGGGATCAGATGGCTCAGCGGGCAGGCCGACGTCCATTCGAGTCGATCCGAATCCAGCTTGGCGATCTGCGCATCGATGACACTCATCGAAGTCCTCCTGTCGATCCGGCGACAACGTCGCGCGGGTTCTTGTCTACGTTTCTACGGACCCCGTGTTTCCCACGGGTTACGCGACTATTACCGGCGCGTAGGGATGCTCGGCATACCCATCAGGACTGGAACCTTGCGCACTCCGGTCTCGTCGAACACAACCGTCGGGTCGGCTTCTTCCGGTGCATTCACAAATGAGACGAACCTCGACAGCTTCTCCGGATCACCCAGCACACCAGCCCATTCGTCCTGGTAGCCCTCGACGTGCTTGGCCATCAGAGCCTCGAGTTCTTCGCCGATTCCCAGGCTGTCTTCACAAATAACGGCCTTGAGGTGATCGAGTCCGCCTTCGAGTGATTCGACCCACGGCGCCGTGCGCTGGAGGCGATCGGCGGTGCGGATGTAGAACATGAGGTAGCGGTCGATGTACTTGACCAAGGTTGCGTCGTCGAGGCCTCCGGCAAGCAGTTGAGCGTGTTTGGGCGACTGTCCGCCGTTGCCGCCCACATACAGATTCCAACCGTTCTCCGTCGCGATGACGCCGACGTCCTTGCCACGCGCTTCGGCGCATTCACGAGCACATCCCGAGACGCCGAACTTGATCTTGTGCGGCGAACGCAGGCCGCGGTAGCGGTTCTCGAGGTCGACGGCCATTCCTACCGAGTCCTGAACGCCGTAGCGGCACCAGCTCGAACCGACGCAGCTCTTGACCGTCCGCAGGGACTTGCCGTACGCCTGACCCGATTCCATCCCGGCGTCGACGAGACGCTTCCAGATCGCGGGCAACTGTTCGACACGAGCCCCGAACAAGTCGATGCGCTGACCGCCGGTCACCTTCGTGTACAAGCCGAAGTCACGCGCCACCTCACCGATGACAATGAGCTGCTCACCCGTGACCTCGCCGCCAGGCATACGAGGTACCACGGAGTACGTACCGTTCTTCTGGATGTTCGCGAGGAAGTGATCGTTGGTGTCCTGCAACGACGCCTGCTGGCGGTGCAGGATGTGATCGGAGTCCGTCGATGCCAGAATCGAAGCGACTACGGGCTTGCAGATGTCGCAACCGGCGCCCTTGCCGTACTTGGCGATCAGCGCCGAGAAGGTTCTGGTCTGCGTCGACTGGACGATCTGGAACAACTCGGCCCGCGATTGAGCGAAATGCTCGCACAGTGCCTTCGACATCACGACGCCGGAATCGGCCAGCAGCTGCTTCACAGTGGGAAGGCAACCGCCACAGGTGGTTCCGGCGCTGGTGCACGCCTTCACCGAAGCAATGTCGCATGCGCCGGCCGCGATTGCACCGCAGATGGCTCCCTTGGTCACCGCGTTGCACGAGCACACCTCGGCATCGTCGGGCAGCGAGCCTGCACCCGGCTTCTCCCCCGCAGGCGAGATCAATGTCGCCGGGTCACCGGGTAGTTCGCGACCGACCAGCGGGCGCAGTGACGCGTAGGCCGATGCGTCACCGACAAGAATGCCGCCGAGCAGGATCTTCGCATCATCGGAGACCACGAGCTTCGCGTACGTCCCCTTGGACGCGTCGCTGAGGACAACTTCGAGAGCTCCCGGTGAGGTCGCCATCGCGTCACCGAAACTGGCGACGTCGACGCCCATGAGCTTGAGCTTGGTGGACATGTCGGCGCCCGGGAAATCCGCGGCGCCGCCGAGCAGACGATCGGCCACGATCTCGGCCGTCGTGTAGCCGGGAGCAACCAGACCGTAGCAACGGCCTTCCACCGCAGCACATTCTCCGACGGCATAGATGTTCTCGTCCGAAGTCACGCAGCCGAGGTCGGTCAGGATGCCGCCGCGCTCCCCCACTGCGATGCCGGCGTCGCGGGCCAGCTGATCACGCGGACGAACTCCGGCGGAGAAGACGAGCAGCGCAGCGTCGATGGTGGAGCCGTCGGAGAGTTCGACCACGATTCCGTTGTCGGCCTGCGAGATTCCCGCCGTCCCGACTCCGGTGTGAACGGTGAGACCGAGTTCGGTGACGAGGCGAGCGAGCAGTGCGCCGCCGCCCTCGTCGACCTGCATCGGCATCAATCGCGCATTGTGTTCGACGACGTGTGCCGTCATTCCCATGAGCGAGAGAGCATTTGCGGCCTCGAGTCCGAGAAGACCGCCGCCCACCACGACGCCGACAGCGCCAGGACCCGCCTTCTCGGCGGCGGCCCGAATACCGTCGAGGTCGTCGAGGGTGCGGTAGACAAAACATCCGTCGCCGTCGTGCCCCGGCACGGGAGGCACGAACGGATACGAACCGGTCGCCATCACCAGAGCGTCGTAGGAGATCGTCTCGCCGGTTGTCGTCGTGACCGTGCGTGCATCTTTGTCGATCGAGAGCGCGCCTTCCCCCACTCGGAGATCGACCAGGCCGTCACCGACGTAATCGTTACCGGCCAGTGCCAATTCCTTGGGGTCCCACGCTCCGACGTACGAGGACAGCCCGACTCGGTCGTACGCTGCGTACTGCTCGTCGCAGAGTACGGTCACCGACCAGTTGTTCGCTTCGTCGCGCGAACGCAGTGCCTCGACGAATCGGTGTCCGACCATTCCGTGTCCGATGACAACAACCGACTTGCTCATGACGCCTACTTCCTGAGGTACGAGATAGTTCTGAGATTCTGCGGACCGCTCACGCCGTGACTGCGACCTTCGCCTCGTCGACGTCTGTGGTCAGCGTCGACGGCTTGCGCAGGAAGACGAACCAGGTGACTGCGATGCAGGCGATGTAGAAGGCCAGGAACACCCAGAAGGCCATGGTCGCCGACTTCGCGGGGCTGCTGTACGACGCGCGCAGCACCAGGTTGATGCCTACGCCGCCCAAACCGCCTACCGCACCGGCAAATCCGATGAGAGCACCGGAGATACTGCGCGACCACGTTGCCTTCTCGCTTCGATCCATGTGATCGAAGCTCTGAGCCTTCGCCTCGAAGATCGCCGGGATCATCTTGTAAACGGATCCGTTTCCGATGCCGGAGAGCAGGAACAGGGCGATGAATCCGAGAACGAATGTCACCATGATTCCGGCGCTGGCGACGCCCGCGGTGTTGTCGTCCATCGTTCCGGCCGTCACGAGAATCGATGCAGCGAATGCCATGGCGACAAACGTCCACATGGTGATCTTGCCGCCGCCGATCCGGTCGGCCAGCTTGCCGCCGAGGGGGCGAGCGATCGAACCGAGGAGAGGACCGATGAAGGCGATCTGTGCTGCATGCAGCGCGGCCGCGGCCGGAGTGGCACCGCCGGCGAGGAAGTTGATCTGCAGAACCTGACCGAAGGCGAAGCTGAATCCGATGAAGGAACCGAACGTACCGATGTACAGGAAGCTGATCACCCACGACTCGGAGAACTTGAGTGCCTTGGCCATCGAGCGCAGGTCCGACTTCTGGTTGCCCAGGTTGTCCATGAACAGCGCGGCACCGACGGCAGCAGCGGCAATGAACACGAGATAGACAGCGCACACGATCCACGGAGCACGGTTACCGACGGTGGCGATCACCAGCAGACCGATCAGCTGGATCATCGGCACACCGATGTTGCCGCCGCCGGCATTGAGACCGAGCGCCCACCCCTTGAGGCGTTGCGGGTAGAAGGCATTGATGTTGGTCATCGACGACGCGAAGTTGCCGCCGCCGATACCTGCAGTGGCCGCTACCAACATGAACGTGGTGTACGACGCACCCGGGTTCATCATCAGGTAGAGCGTGAGAAGTGTTGGTACGAAGAGGAACAGCGCACTCATGACGGTCCAGTTACGACCGCCGAACCGTGCGGTGGCAACCGTGTATGGAATGCGGAGGACCGACCCGACAAGTGTGGGCACTGCGACGAGGAAGAACTTTCCGGCCGCGTCGATGCCGTAGATATCCGTCGGCATGAACAACACCATCACGGACCAGATCGACCAGATCGAGAAGCCGACGTGTTCGGCTACCACTGACCAGATCAGGTTCCGCTTCGCGATGTCCTTGCCGCCGGATTCCCAGGCGTCGACGTCCTCTGCATCCCAATGCTCGATGTAATGACTCACCAGGGCCTCCTGAATATGTTGGAGACCCAAAGGTAGAAAACGGTTATTGCGCCGGTGCTGCGTGCGATGACCGCGAAGTCAATTGATCCTCACCCGGTAACAAGACCGGGTGTGAGCTAGTTTTTCGCAGGTGCGTGCCAGGAATCCTCGAGCATCCGAGGCTTGCATGCCTGGTAGGCGCCCAGGAGCACCACGATCACAGCGACGACGAGCAGGCCGAACGGCGCAGCGTATCCACCGGACACGTCGTGGAAAACGCCGAACAGGAGCGGACCGAGGCAGGCAACGGAGTAGCCGATGCCCTGGGTGAAGCCGGACAGTGCCGAGGAACCGATGTGCGAACGAGTACGCAGGTTGATCAGCGTGAGCGACATCGGGAACGTGCTCGGACCGAGGCCCAGGACGACAACCCACACGACCGGCGCCGCCATCGGGGCAAAGTACAGCCCGCCCATGCCGACCAGGTAGCAGACGGCACACGCGATCACGACAGGGAAGGGATTGGCCATGCGGGCGCACAGGGTCGGCGCACCGAACGCTGCGACGAGCCCGATCACCGAGAACATTCCGACCATCGTTCCGCCGAAGGCATCACTGGCTCCGGCGTCACGAAGGATCGAGGGAATCCACGTGAACATCGAATACGTGATCAGTGAGGTCATGCCGAACATGCCGGCCATCCCCCAGGCCACGGGAGAACGCCAGACCTGACCGCGTGGCTGTTCTGCCACTGCCGCAACCGAATCCGATGCATTCTCGACGGACCCGGCTTCGTTCGCGCGAGCTTTGCGCGAGCGAGCGAGGGTGATCAACCACGGCACTGCTGCGGCGAAGCCGAAGGCGGACCACCAGCCGATCGAGAACCGCCACCCGAAGGCGTCGGCGACCGGGACTGCGACGAACGCCGGAACGATGGTGCCGATCTGCACGGCCACGATGTAGACCGAACTCATGGTGGCGAGGCGATCCGAGAAGTACCGCTTGACCAACGGCGGGATCACGACATTGCCGATTCCCATGCCTGCCAGTGCCAGAGCTGAGAGGGCCAGCAACGACCATGTCTGAGACATCATGGCGCGCAACAGCATTCCGACGCCGGCCATGAGCATCGCGACGAGGGCCGTTCGCTCGAGCCCGATACGTTTCGCGATGGCGGGAGTGATGAGACCGAAGATGGCGAACATTGCGGTCGGAACCATGCCGAAGACACCGACGATCGAGGCGGAGAAGCCGATCTCGTCGCGAATCTCGGCCGCCAAGGGCGAGAACGAGGTCACCGCAAGTCGAAGTACGAGCGCAGACATCGCAATCGCCGCGAAAACGAGCACACGGCCTTGTATCAACGAGCGGGTTTCGGTTCTCTCCAGTTGAGCAGTCACCGGGAAATCATAGGATGACCGGACGAACTCGCACAAGCGCGGTAATCTAACGTCACATTCACACCACTTACCCGGATCCGAGGAAACAACCACGTGCAACCCGTTCGACGCGCAAGTCTCATCTCGCAGGTCACCGAACAACTCCGCAACGAGATCCGGAGCGGAACCTGGCCGATCGGTTCCAAAATCCCCACCGAACCGGAACTGTCGGAGCTGACCGGGACCGGTCGCAATACCGTGCGCGAGGCGGTCCAGGCGCTCGTTCACGCCGGAATGCTGGAACGTCGTCAGGGATCGGGCACCTACGTCGTTGCTGTCTCCGACCTCGGTGGCACTCTCGGCAACTACTTTGCCGGCGCCCACCAGCGGGATGTACTCGAACTTCGGCGCGCACTCGACATCACCGCGGCCACCCTCGCCGCCGCACGGCGAACCGAAGACGACATCGCCGAACTGACGCGACTACTCGAGCTTCGCACCGTGTCATGGGAGGGTCAGGACATCGACGCTGCCACCACCGCGGACGTCGCCCTGCACCGAGCAATCGTCGCGGCCAGCCACAACGAGGTCTACCTGGAGTTCTACGACTCCCTGCTCCCCGTCATCGAGACCACGATCCAACAGCACATCGATGCAACCGGCGAAGGATTCCACTCGCAGCACGCAAACCTCGTCAACGCTGTCGTCGACGGGAACACCGTGGCCGCCTCGAACGCCGCACGCGAGCTGTTCGAGGGCCTGGTCTCGGACTTCGGTACCGGCGCCCCGATCTAGAGCAGCAAGCGCACGATGTCGGAAGTACGGGCCAACCCCGGGAACGCGTCCGCCGTCGAGCGGGGATGCAGAACATGAACTGCCAAGCGGAACATCACCGCACGTAGAAGCATCTGCGGCCACTCGGGAAGGTCTTCCCACCGGCCGACCAGTGCCTCGTCGGCACCGCCCCACGAGATCGCGTCGACCACAGCGACGGCAGCGGCCCACGCAGCCGGTCGCCAATACGGCGTGATGTCGGTGATTCCGGGGGCCATACTGCCCGAGAACAGCACCGTCCCGAACAGATCGCCGTGCACGAGCTGGTCCGGGCTCTGCACCGGCTTCCGCAAAGTAGCGAGCCCGGCAATCAGTTCCAGACTTTTGCGACCGTCAGGAGTGGGCGTCTCGAGTTGCTCGACGCCCTTCGCGATCCTCAGCGGAACCGTTTCCCATGCCGCGCGATCAGCGGCGACGAATACGTCGACCTCGGCCCACGGCGGCACCGGCGGTTGTGCAAGGAAGCGCGGGCGCTCGAGCGAGGCCGTCGCCGCATGCAGTCGGCAGGACATCGAGACCACTTCGTCGTGACGTGGTTCCGGCGATCCGACGATGAATGTGTCGGCACGCCAGCCCGAGACGACGTAACGACCGTCGGTCGAACGCACCGGTCGAGCCAGCCGAACGCCGTCGACTTCGAGGTTCTCTCGCACCTTCGCCGACCACGCTGCGCGGGCATGATCCGCGACTGCTGAAAGGACGACGTCTCCACACAGCCACCCGCCGTCCCAATCCGCACCGAGTGGGATGGGATCGACTTCACGGAGGCCGAAGGTGGAGCACACGTGCTGGGGAGGTTGGCCTGTGCTCACACCCCAACGCTACCGGTGCGCGGCGCCGCCTCCCGCGAGGCGCGCCTAGTAGACCGGCAGACTCGCATCCACCTGGTTCGCCCAGGCGATCGCGCCGCCTTGAACGTGAACTGCGTCGGAGAAACCGGCGTTCTTGAGAAAGGCCAGTGCCTCGGCCGAACGAATGCCGGTTTTGCAGTACAGAACTATCTGCTTGTTCTGCGGCAACGTCGCCAGAGCTTCACCGGAAAGGATGCGGTCCTTCGGGATCAGCACCGCCCCCGGCAGATGCATGATGTCCCATTCAACCGGTTCTCGTACGTCTACCAGCTCGATCGATCGTCCCTCGCCGATCATGGCCTCCAGCTCCGGCGCCGTGATCGTCGAGCCGACAGCAGCAGCGCTCGCCTCTTCGGACACGACACCGCAGAACGCGTCGTAGTCGATCAAGGCGGTGACCGGCACGCGGGTCGGATCACGCTGAAGGCGGATCGTCCGGAACGTCATCGCAAGAGCGTCGTAGATCATCAGGCGCCCGAGAAGCGGTTCGCCGATCCCTGTGATGATCTTGACCGCCTCGGTCGCCATGATCGAACCGACGGTCGCAGGCAGGACTCCGAGAACACCGCCCTCGGCGCACGAGGGGACCATGCCGGGCGGCGGCGCCTCCGGGTAAAGATCGCGATAATTCAGTCCCGCGCCGTCCGGGGCGTCTTCCCAGAAGACCGAGACCTGCCCTTCGAAGCGGTAGATCGAGCCCCACACGTACGGCTTTCCGGCGATGACGGCGGCATCGTTGACGAGGTACCGCGTCGCGAAGTTGTCCGTACCGTCCAGGATCAGGTCGTACTCCGAGAACAGTTCGACCGCGTTGGAGTTGTCCAGGCGGAATTCGTGCAACCGGACGTCGACGTGCTCGTTTATCTCGAGAATCGACTCCTTCGCGCTGACCGCCTTCGGGCGTCCGACGTCGGAGCGTCCGTGAATCACCTGACGCTGCAGGTTCGACATGTCGACCTCGTCGAACTCGACGATCCCGATGGTGCCCACTCCTGCGGCCGCGAGATAGAGCAGTGCAGGCGAACCCAATCCACCGGCGCCGATGAACAGGACTCGCGCATTCTTGAGCCGCTTCTGGCCGGTCATGCCCACGTTCGGGATGATCAGGTGCCGGCTGTATCTGGCAACTTCCTCCCGGCTCAACTCGGCTGCCGGCTCCACCAGTGGTGGCAATACGACGGGTGTTGCAGACACCGCGAAACACTCCTAGTTCAAGACGAGATCAGGGATTCTCGATCCGGTCACGCTCGAGGGTACGGCCACGGATTGAAGCGGCACGTGAGTCCGTTCATCGGAACGACGCCCTCGGGATCAAGCCTAGCGATGTCGTTGTTCGCGGTTCCGAAGGTCTGCTGCATCATGATCGGTGCGAGTCCGCCTTCGGTCTCGCACGGCTGATGAGCGGCGTATCCGATGGCATGGCCGACCTCGTGATTGATCTGATACTGCCGATACGAACCAATGTCACCCTGGAACGAAATGGCGCCTCGCACCCATCGCGGTTCGTTGAGCAGGACTCGGTCCATGCTCGGGTTGTAGCAGGATCCTTCGAGTTCGATCTCGTATCCGCAGCCTTCACGGATAGTCATCTGCGAGGTCAAGGAGATCCGGAAGTCCGGCTCGCCCGCGTCGACGCGCCGGAACGCGACCTTGGGATCATTGGTCCAACTCTTCGGATTTGCCAGCGTCTGATCGACCATGCGTCCGTACGATTCGTCACCGCCGAAACCGGTCGTGTCGACGCCGTCCTCGATCTCGACCGTGTACGTGAACTCGCGTTCGGTTCCCTGTCCGACCTTGCCCGTCGTACCCGGTACGACGTGCCACGTTCCGCCGCCCGCGACGGTGAACGGACCACCGTCGGGGAGCGCGCCGGACGGTATCGACGACGCAAAGGTTCCGTCTCCGGCCGGCGGCGCACCGATGACGTCGGTTCCGTCGGTGCTGTGGGCGAGGTCGGCAGTGGCCGACGTCTTGCTCGCGGTGTCTGTGGCGTCCGGACGTACTGCGTCGACGATCACAAGGATGGTGAGCACCACGAGAACCGGAATCGCGTAGGCCCGCCAACCGTATGTCGAGACGAAGCGCCCGAGCTTGCTCTGCTTTCGCGCTGCCCGGTCCGGCCGCGGATTACGCGGGGTTCGGCCCACTTCTCGTTTGGTCGGATCCCACTGGGCACGCAAGGGCTGATGGGAGGAAATGCCGCGATAGTCGCGTTCGCCGTAGGCACGATCATCCGGCACCTCTGGCCGACGTTCGTCGCGGGGCGCTCCAGTTCCGCTACGCATTCGACGTTCCTCACGTTCAGGGTTCTGCGTAGTTCGTCCACGCATGCGCGGTCCCCCTGGGTCAGTCACGTCGTCCAGAATCTCACACACGGCAAGTCGCTCGCCCGGGCTGACCGAAACATGCTGGTCCTGGCGTGTCATGGCAACCCGTCCTGTAACGAGAAAGACCGCTGGTCTCGCTCACCGAGGCACGCGCGACTCGCCCGGGCGACACACGGTATCGTTCATTCGGCTACGACCGGTGTGACGGAGGATACTGGCGGGTACGCACACGCGACTCGCGGATCCGCGCGCCGACCGAATTTACTTTTGCTCAGATTGGAAGCGACATGACAGAACTCGCGGATCGGACAGACTCCGATCGCGGTACAACGGCTGGCAAGCCTGCCGGAACACGTCGCAGCACCCGACTCCCCCGCGATGCGCGCCGCCTCCAGCTCCTCGCAGCTGCAAGTGAGGTATTCGTCGCGAACGGGTACCACTCGGCCGGCATGGACGAGATCGCCGAGTGTGCCGGTGTCAGCAAGCCAGTCCTGTACCAACACTTTCCAGGCAAGCTCGAACTGTATGTCGCAGTCCTGCAGAGTTATGTCGACAGCCTCATCTCGGGTGTACGCCAGGCCCTGCGATCGACGACGGACAACAAACAGCGTGTCCGCGCCGCAGTCCAGGCGTTCTTCGACTTCGTCGACAACGACTCGCAGGGCTTCCGCCTGGTGTTCGAGTCCGACATCATGGGCGAACCTCAGGTCCAGACACGCGTCGAACAAGCCACCGAAGCCTGCGTCGACGCCGTGTTCGACCTGGTCAGTCAGGATTCCGGACTCGATCCGTATCGCGCGCGCATTCTTGCCGTCGGTCTGGTCGGTGCCAGCCAGTTCACGGCGCGGTACTGGCTCGAAGCCGCGCGGCCGATCCCCAAGGAAGAGGCCGTGGAAATCACCGTGACACTGGCGTGGGGCGGTCTCTCACACGTGCCGCTGCAGGCCGAAACCAAGTAACCGGAACCCGAACGAGAATGGGCGGGCAGTCTCACGACTGCCCGCCCATTCTGCTGTTACAGCTACGCGTCAGACGGTAGGCGCGAATCCGACCTTGCGGATATCGGACGGACCGATCTCCACGTACGCCACACGAGAAGCCTGCACCAGGAACTTGCGGCCCTTGTCGTCGACGAGAGCCAGAACCGGCTCGCGGCCACCGAGGACAGCCGCGACCAGTGTCTCGACCTCGTCAGGGGTCTGTTCGCTGTTGACGATGAGCTCACGCGGGCTGTCGATTACACCGATCTTGACCTCCACGGTCAACCTCCGAACTGTTCGTGAATTACATCCGTTGTCGACGCAAGGCTAATGCAGCAGCGGCCGCCCACGCTCCTCTGCACGCTGTGCCCAGAGCGAACAGGCACCTAGACGAGTCCGAGAATCGCCATCCGCTCGGCGTGCTTTGCCTGCATACCGTCGAACAACGCGACAACTCCGTTGAGGTCACCCGAGGCCGAGATCACCAGATCCGTGAGGTCCTCACGCTGCGCCAGCACGAACTGTGCCTGCGTGATTGCTTCACCCAGAAGACGGCGTCCCCACAACATCAGCCGGTCCTTGGCGCGGGTGCTGGCCTCCACTGCTGCCTTCACCTCGAGCACCACGAACTCCGAGTGGCCCGTCTGGGACAGAACGTCCTCGACGATCTCGGCGACATCCGCTGGGAGGGAGTGCCCGATCTCGCGGTAGAAATCGGCAGCGATTCCGTCGCCGACGTACGCCTTCACGAGCGATTCCAGCCACGTCGACGGTGTCGTCGACGCGTGATAGTTGTCGAGAGCACGAACGAACGGGTCCATGACGGCAAAGATCTCGTGGCCACGTTCCGTCAGCGCCGTTTCCAGAGTCTCGAAGTGGTCCATCTCGGCGGCGGCCATGCTGGCGAACGCCACCTTGCCTCGCAGGTCCGGTGCCATTTGTGCGTCCTCCGCCAACCGGTAGAACGCGGAAATCTCGCCGTAGGCGAGAACGGCAAACAAATCGATCACGCCGGGGTGATCGGAAGCGACTCGGCCTCCGGTTCCAGCGTCCGTCGAAGCATCAAGATCGTGTGCGCCCATGACTACGAACTGTAGTGCTTCGACGGCCGACGCGACCGCCAAGGACCGCATGTCCGATTCGGTGATCTTCGACATGTCATCGCGAGGGGCGGACAACGTGCAGCTACAATGGTCTTGGGAGTTCGCCAGTTCCCCCGGCTCTTATGGTTAGCCGGGACGGCTGCTTTAGGTCAGCCGACACGACTGTGCTCACGCGGACCCCACCGATAATGTGCGCGCACCTGCATCGACGGTTGTTGCCCGCTTCGCCGAGATCTCCGGACGGTTCGAATTCGTCCGAGTGGAATTCAGTGCTGAGGCGTAGGCATGACCGAAGAAAAAGAGGGCATCGACATCGGCCGATTTACGGCCTGGCCCCTTACCTTGTGCGTGCGTACCGCCACGAGGAAAGGCTAGTCCCCTGAGCAAGATCACTGTCGACCACGAAGACGAAGCAACCGAGAACACCGTTTCCGTCCAGCTCGACGACACCCATGTACCCCCGAGCTTCGCCGAACTCGGTGTCCGCGACGAAATCGTCCGCGCACTGAACGAGATCGGCATCGAGCGCACCTTCGCCATCCAGGAACTCACCCTTCCGTTGGCTCTCGCCGGTGACGACCTCATCGGTCAGGCCCGCACCGGAATGGGCAAGACCTTCGGTTTCGGCGTCCCGCTCCTGCATCGCATCGTCACCGCCGAGAACGGCACGGCTGTCCTCGACGGCACGCCTCGCGCTCTGATCATCGTTCCCACCCGCGAACTGTGCATCCAGGTCGCTCGCGACCTCGAGAACGCCAGCAAGTACCTCCGAGTCGGCGACCGAGGCCTCCAGGTTCTGCCCATCTACGGCGGTCGGCCGTACGAGGCGCAGATCTCGGCACTGCAGAAGGGCGTCGACGTTGTCGTCGGCACCCCGGGTCGCCTGCTCGACCTCGCCAACCAGTCGCACCTGATCCTGGGCAAAGTGGGCGTTCTCGTCCTCGACGAGGCCGACGAAATGCTCGACCTCGGATTCCTCCCCGACATCGAACGCCTCATGGGCATGGTCCCCGACAAGCGTCAGACGATGCTCTTCTCCGCCACGATGCCCGGCCCGATCATCACCCTGGCTCGCACCTTCCTGACGCAGCCGACGCACATCCGCGCCGAGGAAGCCGAATCCTCCGCAGTGCACGACCGCACGAGCCAGCACATCTACCGTGCGCACGCTCTCGACAAGGCCGAGATGGTCGCCCGCGTTCTGCAGGCCGAAGGCCGCGGCGCGACGATGATCTTCACCCGCACCAAGCGCACAGCCCAGAAAGTCGCCGACGATCTCGCCGAGCGCGGTTTCTCCGTCGGTGCCGTCCACGGTGACCTCGGACAGATTGCCCGCGAGAAGGCCCTGAAGGGCTTCCGCAACGGCAAGGTCGACGTGCTGGTCGCCACCGACGTCGCCGCACGCGGCATCGACATCGACGATGTCACCCACGTCATCAACTACCAGTGCCCCGAGGACGAGAAGACCTACGTCCACCGCATCGGTCGCACCGGCCGCGCCGGACGCACCGGCATCGCTGTCACGCTGGTCGACTGGGACGACATTCCTCGCTGGCAGCTCATCGACAAGGCACTGAGCCTCGGAATCCCCGATCCGGTCGAGACGTACTCGAGCTCGCCGCACCTCTACGAAGAGCTGTCGATTCCGGCCGACGCCAAGGGCACTGTTCGCAGGGCCAAGCCCGCCCCTGAGAAGGCTGCAACCGACAAGGCGGCAACGGACAAAGCAGACGCGCCGAAGACGGCCGACGCCGACGGCAACGAAGAGAAGGCCGCGCCTCGTCGCAACCGGACTCGCCGCCGTACCCGCGCCGGTGCTTCGACCGACGCCGCGACGTCCACCACCGCCGGCGCCACCACAGCTCCCCCTTCGGCACCGGCTGCAACCGCTACCGAGAACTCGGACGAAGACGGAGCGGCCAAGCCGCGTCGCCGTCGGCGTCGTCGCCCCGCGGCTTCCGCGACGGCAGGCGCCGCAGAGTAAGCTGCCGATGTGCTGGCTCCCGAAAGGCGTACTCGCTCAGATGTGATCGGTGCGCTGGCAATCGCGCTGGCAGTAATCGTGGCGGTGACCGTGGTGTGGTTGCGCAGTGATGCGCGCGGAACCACCTCGGTCACCGCCGAATCTCCACTCCCACCTCTGTCGACGTCGGTGTTGTTACCCGACGTCCTGAAGCAGACGTGGGAATCTCCCAGTGCCGACTCGACGGCACCCATCACCGTCGGAAATGCCGTCGTCACCGCCGACGGTTCCGACGTGATCGGCCGCGACCCGGCAACAGGCGAAGAAGTGTGGCGATACGCGCGCAACATTCCCCTGTGCGGTGCGATCGGTTCGTGGGATCGCGTCGTCAGCGTCTATCAGGACAATCGCGGTTGCTCTCAGGTCACGTCACTGGTCGCCGACACCGGCGCCCGAAAGGACCAGCGCAACAGCGACGCCGATTCCGCGGTCACCTTGTCGGCGGACGGCACCTATCTGATCTCACGCGGCAGTGAGCGAATGGAACTGTGGCGCTCGGACCTCGTCCGAACTCTCGAGTACGGCAGGGTCGATGCGAAGGTCAATCCGAACAAGCAACCCCGCACCGGATGCACGCTGCTCGACGCTGCGTCGAGCGCCAACCGAGTCTCGGTACTCGAGCGTTGCCCGGGTGAAGCCTCCAACAGGTTGACGGTGATGAACCCCGCACCGAAGGACGCCCAGGAACCCGAAGAGTACGGATCCTCGATTCTCCTCGACTCCGAAGGCGCCCGCCTGCTTGCCGTGGCCGGCGAGAAGACGGCCGTCTACCTCCCTGCCTCCAACGGAACCGCTTCTCGCATCACCATTTTCGACGGAACCGGCAATCCGATCGTCGACTATCCGATCGAGGGAGCGGTGACCGAAGGGGCCCGCACCCACGCCGACAAGGCTTCGATCACGTGGTGGACCGGCTCTCAGACGGTCAACCTCCGCCTGAGCGACCTGGCTCCGACGTGGATAGTCAACGGAACGTCCGGGCCCGGAAGCATGGTCGCCGGTCAGATGCTCATCCCCGTTCCGGGCGGCATTGCAGCCGTCAGCCCGTCGGACGGAGCGGTGCAGCGCATGATCGCAGTCGACCGCGGTGAGACGTCGACGCCGATCGTGCTCGCCAGTGCGGGCGAGACGATTCTGGAACAGCGCGGCGATACCTTGTTCGCGCTGCGCTAGAAGCTCTCGCCTTCCTCAGAGCGCCAGTTCCGGCGCGAAAGTCACGACTTCATTTCCAGCCCAGTGCTTTACGAGATTGTCGGCGAGTTCACGATAGGCATCCGCGCCCTTGTTCTTTCGCCCGGCAAGGACCGTCGCGCCGGAAGCAGAGGCCTCGGCGAACTTGACGGTGCGTGGAATCGGAGGCGCCAGAACGGCCAGGGAATAGCGGTCACTGACGTCAGCGAGTACGTCACGACTGTGCGTGGTTCGAGCGTCGTACAGAGTCGGAAGTGCGCCGAGCAGAACAAGATCCGGGTTGGTGATGGCTTGGACTTCACGAACCGTACGCAGCAACTGTCCGACGCCGCGGTGTGCGAGGGTTTCGCATTGCAGTGGAACCAGAACCGACTGCGCCGCAGTCAATCCGTTGAGTGTGAGCACACCCAACGACGGTGGGCAGTCGATGATGATGACGTCGTAAGAACCCAGGAGCGGAGACAGCGCCCGCTTGAGCGCGAACTCTCGACCGGGTCGCATCAGGAGCAGCGCTTCGGCGCCCGCGAGATCGATGGTGGCCGGCAGGAGATCCATACCGTCGTCCGTTTTCAGCACGGCGTCGACCGCGCCGAGATCACCCGCCAGGACCTCGTTGACCGAACGCTCGAGGCGATCCGGGTTGTGTCCGAGCGAGAACGTCAGGCAGCCCTGCGGGTCGAGATCCACCACCAGAACTCGTTGTCCGAGCGCGGACAAAGCCGCACCGAGAGAAGCGACGGTAGTGGTTTTAGCCACGCCGCCCTTTTGATTCGCCACTGCGAGAACCGTCGTCACACGTAGATCCTTGCGCACTTCGCGCCAGGAGGCGAGCTACACACGCGAGGCAGCCTGCAATGATGGTCGACATGACCTCCCAGTCCGCCCCCTCGTCGATCCCCCTCGGTGCTCGCGTCGTACTCATGCGCCACGGTGAAACCGAGTGGGCACGCACCGGGAAACACACGGGCCGGACCGAGGTTCCGCTGACTCCGCTCGGCGAGATGCAGGCAACCGCGACCGGAAATCGCTTGCGAACCCTCGACCTCCGGAACCCCATGATTCTGACGAGTCCGCGGCTGCGCGCACAGTTGACGGGTGATCTCGCCGGCCTGCCGGAAGAGCGAACCTGGGATGCACTTTCCGAATGGGACTACGGCGACTACGAAGGCCTCACGACGCCCGAGATCCGCGCAACGGTGCCCGATTGGACCGTCTGGACACACCCGTGCCCCGGCGGCGAGCAGACCGATCAGATCCATGCCCGCACCGACATGGTGCTGTCGATGGTGCGTTCGCAGCTACCCGAGCGGGACGTGATCCTGATCGGGCACGGCCACTTCTCACGCGCGCTCATCGCCCGCTGGCTCGAGCTCCCGGTCACCGAAGGAAAGCGTTTCGCGTTGTTCCCGGGCGCTTACACGGTTCTCGGTTACGAGCACGGCGCCAGCCACCTCGTCCATCACAACGTGCCGCCGCTCGTGGAGGCTTGAGGCTTAAGATTCTCCCCATGATCCGACGCGCCACGCCCGCAGACGTCCAGCCGATCACCGACATGATCTACGAGTTGGCGGACTACCAGAAGGCCCTCGACGAGTGCACCGTGAAGGCGGAACAGATCGGCGAGGCGTTGTTCGGGCCGGCCGCGACGGCCTTCGCGCACGTCGCTGTGAATTCGGCTGACGACGTCGTCGGCATGGCGCTGTGGTTCCGCAATTTCTCCACGTGGGACGGCGCCCACGGCATCTACCTCGAAGACCTGTACGTCAAGCCCAGCCAGCGCGGATCAGGCCACGGAAAGGCTCTTCTGGCCGCGCTCGCCAAGGAGTGCACCGACAACGACTACACCCGGCTGTCCTGGTCGGTGCTCAACTGGAACACGCCCTCGATCAAGTTCTACGAGTCACTCGGTGCCGACGCGAAGACGGAGTGGACCACGTATCGCCTGACCGGCACCCACCTCGGAGCTCTTGCCGCCGAAGCTGAGTAGGACTGAAGCAGGGTAGGCGTTCCGTCCTACTTGTCCCGCGGCTCTTCGGTCTCGTCCGGGCGTCCCTCTTCCGGCGACACCTCGTCTGCGTACGCTCCGTACTCCGCTGCCATCCATCGAGACGTCGGAGCCGAGAACAGGCAGCCCAGAGCGCCGAGAACGACGACACCCAGAACGATGCCGAGCGGCACCTGATGCGAATCGGTCAGGAGCGACCAGGCGACCGGCAGGAGCAGCAACTGCGCGACGACGGCGATTGCCCGGCCCCACCGGCGGCCCGTCAGCAAAGCGATACCGGCTGCCAACACCGCGCCGCCGAGGATCGCGACCCAGGCAGCAAATCCGTATCCGTTGGTGACGCTCTGATCGTGGCCGGTCGCGCCGCGAATCACTGCGACGATCGCGAACCCGGCGGCAACCAGCCCTTGCAGCGTCACGAGGGCACCTGCCCATGTGACTGTCTTGGGCAGGGCGTTCGGACTGGCGGTATTCGGCACGAGGCCAGCCTAGAACACGACACCGGATAGGCTCATGCCCCGTGCGCGCACTGCTGATCGTCAACCCCAATGCCACCTCCACCACCGCTGCCGGTCGTGACCTGTTGGCACACGCCCTCGAGAGTCGGGTGCGACTTACTGTGGCGCACACCACACATCGGGGACACGCTGCCGAACTGGCGCGCGAAGCCCACGAAGACGGCTTCGGCTCGGTGATCGTCCACGGCGGCGACGGAACGGTCAACGAAGTGGTCAACGGACTGCTCGGGTCACCGCATCCCGCGTCGATGAAATCGGTTCCGGTCGGTCCGATCCCGACGATCGCTGTCGTCCCGGGAGGCTCGGCAAACGTTTTCGCGCGCTCACTCGGTATTGCCGCCGACCCGATCGACGCCACAAACCAACTCGTCGATCTACTCTCGGAACGAACGAGACGCCGAATCGGGCTCGCACACTGCGACAACCGTTGGTTCACGTTCAACGCCGGAATGGGCCTCGACGCCGATGTATGCGAAGCCGTCGACGCCAGCCGTAAGAACGGTGACGCCGCCACACCCGCCCGGTACGTCCGAACCGCAATCGCGGCGTTCTTCCGTGCCAAGCGAGCCGAGCCCGCCCTGACAGTCCACCTCCCCGATCAGGATCCCGTCTCCGGAGTCCACTACGCGTTCGTGTCGAACTCGAGCCCGTGGACATATCTGGAAGAGCGTCCCGTACACACCAATCCGGGAACGACCTTCGACAGTGGACTCGGCATCTTCGCCATGACGAGCACCAAAGTCCTACCGTCTCTGCGGGTTGTGCGACAGCTCCTAGCACGCGGCGCAGAACCGAAATCGAAGGTCCTTCTACGCACCGACGACGTCCCGACAATCACCATCGAATCGTCGCGACCGATCGGACTGCAGATGGACGGCGACTACATCGGACTTCGCGAAAAAGTCGAATTCACCTCGGTCCCGGATGCACTGGAAGTGTTCGCACCGATTCCGACGTGAGTCAGGCAACACGTTTGACCTGCAAAAACTCTGGTGCCGAATAGTCGAAATCGGGTAAAATGCCGGTGACGCCCAGGTGGCCGTCAGGTGTGTCACAAATTAGTGAGTTGGCCCACGAACCCGTTCAAACCTATTGACATACCGCGAGTTCGTGAAAGCATTCACAAGTAACAGTGCGGAAACATTGATGACGCACACACAAACTCATTGGTACCAAATGGTGTGAATACACACCCAATTAAGGAGCGAAAAAAGATGGACTGGCGCCACAACGCAATCTGTCGCGACGAGGATCCCGAACTGTTCTTCCCGGTGGGAAACAGTGGACCGGCCCTCGCTCAGATCGCTGATGCCAAGGTTGTCTGCAACCGCTGCCCCGTCACCGCCGAGTGCCTGTCCTGGGCTCTCGAGTCCGGTCAGGATGCAGGCGTCTGGGGCGGAATGAGCGAAGACGAGCGCCGCGCACTCAAGCGTCGTAACGCACGTACCCGTGCACGCACTTCCGTCTAGGTAGAACCGAGACGTTCGACTCGCGGCGGAGAACAGCCCCTCCGCACAGTCGAAGACGACAGCCCGACACCACATGGTGTCGGGCTTTTTGTCTGCTCGAATCGCTAACGCTGCTCGAATCAGTAACGCGCAGTGCGTCTACCGAGCGGCACGCGCAGAACCGCGTCGGTGCCGCCACCGCTTCCCGGGTGCAGTCCGAGCGAGCCACCGAGTTCGGCGCCCAACAAAGTCCGCACGATCTGGAGTCCGAGCCGATCGGACTTCTCGAGGTCGAAGTTCTCCGGCAGGCCGCGCCCGTTGTCGTGGATGATCACGTCCAACCAGCGCGCAGAACGCTCGGCGCTGAGTGTGACCGTGCCGGTCACTCCCGGATCGAAAGCGTGCTCGATCGCGTTCTGCACCAACTCCGTCAGCACCATGACCAGCGGGGTGGCGCGCTCGGCGGAGAACACTCCGAAACTGCCCTCACGCCGAATCGCCACCGGCACACCCACTCCCGCGACATCGGAGAGCATGGGAACCAACCGGTCGATCACCTCGTCGAGATCCACCTCTTCGTCCACCGACATCGACAAGGTGTCGTGAACGAGGGCGATGGACGTCACGCGCCTCACCGACTCTGTCAACGCTTGTCGCGCTTCGTCGTTGCCGGTTCGCCTGGCTTGTAGACGCAGAAGCGCCGCGACGGTTTGCAGGTTGTTCTTCACTCGATGGTGAATCTCGCGGATGGTTGCGTCCTTGCTCAGGAGAGCGCGATCACGACGCTTGACCTCGGTGACGTCGCGGACGACGACCGCCGCGCCGACATGCCGGCCGCCCGGCTTGAGAACCAGGGCTCGCAGCAGAACGGTCGCCCCGCGCGCCTCGATCTCCATACGGCGACCGGGCTTGTCCGCCAACGTATCTCGGATGTATCCCGCAGCTTCCTGAGACTCGAACGGGTCGGTGACCAACGAACGGGTCAACGCCGCGAGGTCTTGGCCCACCAGATCCGAACTCAGACCCATCCGGTGATAGGCCGAGAGCGCGTTCGGGCTGGCATAGACGACGGTGCCTTCGGTATCGAGACGGA
This sequence comes from Rhodococcus sp. IEGM 1241, assembly GCF_033142365.1. Taxonomy (NCBI): domain Bacteria; kingdom Bacillati; phylum Actinomycetota; class Actinomycetes; order Mycobacteriales; family Nocardiaceae; genus Rhodococcus; species Rhodococcus sp. IEGM 1241. The sequence continues at coordinate 375,947 of NZ_JAWLSE010000003.1, forward strand.
TGAAGCCGTCGCCCGCACGTGGGCTCGAGTTCGTGTCGGAGCGCGATTCTCGGATCGGGAAGGTTCCGTCGCTGATCATCTGACACAGGTCTTCGGCGCAATCGAGATACGCGAGCTCGAGCGGACTCTGCGCTCGCTGGTGCGACAGGTTGGTGTCGCGGCTCAGAACCGCGATGACTCGCCCGTCCAGACGCACCGGAACGGCTTCCCGACGCGGCGGCATTCCTTCACGCCACGTCTCGTCTTCCCCGCGCACGACGCGGCCCTCGACGAGAGCGCGAAGAACCTGCGGGTGCTCGGACTCGGAAACGACCGTTCCGACCGCGTCCTCCGGAAAAGCCGTCGATGCCGTTGTCGGCCGGCAATGCGCGACGCAGATGACCGTCCCCTCGGATCGGTTCTTCTCCGATTCGGTGCCCACCCACAGGAGAACGTCGGCAAAGGAGAGGTCGGCGAGCAGTTGCCACTCCCCCACGACGCGCTGGAGATGGTCGACCGCCGCACCGGGAAGATCGGTGTGTTCGGCGAGGAGGTCACTGAGAGTGGACATCGTCCGGCTTAGGAGATCACGGCGATCAGATCGCCTTGCTGAATCACGTCGCCGACCTTGACGCCCACCGTCGTCACCGTTCCCGGAACCTCGGCCAGGACGGGAATCTCCATCTTCATGGATTCGAGGATGACCAGGGTGTCGCCGTCCGCAACGACGTCTCCCTCGCTCACGACGACCTGGTAGACCGTCGAAACCATCTCGGCGCGCACGTCTTCTGCCATCGTGAACCTCACTTCTGTCGGAACTGCACTCTGACCACGAAAATACGTCGACGGATCACTCGATCGACCTGCCAATGGAACCACACCGGCATCGGCGTGAAACAATGACGCGAAAGAAACAGAAGGGAGACCAATCATGGGTAAGCGTGGTCGTAAGAAGCGCAGCCGTAAGGGCAACGCCGCTAACCATGGCAAGCGTCCAAACGCCTGACATGTAGCGCAACAAAACGTCCGAGGGGCGGGGAAGCATTGCTTCCCCGCCCCTCGGCGTTACTGCCTTCCGACTGCTGCCGCTCAGATCTTCGCTGACGGGCTAGCTGTCGGTTTCGGTAGTCGTTATAACGATGGTCCGACGCAACTCGACGGTGAGCCGCTGACGCAGGCTTTCCGGCGCGTGGTCTCCACCGCACTTACGGTTGATCAGGCTCTTGACCTTCTCCTCGATCCCGTAGGCCTCGAGGCACGATCCACAATCGTCGATATGACGCTGCAGGCGAGCACGACTCGAATCGTCGCATTCACCGTCGAGCATCAACCAGACGTCGGCGATGACTGCCGAGCAGTCGAGCCTTTCGAATTCGTCCTGCTCACTCATCGTGTGACACCTTCCGTCTCGGTGGCTGCGACTGTGGCTGTGTCGACCGCGCCGTCCCGATTGAATCCCCGGTCTTTTGCGACATCGGCCAAAAGACCACGCAATTGCTTGCGACCACGGTGCAGTCGCGACATCACCGTTCCGATGGGTGTGCCCATGATCTCCGCGATCTCCTTGTACGGGAATCCTTCGACATCGGCGTAGTACACGGCCATACGGAATTCCTCGGGAAGCGACTGCAGCGCCGCCTTGATGTCATCGTCAGGCAACGCGTCGAGCGCCTCCACCTCGGCCGATCGCAGCCCCGTCGAGGTGTGCTCGGCGGTGGCAGCCAACTGCCAGTCGGTGATCTCGTCCGTCGGATACTGCGCGGGTTGGCGCTGCTTCTTGCGGTACGAGTTGATGTAGGTGTTCGTGAGAATCCGGTACAGCCAGGCTTTCAGGTTGGTACCGGCACGGAACGAACGGAAAGCGGTGTACGCCTTGACGTACGTCTCCTGCACGAGATCCTCGGCATCAGCCGGATTCCGCGTCATGCGCAGGGCAGCGCCGTACAACTGGTCGAGCAGCGGGAGCGCGTCGCGCTCGAACCGGGCAATCAACTCATCCGCAGTTTCGGGCGTTTCGGACACAGCGCCGTCGATAGGTTCAGTTACCCCTGACGGTTCGTCCTTGGGCCGGTCGTGTTCCAGCACTCTGATCCCTTCACTAGCCGTAGGGATCAAGGTTACCGCCAACTGAAGATCCGACCCACGGGCCGGTGGTGGCTCACACACAGCCAGCACGGTCGCTCCTTCGCTTCTCGGGACAAGTTTCATCAACTGGTACCAACACGGGAGTCTGCGACTCTGTTCCCGGCCTGGTCGGATGTACCTGTCGGCGATCCACATAGGGTGTTCCTCATGGCCGGAACAGCGACCCCTGCGACCGTACTTCTCGACAAGTCGAAGACACCGCACCGCGTTCACAGCTACGACCACGATCCTCGCGCCGAATCTTTCGGCGACGAGGCGGTCACTGCACTGGCAGAGTCGACAGGCGTCGAGGCCGCACAGATCTTCAAGACCTTGGTCGTCAAACTCGACACCGGCAAGCTCGCCGTCGCGGTCCTGCCGGTCCCGAACAAGCTCTCGCTCAAAGCCGCAGCCGCTGCCCTCGGTGCAAGCAAAGCCGTCATGGCCGATCGCGCCGAAGCCGAGCGCTCGAGCGGCTACGTCTTCGGCGGTATCTCACCGCTCGGCCAACGCAAGAAACTGCCGACCGTGATCGATGCGTCGGCGCTCGACTGGGACCGCATTCTCTGCAGCGCCGGTCGACGCGGGCTCGAGATCGAGCTGGCTCCGACAGACCTCGCGCAGTTGAGTGGCGCGGTCACGGCGCAAATCACGGCGGGCTGAGTATCCGGTCGCTACGGTCTCACCATGCGACCACACCTGAAAACTCTTGCACTGACCGCTGCAGCGGCAGCTCTCACCGTCTCGCTGACGGCCTGCGGGAGTTCGGACAATGCCGCCAAGGAAGTCACGGTAGTCGGATCAGGGCAGGTCCGCGGGGCGCCGGACATCCTCAATGCCGACATCGGCATCGAGGTGGTTGCCCCGGATGTATCGGGAGCGGTCTCGGAGGCGAATGACAAGGCCCGTCAGATGATCGACGCGATAGTCGCCGCCGGTGTGGCCCCCGAGGACGTGCAGACAAGCGATCTGTCCGTCCAGCCGCAGTACGACGCCAGCGGCGGACCGTTCGTCGGCGGCAACGTGACCGGCTACCGGGCAACCAACTCGGTACGAATCGTCGTGCGCGATCTCGACAAGGCCTCTTCTGTCCTGGACGCCGGCATCGCGGCGGGCGGAAACGCGGCACGGCTCGGCAACGTCGCCTTCGCCATCGACGACGACTCTCAGCTTCTGGCCGACGCTCGCACCCGGGCCTTCGAGGACGCGAAGAACCGTGCCGAGCAGTACGCGGATCTGTCCGGTACGTCGCTCGAGAACGTCGTGACCATCACAGAGGCACACGACACGAGTGGCGGTCAGACCATGCGCGCTCCCGACGCCTCGATGTCCGACATGGTTCTCGCCCCGGGAACCCAGCAGGTCTCGTTCGAGGTGACCGTTACCTGGGCTCTCGGCTGACCACTAGAGCAGGCTGATCTGCTCGCCGGCACGGTCGACGTCCGGCTCGATCAACTCGTGCCCGTTGTTCTTGACACTGTTGACCAGCGGCCGGACTCGATCGACGTCGATCCGCTCGAAGAGGTCCGGTACCGGTTCGAGCAGAGCCGAATCGACGGTGTTGTCGGGGTCGAGCCACGCCTCCCAGCGGTCACGAGGCAGGGCGAGGGGCATGCGGTCGTGAACCTGCTCGAGGTGACCGAGAGAGTCGACTGTGACGATCGAGCAGCTCAGGACGGGGCTCGTGTTCTCGACCCTCGGGTCCCGCCAGGCAGACCACACGCCCGCCATGAACAGCCGTGATCCGTCGTCGGGGTGCATGTAGTAAGGAATCTTCGCTGCCTTTTTCCCGCCGGTGGCCTCGGTCTGCCACTCGTACCACCCGTCCATGGGGACCAGGCAACGCTTGAACTTGAAGGCGGTCCGAAACGCCGGCTTCTCCGCCAGCGAGTCGGCGCGGGCGTTGAACAGGACCGGGCCTTTGCCCAGTTCCTTGGTCCACGACGGCACCAATCCCCATCGCATCCGCCGAATCCTCTTGGTCGGATCGCTGTCGGGGTTCTCCCGATCGTGGCGTTCGACGACGGTCAACACCTCGGTCGTGGGGGCCACGTTGTAATCGGCTTCGACGGGCGCCGAGTGGTCCGTCTCGTCGAGCGCATCGAGTTCCACCGCCAGGGTGGCCGGGTCCGCTGTGGTCGCATACCTTCCGCACATGACACCCAGGGTGGCACGGTTTCGACCATTCCCCCACCGATGAGAGAAGATGGACCATGTGAGTCTGAGTCTGTGGAGCGCCCCGAGGGCCCAAGCACCCGTCGATGCAGTGGTGACGCTGCCCGGATCCAAGTCCATCACCAATCGAGCTCTGATTCTTGCCGCACTTGCGGATGGCCCGTCCACGATTACCGGTGCACTTCGCAGCCGTGACGCCGACCTGATGATCGCAGCTCTGCGTGACCTCGGCATCGGCGTCGAGGAAGCCGGCGATCCGACCACGCTTCGCATCACCCCTGGGCCCCTGCGCGGCGGCGAGGTCGACTGCGGCCTGGCCGGCACCGTGATGCGCTTCCTGCCGCCGCTCGCCGCGATGGCCGACGGCATCGTCCGCTTCGACGGCGACGAGCAAGCACGCACACGCCCCCTCGGCACCATCTTGGAGGCACTGCGCGGTCTCGGCGCTCGGATCGAGGGTGACGCACTCCCGTTCACCGTCACCGGAACCGGATCCCTACGCGGAGGAACGGTCACCATCGACGCATCCGGCTCGTCGCAGTTCGTCTCCGGTCTGCTGCTCTCGGCTGCCGCCTTCGAAGAAGGTGTCACCGTCCACCACGACGGCAAGCCCGTCCCGTCCATGCCACACATCGACATGACCGTCGAGATGCTCCGCCTAGCCGGAGTTTCCGTGACGACACCAGCCACGGGCGGAGACGCAGACACGTGGCGGGTGGCACCGGGGCCGGTGCGCGCCGTGGACTGGGCGATCGAACCCGATCTCTCCAACGCCACACCGTTCCTGGCCGCAGCCGCTGTTACCGGCGGAACCGTCAGCGTCCCGATGTGGCCGTCGTCGACGACGCAGCCCGGCGACGCGATCCGCGGGATCCTCGCCTCGATGGGCGCCGACGTCACTCTTGCCGACGGCGTGCTGACCGTTCGCGGCCCGGAGAAACTGCGCGGCATCGACATCGACCTCCACGACGTGGGAGAGCTGACCCCCACCGTCGCGGCCCTGGCTGCTCTCGCCGAGGGCACCTCGCATCTACGAGGTATTGCACACCTGCGCGGGCACGAGACCGACCGTCTGGCCGCGCTCGCCGACGAGATCAACAAGCTCGGCGGCTCGGTCACCGAAACCGACGACGGCCTGACGATCGTTCCCGCGGAACTCCATGGCGGACAATGGCTCTCGTATGCCGACCACCGCATGGCAACAGCCGGCGCCATCATCGGCCTGGTCGTCGACGGCGTCGACGTCGACGATGTCGGAACCACAGCCAAGACACTGCCCGGCTTCGAGAACATGTGGATCGACATGCTCGAGAGTTCGCCGGCGACACCGAAGGCAAGCTTCTGAGTCCGCGGCAGTACGACGAGTCCGACGTCCGGGTACGTCCCGGCCGCGGATCCCGCCCCCGTACGAAGACTCGGCCCGAACATCTCTCGGCCGAATCGGGGATGGTGGTGTCGAAGGATCGTGGCCGTTGGGGTTGCGTCCTCGGCGGCGATCCCGACCGACTGATCGTCACGATGCGTGCCCGCGAACTTGGCCGAACCCCCATCGTCGTCGGCGATCAGGTGGACATCGTCGGCGATCTGTCCGGCAAAACCGACACCCTCGCCCGCATTGTCCGGGTCTCCGAGCGTTCAACGGTTCTGCGACGGACGGCCGACGACACCGATCCCTTCGAACGCATCGTCGTCGCGAACGCGGAGCAGTTGCTCATCGTCGTGGCACTCGCCGATCCCCCACCGCGCACCGGTTTTGTCGAGCGCGCACTGGTCGCCGCCTACGTGGGTGGCCTGACACCGATCGTCTGCCTGACCAAGAGCGACCTCGAACCACCCGAGGAATTCGCGAGCACTTTCGCCGACCTCGACATCCAAGTGGTCGTCGCCGGTCGCGACGATCCCCTGGACGAACTGACGCAGATCCTCGAGCACAAGTTGACCGCCCTGATCGGACATTCCGGTGTCGGAAAATCGACATTGGTCAATCGCCTTGTCCCCGATGCCAATCGAGCGGTCGGCATCGTATCCGGCGTCGGCAAGGGCCGGCACACATCGACGCAATCGGTGGCACTCCCCCTCGCCGGTGGCGGCTGGGTGATCGACACCCCGGGCATCCGTTCGTTCGGTCTGGCGCACATCTCGCCCGAGAACGTGGTGGCTGCATTCTCGGATCTCGCTGCGGCGATCGAGGATTGCCCGCGCGGATGCACGCACCTCGGGCCGCCGGCAGACCCCGAATGCAAGCTCGACCTGCTGGAGGGCAAATCCGCTCGACGCGTCGTCGCTGTGCGACAACTGCTGGAAGCGATCAAGTCCAACGATCAGTACTGAGCGACACCCCTTGGCTAGAACAGCAAAGCGGCCCGGCACCATGTCGAATGGTGTCGGGCCGCTTGTTGCGTCTGGTCAGCGCAGGCGGGAAATCAGCGCAGGCCGAGGAGGCTGCGCAGCTTTCCACTCTTGCGCTTACGTGCGATGGCGCTCTTGAGACCGTTACGACGCCCGGTCACGGGATCGACAGTCGACGTCAGTTCGCCGTCGAACATCCGCTCCGACGCCGTCTCGGGCGCATTGTCGACGGTGTCCTTGAGGTACTTGTTGGGCAGCGACAGCTTGGCGATGGTGCGCCAGGACTTGGCGTACTGCACGGCAAGTGGGCCCGTCGTGTACGGCAGGTCGTACTTGTCCGCGAGCTGACGCACCGTGACCGCGATGTCCTTGTAGCGGTTGCTGGGCAGATCGGGGAACAGGTGATGCTCGATCTGGTAGCTCAGGTTGCCCGTCATGAAGTCCATGAGCGCGCTGCCCTCGATGTTGGCGCTGCCGAGCATCTGACGCAGGTACCACTGGGCCTGCGTTTCCTTGTCGATGTCTTCCTTGGTGAACTTCTCGGCACCGTCCGGGAAGTGACCGCAGAAGATGACCGCGTTGGTCCACACGTTCCGCAGGGTGTTGGCGGTGAAGTTGGCCGACAACGTGCTCTTCCACGCCGGGCCGGTGATGGCCGGGTAGATGACGTAGTCGCGCAGGACCTGCTTGCCGATCTTCTCGCCGACCTCGCGGAGCTTGCGCTGGGTCTCTTCCTTGTCGGCGCGGCCCTTGGCCACCTTGCCGAGCTCGAGGTGCTGTGCGGCGATGCCGTACTCGAAGAACAGCGCGAGCAGCGTGTTGTAGACCAGATTGCCGGCGTTGAAGGGCTTCCATCGCTGATCGCGGGTGACGCGCAAGAGTCCGTATCCGACGTCGTCGTCCATTCCGAGGACGTTGGTGTACTTGTGATGCAGGTAGTTGTGGGTCTGCTTCCAGTGCGCAGACGGGCCGGTGACGTCCCACTCCCACGAGGTGGAGTGGATCTCCGGGTCGTTCATCCAGTCCCACTGCCCGTGCATCACGTTGTGCCCGAGTTCCATGTTCTCGATGATCTTCGAGAGCGTCAGCAGGCCAACTCCGGCGAGCCACGCCGGACGACGACGGCTGGCGAAAAGCACTGCGCGGCCGCCGATTTCGAGTGAACGCTGCAGGCGGATGACGTTGCGCACGTAGCGCGCGTCCTTCTCGCCACGCGACTCCTCGATGTCGCGACGAATCGCGTCGAGTTCGCGGCCGAGCGCCTCGATGTCGGCGTCCGTGAGATGTGCATATTCCTTGACATCTGCAATCGCCATGGAAAGCCTCCTAGCAGTGAGTTAGGCGCAAAGTAGTAAGTGCAGAACAATCATGACTTCGAATCGTTCAGATCAACTGCACCTACTGTAGCGTAACTTACGGCACCGTAGGTTAGGTTTTTCCCGATGTAACCTATATCACTTCCGGCGCTTCGGCATGCGAGAACGCGCCTGCGACTTGAGTGCGGTCAACAATCCGAGGCGCTTGCCGGTGACCGGATCGGTACGCAGGTCCTCGACCATCGCCATGGCTGCGTCCCGGAACCCTGAGTCACGGAACCGTAGTTCCGAGGACGTTTCCGGAGCATTATCCGAGGTCGCAGTCAGCCACTTGTCCGGCAAGGCCAGCTTGTGGATCGTGCGCAGCGCCAGGAGATACTGCTTGAAGAGCGAACCGGTGGTGTACGGGAGATCGAACTTCTCGCACAATGCACGCATCTTCACGGCAATTTCGGGGTAGCGGTTGCTCGGCAGATCAGGGAAGACGTGGTGCTCGATCTGGTAGCTCAGGTTGCCACTCATGAGTCCCATGAGCTTGCCCGAATTGAAGTTCGCGCTACCGAGCATCTGGCGCAGGTACCACTCGTGACGAGTCTCCTGCTCGAATTCGGCAACGGTGAACTTCTCGGCGCCGTCCGGGAAGTGACCACAGAAGATGACGACGTACGCCCACAGGTTGCGCACGAGATTCGCGGTGGCATTGGCCGTCATGGTCGACTTCCACGCCGGCCCCGTCAGCGCGGGGAACAAGATGAAGTCCTTGCCCACCTGACGAAAGATCTTGCGCGCGAAGTCTTTGTTCGCCTGCGAGTTCAGTTGCCCCTTTTCCGCGCCCTCCAACTCGGCTGCCGCCGTGAGGTCGTGCAGCGCGATGCCCCACTCGAACGTGGCCGCCAAGATCACGTTGGCGATCGGCTGGAAGAGGTTGATCGGCTTCCACGGCTCGTCACGCGTCATACGCAGGATCCCGAAACCGAGGTCCTCGTCCATCCCGACGACGTTGGTGTACGTGTGGTGCTGGTAGTTGTGGGCACGCTTCCAGTGCTCGGAAGGACCGGTCTGATCCCACTCCCACGAAACGGAGTGAATCTCGGGATCGTTCATCCAGTCCCATTGCCCGTGCATGACGTTATGCCCGAGTTCCATGTTCTCGATGATCTTCGACAGGCTCAGCAGGGTCGTGCCGACCAGCCATGCCGGTCGGTACCGACTGCCGAACAGCGCGATACGCCCACCGAGCTCCAACGCCCGCTGGACGCGAATGACGCGACGAATGTAGCGGGCGTCCCGGATTCCACGAGAGTCTTCGATGTCGAGTCGAATCTGATCGAGTTCACGTCCGAGAGCTTCGACATCGGCCTCGGTGAGGTGCGAAAACTCTTTGATATCGGTGATGGCCACCGTGGTCCTCCGTGTGCCTAGAAGCTATGCGTCCAGCGTACAGTCGCCGGCGGCAGCGGAGATGCACGTCTGAATCCGCTCGCCCTCCGCGTGCTGTTTTCCCGAGCGTAGGTCGATTGCGTGGCCGGCGACGAGAGGCACGACACACGTCTGGCAGATGCCCATGCGGCAACCGAAGGGCATCAAGGCGCCGGACTGCTCGCCGGCTTCCAGAAGCGTCGTCGCGCCGTCGACGGTGATCGTCTTACCCGACTTCTCGAACGTGACCGTGCCGCCGTCCGCCGAGGCGTCGATGCGTGAAACCGCGAATCGCTCCATATGGAGTCGATCCTCGATGCCTTCCGCCTTCCAGACGTCTTCGAGCTCGTCGAGCAACGGAAGGGGTCCGCACGCCCAGGTGTGGCGCTCACGCCAGTCGGGGCAGACCGTGTCGAGAGAACTGAGTTTGAATTTTCCGTCGCGGCGAGTGAGCTGAACGTGACTCACGAAGTCCTCGTGCTCGGCGTGCAGTGCCGTGAGTTCGTCGGCGAACATCACGTCGGATTCCGTCGGCGCCGAGTGGATGTGCATGACGTCGGGCAATTGACCGCGCCGGTTCATCGTCCGCAACATGCCCATGACCGGAGTGATGCCACTGCCGGCGGTGATGAACAGGATCTTCTCCGGCGGCGGATCCGGCAACGCGAAGTTGCCCGAAGGCGTGGCCAGTCGAACGATGGTTCCCGACGGCACGGCCCCGCTGACTAGGTGGCTCGAGAGAAAGCCCTCTGGCATGGCCTTGACCGCGATGGAAATGCGCTTGTTCTCCCAGTTGGGAGGCGAAGTAAGTGAGTACGACCGCCAATGCCAGCGTCCGTCGATATGCAGACCGATGCCGATGTACTGCCCCGGCTGGTAATTGAAGTCGAATCCCCACCCCGGCTTGATGACGATGGTCGCCGAATCCGTGGTCTCGGGCCGGACTTCGACGATCTGACCACGCAGCTCGCGGGCAGACCACAACGGATTTGCGAGGTGCAGATAGTCGTCGGGAAGCAATGGTGTGGTCAGCCGAGCCGCCGCACCGCGAAGCAGATTGAGCTTCGACCGCGCTGCCGGAACTACCGACGCTGCCGGTGCCTCGATCCAGTCCTTCAGACCCATCAGACCTCCACCTCTCACCTTCCGAACCCACTGCCTACGGTACCGTAGGTTATCAGGTTACGGTACCGTAGGTTACTTCACGGTAAGCACATTCACAGCAGGTCGAGCAAGAACGGCAACTCCTGCGCGGCGTACCACGCCAACTCGTGGTCCTCCGCGTCGCCGAGCGTGAACTCGGCATCAGCATCGCCGAGATCCGCCGCGTCGACTATGCCAGCAGCGCGCTCGATGTCCGATTCTGCCTGTTCGAGGTCGACATGCACAGATGCAACCTGAGCCATCGTCAGAGGACCCGCCAATCGAACTACAGAATCGTCGAGATCGGGCCGCAACTTCACATCGGCATCGTCGACGTCGGCGGCAACGACAGCACGCCGGAAGGTGACGTCACCTTCGGTTCCGGCGATCAGACGCAGCGACGCACGCGCAGCCTCCCCCATGGCGACCTCGGCCAACTCGTCGTCATCGCCCGCCGCGTACGACTCACGCAGAGTCGGCGTGACCGCAAAAGCCGTCCGGCTCATCGGGTCGAACTCCTGATCTGCGACCAACTTCTGCAAAATCTCGACCGTCGCCGGTACGTACACCCTCATGAGACCACCTTCATGCTCGTTCGTCACCGACTCGCATCCGTCAATTCCTCGAGTGACTCGAAGATCAGCGAACGAACGACGTCGACGTCCGACATCGCGTCACGGTCGGCATTCAAACCGTAGTAGACATTTCCGTCGTACGACGTCAGGGCGATGCTGAGTGTCTGATTCTTGAGCAGTGGCGACACCGGATACATCTCCAGCATCCGAGCCCCACCGAGGTAGAGCGGGAACTGTGGCCCTGGCGCATTGGTGATCATCAAGTTGAACATTCGCTGCGACAGACTACTGGCCGCACGGGAGCTCATCGCATGCAGCGTCGCCGGCGCAAACCCGGACATTCGCACCATCGTCTGCGCGGTGACCCGCCGACCCTGACGCGCGAATGCCTCCGTCGCATGCGCCACGTGAGAGAGCCGAACAACCGCGTTGGGTTCACCGACAGGCAGGTCGATGAGGAACGAGGAAACATGCCCCGGCGCCTGCGGATCGTCGACGTCGGGACTCTCGGGGCCGTCCGTGTACACCGACATGGGCACCATCGCCCGCACGATGGTCGCCTCGGTCACCGGCTCACCACGCGAGAGCAGCCAGTTCCGCATCGCACCTGCGATGACGGTGAGAATCACGTCATTGATCTCGCACCCGTACCGCGCGCGAATACGTCGATAGTCCTCGAGAGACGTCTTGGCCACCGCAAGGCGTCGATTGCGCGAGATGGTGGCGTTGAGCGGGCTCGACGGGGCCACCTGGGTCGCCGTTCGAACCACTTCTGCGAGTTTCCCGAGTGCACTCACAGCCTCGGTGACGGATGTGGTCACGTCGTTGAACGCTGCACGCGCCCGTGCGATCCCCTCCCCCGGGCTCGTCACGAGATCTGCCATTGCACTGACCAACAGGCTGGTATCGCTCGGTGGCCTGGCGGGCATCCACAATTCTTCGGGGCCTGGCGCTCGATTCTTCTCCGGATCGAAGATCACCTGACTGATCTCTGGAGCCGCCTCGCCGTCCACCAACGACGAATGAGACTTCGTGAAGATGGCAAATCTGTTTCTGCTCAGCCCCTCGACCAGGTACATCTCCCACAACGGCCTCGTGCTGTCGAGGGGTCTCGACGTCAGCCGCGCGATCAGATCCATCAGCTGTTCGTCGGAACCTGGTTTGGGCAGAGCCGATCGGCGTACGTGATAGGTGATGTCGAAATCCGAGTCGTCCACCCAGACGGGGCGGGCCAGGCCGAACGCCACCTCACGCACTCGCTGGCGGTAACGCGGAACCGATCCGAGCCGCTCTTCGACCAGACGAAGCAATTCCTCGTGATCGATCCCGTTTCGCAGTTGCCGGAAGATCCCCAACGAGCCGACATGCATCGGCGTCGTCCCGGCTTCGAGGAAGTAGAAAGCAGCATCCTGAGTCGTCAGTCTGTTCACCATGGCTTCGTGTCCCCTCCTTCGCCGAGATCGAACAGAATCGACAACTCCTCGATGGTCGATTCCGAGCCGACGTGGTGGACCCCGACCATCCCGACTGCCACCGCCGCCCGGACGTTGATTTCGAGATCATCCACGAAAACGAAGTCCTCCGGCTCGACGCCCAAACGACTCGCCGCCAACAGATAGATCTCGGCGTCGGGCTTCGCCATCTCGACATCACCGGACAAGATCACGTCGTCGACCAAGACCCCGTCTCCGAGATCCCGCAACCACTGAGCATTGGCACCGCCGGGATCGTTGCTGACGATTCCCGTCACGATTCCGCGGGCCTTCACCGCGCGCACGACCGCGCTCAAGCCGTCGAGATCCGATCCCGGACCGAACAGCACGCCACCGACATCCAACAGAAGTCCCCGCACGCCATCACCCTAAGTCGCGATGGTGATCACGGCGACATCTCGAGCGTTTCGTGTCATGCTTCTCACCATCGCTCGGGGGAGCGAAGTCCGAGACGACCATCTCGGACGCACGATCATCCGGGGGGGATGTCATGGAGCAGGACTGCACAATCATTCTCGAGCCGGCACCACAATTCGAGCCTCACGCGCATACCGTCGCGCTTACGCGGCCGCAGTGCCGACCCGACCGAGCGCAGTGCCGAACAGACCGAATGCTGCGTCGCCCACGAAAGTCGCCACACAACGGAACGTCGCCCAGTGCCGGTTTCACTCACGTGCTGGAACCGCAGTTGGCGGGTGCCGACATCTTCTGGAACCGATCGCTTCGCTTGGTTCTCGAAACCGTCGACCGGCGACGAAATCCGCGGCAACTCAAGGGCGTATTGACGCCGTCCGTCCTGGAAGTTGTTGCGCGACTTTATACTTCGGAATTTTCGGCCCGGAAGCTGGGCGGCGCGGCCGTTCACCGCACCCACGTTCAAGCAGTGTCGAAGAGTACCGCCGAAGTCTGTGCGACGTACACACGAGGCACGCAGACATTTGCCGTCGCGGGTCGGATCGACCATACAGACGGAACAGGCTGGACGGTCACCGCACTACACGTGGTGTGACCGTCCAGCCTGCTGAGTACTAACTGCGCTGGTAGCTCAGCTGTACTGAACCTCAGCGCTTGCGCTTGGACTTCGGAGCTCGATTGCTCTTCGACTGCGTCCGTGCTGCTTCACGACGTTCGCGGCGCGAGGCCGCCCCGTCACCGGAGTCGGCGGCCGAGTCACGCGTTGCCTTCGCCTTGCCGTCCTCGTCCGGGCCGGTGTACGTCAATCGCGACGGACCTTCGTCGTCAAGTCCCTTGGCGCGCAACGCCGTCGGGGCAGCAGTTCCGGTTGTCCTGGCTGCGGCTTCCTGCGTCGGGAGCGGCTTGGGCGCCGTGGCGGACGCCGCAGCGGCCGAGCCGGCCGTGACGGAGATTCCGCTCGCGGGCTGCGCCGGAGCTGCCTCGACCTGCAGGTTGAAGAGGAATCCGACGGACTCTTCCTTCAATCCGTCGAGCATGCCGATGAACATGTCGTAACCCTCGCGCTGGTACTCGACCAGCGGATCGCGCTGGGCCATCGCACGCAGACCGATTCCCTCCTTGAGGTAATCCATCTCGTAGAGATGCTCTCGCCACTTGCGGTCCAGGACCGAGAGGAAGACACGACGCTCGAGTTCACGCATACCGTTTTCGCCGGCGATCGCATCGATCTCGGCTTCGCGCTTCTTGTACGCCGCGTGGGCGTCTTCGAGCAAAGCGGTTCGCAGGTCGTCACGGCTCAGGTCACTGTTGATGCCTGCGCCGTCCTCCCCTGCCAACGTCTTGTGATCGATGCCGACCGGGTAGAGCGTCTTGAGCGCGGTCCACAGCTGCTCGAGATCCCAGTCCTCGACGTATCCCTCGGCGGTCGCACCGTCGACGTAGGCGGTGACCACGTCAGTGATCATCTGCTCGACCTGGCCCTCCATGTCCTCACCCTCGAGGATCTGGCGGCGCTCCTTGTAGATGACCGTTCGCTGCTGGTTCATGACCTCGTCGTACTTGAGGACATTCTTGCGAATTTCGAAGTTCTGCTGCTCGACCTGAGTCTGAGCGCTCTTGATGGCCTTCGAGACCATCTTGGCTTCGATCGGGACGTCGTCGGGAAGGTTGAGGCGCGTCATGATCGACTCGAGGGCCGAACCGTTGAAGCGACGCATGAGCTCGTCACCGAGCGAAAGGTAGAACCGCGATTCGCCTGGATCACCCTGACGTCCGGAACGACCGCGCAACTGGTTGTCGATACGACGCGATTCGTGACGCTCGGTGCCCAGAACGTACAGGCCGCCGGCGTCGCGGACCTTCTCCGCGTCTGCCTTGACCTCAGCCTTGACCTCGTCCAGGACTGCGTCCCAGGCTGCTTCGTACTCGTCCGGCGTCGTGACCGGATCGAGGCCCTTCTTGCGCAGCGCGATGTCCGCGATGATGTCCGGGTTACCACCGAGAACGACGTCGGTACCACGGCCGGCCATGTTGGTCGCGACGGTGACCGCACCGGAGCGACCGGCCTCGGCGATGATGGTCGCTTCCTTCTCGTGGAACTTCGCATTGAGGACGTTGTGTGCAACGCCGCGCTTGGTGAACTGCTTGGACAGGTACTCCGAGCGCTCGACGCTGGTGGTACCGATCAGGACGGGCTGGCCGTTCTCGTGGCGCTCGACGACATCGTCGACCACCGCGTCGAACTTGGCTTCCTCGGTCTTGTAGATGAGGTCGCCGTTGTCGACTCGGACCATTGGACGGTTGGTCGGGATCGGGATCACACCGAGGGTGTAGGTCTGGTGAAGCTCGGCAGCTTCCGTCTCGGCGGTACCCGTCATGCCCGACAACTTGTCGTACAAACGGAAGTAGTTCTGCAGCGTGATGGTGGCGAGAGTCTGATTCTCCGCCTTGATCTCCACCTTCTCCTTGGCCTCGATCGCCTGGTGCATGCCCTCGTTGTAGCGACGGCCGACCAGCACGCGGCCGGTGAACTCGTCGACGATGATGACCTCACCGTCGCGGACGATGTAGTCCTTGTCCTTGGTGTAGAGCTCCTTGGCCTTGATCGCGTTGTTCAAGTAGCTCACCAGCGGAGAATTCGCGGCTTCGTACAGGTTGTCGATACCGAGCTGGTCCTCGACCAGTTCGACGCCCGCCTCGTGCACACCGATGGTGCGCTTGCGGATGTCGACCTCGTAGTGGACGTCCTTCTTCAGCAGCGGCGCGATGCGAGCGAACTCGCTGTACCACTTGCTGGAGCCGTCGGCCGGACCCGAGATGATGAGCGGGGTTCGGGCTTCGTCGATGAGGATCGAGTCGACCTCGTCCACGATGGCAAACGCGTGGCCACGCTGGACCAGGTCGTCCAGCGAATGCGTCATGTTGTCGCGCAGGTAGTCGAAGCCGAACTCGTTGTTGGTGCCGTACGTGATGTCGGCTGCGTAGGCGACGCGGCGCTCGGCCGGCGTCATGCCCGACAGGATCACACTGGTCTCGAGGCCGAGGGCGCGGTGAACGCGACCCATCCACTCGGAGTCACGCTTGGCGAGGTAGTCGTTGGTCGTGACCACATGGACGCCGTCACCGGCGATCGCGTTGAGATAAGCCGGAAGAACCGACGTCAGAGTCTTGCCCTCACCGGTCTTCATCTCGGCGACGTTGCCGAAGTGCAGGGCCGCGCCACCCATGATCTGCACGTGGAAGTGCTTCTGGTTGATCACGCGCCACGACGTCTCACGGGCCACGGAGAATGCCTCGGGCAGCAACTCGTCGAGAGTTTCCCCCGCGGCATAGCGCTCACGGAACTCGGTGGTCTTGGCTTTGAGTTGCTCGTCTGTCAGGCCTTCGACATCGGGCGACAGAGATTCCACATGCTCGGCGATGTGCTTGAGCCGCTTGACCATGCGACCTTCACCAACACGGAGCAGCTTCGATAGCGACAGCGACGGCACAGTCTTCTTCGTCCTCAATCTTCGGCGACAGGGGTCACACACTGAAAATCCGGCCGGGGTCCGAAAACTCCGGCCGGATTCCATGGTAGGCGCTACCGGCGGCGAGCGAGCAAACCCACCACCGATTGGGTCATGTCAGGCGGATCAATCCGTAGTCGAAAGCGTGACGACGGTAGACGACGGACGGCTTGTCCGACTCCTTGTCATGGAAGAGAAAGAAGTCGTGTCCGACCAGTTCCATCTCGTACAGAGCGTCGTCGATGGTCATCGGCTCGGCCGGGTGATCCTTCGTGCGGACCACGCGTCCCGGGCCGTCGTACTCGTCCGGCTCTTGGCCGTTCAGCGAAATATCCGGTGTGACTCCGAGTGAGTCTGCGTCGACGAGGGAGGCGGTTGCCTCCGCGACGGACACCGGTCGCTTGTCGCCGTAATGGACCTTCTTGCGGTCCTTGGTTCGACGGAGGCGACTCTCGAGCTTGTCGATCACCGATTCGAAGGCGGCGTAGAAGCTGTCTGCGGACGCTTCGGCTCGGGCCACCGGGCCTTTACCTCGAGCGGTGATCTCGACGCGCTGGCAACTCTTGGCCTGTCGTCGGTTGCGTTCATGTTGGAGTTCCACGTCGAAGTGGAATATGGAGGGGTCGAAGTGTTCGAGTCGCGCCAGCTTTTCCGAAACGTAGATTCGGAAGTGATCGGGGATCTCGACATTTCGTCCCTTGACTACGACGTCGGATCTCGGAGCTGCGGCATTCTCGGAACGCTCGATGGTGGCGTCCTCGATGAAAAACGAGGCTTGCGAAGGGGTCGTCACTCGTACCTCCCAATTACGGCCCCGCCCCACGGTGGGCGGCGGCAAATTCTGCAAGTACCGAGAGGGGATCCGCCCGGCACCAGTATCGAAGTACCACCTCCTACCAGTATTTTCGGGTGTGCCGCCGACGCTAGTACGTAACGCGCGCGAGTGCCACTGTTCCAACGAAATTCATCTAAGCCCCTGCAAGAACAAGCACGAGAGTTGTCCGAATCCCACTGAGCGCGAGAGCCCGAACCGACTCTGCCGCAGTCGCTCCCGTGGTCAGGACGTCGTCGAGCAGGACGATGTCGCCGTCCCCGACAATCGAAGAGACTGCAGTGGTGTCGAGAGACACATGACCGTTCACATTGGTCACCCGGTCGGCCGCGGACAGTCCGACCGAGTCACGTACGCCTCGCGTCATCCGGAGAATCGGACAGACACGTACCGGACGCCCCTCGACGGAACCAACTTCCCGCTTTTCGCGCACACTCTCGGCTATCCGGCGAACCGGATCACCCCCGCGAGAACGCGCCGCTCGGGCGCGTGTGGGAGCCGGCACCAGCACGATCGGATTGCGACTCACGACGCCGACCTCGCCCCACCGGTCCAGAGTGGCCAATGCGCCGGCCACAGCGATCCCCAGAGGCATCGCGAGGTCCCGACGACCCCGTTCCTTCATCTCGATCACACTGCGCCGCCTGGGGCCGTCGTAGCGGCCGAGTGCCCAGACCGGCACGCCCGGGTCTACGCGCGGACTCAATTGAACCGGATGGTCACGCAGCAGTTCCGCGCACTCACCGCACCACAGTGTCCCCGTGCGGCCACACCCACCACACTCGCGTGGCAACAGCAGATCGAGCAATCCGGCACCGAATTTCTTGTCCCCCATGGCCGAATCATGAATCAGAGCACCGACATGCACCAGAGCACAGAGACGTCAGCCGGGTAGAACCGGAATCGCCTTCTGTCCGGTCAGCACAGTCACTTCACGCCAGCGTCGATCCCCGGCGGGGTCGTTGTTGTTCAGTTGGAACACCGCACGCGCGTCGGCGACGTACTCGGTGGTCGGCGACGCATCCACGGAGGTGACGGGAGCGGTCAGGTTTCCACTCGGCAGCGCGTCCATTCGTGAACCGTCTATGGCGACCTGGACGACCGGTATGTCGGCTCCACTGCGCGCGATCACGATGGTGTCGCTGTTGCTCCAGTCGAGTGAGAGCGCGGTACTGCCCAAGCCGGACGCCACCGCACGCGGACTCGTCAGGGCGTAGACCCCGCTGGGTGTGCGCACGACCACGGCCAGGTAGACCTTGCCGTCGATGATCATCGCGGCTCGCACGCCGTCGCGAGAGAGACGCAATTCCGAGATCGTGGAGCCGACCGACGTCAACGCCCCGACATCGACGTTGGTGACCGACACCCGACCGGTTCCTGGTTCGCGGACGACCCGAACGACGGTATTGCCGTTCACCGCCGCCCAGACAGCATTGTTGTCCAGCTCCCACGAGGGCCGGGTGATGGCGCTGCCTTCGAGCACCGGAGCGGAACCATCGCCGTATGTACCGAGCGACAAGTCGAACCGGGTGGCTGGATCCGGCCGAGCGGTGTCTGCGACGGCTGCGACCAACTTGCCGTCCCGCGAGAGAGCAGCCGCCGTGAGGTTGCCCGCATTGCCCGCGAAACCGGGCACCGGAGTCGCCTCCTGCTCGCTGACGCTCACCAGTGAACCGTTGCGCAGTGCGTGCAGTCCGACGGTCGCACTCGTGGTGGCCAGCGGGTTGGTGGACGCGACGTCGGCGGTGGTCCAGCCTTCCGCATGAGCCGCGTCCAGCGGTTCGCCGTCGATCTCCAGAACGTACGGCCCCGCGACATCGGCATTGGCGAGCGTCCAGATGACTTGCGCTGCAAACAAACCGCGCGTCGCAGCATCCATCGGGTTGTCCAGACGGAAGTTGATGCGCACACCGCCGAGACCGACTCCGACCTGTCCCGGCTTGCCGTCGGCCTTGGTGATCGGACCGATCACCGACACGCCATTGCCGAGTTCGTTTCGTACAGCCGGCGCCAGCGCTGCCTTCGGTCCGTCGATCATCAGGCCGATCAGCTGAGCTGCCACCTGGTCCTGTCCGCCGGAGATCCAGCGAAGGTCGGGGACGACTGTCTGGCTGGTCGGGTCGAGGAAGAACAACGACTTCCGCTGATATGCGCCGAGGAACTGCGGGCGCTCCATGATCACACCGGGTGGCAGATCGCTGATACGCCATTCGCCATCGGTCAACGTCAGCGTCATCTTCGCTTCGAAGCTGCCCTCTTCGGGGACGTACAGCCCGCCGGGGTCGAGGCGACCGACCTTGTTCACACGAATCGTGTACACCGCTTCGGAACTGGTTCGCGACGCCGACAGGGTGTCGATCTTGTCGACGATGACGGCACTGGCCGCGTCGTCCCAGCGCGCCGACGCGTCTTTGGTGAGGTACTGACGGGCTGCGGCATGCCGGTTGGACGGATCGGTACTCGCCTTGACGAAGTCACGTACCAGCAAGTCCGGCTCTCGCCCCGAGGCCGGTGATTCGACGGAGGTTCCGGGCACAGCGGTTGCCAGAGTTCCGATTGCCTGCGGCGAGGAGGATTCCGGCAGACTCGCGCACGCGCCGGTCAGCAACAGCACGCTGAGCGTTGTTGCGAGAAGTGCCAGACGGCGGCGGGTTCCGATCATGATCGATCCCCACCGTTGGACTCGTTCCGCGAGTCTGATTCGCGCGGAGTCGGCAGGGACGACGTGACCTCGCCGACGGTATCGGCGACGATGTCGGCTTCGCTCGGGGTGCGGACGAACTTTGTGGTCGTCGGCTTGAGAGGCAGTGGGCTCGACACGACTTTCTTGCCACGGGTGCGCGAGAGCGTCAGCCGGAAGCAGGCGCCGACTCCCGGTTCGCCCCAGGCCTCGAGCTTGCCGTCGTGCAGATTCGCGTCTTCGACGCTGATCGCGAGGCCGAGTCCGGTGCCGCCACTGCGGCGCACGCGGGACGGGTCCGATCGCCAGAACCGGTTGAAGACCAACTTCTCCTCGCCCGGACGCAACCCGACGCCACTGTCGCGGACGATGAAGGCGAGGGCATTGTCGTCGGCGCGAAGGCGAAGCAGAATCGGCTTCCCCTCACCGTGGTCGATGGCGTTGGCCAGGAGGTTTCGCAGGATGCGTTCGACGCGGCGCGGATCGACATCCGCCATGACGGGCTCGTCCGGCATGTCCACGATCAGTTCGGTGCCGGATTCGCGGGCGAGATGGCGAACCGTGGAAACGGCCGCTCGCGCACACATACGCACGTCGAGTTGTTCGGATGCGAGTTCCGCGACACCGGCGTCGTGGCGGGAGATCTCGAGGAGGTCCGCCAGAAGCCCCTCGAACCTGTCCAGCTCGGCGACAAGCAGTTCCGACGACCGACGCAGCATCGGGTCGAGGTTCTCGCTGCCGTCGTAGATCAGGTCGGCTGCCATGCGGACCGTGGTCAGTGGTGTGCGGAGTTCATGGCTGACATCGGAGGTGAAGCGTTTCTGGAGACTGCCGAACTCCTCCAACTGGGTGATCTGTTTGGACAGACTCTCGGCCATCTCGTTGAAGGACATGGCCAAACGCGCCATGTCGTCCTCGCCGCGGACCGGCATTCGTTCCTTGAGTCGGCCGTCTGCGAAACGCACCGCGATTCGTGAGGCCGATCGGATGGGAAGCACGACCTGCCTGGCAACCAACAGCGAAATCGCAGCCAGGAGCACCAGCAACACGGCTCCACCGATCAGCAGGGTGCTTCGAACAAGCGACAGACTCCGGTCTTCGCTTGCGAGCGGAAAGATCAGGTACAGCTCGAGTCCCGATATCGACGACGCGGTGGGGCTACCGATGATCAGCGCGGGACCGGAGTAACCGTTCGGGTTGGACACCGTCGCGAATTGGTAGCTGATCTGGCCGCGTTTGACGAACTCGCGCAGATTGTCGGGGATTTGATCGACCGGTCCCGAACTCGTCGGCTGGCGCGGCCCGTCCCCGGGCACGATGAGCACCGGGTCGAAGGTGCCGGCCGACCCGGAGGCCTGTCCCGAGGTCTGGTTGCGACGGCTCGTCAGTCCGGATGCAGCGCTTTCCAATTGAACGTTGAGCGCCGTCGAATCGTCGACGCCCGCGAGTTGGTCTTCGACGATGCCGCGGGCACGGTCCATTTCCTCGGTTGCCGCGGTGATCTTCGTTTCCAACAGTCGATCGGTGATCTGGCTGGTCAGCACGACACCGAGAATGACGATGACGATCAAGGACAACGTCAAAGTCGAGACGACCACTCGCAACTGGAGCGAGCGTCGCCACGTGTGCGCGAGGGTGTTGCTCATCGAGTGACACCACCGCAGAAATGGCGTCAGCCGTCGATTGAGACGACGACGCCACCTGGAAACTCCGCTCACGGCGGTCCGGCCTTGTAGCCGACCCCCCTGACCGTCAGAACCACTTCGGGATTCTCGGGATCAGTTTCGACCTTGGCGCGCAAACGCTGAACGTGCACGTTCACCAGACGGGTATCGGCGGCGTGGCGGTATCCCCACACCTGCTCGAGAAGGACTTCACGGGTGAACACCTGGCGCGGCTTGCGCGCCAACGCGACCAGCAGGTCGAATTCGAGTGGTGTGAGCGAGATCTGCTCGCTGCCGCGGCTGACCTTGTGCGCCGGAACGTCGATCACGATGTCGGCGATGCTCAGCAGCTCGGCCGGTTCTTCTTCGGTGCGGCGCAGGCGAGCGCGAACTCGCGCCACCAACTCCTTCGGCTTGAACGGCTTCATGATGTAGTCGTCCGCACCGGATTCGAGGCCGAGCACGACGTCGACGGTGTCGGTCTTGGCCGTCAACATCACGATGGGCACACCGGAATCCGCACGCAGAACCCGGCATACGTCGATCCCGTTCATTCCGGGAAGCATGAGATCGAGCAGGACGAGATCGGGGCGCGTCTCACGCACTGCCGCGAGCGCCAGGGTTCCGTCGCCTACCACGTAGGGATCAAAACCCTCACCACGCAGCACGATCGTGAGCATCTCGGCGAGTGCCGTGTCGTCGTCGACAACCAGAATCCTTGGTTTCATATCCCTATCGTTGCATCTCGGAGCGATGAATCAGACCGTTACGAGGCCGTGCGGCGTGCCGCGTCTTTCCCTCTACTGTGCCGGAAAGTTCGAATCCCGGCTGCCAGGGTGACCGATCACGCGAAATCCGCGAGCCTGCGTGCCAGATCGGCCGGGTCCGTCTCCGGCCCCACGATCCACCAGGGTGAGGCCCAGTTCGTCGCTGCCAACTGCTTGTAGAGCTCACCGGTTCTGGCCTGCAGACCGCCGTCGCGCTCGTAGGCGTCGAGCTGACGCGACGCGTCCTGGGCCTCACGGGAGCGGGCGCGCTGCTCGGCCAGAGCTACCGGTACGTCGAGGTACAGCTGCAGATCGGGAGCGGGGAGAGCGAGACGACCCAACTCCAATTCACGGATCCAGGCGACCATCTCGCCGTCCACGCCCTGATGCACTCGCGCCGCGTTGTAGGCAGCGTTGGAGGCAACGTAGCGGTCGAGGAGAACAATGTCGTTGGTGGACAACAGTTCCGAGATCCGATCCGCAGCACCGGCGCGGTCCAAAGCGAACAGGACTGCCATCGCGTTCACGGATTCGGCCAGGTCTCCGTGTGATCCTTTGAGCGCCTCGGCAGCAAGATCCGCGTGGATCGACTTTCCGTACCGCGGAAAATCCAGAGTCGCGATCGACGTGCCGCCGCGGCGGAGTTCGGTCTCCACTTTGCCGATCAACGTTCGCTTTCCAGCTCCGTCTAGGCCTTCCAATGCCACCAGTGTTCCCACGGCGGACAAGCCTATCCCCCGGCCTGCTTGCGCAGACCGGGGGACGGCGGGCACTACTTTCTCAGCGACGAATCGCCGGGTCAGTAGCGGTAGTGCTCCGGCTTGTACGGGCCTTCGACGTCGACGCCGATGTACTCGGCCTGATCCTTGGTGAGCTTGGTCAGCGTGCCACCGAGTGCCTCGACGTGGATCTTGGCGACCTTCTCGTCGAGGTGCTTCGGGAGGCGGTAGACCTCGTTGTCGTACTCCTCCGGCTTCGTCCACAGTTCGATCTGTGCGATGACCTGGTTGGAGAAGCTGTTGCTCATCACGAACGACGGGTGGCCCGTCGCGTTGCCGAGGTTGAGCAGGCGGCCTTCGGACAGCACGATGATCGAGTGGCCGTCGGCGAAGGTGAACTCGTCGACCTGCGGCTTGATGTTGATCCGCGTGACGTCGCCGGACTTCTCGAGGCCTGCCATGTCGATCTCGTTGTCGAAGTGACCGATGTTGCCCAGGATGGCCTGGTGCTTCATGGCCTTCATGTGCTCGAACGTGATGATGTCCTTGTTACCGGTGGACGTGATCACGATGTCGGCCCAGCCGATGGCCTGCTCGACTGTCTTGACCTCGAAGCCGTCCATGAGTGCCTGAAGGGCGTTGATGGGGTCGACCTCGGTGACCGCGACGCGAGCGCCCTGGCCACGAAGTGCCTCGGCACAACCCTTGCCGACGTCTCCGTAACCACAGACCAGCGCAGCCTTGCCGCCGATCAGAACGTCGGTGCCGCGGTTGATGCCGTCGAGCAGCGAGTGGCGTGTGCCGTACTTGTTGTCGAACTTGCTCTTGGTGACCGAGTCGTTGACGTTGATCGCGGGGAACGTGAGTTCGCCGGCAGCGGCAACCTGGTACAGACGCAGAACGCCCGTGGTGGTCTCCTCGGTGACGCCCTGGACGGACTCGGCGATAGCAGTCCACTTGCCCTTGTCAGCGGCGAGCGACTGACGCAGAAGCGCAAGGAAGACCTTGTACTCGTCGGAATCCTGGTCGTCGTCCGTCGGCGGCACGACGCCGGCCTTCTCGAACTGTGCGCCCTTGAGCACCAGCATGGTGGCGTCGCCGCCATCGTCGAGAATCATGTTGGCGGGCTCGCCCGGCCAGGTCAGCATCTGCTCCGCTGCCCACCAGTACTCTTCGAGGGTTTCACCCTTCCAGGCGAAAACCGGAACGCCCTTGGGCTCTTCCGGGGTGCCGTGCGGACCGACGACGATGGCGGCGGCAGCATGATCCTGCGTGGAGAAGATGTTGCACGAAGCCCAGCGGACCTCGGCGCCGAGCGCCGTCAGCGTCTCGATCAGAACCGCGGTCTGAATGGTCATGTGCAGCGAGCCGGAAACGCGAGCGCCCTTGAGCGGCAACACCTCTGCGTATTCGCGACGAAGCGCCATGAGGCCGGGCATCTCGTGCTCTGCCAGACGGATTTCCTTGCGACCGAACTCCGCGAGCGAAAGATCTGCAACTTTGAAGTCGATGCCGTTACGGCTCTCGGCCACGGGCGTTGTTGAAACTGAGGTCGTCATCTGCCTCTCCTGGTTGACGTGCAAACTATGCACAAGCCTATCGGTGTACCAGGCTATCGGTTAGACGCCCTCTCCCGCCCGCCCCTCTACTGCGCGACCCTCTCCTGCCCGGCCCTCGCGCGCCACGTCGATGAATGGCCCGAGCAATGTGCCCAGATCCTCCGCCACCGAAACCTCGGACTCCGGCGGCATCGAAATGTAGCTGAGTCCGAGACGCGCAATCGCCCTGGCCAGAATCCCGGCATCGGTGGGTGACGCCTGAATCCACCCTCGCTGGAAGCTCTCCGCAAGCCGCGACGACGCGCGTTCGATGATGACCGCGCTGTCAGTGGTGATCAGACGAAGAAGGTCCGGCTTGGCCTCACCGGTGAGCAGAGAGATCACCAACGGGTCGGTTGCGCTGGAGGCGAAAAACGATCCGAAGCCCGCCGTCAATGCCTCGACTGCACGTCCGTCGTTCGCCACCATGGCCTCGTCCACCGCATCGACGAATCCGTCGGCAAGGCGAAGCGCGTATGCCTCGGCAAGCCCTTGCCTCGAACCGAACTCGTTGTAGAGCGTCTGACGACTCACACCGGCATGCTTGGCCAGAACTGTCAGCGTCACCTCGGACCAGTCACGCTCGGTCAACAACTCACGCATCGAATCGAGCACCGACGTACGCAGCAGCAGGCGCGACGCTTCTTTCTGCGGCAGACGAGTTGGCGTCGAAGTCATGGTGACGACACTACCGCCGCACCTAGGTCCGTTCGACGCCGACGCATCTCACCGTCGTTCGACCTCAACCATGAAGAAGTCGCTCTTCGCCGCGCCGCAGTCCGGGCAACTCCAGTCTTCGGGAATGTCGCCCCAGCGAGTGCCCGGTTCGATACCGTCCTCCGGCCAGCCGACTGCCTCGTCGTACTCGAATCCGCATTGCGCGCACTGATACAGCTTGTAGTCGTTCATGATTCACTCCCCGCCGTCGCCGGCATCGGTTCGAAGTCGAGCTTTTCCCTCACGCCGCAGTCCGGACAGCACCAGTCGTCCGGCACGGCATCCCACGGCGTGCCCGCCGGAAACCCTTCTCGTGGTGCACCCTTCGATTCGTCGTAGACGTATTCACACACCGGGCATCGATAGCTGCTCATCACGCTGCTCCGTACCGAGCAAGGATGCGATCACGCTTGGACGGCTGAACGTTGACGCGGGTGATGTCGCCGCCGTAGTGCGCAAGGACCTTGGGATCCATTACTTTTCGCCACAGCGGCGGAACGTAGGCGAGCATGATCATGCTCGCGTATCCACTGGGCAGGTTGGGTGCACCGTCCATGCTTCGAAGCGTCTGATAACGACGTGTCGGGTTCGCATGATGGTCACTGTGACGCTGGAGGTGATACAGGAAGATGTTGGTGCAGATGTGATCGCTGTTCCAACTGTGCTCCGGTGCGGCGCGCTCGTACCGCCCACTGTCCAGACGGCGACGCTTCAGTCCGTAATGTTCGAGGTAGTTGACGGTTTCGAGCAGGCAGAATCCGAAGACGGCCTGCAGCACCAGGAACGGCAGCACCGAGAGCCCGAAAACGGCGACGAGGACACCGAAGAGTACGACGGACATCAACCACGAATGCAGGACGTCGTTGCGAATTGTCCACGGCTTCTTACCCAGTCGATCGAGCCTGGCTTTCTCCAGGGACCACGACGAGCGCAGAGATCCCCACACACTGCGCGGCAGGAAGGTCCAGAAGCTCTCGCCGAAGCGAGACGACGCCGGATCCTCGGGCGTGGCGACCCGCACGTGGTGTCCACGATTGTGCTCGATGTAGAAGTGGCCGTAAAACGACTGCGCCAGAGTGATCTTCGACAACCAGCGCTCGAGATCGTCCTTCTTGTGACCTAGTTCGTGTGCGGTGTTGATCCCGATTCCTGCGACGCAACCGATACTGATCGCCAGACCGATCTTGGAGATCAGCCCCAGTCCCCCGTCGATTCCGAGCCAGGACAGGTCGGTCGCCGACCAGAGATAGCAGGCCAGGACCAGGCTGGCCAACTGGAACGGTATGTAGATGTAGGTGCAGTACCGGTAGTACTTGTCGTTCTCGAGGCGCTCCATCACCTCGTCCGGCGGATTCTCGCCGTCCGGACCGAAGAAGATGTCGAGGATCGGGAGCAGGATGTAGACGAGCAACGGCCCGATCCACCACCACACCGGCGAGACCGCGTTCCACCCGAGACTGTTGAACAACGCGACCAATCCGACGGCAATGAAGACCGCCGTCGGCGGCACCAGGCCGAGCAGCCAAAGATATCTCTTCTTGTCACGCCACTGCTCGGGCGGGAGTGTCTGCCCGGACTGCGAGTTCACGTGCGTCGACACGGTCTACCTCCTCGATTCGGACCGACTCGACAACTGTGAGTCAGTTCACCCTGAGATAGACAGTACTACGCTATTTGTACAAGTGATAGACAAATCTTAATCTTTGTACATTTACTCGATTTCGCCGCGTTCACGCTTCCCGATCAACGAATGCTGCCTGCTGTAGGCGAAGTAGATGACAACACCGAGGGCCATCCAGACCACGAACCTCATCCAGGTCTCCACCGACAGGTTGAACATCAACCAGAGACACGCGAGGACAGCCAGGATCGGGATCAGCGGGACCAGCGGCACCCTGAACCCGCGGGGTAGGTCCGGACGCGTCCGACGAAGCACGAGAACCCCCAACGACACGAGAACAAACGCGAACAACGTGCCGATATTGACCATTTCCTCGAGGGTGCCGATCGGGAACACTCCGGCGAGCACCGCGACCACAACGCCGACCAAGATCGTGATCCGCACGGGAGTTCCGTGCTTGCCGGTCGGCGCCAGGCGTCGCGGCATCAGACCGTCGCGTGCCATCGCGAAGAGCACCCTGGTCTGCCCGAGCATCAGCACCATCACCACGGTCGTGAGACCGGCCAACGCGCCGAACGAGATGACGTTTTTCGCCCACGTGATGTCGTGGAAGGCGAATGCCGTTGCCAGGTTGGAAGTATCGCCCTCGAGTTCGGTGTACTTCACCATCCCGGTCAACACGAGTGTCACTGCCACGTACAGAACCGTGACGATCAAGAGCGAGCCCAGGATGCCGCGTGGCAACGCCTTCTGCGGCTCCTTCGCCTCCTCCGCAGTCGTGGCGACGACGTCGAAGCCGATGAACGCGAAGAACACCAGACTGGCTGCCGCGAGCAATCCGTACCACCCGAATGTGCTGCCACCGGCCCCGGTCACGTACGAGAACAACGACTGGTGGATGCCCTCTCCCGTCGAGCCCGGCTCCGACGGCGGAATGTACGGCGAGTAGTTGTCGGTGTCGATGTAGAACAGACCGACGATGATCACCAGCAACACCACCGCGACCTTGATCGCCGTGATCACCAGTGACACCCTCGAAGAGAGTTTTGTGCCGGTCGCGAGCAGGATCGTGATGACGGCGATCACCAGCACCGCACCCCAGTCGAACGAGATCGGCCCCAACTCGACGATCGGGCTGCGTGAACCCATCACTTCGCCGAGGTACAGCGACCAGCCTTTTGCCACCACCGAAGACGCCAAAGCGAATTCGAGGATGAGATCCCAGCCGATGATCCAGGCGACGAATTCACCGAACGTCGCGTACGAGAACGTGTACGCGCTACCGGCGACCGGGACCGTCGACGCGAACTCGGCGTAACACAGCGCTGCCAGTCCGCAGGCGATTGCCGCGATGACAAAAGCCAGCGAAACCGACGGCCCGGCGACGTTTCCCGCCGTCCGAGCCGTGAGTGTGAAGATGCCCGCACCGATGACCACTGCGACACCGAACACCGTGAGATCCCACGAGTTCAGCTCTTTCCGGAGTTTGGTTTCCGGCTCGTCGGTGTCCTTGATGGACTGCTCGATCGATTTGGTTCGAAACAGCTTCGACCGTCCAGATCCGGCCTGCTCGTCCTTGACAGCCATTGCCGCCTCCTTGCTGGGGACCAGCAGGTCCCACCATGGGCAAGTAGAGAGATGGCATCAGCCTAAGCCCGCGGGCGCGGCTTTGTTCAGGGTTTGTCGGGAGCCTGTAGATCTGTTTCAGGGCGATCTCCTGCGCTGAGACGATCCAGGTCCGGCTCGAGGTAGATTACCCGCGCCGCAGGCACTGCAGCGCGCACGCGAGACTCGGCCTCGTCGATCGCCGTCGCCACATCCGAGATCGTCGATCCGATCGGCACCGCAACCTTGGCAGCAACAAGGATCTCCTCGGGACCGAGGTACTGCGTCTTGCAATGAATGACGCGTTCGATACGAGTTCCGTCGACCAGTGCGTTGAGGATCAGTTCGGTCTCCACCGCCGTTGCGCCCTCACCGATCAGCAGCGACTGCATTTCGATGATCAGAATGACCGCGATGATGCCGAGCAGGACACCGATGCACAGAGTTCCGATGCCGTCGAAGACCGGATTTCCGGTCACCATCGTGAGACCGACGCCGCCGAGTGCAAGGACGAGACCGATCAATGCGCCGGTGTCCTCGAGCAGCACAACCGGGAGTTCCGGGCTACGAGAGGTTCGGATGAAGTTCCACCACGACGCATTTCCCTTGAGCGGTCGTGATTCCTTCGCTGCGGTCCGGAAGCTGTAGCCCTCCAGGCAGATCGCGATGAACAGGATCGCGATTGCCACGAAAGCCGAATTGAGTTCTTCCGGATGCTGAATCTTGTGAATACCTTCGTAGATCGCGAACAGCGAACCGAGGGTGAAGAGCACCAGTGCAACGACGAACGAATAGAAGTACCGGTTGCGCCCGTAAC
This sequence comes from Rhodococcus sp. IEGM 1241, assembly GCF_033142365.1. Classification (NCBI taxonomy): domain Bacteria; kingdom Bacillati; phylum Actinomycetota; class Actinomycetes; order Mycobacteriales; family Nocardiaceae; genus Rhodococcus; species Rhodococcus sp. IEGM 1241. Next base: position 405,463 of record NZ_JAWLSE010000003.1, read on the forward strand.
CGAACGGGTGCAGTTGATCTGCCTCACGTTCTGCCTTCTTCTGCCCCAGGAGCAGCAAACCCTGATTGGACGTGTCGGCTACCGAGTGCACCGATTCGGCGAGCATCGACGACGATCCGGTGATCAAGAATCCGGCGAACTTGGCTACGGCAATTCCGGCATTGGCTCCGAGGGCCGCCAGAATTGCCTTCTTGCCACCATGAGCCGACACAATGTCTCCTCGCTATCGACCGAGATTCCTATCGACCGACCACTGCACTGAAAACCTGCGCAGTCGGGGTTCGTGTGGTCAGGTGTACTACGGGCTCGTCGGCAGCAATCCACGCGGCTCGGCCCCGATCGAGGTCGAGAGTGTCGGCACCGCACGTCGCAGTGACCGCGCCGTCGGTGCAGATCAGGATCCGCGGGCCGCCGGCTTCGACAACGAGGTCGGTGGCATTCGAGTCGAACTCCAGACGCGTCAAACGAAATTCAGGTGCGGGCGTGACGTACTCGTATCTACCTGACCCTGACTGACCTGATCCTGACTGGGCCGGATCGAGCACTTCGATATCGGCCCCGACGAAGTCCAGAACCCTCAACAGTTCGGGCACGTCGACGTGTTTGGGCGTCAGCCCGCCGCGCAGCACGTTGTCGGAGTTGGCCATGATCTCGACCGCGAGTCCATGGAGATACGCGTGGAGATTTCCCGCAGCGAGAAACAGTCCTTGGCCGGGCTCGAGTGTGACGCGGTTGAGCAGTAGTGCCGCCAGAACGCCGGCGTCGCCGGGGTACGCCTCGCTCAATTCCAGCGCGGTGCGGATCTCGGTCACGAATTCGGCGTCGTGGTGCGCGACGTAGGTGATGCACCCCGCAAGCACGGCAGGGAGCAACGTCCCGAGCACCGTGGACGGCAACGTGATCCATGTCGTGAACAACGCCCGGAGTCCGTCGGAATCGGGTTGGCCTTCGAGCAGACCGATGTACGGCTCCAACTCGTCGACGGCCAGAGCGCGCAGCAGTTTGACAGTCCGCGTCGGCTCGCGGAATCCGGCAAGCGCTTCGAATCTGCTCAGCGCGACAACGAGTTCGGGCTTGTGGCTGCCGTCCTTGTAGTTTCGAATCGGCGATTCCATGGGAACGCCGAGTGCGTTCTCACGACGAAAACCCTCGTCGGCTTGAACGGCGCTGGGATGCGCCTGAAGCGACAGCGGCTCTTCCGCCGCAAGCAACTTGAGCAGGAATGGGAGTCGCTCACCGAATGCATCGAGGTTCTCACGGCCGAGTTCACGCTCGGGTTCGCGGTGCAGGACCTCGAGCAACGACTCGCTTCCGGATTCGGTGATCACGCGCGCCGGGTCGCCCGGGTGGGCGCCCAACCACAACTCCGCTTCGGGATGATTCGACGGGGTCGCAAGACCGCGTAGTTCGGCAATTGCCGTTCGCGAGCCCCACGCGTAAGAACGAAGTGCACCTTCGAGTTCACGCACTTACTTCGCACCGCCCGTCAACTGCACGTACGCCGCGGCCATGTCTACTCGAGACGCCAACACGAATACCTGCTCCATCTCCGATATCACCACGTTGGTTTGGTCTTCGTCTGCCGCCACCACCAGATCGGCGTCGGCCAGTGCGTCCATCCGGCGTCTCGCCTCCCCGCGTGTGGATTCGGTCGCGAAGACGAACGCCCGCGCCGGCGGGGTCGGCAGTGCGCCGTCCAGTTGCGGATCGTGAAAGAACGGGTCGTGGAACACCGAATCACGCGAAGCTGCGTCCGGCGCGAACAGAGCTCGTGCCGAACGAATCACCTCCGACATCTCGGCGGCAGCGGCATTCAGGCCCGAGCTCATCAGCGAAACGCTCGAGAACTCTACGAGTGCTGTTGTCACGGAACCACTCCCACACAGAACGACTCGCCGGCCGCTCATTCTGGTGGCCAACGACTTGGCCGGGTTGTGGAATACCTCGTTGGCCGGCCCGTCCCGCAGCGCCTCCGCATCAACGGCGTCGGCGATTCGACCGAGCACCGCCGAACGGTCCTCGATCGATCCCTTGCCCTCGATTTCGGCGGCAACCGCGAGGAAGACGGCAAGGAACCGCGTCATCGTGTGCCTCGGCGAGGCGTAGAGCCGCGGCGGCAACGACATGGTGCGCCCGGCCGCCACAGCCCGCATGGGCCCCTCGTCCGGAACGGCGACAACAACTTCGGCGCCACGGCGAACTGCACTGTCGACGGATTCGACCAGGCGCGGATCACCGGCATCGTCACCGGCAACGACGATCACGTCCAACGGTCCGGCCCACGACGGCGTCCGGTCAAGTACGAGGAGCGGACAACCGATCGAATCTCCGACGAGAGCAAGCGCGATCCTGGCTCCGTGCCGAGCGCCACCGGCACCGGCAATCAGCACGACGCTGCGCGGGCGCAGGCCGGCCAGCCGAGAGATCACACCCTCGCCGACGGCCGATGCGGTGGCTCGAATCTGTGCGCCCCCCATGGCCACAGACCGCAGTAGCCCTTCCGAATCGGCAGCCGACAAACCCTCGCTGTCGTCGAGGTCGAGAAGCGGCATCGGCGCTGTCATCTCACCGCACCCCCTTCTCCGTTCGCAGTTCCCGCACCATCCAGCATTCCAGCTCTACGCGGTCCGTGGTGGCAAAGCCCTCGTTCCCGTGGCAGTCGTTCCCGAGATAGTCCCCCAACTATCCCAGGGCTTCGGCTCACCGACAAACCGATCAGACTCGGATTCAAGCCCGGACGATCGCCAGAATTTCGTTCACCAATGCGTCGACATCGGCGGACGTGGGTGCTTCGACGTTGAGTCGCAGCAAAGGCTCGGTGTTGGACGCGCGCAAGTTGAACCAGGCATTTCCCTCGAGACTGACTGTGACACCGTCGAGGCGGTCAACCGACTCGGTGCGGTCCGCGAATGCTGCCAGCACAGCGGCAGTGCGATCGGCCGCGTCAGCCACCGTGGAGTTGATCTCACCCGAGGCCGCGTAGCGGGTGTACTCCGCCATCAACTCGGAGAGCGGACGGTCCTGCTCGCCCAGTGCGGCGAGTACGTGCAACGCCGCGAGCATGCCGGAGTCGGCGCCCCAGAAATCGCGGAAGTAGTAGTGAGCTGAGTGCTCGCCGCCGAAGACGGCACCGGTCTCGGCCATCTCCTGCTTGATGAACGAGTGGCCGACTCGGGTACGGATCGCGACGCCGCCGAGTTCTTCGACCAGTTCGGGCACTGCCCGCGACGTGATCAGATTGTGGATGATCGACGCGCCCGGTTCCTTCGCGAGTTCGCGCTTGGCGACAAGTGCCGTCACCGCGGACGGAGAGACGGGGTCGCCCTTCTCGTCGACGACGAAGCAACGGTCCGCGTCACCGTCGAAAGCCAAGCCGATGTCTGCTCCGGTCTCACGCACGTAGGCCTGCAGATCGACGAGGTTGGCCGGATCGAGCGGATTGGCTTCGTGGTTGGGGAACGTGCCGTCGAGCTCGAAGTAGAGCGGGAGGACTTCGAGAGGCATCGGCCCGAATACGGCCGGCGCGGTATGGCCGCCCATGCCGTTTCCTGCATCGACTGCGACCTTCATCGGGCGCAACGCAGCCAGGTCGACCAATCCGCGGAGGTAGCTCGCGTATTCCTCGAGGACGTCCTTCGTGCTGGCGGTACCTGCCGGTCCGTCGTACGCGGGAACACCCGAGACGACCTCGGCGGAGATGACTGCCAGGCCGGTGTCCTGACCGACGGGCTTGGCGCCGGCCCGGCACATCTTGATGCCGTTGTACTTGGCCGGATTGTGGCTCGCCGTGAACATCGCGCCCGGGCAGTTCAGCAAACCGGATGCAAAGTAGAGCTCGTCGGTCGACGCCAATCCGATGTAGACGACGTCGAGTCCTTGAGCGAGCACGCCGTCACCGAAAGCAGAAGACAGTGTGGGCGACGATGCACGCATGTCGTAGCCGATCACAACCGTCGTGGCTGCGCCGGCCTCGTCACGGACCAGACGGGCGAACGACGCTCCCACGTCGCGGACAAAATCTTCGTCGATCTGCTCACCGACCACGCCGCGCACGTCGTACGCCTTGATGATTGCAGCAACCGACTCGGCTGTTCGCCCCACTGAAAACTCTCCTTGTGCATGCACCCTCACAGACGAGAACGTCCGGGCGCATGGCGTCCGGAGATTCGCAGTACTCGGGTGTGGAAGTACTCGGTCGAGCCTAGCGTCTGCGGCGACGAATCTCGCGTCAGTTGGATGGGTCGGGCAGTACGCGGAGGTGTCCACGACGCCCTGTACGGGCAGTACTCGGTGCTGCGGGACGTATGTCCTCATCTGCGTCGACGTTGGACTTGCTGCGATCTCCGAGACCGGCTTCACGTACAGCTTCGGCCAAAGCGGTCAGATCGTCTTCGTCGGGAGTGCTCGACGCGAATCCGCCTTCGTGGCGGACGAGTTCCCAGCCCTTGGGGGCGGTGATTCGAGAGCCGTGAGTGTCACACAAATCCCATGAATGGGGCTCGGCGACAGTTGCCAGCGGCCCGACAACCGCAGTGGAGTCCGAGTAGACATACGTAAGCGTCGCGACGGCGGGGTTCTTGCACCCGGGGCGGCAGCAGCGACGCAGAGATCTCACAGGTACGGAGCCTAGCCCTCCCCACGTCCGGAACCTACTCGGACACACCGAGCAGTTTCTTCTGTCGTAATCTGGGCGCCATGCCACAAGCTCGCCGCCGACGCTCGGTCACCACTCGTTCCATCGAGCGACACGGCCGTGGCCTGCGCGGACCACTACTTCCCCCGGAGGTGCCCGCCAGGCGTACCCGGGCTGAGAAGTTCGATCTCCTGGTGCTCGACGCCTTCTCGCCCGTCGACCTCGCGTGGCACGACCGGTTGACGAAACTCGACATCGCGGTGGACGAAGTTCCGAAGATTCACGCGCACGATCCGGAGTCCGTCACATGGCCGCCGGAGGTCATCGCAGACGGCCCGGTTCCACTGTCACGACTGATTCCGGCCGGAATCGACCGTCACGGAAATACGACTCGCGCAAGAATTGTGCTGTTTCGCCGCCCATTGGAGCAGCGCGCGAAGGATCCGGAAGAACTCACGGATCTTGTGCACGACGTGTTGGTCCATCAAGTCGGCACGTATCTGGGCGTCGACCCACAGGTCATCGACCCCACACTGCCCGACGAGGACTGACGCACCGTCAGACGAAAAAACTGATGTCACACGAAGAAGTAAATCCACACGAAGAACAAAACAGTCGTTGCTTGACCTGCAATTCCCCGTTGCAGGTCAGACTTTCGAAGACCGCCCGTCAGCCCCGACGCTGACAGAACCGATTCAGCAGCAGATCAGATGATCCCCCGCTTGAGTCGCCGACGCTCGCGCTCGGACAACCCTCCCCAGATTCCGAACCGTTCGTCGTTCGCGAGCGCGTACTCGAGGCACTCGTCACGAACTTCACAACCGAGGCAGATCCGTTTTGCTTCCCTCGTCGATCCACCCTTTTCAGGGAAGAACGCTTCGGGATCGGTCTGCGCGCAGAGAGCACGCTCCTGCCACTGATCCTCGATGGTGTCGAACAATTCTTCGAAGCCGGTGACGAGACTCAGCACTGGCCGAGTACTCATACCGTCGAACTCACTGCTGCAGGCACCTTCTGCTGCGCCTGCTCGGGAATCGGTCTGCGGTTCGTCGCTTACTGTCATTGCGAGAGAACTGATCTCGACATTTTCATTGGGCATCGTTCCGCCTCCTCACCTGTAATAGCGCAGAATTTTCACTCCATCTTCAACCCCACCCCGTCGACCGTTCGAAACTGTGTTCGAAACCGGCCCCGCTGCAAGTGAACTCACAAGTAGCGGTTGGAATGACACATTTGAGATTACACACGTCCAGCGTGTCGCGGTCAAGCTAAACGAGATGAATCCATTAGTATTCCGGCCCCCAATTGACGGGACCTTCTGCCCGCCAGACACGACGACGCGCCGACCGCCTAGGCTCTGATGTCGTGAACGTGACTGTATTGGTTGGCGGCGTCGGCGGGGCCCGTTTCCTTCAAGGTGTGCAAAATGCGCTCGGAATCGCCGGTGGTGAATCCCTCGAGAAATACGAAGGCCCACATCGCATCACGGCCGTCGTCAACGTCGGAGACGACGTCTGGATGCACGGTCTGCGCATCTGCCCCGATCTGGACACTTGTATGTACACACTCGGCGGCGGTATCGACACCGAACGCGGGTGGGGGCACGCCGGCGAAACCTGGAATGCGAAAGAAGAACTCGCGGCATACGGAGCGAAGCCGGACTGGTTCGGCCTCGGAGATCGCGATATCGCAACGCATTTGATTCGCAGCCAGATGCTCCGCACGGGATATCCGTTGTCCGCGATCACCGAAGCATTGTGCAATCGCTGGAATCCGGGTGTCGCACTGCTTCCCGTGAGCGACGACCGCAGCGAAACACACGTCGTGATCACCGATCCGGAAGACGGTGAGCAGAAGGCGATTCATTTCCAGGAGTGGTGGGTACGCCATCGAGCACAGGTGGAAACTCACAGCTTCGCTCACGTCGGCGCCGAGCAGGCCAAGCCCGCGCCGGGGGTGGTCGAGGCGATCGACGGTGCCGACATCGTGCTGATCGCACCGTCCAATCCCGTCGTGAGCGTCGGCGCGATCCTCGCGGTGCCCGGCATTCGCGGAGCCCTGCGGACCACCGCGGCCAAGGTTGTCGGCCTCTCGCCCGTCATCGGTGGAAAGCCGTTGCGCGGCATGGCTGACGAGTGCCTCGAAGTGATCGGGGTCGAGACGACTTCCGAGGCGATCGGTCGCCACTACGGAGCTCGCTCGATCAACGGCATTCTCGACGGCTGGCTCGTCGACGAAGGTGACACGGCCGACATCGACGGGGTGGACGTGCGAAGCATCCCACTTTTGATGACGTCCCCCGAAGAGACCGCAAAAATGGTTCGAACGGCTTTCGAGATCGCCGGAGTCGAACTGTGACCGAGCCCGGAACCGAAGCAAGCCGCGACAGAAATCACTCTCCCGGCGATCACTCCCCCGGCGCCGCAATCGAAGTCATTCCCGTGCTCGGCCTTCCCGAGTTCCGGCCCGGAGACGACTTGGCCGCCACTGTCGTCGACGCGACACCGTGGCTCGAGAACGGCGACGTCGTTGTCGTCACGAGCAAGGTGTTCTCAAAAGTCGAGGGTCGCATCGTTTCCTCGCCGACCGATCCGGAAGAGCGCGACGCAGCACGACGCCTCCTGGTGGATCAGGAAGCCGTCCGCGTCGTGGCCCGCAAGGGCCGCACTCTGATCACCGAGAACAAACTCGGCATCGTGCAGGCCGCATCGGGCATCGACGGCTCCAACGTCGACGGTGCCGAACTGGCCCTGCTCCCCGTGGATCCCGACGCGAGCGCAGCGGGGCTGCGTGCCCGAATTCTCGAGAGCACGGGCAAGTCCGTCGCCGTCGTCGTGACCGACACGATGGGTCGTGCGTGGCGCAACGGGCAGACCGATGCCGCGATCGGTTCCTCCGGCATTCCGGTCCTGCACGGCTACCTCGGGGCACAGGACAGCCAGGGCAACGATCTGATCGTCACCGAGATCGCGATCGCGGACGAGATCGCCGCTGCGGGCGATCTGGTCAAGGGCAAGCTCGGCGGCGTTCCCGTCGCCGTCGTGCGAGGACTCCGATTCGAGGACGACGGTTCGAGTGGCCAGGATCTGATCCGTCGCGGCCCGGACGATCTGTTCTGGCTGGGAACCGAGGAGGCTACGGCGATGGGCCGCGGCCAGGCGCTGCTGTTGCGTCGGTCGGTTCGGCAGTTCGCAGGTGATCCCGTCGACGCGGAGATCATTCGCAGCTCGATCGCCGAGGCACTCACCGCTCCAGCACCCCACCACACGAGGCCTGTTCGATTCGTGTGGCTGCGGACCGCGTCGGTCCGCACGTCGCTCCTCGAGCAGATGCGTGAGAAGTGGGCCGCCGATCTGCGTGCGGACGGTCGTAGCGACGAATCCGTCGACGCGCGGGTTGCCCGCGGAAACATCCTGTTCGATGCCCCCGAAGTCGTCATTCCCTTCTGCGTGCCCGACGGCGCACACAGTTATCCGGATGCCCGACGTACCGCGGCGGAGTCCACGATGTTCACCGTCGCTGCCGGCGCGGCAGTGCAGGGACTGCTGGTCTCGCTGGCCACACGCGGCGTGGGAAGCTGCTGGATCGGATCGACGATCTTCGCCGCCGACCTCGTACGCGAACAACTCGATCTCCCGGCCGATTGGCAGCCACTCGGCGCAGTCGCAATCGGGTACCCCCTCGAACCACTGATTCCGCGCACGGTCTCCGCCCCCGGGGACGCGTTGGTGGAGCTGTAGGTCATGTCAGCCGAATCGCTGCACGCCTCCGCCAAGGGCGTCCTGGAGGGCTGGTCGACGTCCTCCGAAGCGGACGAGTCACTGCGGCACACGATGCTCGCGTTCCTCGATTCGGCTCCGGACGGCTGCCTTCGTCGCCATGCCCCAGGACACATCACCGCGTCGTCTCTGGTTCTCGACGAGAGTGGCTGCCACGTCTTACTGACCCTGCATCCCAAGGTGGGCAGGTGGATTCAGCTCGGAGGTCACTGCGAGCCCGACGACGAGACGGTAGTCGATGCGGCATTGCGGGAGGCTCGTGAGGAGTCCGGAATTCACGACGTTCGGATAGACGCGGACCTACTCTCCGCCCACACACATCCGATCACGTGCTCACTCGGGGTCCCGACCAGACATCTCGATCTACGGTTTCTTGTTGTGGCGCCGGACAATTCACATATCGTCCGCAGCGCGGAGTCCACCGACCTCCGGTGGTGGCCAGTGGACGCGCTACCGCCGACTGCCGAACGCGAGACCATCGACCACCTGGTAGCGCTCGCCCATCAGCGCAAGAATCAGGACTGAATCGGAGACAGCTCGGGTTGCTTGGCGCTCACGCCGTCGCCCGAAGATGTTCCCTTCACGCGCCGAGCTACCCACGGCACCAAGAACTCTCGCGCCCATTGACGATCCTCGCGACGAGTTTCCGCTTTCGTGAGAACCGGCGCAGGCCCGAGGTCGGGCGCGATCAATCCGTGTTCGACGCCCAGTACGTCGAGCACCCGCGTCGCCATGTTCTCGTGCCCGGCGGGCGACATGTGGAGGCGATCCCAGTCCCACATCCGTAGGTCCTGATATTCGGAGAATCGCCAGAAGTCGACGAGGGTCGCGCCGTGGCGGTCCGCTACCTCGCGAACAAGCTCGTTGTAAATCGCCAGGCGTCCGCGGAGCTTGCCGAAGAAGGCGGACCATCCGGTGTCGTATGCGGTGAACATGAGAACCTGCGCACCGGAAGCAGTGAGCTGGCCGATTGCCGAATCGTAGCGGGCGACCATCGCGTCGATGTCGAGCTTCGGACGCATCATGTCGTTTCCGCCGGCGTAGATGGTCACCAGATCGGGCTTCAACGCCAGAGCGGGTTCCAACTGCTCGTCGATGATCGGTCCGAGTAGGCGACCACGAATCGCCAGGTTGGCGTAGCGGAACTCGGGGTTGTTCACCGCCAGCTGCTCGGCCACTCGGTCTGCCCACCCGCGCAGACCGTTGGGGAATCGTTCGTCGGCGTCGCCGACGCCCTCGGTGAACGAGTCACCGAGGGCAACGTAACGGCTCGGAAGAGAAGTCATACCCGCCAGTATTCCAGTAGGTCAGCTAACGATCACACATCTGTGCTGAAGCGCACGCCACCGTCCGGCAGCGTCACTCCCGGCCACACACGTGCGCCGCGCAACAATTCGCACCGCGCACCGATGTCCGCGCCGTCTCCGATGACGGCGTCGCGGACCAGTGCTCGTGGTCCGATACGGACGCCGAATCCGAGGATCGATCGTTCGACTACCGCACCGGCTTCCACAACGGCGCCGTCGAAGAGAATCGCACCGTCGAGGCGCGCACCTGCGCCGACTTCTGCGCCACGGCCGACAACCGTGCCGCCGATCAGGACGGCGCCAGGCGCAATTCCCGCCCCGGGGTGAACGAGCGACTCGCCGCGCGGACCTTCGAGAGCCGGCGAAGGCGCGATGCCTCGCACCAGGTCGGCGGAACCGCGAACGAAGTCCTCGGGGGTTCCCATGTCACGCCAGTACGACGAGTCGACGTGGCCGAACACCCGCTTGCCCTCGGCCAGGAGATTCGGGAACACCTCGCGCTCGACCGATACCGGTCGTCCCTCCGGGATCTGTTCGATGATCTCGCGCTTGAAGACGTAGCAGCCGGCGTTGATCTGATCCGTCGGCGGATCCTGGGTCTTCTCCAGGAATGCCGAGACTCGTCCGTCCTCGTCGGTCGGAACACAACCGAATGCACGCGGGTCTCCCACACGAACCAGGTGAAGTGTCACGTCGGCGTCCGTCTTCTCGTGGGTCTCGAGAATGGCGTTCAGGTCGGTGCCACCGAGCACGTCACCGTTGAACACCATGACGTTGTCGCCGCGCAACTTCGGGAGTACGTTGCGGATTCCGCCACCGGTGCCCAGCGGCTCGGTCTCGAAGACGTAGTCGATCTCGAGCCCCATCTTGGAGCCGTCGCCGAAGTAGTCCTCGAATACCTCTGCCTTGAAAGATGTTCCGAGCACCACGTGCTTGATACCGGCAGCCTCGATCCTGGCAAGCAGATGCGTCAGGAACGGAAGGCCGGCTGTCGGAAGCATCGGCTTGGGCGCCGACAGCGTCAACGGACGCAGCCGAGTGCCCTTGCCGCCTACCAGGATTACGGCGTCGGTCGGATTCGGATCGGACATCATTTTCCCCCGTGGTTCGAAACTGATGGGTTGTCGGTCGAGTCGTCGGTGCGAGCGCGCTCGCGAACAGCAGAAGCTACGGCGATCTTGGACCGCACGGCCAGGCCACCGCGCAAGGCAAGTCGCAGCGGAGCCTGCCACCAGTGCGGATGACGATCAGCCTGGAACTGGTATGCGCTGCGATGATGAGCGGGCAGCATCAGTTCCGGATGCCGGCCTGCCGCATGGCCTTTGGCATGGGTCACGACAGCGGAGGGAACAAAGACATTGAGCCACCCGGCTTTTCCGAGGCGATCACCGAAATCGACGTCCTCCATGTACATGAAGTATCGCGAGTCGAACCCGGAGATGGCGTCGAAGGCATCACGTCGGACCAACAGGCACGACCCGGAAAGCCAACCGACGGAGCGCTCGGTGACGGCCTCGTTCTCCTGACGGTAACGGGCAGTCCACGGGTTCTTCGGCCACACGGTGCCGAGCAACGCGTGCCCGACGCCCGAGGTGATGTCGGGCACCGTTCGTGCCGACGGATAGACGCTGCCGTCCGGTTCGAGGACCTTCGGCCCCAGTGCACCGGCCCTTGGCCACCGATTTGCCGCAGCGACCAATTCGTCGAGTGAACCGGGTGCCCATTGGACGTCAGGATTGGAAATCACGACAAATTCGATCGACGAATCGATCTCCGCCACAGCCCGATTTATCGCTCCGCCGTAGCCGATGTTTCCCCCTGTACGAAGCAGACGAACATGCTCGTACTTGGCATCCGCCGCCTCCGGCGCACCATCGGTCGACCCGTTGTCGGCCATGATGACCTGGGGTTTTTCTGTCGTCGCCGCGGCGAGCGTGCTCAAGAAATTCTCGAGATGCTCGCCTGGGGAGTACGTCACCGTTACCACGGCCAGCTTGGGACTCACGCCGGTCAGCCTAGCCGCCCACGGGCACTGCCCCGAACAATGCTCACGCCAGAGCGGCGTGCAGAGCCTCTCGCCACGGACGCAGCGGCGTCATTCCCGCGGTAACCCACGCGCGCTCGGACAAAACCGAATATGCCGGGCGGGGCGCAGGGCGCACGAAGTCCGCGCTGCTGCACGGGCGCACCCGCGCCGGGTCTGCTCCGATCTCCTCGAACACCGCTCGCGCCAACTCGTACCAACTGGCTTGCCCGCCGTTGGTCAGGTGGAATGTCGACGCACCCGTGAAGTCCCGCAGCGCAAGTTCGACGATGCCGCCGGCCAGATCGACGCTGTACGTGGGTGACCCGATCTGGTCGTCCACGACGTTCACGAATTCTCGTTCGGCTTCGAGCCTGCGCATCGTGGCGACAAAATCCGTACCGACACCCGAATACACCCACGCGGTACGGACAACGGCCACGTCGGCCCCCGACTCTCGTACTGCGATCTCGCCGTCCAGCTTGGTTCGGCCGTAGACCGTCGCGGGACCGGTCGGTGCATCGACGTCGTATGGCGCGCTCGCGTCGCCCGGAAAGACGTAGTCCGTCGAAACGTGGATCAACCGCGAACCGGCCCGCGCACACGCTCGCGCGAGATTCAGCGGTCCGATCTCGTTGACCGCCCTCGCTGCCTCCTGGTCGGTCTCGGCGGCGTCGACCGCCGTGTACGCAGCGCAGTTGATCAGCACCGAATCGGGCGAGACGAAGTCGTCGACCGCGCGGCTGTCTGTGATGTCGAGCTCGCGGGAACCGACGGCCGTCACAGTGTGACCCGCCGACGTTGCGAGAGCATCGATACGTGTTCCGAGCTGCCCTCGGGCGCCGGTGAGCAGGATATTCGTCACATGGTTGAGTCTGGCACGCCGCGTCGAGGTACCCGCGGCCGAGCATCGGACCAGTAACCTGAAGGGGTGTCCCACCAGCAACCGCAGCGCCGCGCGCGTCCACGACCTGCGCCGATTCGGACCAAGACGAGCCCGGCTCGCATAGCGGTCGCGGTGCTCTCCGTGCTCGTACTGCTGGTCACCGGGTTCGCATGGCGAGGTGTGGACTCGTTGAGAAACAGCCTTGCCACTGCAAGCGGACTCGGCCTCGGTGGGGGCAAGGACGGAGCCATCGACATTCTGATGGTGGGAACCGACAGTCGCACCGACGCACACGGCAACCCGCTTTCACAAAGCGAGCTCGACTCGTTGCGCGCTGGTGAGGAAGTTGCGTCCAACACCGACACCATCATCTTGATCCGCGTCCCCAACGACGGAAGTTCGGCAACCGCGATCTCGATTCCCCGAGACGCGTACGTCAACGTCCCCGGTATCGGTATGTCGAAGATCAACGCCGCGTTCGGTGCCACCAAGGAAACCGAGCGACTGAAGTTGGTCAACAACGGGTCGTCCGACAGCGACGCAGACAAGAAGTCGACGGAAGCCGGCCGGACCGCGCTCATCGGAGCGGTAGGAAATCTGACCGGCATCACCGTCGATCACTACGCCGAAGTCGGTCTACTCGGATTCGTCCTGCTGACCAACGCAGTGGGCGGAGTCGACGTCTGCCTCAACGCGCCAGTCGACGAACCGATGTCCGGAGCCAACTTCGCAGCCGGGAAACAGACACTTGACGGCGCCGACGCGCTGAGCTTCGTGCGACAACGACACGACCTTCCTCGCGGCGACCTGGACCGGATCGTGCGCCAGCAGGTGTTCATGGCGTCCCTCGTCAGTAAGGTACTCAGCGCAAAAACCCTCAGTGACCCGGGCAAGCTCAGTCAGTTGACCTCGGCCGTTCAGCGTTCCGTCGTCATCGACGACGACTGGGACATCATCGAATTCGCCAAGCAGTTGCAGAATCTGGCCGGCGGAAAGGTGCAATTCGAGACCATTCCCGTTCTCGACATCAACGGCATGACCGATTACGGCGAGTCCATCGTCAAGGTCGATCCCAAGGCCGTCAAGAAGTACATCGCCGGATTGGTCGGCGCCGACAGCGAGGACTCGGAGGAGACCTCCGAGGCACCGACCACCGTGAATGCGTCCTCGATCACGGTCGACGTCGCTAACGCGAGCGACATCGCGGGGTTGGCCAGCGGGGCTTCCGAGGCATTGAGTGCCCTCGGGTACAAGCAGGGACAGGTCGGCAACAACACCGGCTCCGACGTCTCCGAATCGACGGTGTTCGCAAAGTCCGCGGACGACGACGCTGCACTCGCGGTGGCCGAGGCACTCGGCGGTCTGACGGTCAAGGCGGATTCGTCATTGTCCTCGGGCAAGGTTCGGGTTGTCATTGCCGAGGACTACAGCGGACCGCAGTCCGCGGACGCGGTATCCCCGTCCGAAGGCGCGACAAGCACGACTGAATCGGCGAGCACCACCGAGACCAGTCCCACCCCTGCCCCTCCCGGTCCGCCGATCGACGCAGCCTCCAACGGCCCGCGCTGTGTCAACTGAAAACTGTGTGAACTGAAAGCGGTGTGAACTGGACGGCTGCGTAAGCTGATTACGTGCCTTCGCCTGTAGACAACCTGACCGACGCCCTCCTCGGACCGATCCTGGCTGCCGACCCGGCCGGCCCTCGCGTGACCTACTACGACGACGCCACCGGCGAGCGCATCGAATTGTCTGCGAGCACTCTGGCCAACTGGGCGGCAAAGACAGCGAACATGGTTCGGGACGAGTTCGCCCTCGAGCCCGGCGGCAAAGTTGCCGTGCTGCTTCCCGCGCACTGGCAGAGCGTCGCCGTCTTGCTGGGTGTGTGGTGGGCAGGCGGTGAGGTCGTCCTCTCCCCCGACGCCGACGCCGAACTGGCTTTTGTCACTGCCGACCGTCTGGACGATGTTGCGGACGTACCGGAAGTAGCCGCACTCTCACTCGACGCGTTCGGCAAAGGTTTGAGCGATCTTCCGCTCGGCGTCGCCGACTACGCAACCTCCATTCGTGTCCACGGCGACCAGTTCCGTAGCGCCGGAGCCGGTTCGGCGCTGGAAGGCCGGTCCGTAGCGGACACGATCGACGCCGCACGGGCATCGTCGAAGAACGTCGAATTGGCGTCGACGGATCGTGTCCTCTCCAGCCGCACGTGGGACACGGCAGACGAATTGATCGACGGGCTTCTGGCCGTTCTCGCCGCGGGCGCCTCACTCGTGCAGGTAGCCCACCCGGACGCGGAAGCTACCGCGCGCCGAGTGGGCACCGAGAAGGTCACGAAGCAGTTCTGAACGCTAGCTCGCGAGAGCTGTCACCGGTGACACCAGCCCCGCCCTCCTAGCGGGGAGCAGTGACGCGATCACACCGCAGATTCCGCCGATCAACACGATGGCTACCAATTGCGCCCACGGCACTGCGCTGAGGGCGACGTCCTCGATCCCGAACACCGAGGCGGTACCGGCTACACCGAACACCATCCCGAACAGCACTCCGATCACCGATGCAACTCCTGCCACCAGCAGTGCTTCCCAGATCAACATGGCTCGAATTCCCTTCTTGGTCAGTCCGAGTGCGCGAAGCAGTCCGGATTCGCGGCGCCGTTCGAGAACCGACAGTGCCATGGTGTTTCCCACCCCGATCAGAGCGATCAACACCGCTACCGACAGCAACCCGGCAACCACCATGAGCATGGTGTCGAGGATCGAATCGAGAGCCGAGCGCATTTCGGTCATTCCTTGAACATCGCTGCCCGGAGCTTCCTGGCGTGCCAGTTCGGTGATGCGGTCGGTGGCAGCGAGCGCCTCTTCGTCGGTGTCCGTCCCCAACCTGACCCAGTAGGAATCGGTGGTCGGCGCAGTGGCCGCTGCACCCAGATCGCCTCGATCCAACAGCGCTGGTTGACCTTTCACACCCTCGACCACGCTGACGTTGACGGCACCGCGATCTCCGCGCACCGTCGCCGTCTCGCCCACCGAGAGTTTGTATTCGGTCAGGTCAGCGGGCGAGAGCACCAACTGACCGGCCGCGGGTACCGAGATCTCGGTACGCAGAACATCTTTCACCTGGGCAGCGTCGACACCGAACCCGGTCAACGAACCGCGCCCGTCGATCGTCAGTTCGGCCTTGTCCAGACCGCTCACCGCGCCGACGCCGTTGACCGCGGCGATGTCTGTGCCCAACCCTGCGGGAAGCGGTGCCGAACCGGAACTGCTCACCATGACGTCGACGGGGAATTGACTGTCCATCGCCGCGGGTGCGGCTTCCTTGACCGTCGCGATTCCCACGACGAGCGTGCTCGTCAAGGCCACACCGATCAACAGGGCCGTGGCTGTCGCCGAGGTCCGGCGTGGGTTCCGACCGGCGTTGCCTGCTGCCAGGCTTCCCACCGGACCGATCAGTCTCGCCAGCACTCCGCCGGCGGCATTGATCAGCGCGGGCACGATTCGCCCGGACAGTGCTGCGATCCCCAGGAACGAAAAGAGTCCACCGGCAGTCGCCGCCGGCACCTGCTGATTCGTCACTCCCAGGACGGTCATCGCGATGCCCGCGAGCAGTATCACGACGCCCAGAACCCGGCGCACGACCGATACCTGAACGCTCTCGGGCTTGGACTCCATCGGCTGCAGTGCCGCGAGCGGGGAGAGCCTCGTTGCCGCCCGCCCGGGCGCAGATGCAGCGAGCATCGTCATCACGATGCCAACGGCAAGACCGACCAGCACGGTCACCGGGGTGACGCTCAGTGACGAAAGAGGCACCGGCACATCTGCGGCCGTTGCTACGCGACCGATCGCCCAGGCAAGTCCGACACCGAGTCCGACGCCGATCACCGAGGCGATCACGCCGACCGCAGCGGCTTCGCTGCGAATGCTCCGGCGAACCTGTTTGGCTGTGGCGCCGACGCATCGCAGCAACGCGAGTTCCTGAGTGCGCGCGGCGAGCAGAACGGCAAACGTATTGGCGATCACCAGCGCGGCAACAACAACGGCAATGGCACCGAAGGCGAGCAACACCGTGCTGAGGATCTTGGTGCCACCCATGTATTCCGCTGCCGCGTTGTCGGTGGCTTCTTCTCCCGTCAACACGGTGGAGTCCGCGGGCAACGCGCTCGCGATCGAATCCACGAGTTGTTGCTGAGAGCGCGAACCGTCACCGGCGACACGGAACTCACGTTTGGCGCTGTCCCCGGCCCACGCGCTCACCTGCTCGGCGGTGGTGAATATCTTGATCCCGCCCAGTCGTTGCGCCGAACCGGAGAGATCGACCAGCCCGACCACCTGCGCGGTGGGCGCAGCGGCACCGACCGTCGAATCCCTTGCCGTGACAGCGATTCGGGCACCCGTCGGTATCCCGGAGTCCGCGCTCACCAACACCTGCCCCAGACCGGCCGGAAGCGAACCCTCCGACAAGTTCTCCCAACGCAATTCGGGATTGTCGGCGATCGAGAGAGCATCCCCGTAGGACGCGCCCTTTGCCTCGGAGTCGACGCGAACATACGTCGACACGTCGTCGGCGACTGCCGAGACGCCCGGCACCGCACTCAGCAGTGCTTCCGTCACGCCTGGACCGGAGGCGACGACATCCGTGGTTTCGTATTGCGTCGCAAGTGATTTACTCACACTCGCATCGACCGTCGAGCTCAATGTCAAAGTCGCGACGATGTATCCGACTGCGATCACCACGGCGAGTATCGAAGCCACATAGCGCCCGGCATGTGCCCGCGCCTGGGCAAAGGCCAGACCCCTCATCGCAGTGCACCCGAAACTGCAGGAACATCAGCCAGGTCGTCGGCACCGAGTGCTCGCATGGCACCGATCACCGAGTCGACGGTGGGACGGTCGATCTCTCCGGCAATACACCCGTCCGCGATCAACACGACTCGGTCCGCATACGACGCCGCCACCGGATCGTGTGTCACCATGACAACCGTCTGACCGGTCTCCCGAACACTGGTGCGCAAGAGGCCCAGAACCTCGGTCCCGGAACGGGAATCCAAATTTCCCGTGGGCTCGTCGGCAAAAATCACGTCGGGCTGCGGCAGTAGTGCGCGGGCGACAGCTACACGCTGCTGCTGACCACCGGACAACTCGTGCGGCAGGTGGTCGAGGCGCTTCGACAGGCCCAGTTTCCCGATCACCTCGTCCATCCACTCGGGCGAGGGTTCACTACCCGCCAGCTTCATCGGCAGCAGCATGTTCTCCCGAGCAGTGAGCACCGGTAGCAGGTTGAACGCTTGGAAGACGAATCCGATTCGCTCGCGTCGAAGTTCGGTGAGTTCCGTGTCGCCGAGTTTCGTGACTTCGGTGTCGCCCAGGAAGACCTGTCCGCCCGAAACCGTGTCGAGCCCGGCCAGACAGTGCATGAGCGTCGACTTTCCGGAGCCGGACGGGCCCATGATCGCGGTGAACCGCTCACGACCGAAGTCCACGTCGACCCCGCCGAGCGCGTGAACCGTGGTCTCACCGGTGCCGTACACCTTGGTGACACCGCGGGCAGTGATCGCCGGCACTGCGGCTGGTTCCGTCGTGGTGTGCGCATGCATTTTTTGCCCTCCGTAAAGCTTCTCGCTATGACGGAATCGACGTTATTGCAGCGCAAGTGGTCTCCGCGTCGGAGCGCGGGGCGATCTTGGAGAGCCCGGTGTCATCCCGGGGTAGGACTGAACAGGGCTGCGCGTCAGCCCTCGGTTCCCAGGAGATCTGCGCGCCGGACAAGTCCGATCTGGAAGGCAAAGACGACGGCCTGCACACGATCACGTGAATGAGTCTTCGAAAGAACCCGTCCGACATGGGTTTTCACTGTCGTTTCGGAGACGTGGAATTTTGCGGCGATCTCCGAATTCGACAGCCCGTACGCCATGGCCTCGAGCACCTCGACCTCGCGCGGTGTCAGCTCTTCGGGCAACTGCGATTCGGGCGCCGAACCTTCCAGGAGAGGTCCGACGTGCTGAAGCAGTCGCCGAGTGGCCCGAGCTTCGATCACCGCGTCCCCGCGATGCACGGTGCGGATGGCGTCGAGCAACTGTTCCGGTGGCACGTCCTTGAGCAGGAAGCCGCTGGCGCCCGCCCTGATTGCCGACATCACGTACTCGTCGTTGTCGAAGGTGGTGAGCACCACGACCTTCGGCGCATCGGGGTCGGCCAGGAGCCGACGGGTCGCCTCGATGCCGTCCATCTTCGGCATCTGGACATCCATCAGGACGACGTCGACATGTCGGGCCGCCAACTCGGTCAAGGCCTGCTGACCGTCCGAAGCCTCGACCACCACGGACAAATCCGGCTGCGAGTCGATGACCATTCGAAAACCTGCGCGGACCAGCTGCTGATCGTCGATCAGTGCCACTGCGATCGGAGCCACGTGTTCGTCCATGCCACTCACCTTAAGACCTTCAGACGTTTCAAGACCTACCCAGACGTTCGTTCATACGGCAGGACGGCCCGGACACTGTATCCGCCGCCTGATTTCGGCCCGGCGGTTACTTTGCCTCCGTGCAGTTTGGCGCGCTCGGCCATTCCGATCAGGCCCTGCCCGCCTGGTGACGATTCGACCAGCGCGGCGCTGCCGCCTCGTCCGTCGTCGGTGATGCCGAGAACGAGTTCGGTTTCAGCCCAAGTCATCTCGACGCTCGCCTGTGCTCCTGGCCCCGCATGTTTGAGAACGTTCGTCAGCGATTCCTGGACGATGCGATAGGCCGTCAACCCCGCACCCGCAGAGAGTTCGCGTGGTTCACCGGTCACACTGACGGCGATGTCGAGTCCGCTGCTGCGTAACTCGTGGAAGAGACTGTCGATATCACCGGCGCCCGGGATCACCGAGAAATCCCGGGGCGTGTCCTCACGCAGGACGGACAGAAGCGATCGCATGTCGGTCAACGCTTGGCGACCGGTGGAGGCAATGGTTTCGAGCGCCTGGATTGCAGCCTGAGGATCCTTGGCCGCGCTGTAGCGTCCGCCGTCAGCCTGAGCGATGACAACGGTCAACGAATGCGCGACGATGTCGTGCATCTCGCGCGCAATCCTCGAGCGTTCGCTGATCGTCGCGATTTCCGCTTCCTGCGCACGCTCGAGTTCGAGCAACCGTGCGCGCTCGGTCAGACCTTCCAATTGTTTGGTGCGAACTCGACGCAAATCACCGAACGCCCAGACCGCGAGCATGAAGATCATGACGGCCACGGACTGCATGACCTGCGAAGACACCGGGATTCCGTCGTAGCCGAAGTATCGAACAGTTCCGGCAATCGAGCCGAGCAACGCGAGCACCAGGCCGGTGAGCGAACTCCACCGAGCGCCATAGGCGGCCAGCGCGTACAGGGAGATGGGCACGACAACGGCCGATGCGAGCAGTGTGTTGCCGATGAAGATCACGTGTAGAACTGCGAACCCTGCGATCACCATGCCGGAGAGTTCGGGGCGCGAGCGTCGCCATGCCAACGGAACGGTCATACCCAGCGAGACGAACACCGCCAGCGGACTCGCCTCGACCGCAACGACAACGCTGAACAGTGCGGCAACCGTCGCAATGCAGATGTCCACACCGCGAGCATGTTCCGCGCTCCAGCGGACGAAGCGTTCACTAGTCGGAAAACGAGCCATGCCGCCAAGAGTAGCTTTTACTGACGAGCTTTCACTCAGGTGCGGTAACCGCCGTCTTCGAGACCGGCCTCGATTTCGAATCGGTTCCGCGGACCGCGATGACGCAACTCCTCACGCAGGTACAGCAGCCCGAATACGATTCCGTACCTGGCCCATTGGTCCGCGTGAACGGCCTCGTGGCGAAGGACGGATCGAGTCGTGTTTCGCCGGGTGAGGTACACACCACCGAGAGTCGTTCCGCCTCTGGCGAACCCGCCGCGCAGCCCGGAAGCGACAAAGATCCCGGACTCGTCGTCGAAGCGGATGTCCGCGCCGAGAATCCCGGCGTAGAACAGGGCGACGCGAGTGACGAATGCGGACTGCGCGCTGCCCCGACTCGCTCGGATCAGCGGCAGCCCACGCCGTGCACACACGAGAAGATCAGCCCAGCAGTTTCTCGCGGAGCGCCTTGTCCTTGTCGAGCACCATCGCCTCGAGGCTCTCCTGGAAAGCCACCATCCGCTGCTGCAGTGCGGGATCCGAAGCGCCGAGGATCCGAGCGGCCAACAGACCGGCGTTGCGAGCGCCGCCGATCGAGACCGTCGCCACCGGGACGCCGGCCGGCATCTGCACGATCGAGAGGAGTGAATCCATACCGTCGAGGTACTTGAGCGGCACCGGAACACCGATGACCGGCAACGGTGTAGCCGAGGCAACCATGCCCGGAAGATGCGCGGCGCCACCGGCACCGGCGATGATGACCTTGATTCCGCGGCCCGCGGCTTCCTTGGCGTAGTCGAGCATCCGCTGAGGCGTGCGATGCGCCGAGACGACACCGACCTCGAAGCGGATACCGAACTCGGCCAGAGCTTCGGCTGCAGCTTCCATGATCGGCCAATCCGAATCGCTGCCCATGATCAGGCCGACCTGCGCGCTCTCACTCACCGTGTACATCCCATCCGTCGGTCCAAACTGCATACGAAAGCCAATGTGCTGCGCGCTCGGCGCGTTCGCGAACTGCGGCAACGTAATTCGGATCGTCGATGGATCCGGCGCCGCCGACGATGTTGACGTGGCCGATCTTGCGATCCTTGCGCTCACCCTTGCCGTACAGGTGGATCTTCGCATCGGGCATCCGCGCGAAGAGGTGATGGACACGCTCGTCCATCGTCATCTCGGGCGCTTCCGGTGCACCCAGAACGTTTGCCATCACCGTGACCGGCGCGATCGGCGAGGTGTCGCCGAGCGGGTAGTCGAGAACGGCACGCAGATGCTGTTCGAACTGAGAGGTGCGTGCGCCGTCCATCGTCCAGTGACCGGAGTTGTGCGGGCGCATTGCCAGCTCGTTGACCACGAGAGTGCCGTCAGCCGTCTCGAAGAGTTCGACGGCCATCGAGCCGACGACACCCAACTCGGAAGCGATGCGCAGCGCCAATTGTTCGGCTTCCTCGGCAACGGCACTCGAAAGGGCGGGGGCAGGTGCGATCACGACGGCGCACTGGCCGTTGCGCTGAACGGTCTCTACGACCGGCCACGTAGCGCCCTGTCCGAACGGCGACCGCGCAACCATGGCAGACAGTTCCCGACGCATCGAGACCATTTCCTCGACGATCAGCGGAACACCCCTGTCCAACTGCTCGGTGACAATGGCTTCTGCTTCGTCCTGATCATCGGTGATCCAGACGCCCCGGCCGTCGTAGCCTCCGCGGGTTGCCTTGATGACAAGCGGCCAACCGTGTTCGGCACCGAAACGCACGACGTCTTCCGCCCACGTCACTTCGGCGTACGCGGGTACAGGTGCGCCCAGTTCGGCAAGTTTGCGACGCATCAGCAATTTGTCCTGAGCGAAGATCAGAGCCTGCGGCGGAGGCTGAACGTTCACGCCTTCGGCAACAAGAACCTCGAGATGTTCGGTCGGCACGTGCTCGTGGTCGAACGTCAACGCGTTGGAACCGACCGCTGCGCGGCGAAGAGCGTCGAGGTCGGTGTGGCTACCGAGCACGACATCGGGGCTGACCTGAGCTGCCGGCTCGTCCGCAGTCCCGGAGAGCACTCGGAGCGTCTGGCCCAGGGCCACCGCCGCCTGGTGAGTCATCCTGGCCAACTGTCCGCCACCGATCATGGTGACGACGGGCATGGATGCTTTTGCCGGTCGAGGGGTGGTCGGGCGGGCGGGGATCTGCGCGGGATCGTTGTTGCCGGTCACGGCTCTCTATGTTGTCATGTGCCGCGTTCGCCCGTTCATTCAGCGTTCCCAATCTGTGATTCTGCTGATGAATCCGCGGCAAATTGGTGGTAACGCGGTTTCGTTTCGTAAACTCATCTGTTGTGCCATTTGTCGACGGGGTCATTGCCCGCATACCCCAACCGTTTCGTGACATCGCTCTGCGTCACAGCGAGCTGATCAAATTCGCGATCGTCGGCGGAACTACCTTCCTGATCGACTCAGGCATCTTCTACACGCTCAAGCTGTCGATCCTCGAATCCAAGCCGATCACGGCCAAGATCATCGCCGGCGTCGTCGCGGTGATCGCGTCGTACATTCTCAACCGCGAGTGGTCGTTCAAGAACCGTGGTGGCCGTGAGCCAGCGCACGAAGCTGCGCTGTTCTTCATCATCAGCGCCATCGGCGTCGTCATCAGCTTCATACCGCTCTACATCTCCAGTTACGTCTTCAACCTGCGCGTACCCGAAGTCAGCTTGGCGACGGAGAACATCGCCGACTTCATCAGTGCGTACGTCATCGGCAACCTGCTGCAGATGGCGTTCCGATTCTGGGCCTTCCGCAAGTTCGTGTTTCCCGACGAGAATCCGGAACCGCTCGAACTGTCCGACACCACAGGATTGTCCGAAACCACAGCGTTATCCGAAACCACGGCGTTATCCGAAACCACGGCGCCTGACCCGGTCATTCCTGATGCCGAAGAGGAGCTCGGGCACTCCTGAGTTTTCCGTCTGCGCGAGCCTTTCGGTCAGCGCGGTTCGCGGTGCGGAACGACGTCCGCGGTCGGCGCAGTGTTGGCCACCGGCAGGAAGACCGCGAACAAGGCAGGCTTACGCCTCTGCAGTTCCAGTCGGCCCCCGTCGGCCTCGATCAGTGCACGTGCGAGCGCCAAACCGACGCCGGTGGACCCGGCCCCCGAAAATCCTCTGTCGAAGATGTGCGGTGCAAGATCGTTCTCCACGCCGGAGCCTTCGTCGGTGACCTCGACGCACACCATCGAGTCACGACGAGACGAACTGCGACCGGTACCGTCGATCAATCGGACAGACACCGTGCACGTGCCTTCACCGTGTTCGAACGAATTGTCGACCAGCACGGAAACAGCTTCACGCAGACGCGAACCTGTGGTCGCGGCCATCACCGCGCGATCGCCGCGTAGGCGGAGCCTGCGTCCCTCTCCGTCGAACTGAGCCTGCCAGTCGCGGGTCACCTGTTCCAGCTCGCCGACTACCGACACCAGACTCGCCGATGACCCACTGGTGCGCGACGAGCGAATCAGGTCGTCGATTCCGTCGGTGAGCCTGTCCACTTGCGCCATGGCTTCCTCGGCCTCGTTCACGACGTCAGGATCTTCGTGAACGGACAACTCGTCCAAGCGCAGCCGCACTGCAGTCAGTCGACTGCGCAGTTGATGCGAGACATCCGCGACCAGCGCGCGTTCTCGTTGCAGCCGCACCGAAATCTCCACAGTTGCCGCGTCGAGGACGTCGGACACGCGGTCGAGCTCGGGGATGTCGTGCCGACGAGGATCCGGCCGGAAGTCACCTTCGGCGAGGCGTGCCGCCCGGTCGGCCACATCCTGCAGCGGATCGGCAAGCCGACGCGCAGTGACCACAGCGACCACGGTGCCTGCCGTGATGGACAGAAGCACGAGCACACCGACGGCCATCACCGCTTGCTTCTGCTGGGTGCGCAGGTTCTCCGACGGCACCTCGAGACGCAACGAGCCGGACGTTCCCATCGCGAGCGATTCGACGAGTGCGTTCTTGACCGTCGCCTCACCGACGTCGACGCGTGCAGCGCCGTCGACGACGGTCGGATACACGACGACGAGGCGCCCGTCGTTCGGGGTGAGAACCTTGAGCGAATCGGTGTTCAACGCACCTTCGACGAGCCCGTTCGTCCCCTCTTGCGCGATGACCTCAGCGGCCATCCGGTCGAGGCGCACCCGGAGATCACTTCGCGTCACGTCCTCCACCCAGAGCCACGCCGTGTAGATCAGCGGAACCCCCAGCAGCAACGCCGTCATGATCACGACAGCGAGAATCGACTGCAATATGCGACGCCGCATGCCGGCAGTTCCTGATTCTCGAGAAGTTAGTCGGTGTTGATTCGGAAACCGACACCGCGGACGGTGGCAATTCTGCGTTCCACGGCAGGGCCCTCGTCACCGATCTTGCGGCGCAGCCACGACATGTGCATGTCGAGCGTCTTCGATCCACGAAGCTCGACGTCGCCCCACACCTCACGAAGGATCGTATCGCGCGATACTACTTCCCCGGCATGTTCGAGGAGGACCCGCAGAAGTTCGTATTCCTTGTTGGCCAAGGCGATTTCGGAGCCGTTGACGAGTACGCGTCGTGCCGCGGGCTCGAGCCTGATGCCACCGACCTCGACGATCGTGTCCTCGCGGCCACCGTGGCGACGCAGGAGTGCTCGCACACGTGCCATCAACTCGGCGAGACGAAACGGCTTGCTGACGTAGTCGTCGGCGCCGGCGTCCAACCCGACCACGAAGTCGACTTCGTCGGTCCTGGCGGTCAACATCAGCACGGCGAGCGAGGTGCGATGCGCACGAATCTGTCGACAGACCTCGAGGCCGTCCATGCCCGGAAGGCCGAGATCGAGAATCAACAGATCGAAATCACCTTCGAGCGCCTGCTGCAACGCAGCGGGTCCGGTCGGTTCGACCGTCACCGAATACCCTTCACGCCCCAGTGCGCGGGAGAGGGGTGCGGCAATGGCCTCGTCGTCTTCGGCTAGCAATACGGCAGTCACACGAACAGACTACGGACAACACGCCTTTGCACGTTGATTACCAGCCATTTCGATCGTTCGGGTCGTCGTTTTCACCCGCCGGCCGTTGCGGTGGCTGCGATGGTGGCTGCTGCATGGAATCGAAAACCTGGTGATACAGCAGGGCGTGAACGTGCTCGACGTCAGGAATGTCGTCGAACTCGAGCGGATCGTCACTGGCAGAGGCGATGACCAGAGTTCCGGTCTTGAGCATTCGATCGATCAAGCCGTGGCGGAACTGAACATTGCTGATCCGCCCCATGGGGATGTCGATACCGGTATGCGTGAGCACTCCGTGGCGGATGAGCACTCGCCGATCGGTGACGATGAAGTGCGTGAACTTCCAGACCGTGAACGGTGCAACCGATCGCCAGGCCACGACACCGAGCCAGATGATTCCGATGGCAATGGACGACACGGTGCGAGCCGTGCCGTCCAATCTCGTCTGTGCGAGGCCCAACAAGAACCCGGCGACGGCCGTCGCAAGCACGAACGTCAGCGCCGGAAGCACCAACATCTTCCAATGAGGATGGCGATGCAGTATCAGTTCCTCGTCCTGAGCGAGGGCGTCTTCGGGATATCCCATGACGGGAAGTCTGCCATCCCGCACCGACTTTCAGGCACACCGACTTTCAGGCACACCGATCTTCAGGGCACGTTCAGGGCTGCGCGATCTTTCGCAGCACCAGCGGGGTCACGACGATGATGATGCCGTACAGCACCATCCACACGCCGACCACGATGCGGAAGACGTCGAGCGAAAGTTCGGGCTGCAGAAGGACGATTGCACCCGCGACGATGCTGATGACTCCGAGCACGATCGACAGACCGCGATCGACGGTGTGCCCGGACGCCGCGTCGACCAGATCGAGAACGCCACGGAATACCCACCAGGCACCGATCACCAATGCGATCAGAACCACCGTCTGCAAAGGGCTACGGAGAACCAGGAATCCGAGGAGCACTGCCAACGCGCCGGAGATCGCGACAAGCGTCCGAGTTCCACCCGAAGCCGTCACGTCCGCAAACGAACGGATGATCTGGACGATTCCGAATCCGAACAACTGAATCGCAATGACCACCGCGACCACGAAAAGGGTGGCATCCGGCCATGCGAGTACGGCGATACCCAGGCCCAATGTGAGGACACCGAGCAGCACCGTCACACCGGTGAGTACGCGGCGAGCGCTCTCGGCCGTCTCGGCTTCGGTCGGAACAACGATCGGTGTGGTCATGACGCCCCTAGGCAGCTCAGTAAATCCCGCAGTTAAATGAAATGAAGGACGGACGGTTGGTTCGAAAACCGGCCAGGGCCAAAAATTAGCACTTTGGTGCCAGAAAATCCGGCAAGGCTCACGATTCGGCTACCGGGGCGGCCCGAAGGTGCGTGATATCACCCGCAGCGACCGCAAAGGTCTCCCCATCTGTTCCCTCGATTTCGATGACAACGCGGCCGGAAGTGTCGATGTCGGTCGCGATACCGAACACCTCCTTGTCGCCCGGCAAGACCGCGCGGACTCGTTTGCCCAGCGTCCCGCAACGCTGCCGGTATTCGGCAGCCAACACAGATGTATCCCATTTCGATGATTCCCAAGCACGGAATTGCGTCGCCAACTCACGGGCAATTGCTCGAACGAGGGTGTCGCGGTCGACAGTCGATGCTTCTTCGATGAGGAGTGATGTAGCGGTCGGGACGGGCAGCTCCTCGACACCCAGGCTCACGTTCAACCCGATGCCCACCACCACCGCGGGATCGGGCGCTGTCCTTGCCACCTCGGCCAGAATTCCGGCGACCTTCTTGTCACCGATGAGAACGTCGTTCGGCCACTTGAGTTCTGCGGGCACTTCGGCCACGTTCCGCAGCGCGTCGACGACCGCGATTCCCGACAGTAGCGGGAGCCAACCCATGTCCGTGAGATTCATTCCGGGCATCGACAGCAGAACCGACATCGAGATCTGCGCTTGCGGCGGACTCACCCAAGTGCGCGAATGACGGCCGCGGGCACTCGCCTGATACTCGGCGATCAGAACGTGACGGTCGGCATCCGGATCTGCCGCTCGCGCAAGGAGATCCGCGTTCGTCGAACCGGTCTCCTCGACAACGTCGAGGCGGTTCCAGAAAACGCGCGCGTCGTCGTTGTCACTGCGCACGAGTGCGCGTCGTAGGGCATTGCCGTCGAGGGGCGGTCGGTTCAAGTCGGTCCACATAGCCCCAGCCTATGACGACAGCGAGAATGTACTGGTCAGTAGCTTGAGCCTGCAAGACAGCGACAATCGGACCTGCCTTCGAAGCCCCCCACGCACTCTCGTTAAGCTCACGTCCATGACCACTGTCCAAGAGCCGAACGCGCCGGAGGCGGCGGCCGCACCCGATATCCACACGACCGCGGGAAAGCTCGCGGACCTGCGGAATCGCCAAGCCCAGGCGCAGGCACCGAGCGGCGAAGCCGCCATCGACAAGGTGCACGCCAAAGGCAAGCTGACCGCCCGCGAGCGCATCACCGCCCTCCTCGACGAGGGCTCCTTCGTCGAACTCGACGCACTGGCACGGCACCGAAGTGTGAACTTCGGTCTCGCTGACAACCGCCCGGTCGGCGACGGCGTCGTCACCGGTTACGGCACCATCGACGGCCGCGACGTCTGTGTCTTCTCACAGGACGCCACCGTTTTCGGCGGATCGCTCGGCGAAATCTACGGTGAGAAGATCGTCAAGGTCATGGACCTCGCGATCCGCACCGGTCGCCCCCTCGTCGGCATCAACGAAGGTGCAGGCGCGCGCATTCAGGAAGGCGTCGTCTCGCTCGGCCTCTACGGCGAGATCTTCCACCGCAACGTCCAAGCCTCGGGTGTCATCCCCCAGATCTCACTGATCATGGGACCCGCCGCCGGCGGCCACGTCTACTCCCCCGCACTGACCGACTTCGTCGTGATGGTCGACGAGACTTCCCAGATGTTCGTCACCGGCCCCGACGTCATCAAGACAGTCACCGGTGAAGACGTCACGATGGAAGACCTCGGTGGTGCTCGCACCCACATGGTCAAGTCCGGAGTCGCCCACTACGTCGCTTCCGGCGAGCAGGATGCCCTCGACTACGTCAAGGACCTGCTCAGCTACCTGCCGTCCAACAACCAGGCAGCAGCTCCCCGCGGCGAGATCACCGACCCGATCGTCGGTTCGATCGAAGACAGCCTGACCGCTGAGGACATCGAACTCGACACCCTCATCCCGGATTCGGCCAACCAGCCGTACGACATGCACGAGGTCATCCGTCGCATCCTCGACGACGACGAGTTCCTCGAGGTCCAGGCCGAGCGCGCGATGAACATCATCGTCGGTTTCGGTCGCGTCGACGGCCGCTCGGTCGGCATCGTCGCCAACCAGCCCACCCAGTTCGCGGGCTGCCTCGACATCGACGCCTCGGAGAAGGCCGCACGCTTCGTGCGTACCTGCGACGCGTTCAACGTCCCGATCATCACCCTCGTCGACGTTCCCGGTTTCCTCCCCGGAACCGAGCAGGAATACAACGGCATCATCCGTCGCGGCGCGAAGCTCCTCTACGCGTACGGCGAAGCAACGGTCGGCAAGATCACGGTCATCACCCGCAAGGCTTACGGCGGAGCGTACGACGTCATGGGCTCCAAGCACATGGGCGCCGACGTGAACCTGGCATGGCCGACCGCTCAGATCGCCGTCATGGGTGCATCCGGAGCTGTCGGATTCGTCTACCGCAAGCAGCTTCTCGAAGCCGCGAAGAACGGTGAAGACGTCGATGCATTGCGCCTCAAGCTGCAGAACGAGTACGAGGACACCCTCGTCAACCCGTACGTCGCCGCTGAGCGCGGATACGTCGACGCTGTCATTCCTCCGTCGCACACCCGCGGACAAATCGTTTCCGCATTGCGACTGCTCGAGCGCAAGGCCGTTTCCCTTCCGCCCAAGAAGCATGGGAACATTCCCCTATGACCGCAACCACCGAGGACATTCTCAGCGAAGATGTCGCACTGGCGGAGACTGCACCGACCAACGGTGCGGTCGTCGAGGGAAGCGCGACGGACGCTTCGCTCACGGAGCTGACCGAGACGTCGACCTCCGACGCGTCGGTCATCAAGATCGTCAAGGGTTCGCCCACCGACGTCGAGATCGCGGCACTGGTAAGCGTGCTTGCCGCGGCTGCCGGCAGCGGTCAGGCTCCCGAGTCTAATGTTCCCGCGGAGACCTGGGGCGATCCGACTCAGTTCCACCGCACGCGTGCGCCGTTCTCGCCGTACGCGTACCTGAACCCCGCGATCCGTCGCAGCTGACGATCACTTGCTGACGTGACTCAACTGGTTCTAGCTTCAGCGTCCCCGGCTCGCCTCGCAGTTCTGCGGGCGGCCGGGGTTTCGCCGCTTGTGCGTGTCTCCGGCGTCGACGAGGACAAGATTGCCGACAACCTCGGCCCCGACGCCGCTCCCGAAAAAGTCGTGACGGTGCTGGCGGAGGCCAAGGCCGCCGAGATCGTTCCCGGTCTTGCCGCCGACAATCTCACCGACGTAGTCGTTGTCGGGTGCGATTCGATGCTCCTGATCGACGGGCAACTTCAAGGCAAGCCGGGCAGCGTAGACATCGCCCGAAAGCGATGGGCCGCAATGGCCGGACGCAGCGCCACTCTCTTGACCGGGCACTGTGTCCTGCGCGTCGCCGACGGCCGCATCGTTCGCATGGCCTCGGATCACAGCGCAACAGTGGTTCATTTCGCGCAACCGTCCACCGAAGATCTCGAGGCGTACCTGGCAACGGGCGAACCGCTCCAAGTCGCCGGAGCATTCACGCTCGACAGTCTCGGCGGCTGGTTCGTGGAGAGAATCGAGGGTGATCCATCGAGCGTCATCGGTATCGGATTACCTTTGGTACGAACACTTCTCGAGCGTGTCGGGGTTTCCGTCTCGGATCTCTGGCGCACGCAGAGCATCTTCTGACACGATTTCTCCACGCACGTTTTCTCCAAGCAAGTTTTTTTCAAGCACCACTGACCAGCCTCGCATCGGGTTCATGCCGATGCGAAGCTGGTCGTTTTTGTTGTCGCCGAAGAGGTTTGACCCCTCAGGTTTGAATGTGGTGTTCGCCGGTCGCGGGTGCTGCCGCGGATCGATCGAGGGCGGCGGGATGAACCACGGTTTGTTGTCGACTCCGATCCGGATCACCCATTTCCCGACGAACCCGGCTTTTCGGTGCATCAACCGGTGATGCGAACGGCACAGCAGGACAAGGTTGTTCATCACCGTCGGCCCGCCGTTGGCCCAGTGCCGGATGTGGTGCGCGTCGGTCCAGGCCGGTACACACGCACACCCCGGGAAGGCGCAGCCCTTGTCTCTCGCGATCAACGCCACGCGCTGCTCCGCAGAGACCAACCGTTTCCCGGGTTTCGCATCGAGCGGAGCCCCGTGACCGTCGAGCAGAACGGTCGAGAGGAAGCAGTCACATCCGAGGAGTCTGGTCTGCGAGACGGACAGTGGTCCGAGCCAGGGCATGTGCCCGACATCGAGATCGGCCGGCTCCAGTGAGCCGTCATCACCCGAATCCGAAGACTGTGCGGCACAACCCCGATGCTCAGCCAAATCACGGGCGTTGATGTGCACGTTCACATGCGGCCGCTGACCACCATCCGTACCGGTCTTGGCGCAGTCCAAATACCGGCGGATCAGTTCGGTGAACCCGTCCGCCGTGCGTTTCGCTGCGGACCGGGCGTCCGGGGTTCCATCGGGTGCCGGGGTGGGCATCGTCAGATTCGACAACGCCGACAACAACATTTCCCCGGTGAGGGCATCGAAATCGCCGCGCACCACCACCCGACCATTCAACGTCGACGCGATCCGCAACTCGTTCCGGTCGACATCTTCGGCAGGCGGAATCTCATCGGATTCGAACACTCGCTCCAAGGTCGCGATAACACTCCGCACTTTCGTGGTCGTCGCCTCCACCCCGGACGCGGCAGCCAACAACAAATCGATACAGCGAGGGAGCGCCTCCTCCGGCATCCCCTTCGGCGGTGACTCGCAGAACGCCACGATCAACACGGCATGATCGAAGGAGCAGTCCCCGCCATCGAACCGGGCCGCCACCGCGGGAAACGGCCGTAGCGCTGCACCGAGGGCGGCGATCTTCTTCCCGTCCCGGATTTGCAGCATCGTGTTCGCCGCCAACCAGCAACCCACCCCGCGGCTCGCGATCACCTGATCATCCGGCCGCAACGACAACTCGTCCACCACCGCCACCCGCACAGCCTCGAGACGAAGAATCTCCACACTCGCCGACACCGCAGCAGCACTCAACTCAGAAGCCGTCAACCGCCACAGTCGTCCGCGCAACCCCACTGCAGAACCGGACACCACATCCGACAACAGCACGCTCATTGAATCCCCCGATCCCCTACTCAGGAGAATACTCGAACACCCGTTCGAGTCAAGGGTATTTTTTCAGACTGGGGAATTGACCCGCGGCAGGGCAGTCGAGGCCAATCCGATGCCGAGCGCAATTGCTGCGATGATCGCGAGCACGCGGCGTTGGGCTTCGAGAAACGCTTCGCCGGCCGCCGCGCGAGTAGATGCGTACGCGGCATCAACTGCCACTTGAACGGATTGGCCCCCGGCGCCGGCAGTTCCTTCGCGGCGACATTCCGGCGCCACCTCCATCGGCGTTCCGGATGCCAATTGACTTGTCGCGCAATCGACAAATGCCTTTTCGGCGATGTCGACCAGGCCGGGATTCACGCCGGCAGCTTCAAGATTCGCAACGTACTCGGGCCGCTCCCCCTGCACTGCTTGCGGAGCTTGCCCCGCGACGAGCGAGAAGAACACCACTCCGATCAAGGCCAGTCCGATCGAGCTGCCAACCTGCTGAACGGTCGGTAGCAGCCCCGACACCGAACCCGCGTGCGCGGGTTCGACCGTCGCGAGGATCGCGGTCTGCAGTGGCGCCACGAACAGTCCGAGCCCTGCGCCCCCGAGGAGGAGAGGACCGGCGAGCGCGAGCCAGCGTGGATCAGTTCCTTCGTGTTCGAGGATGACCGACAACGCGATCAGCGAGCCGGCAAAGACGACCATGCCCAAGATCAGAACGCGGTTTCCAAGCATCCGGTACACCGCGGATGAGAGAACCGCAGCCACGCCCATGCCGACGGCCCACGGGAGCGTCATCACGCCCGCTCGCAATGCGGAGAACCCGAACCCGAACTGAAGCGTGAGACTGATGGTGAAGATCAACGAAGTCAGGGTTCCGAAGAATACGAACGCAAGAACCGCGCCGATCGCGAAGGCTCGGTCGCGGAAAAGCTCCAGACGAAGGACCGGATCGCCGCCTCGTTTCGCCAGACGCGATTCGTAGAGCACAAACGCCAATGCCACCGGCACCGACATCGCGAGCATGACAACAAGACCTGTGGGCCATCCACGCGCCCTTCCCTCGGCCAGGGGAAGGATCAGCAGGAACAGCGCCAGCGATGACAGTGCGGCGCCGATGAGGTCCAGTGAGCGCACATGCTCAGCGCGAGCATCGACGAGATGGAAATACCCGAGAATCAAGGCGGCGATGCCGATCGGAATGTTGACGAAGAAGATCAGGCGCCAGCCCCAGTCGAAGAGATTCCACTCGATCAGCAGCCCGCCGATCAGAGGCCCACTGACCGTTGCGAGCCCGATGGTCGCACCGTAGATCCCGAACACTCGCGGATGCCTGGCCTTCGGAAACAGACCCGAGATGATGGCAAACGTCTGGGCGGACATCGAACCGGCCGCCAACCCTTGCAAACCCCGGAAGACGATCAACATCGTCGCGCTCTGAGCGAGCCCGCACAGCAACGAGGCCGCGACGAATACGAACAGGGCGGTCAGAAAAACAACCCTACGACCGAACAGGTCCCCCAACCTGGCCGCGGTGATCAACGAACACGCAAAAGCCAGGATGTACACGCTGACCATGAGCAACTGCGCCGATACGCCTGCTTGAAGATCGACGGCGATACTCGGAAGCGCGACGTTGACGATCGTCGCGTCGAGCAACTGCATGAACGCCGCCGCCAGACTCGTCGCCAACCCGAGCCAGGGCGTCAGAGAACCAGCTCGCCGTCCGCCCTTGTGGTCGGCGCCGACAGCGTCACCTAAAGGGTCCGGAAGCACCGAATGATCCTAATCGAACAGGACGCTTCTAGAACCTGTTCTTGTTTAGATTGTAGTATTTCGGACAATTCAGTCCCCCAGATGGGATAGTTCGTCGTCTGCCCATTTTCAGAGCAGGCTTCTCGACGACACACGCAGGAGTTCTACTCGATGGATCTGAACTTGATCACCCATTGGCACCCGCTTCCTGGACGGGTAATCGAATGGGGCGTCACGCATGCTTCCGCTCAACGAGCCGCCGAAGCCGAGATCGACCGAGAACTACCCCCGACCACGATGCAGGATCGCCACCTGCGACGCGCCCGCGTCACCGCAGAGAAGGGCGATCCGCAGTCTCCGTGGATCGGTATCGCCTTCGATTTCGCAGGAACACTCGACCGCGACGCCATGACGCGAGCCCTGCAGCGCTACGTCCGTCGCCACGACACGCTCCACAGTTGGTTCTCCTTCGACGAAGCAACCACCGACGCTGCGGACACCGCGTTCGAGGTCCGTCGACACGTGGTGCCGGTCGAGAGCATCGAACTCGCGTACCGCGTCGGCGACGACGTCTCCGAATCCGAGGCGATCCGCGCACTCGTCGCAACCAAGTTCGCAACGGAAACCAGTGCCCTTCAGTGGCCGGCCTTCGTGTTCGGTGCCGTCGAGCACCACCATGCCGACCTCGAAGCCGATCCGAGCTTCACCCTGTTCCATGCAGTCGACCACGCCCATTCGGACATGAACTCGATGGTGCTGATGTACGCGGAATTGCGTCAGCTCTACGCCGCGGAAACGACCGGGTCACATCCCGAACTGGGCCCCGCGGGAAGTTACGCACAGTTCGGTCGCGTCGAACGCGAGCGAACAACCGAACTGACGATGCAGTCACCCGAAGTGCACCAGTGGCTCGGTTACCTCATGCGCAGCGGCGGCTCGTTCCCCGGATTTCCGCTCCCGCTCGGGGCGGAAGACGCGCCCAAACCGGCTATCGGTTCACGCTTCGACCTGGCCGATGACATCGAGTGCGAGAAGTTCGGTGCGGTCTGTAAAGCCAACGGCGCCAACTTCATCGGTGGAATATTCACCGCCCTCGCGATTGCGGAATTCGAACTGGCCGGACGCGACAAGTACATCGCCCTCTCGCCGGTCAGCACACGAACCGAGGCCGACTCGTTTGCACAGGGCTGGTACATCAACCTGATCCCGGTCGGCATCGACGTCGACGACAAGCGACGCTTCACCGAGTTGGCAAAGCTCGGGCAGCAGGGGTACCACGACGGCAAGGCACTCCTCGATGTCTCTGTGCAGCAAGTCATCGACCTGGTTCTGTCGAGCTTGGCCGAGTCGGATTCCGCACCCGGCGGATTGTCGAAGACGCTCACCCCGCCGCCGATCGTCTCGTACATCGACGGCCGCCGCATGCCGGATCCATACAGTTACGCCGAGACGAAGGCAACGGGAATCGTCGGCGGCAAAGAGACGCAGATCGCGTCGATGTGGATCAACCGGATGCACACCGGTACCTGGATCGCCGTGTCCCACCCTGACACCCCCATTGCCCACGAATCGGCCACCCGCTTCGCCGAGCACGTCTCCAAGATCATCAAAACTGTTGCAGCTCAGGGCGACTACTCGTTCTCGGCACCAGAGGGAGCGTCCTGATGCATGTCACCTCGATCGATCGATACGGACTCGAGCCCGGAATCGTCACCGAATGGTCGCTCCAGCCCGCGGACGGCGCCGTCACCGAGTCGGAAGTACCACCGTCGTACAACCAGCATTTCCATCTCGAGACTGCGCGAACACACGGCATGGGCCGGAGTGTGTGGATGGCAGCCGCATTCGACCTTCCCGGAGAACTGAATCGGCCCGCACTCGATCTCGCGCTGCGCCTGTTCATCAGTCGCCATGACACTCTGCACACAGGATTCGAGGTGGGCGAGTTCACCACCACCCGAATGGGACTCGATCCCGACGGCACACACATCGAGACTTCGGAACCTGTGAAGTTCGATTCGACCGAAGACCTCCGAGCGCACCTCAAGAAGCGATTCACGACGGTATGCGATCCACTGACCTTCCCCGCCTACACGTTTGCCACGGTCGAACGCGAAGAGCACTACACGGTCCTGAGCGCCTTCGATCACACCCTCGTCGACGGCTACTCGCTGGTCATCGCCCTCGGGGAACTGCGACAGATCTACGAGGGACTGATCGCCATACCCGAACTGACCGACCACGAGGCCGTCGACGCAGTGATGAGCCGACTGGGTGACCCGGGAAGTTTCGTGCGGTACTGCGAACTGGAGGCCGACGCCCTGCTTCCCGTCGACAACGACCCTCGAATCCGAGAGTGGGCAAGGTTCTACGAGATTTGTGGTGGCACATCGCCGAGTTTCCCCTTGGATCTCGGCGTCGAGGCAGGAAAGCCCGCGCCTCAGGGCGCCGATGTGCGCGTGCTGCTCGACGAGGAACTGACCGCGAAGTTCGACGAGATCTGCCTATCCGCCGGCGGTAGCGTGTTCACCGGAATCCTCACTGCGATGGGACTTTCCGTCCACTCGTTCACCGGACAGGCGACGCTTCCACTGCAATTCCCGCTGCACATCCGCAAAGATCCACGCTGGGCCGACGCCATCGGCTGGCTCACCACGAGCGCGCCGATCACGGTCCAGATCACTCCCGATGCGGATTTCGGTGCATCCCTTGCACATACGCACGCGTCGTTCCGAGTTGCGTTGACGCTCGAGGGCGTCACCATGGCCCAGGTTCGAGATGCTTTGGGCGACAAGATTCGACGCACGCGCACCGACGTCTTCATGGTGTCGTACATCGATTACCGCAAACTACCCGGCACCGACGATCATGATCTCCTCAACGCTCATCACATCAGCAATGTGACGGTCGCCGACGATGCCCAGTTCTGGATTTCGCGAACGAACCGTGGTCTCTCGCTGCGTTCGCGCTTCCCGGACACCGACACGGCAAACGAAACCATGGTGAATTTCCTCACCGATCTCGACCGGATTCTGAGGGAAGTCTGCGCCCGGGGCGTGACGCCGATCGGAAGTGTCACCGAACAATTGAGAGATTCGAGCGTCGGGGCAGGAACACCGAGGATTTAGGGTCGGCAACGGGTACGAGCAGGCAGAACCCGCTTCCGGGCGTCTCCCCTTGCGCGCAGCGCATAGAATCGATCAAGTCCGTGTTCGAACCGAACGATTCGTCTTCAGGAGTACGCCCGTGCCCGTTGCCCCCGATCCCTCAACCGCGTTTGCCGAGTTCGCGCATCCCGACCGGTTGGTCTCGACGGAATGGCTCTCGGCGAATCTCGGTACGCCGGGCCTCAAGGTCGTCGAATCCGATGAAGACGTGTTGTTGTACGACGTCGGCCACATTCCCGGCGCAGTGAAGATCGACTGGCATCTCGACCTCAACGATCCGGTCACCCGCGATTACATCGACGGTGCGAAGTTCGCAGAGTTGATGAACCGCAAGGGCATCAGCCGCGACGACACCGTCGTCATCTACGGCGACAAGAGCAACTGGTGGGCCGCCTACGCACTCTGGGTCTTCACTCTGTTCGGCCACGAGGACGTCCGTCTTCTCGACGGTGGCCGCGATGCGTGGATCGCCGAGAACCGTGACACCGCATTCGACGTTCCCGACATCACGTCAACGGATTACCCGGTCGTCAAGCGCAACGACGCTCCCATCCGCGCATTCAAGGACGACGTACTTGCACACTTGGGCGACGGGCCGCTCATCGACGTGCGATCTCCGCAGGAGTACACCGGCGAGCGCACCCACATGCCCGACTACCCCGAAGAGGGTGCGTTGCGCGGTGGACACATTCCCAGCGCTCTCAGCATCCCGTGGGCGAAGGCAGCGGCACCGGACAGCCGCTTCCGCACCCGCACCGAACTCGGCGAGATCTACAGCGGTCTGTCGGCCGACGACAACATCGTCGCGTACTGCCGCATCGGTGAGCGTTCCAGCCACACCTGGTTCGTGTTGACCCATCTTCTCGGCTACCCGAACGTTCGTAACTACGACGGTTCCTGGACAGAGTGGGGCAATGCAGTGCGCGTCCCGATCGTCCAGGGCGAAGAGCCCGGCGCAGTTCCTTCCTCCGTATCGGCGTCATGAGCACTCTTCCTTCGGCTCTGGCCGAGATCGTCGACGACTTCGCAGCCGTCGGCGCCTCGGACAAGCTCACCCTTCTTCTCGAGTTCAGCCGAGAGCTACCGCCGTTGCCGGCGGAGCTCGAGCAGAGCGCGATGGAGCCGGTCCCCGAATGTCAGTCGCCGCTGTTCCTCTCGGTCGACGATTCGGATCGCGACAACGTCCGTCTGTACTTCAGCGCGCCCCCCGAGGCTCCCACGACGCGTGGTTTCGCATCGATCCTCGCGCAGGGGCTCGACGGTCACAGCGCGGACGAGATCCTCGGTGTACCCGACGACTTCTATTCGGCGCTCGGTCTCGCAGAAGCTGTGAGCCCGCTCCGTCTGCGCGGAATGTCGGCCATGCTCGCGCGCATCAAGCGGCACTTGCGGGGCTGAAAACATGGAGTTCACCGAACTGGCCGACTATGCGATTCCGGCCGGCGCACTCGTCGAATGGTTGCCGTGCGCAACCGGGCCTTGGGTTCCGGATCCGCGGCCCGTCTCCTACATTCACGAGGCACATCTCAACCGTTCCGCTGCAGGCGCGGGCGACAAGTCTTGGCTGGGAACAGCTTTCGAGATTTCCGGCCCGCTCGATGTCGATGCGTTCCGAGTCGCCCTCGGCCGCTGGATCGACCGTCATGAAGTTCTGCGCTCGCATACCGTCCTCGAGCCCTCGAGTGGCGAGATCACCCGGCACACCGTCCCGATCGGCGGAATCGACATCGGGGTCGTCAGCCACGGCTACGACGCGTCCAGCCAGGACAACTTCGACCACCTTCACCGCCTGTTCGACGATTACGCGTCCCCGCACAGTTGGCCGTCGTACGTCTTCGCGACGTTGACGCCCCGCGGTGGCGACGGTCCGTTCACCGTGTTCTTCGCGGCGGACCACTCGATCATCGACGGTTTCTCGATCGTGCTGGTCGCTCACGAGATTGCAGCGCTGTACCGCGAGGCCTCGACCGGCAGCGCTGCAAATCTGTTCCCGGTGGGCAGCTACGTCGATTTCGGTGCCGTCGAACGCGAGCAGATGGCCGACATGGAAGCCGAGAAGGCTGCGGTGGAGATCTGGCGTAAGGCTCTCGGAACGGACGGGTTACCCCAGTTCCCGCTACCGATCGGTGAACGCGGAACCGATTCTCAGAACGGCCTGTCGACCTGGCTGCTCGACGCCGAGCAGTCCAAGGCCTTCAGTTCGACGTGTGCAGCCGCCGGCGTGGGTTATTTCGCCGGACTACTCGGCGGACTTGCGGCCGTAGGTCGCGAAGTCGCGGGATCCGATCAATTCGAGGTCGTGACGCCGGTTCACACCCGCAGCGCTCAGGAGTGGGCGGGTGCGCTCGGCTGGTTCGTCGGACTGTGCCCGGTCGAGTTCGCCGTTGGATCGGACTGTTCGTTCGGCGACCTCGCGACACGCGCCGCCGAATCGATCGCTTCGGTCAAGCCTGCCGCCGCGGTCCCGTTCGATCGGATCGGTGAGCACCTCGAAACCCCGATTCGACCGCGATTCGTGGTGTCCTACATGGACGTTCGCTTTGTACCCGAGGCCGCACAGTGGCCCGAATGGAACGCCAGAGCACTTCGAAGCAAGGCATACACGCACGACGTATACATCTGGATCAACCGCACACCCCAAGGCCTCAATCTCGCAGTCAGGTATCCAGGCAATGAGACGGCGAACGCCGCGGTTCACGCCTACGTGGCCGCACTGCGCCGGACCGTCGAAGAAATCGTCGCCGAACCGGACACCGGCACCTCCGGCAGCTACTCATCGGTAGTTTTCGAAACCGTTTCCTAAGCCGGAGTGGGCTTTAGCGATCCGGTTACAGCCAGCGCCGAAGCGATGCATACACTCCGAAGTGATGCCAATCCCCCGATGGTGAAATCCCAGAGGAATACACCGCGGAGACAGACTATGCGAACCACAGGAGGCTCAGTGCCCAGTCATGCCAGCGCGCACATTACGAAGGTGCTTGTCGCGAACCGCGGTGAAATCGCGGTACGGGTCATCCGGGCGGCCAAGGATGCCGGCTACGGCAGCGTTGCCGTTTACGCCGAGCCCGACGCAGAAGCGCAGTTCGTGAAGCTCGCAGACGAGGCATTTGCCCTCGGCGGACAGACGTCCGCCGAGTCCTACCTCGTGTTCGACAAGATCCTCGATGCAGCCAAGAAGTCCGGCGCCGACGCCATCCACCCCGGCTACGGCTTCCTCTCCGAGAACGCCGACTTCGCCCAGGCCGTCATCGACGCGAACCTCATCTGGATCGGTCCGTCACCGCAGTCCATCCGCGACCTCGGCGACAAGGTCACGGCACGCCACATCGCAGAACGCGCGAAGGCCCCGATGGCTGCCGGCACCAAGGACCCCGTCAAGGGCGCAGACGAGGTCGTCGCATTCGCCAAGGAATACGGCGTACCGGTTGCGATCAAGGCTGCCTTCGGCGGCGGTGGACGCGGCATGAAGGTCGCCCAGACCATCGAGGAAATCCCCGAGCTGTTCGAGTCGGCCACCCGTGAGGCCATCGCAGCCTTCGGTCGCGGCGAGTGCTTCGTCGAGCAGTACCTGGACAAGGCCCGCCACGTCGAGGCTCAGGTCATCGCCGACCAGCACGGCAACGTCGTCGTCGCCGGTACCCGCGACTGCTCACTGCAGCGTCGCTTCCAGAAGCTCGTCGAAGAGGCTCCGGCTCCGTTCCTGACGGACGACCAGCGCGCACGCATCCACGCGTCCGCCAAGGCCATCTGCAAGGAAGCCGGCTACTACGGCGCCGGAACGGTCGAGTACCTGGTTCAGGGCGACACCATCTCCTTCCTCGAGGTCAACACCCGCCTGCAGGTCGAGCACCCCGTCACGGAAGAGACCGCGGGCATCGACCTGGTGCGTCAGCAGTTCCTCATCGCCAACGGCGAAGAACTCTCCATCAAGGAAGATCCCACCCCGCGTGGACACTCCTTCGAGTTCCGCATCAACGGTGAAGACGCCGGCCGCGGCTTCATGCCCGCCCCCGGCCCGGTCTCCGTCTACCGTGAGCCCACGGGCCCCGGCGTCCGCGTCGATTCCGGTGTCGTCGCCGGCGACGTCATCGGCGGACAGTTCGACTCCATGCTCGCCAAGCTCATCGTCACCGGCGCCACCCGCGAAGAAGCCCTCCAGCGGGCATCGCGCGCTCTGGCCGAGTTCGAGATCGACGGCCTCGCGACCGTCCTCCCGTTCCACCGCCACATCGTCGAGAACCCGGCGTTCGTCGGTGACGGCGAGAAGTTCGACATCTACACCAAGTGGATCGAAACCGACTGGGAAAACACCATCGAGCCGTACGCCGGTTCCGGTGCACCGGTCGACGACGAGGACGAGGCTCTGCCGCGTCAGAACGTCGTCGTCGAGGTCGGTGGACGTCGCGTCGAGGTTTCCCTCCCGGGCCAGTTCTCGCTCGGCAACGGCGGCGGCGCAGCATCCGGTGCCATCCGCAAGAAGCCGAAGGCACGCAAGCGCGGCGGCGCCGGCGGCGGCGCAGCATCC
Source organism: Rhodococcus sp. IEGM 1241 (assembly GCF_033142365.1). Lineage (NCBI taxonomy): Bacteria > Bacillati > Actinomycetota > Actinomycetes > Mycobacteriales > Nocardiaceae > Rhodococcus > Rhodococcus sp. IEGM 1241. Next base: position 446,558 of record NZ_JAWLSE010000003.1, read on the forward strand.
GGTGACGCCGTCACCGCTCCGATGCAGGGCACCGTCGTCAAGGTCGCAGTGACCGAAGGCCAGGAAGTCGCAGAAGGTGACCTGATCGCGGTTCTCGAAGCCATGAAGATGGAAAACCCCGTCAACGCGCACAAGGCCGGTGTCGTCACCGGACTGTCCGTCGAGCCGGGTGCAGCAATCACGCAGGGAACGGTTCTCGCAGAACTGAAGTAAGGCCTCCGGCCCCGTGCGCCTTTCCGGTAGTCCCCACTACCGGAAAGGCGCACAGTCGTTTGAGTAGGCTGTAACGATGGCTGACGTCCCCGACATTCGCATCGGCACTGCAGAACGCGAGCAGGCACTCGATCTCCTGAGCGAGCACTTCGCCGCAGGCCGCCTCACCGTCACGGAGTTCGACGAGAGAAGCGGAATCGTCAGTGCCGCAACAACTCGCAGTGAACTCGTTCCGGTGTTCGCCGATCTACCGGGCAACTATCAAGCTCCAGGCACCGCTCCCCTGTCGATGGTGACACCTCCCGCCGCACCGGCGGAGCGACGATTCAACCCCGACTGGTCCGGTCGCGTCATGGCCGTCATCCCGATTCTCGCGGTGATCCTGTTCTTCGTCACCGGTACCTGGTTGTGGTTCCTCGCGATTCCCCTCGCCGGTGCACTGCTGTTCGGTACCGACAGGGAACGCAAAGCCAAGCGTCGCCGCGAGCGGGACTCCGACTGATGGAGCCGATCGAGATCAACGCAGGCGGATGGTATCTGCGAGCACTGCGCGCAGACGAGCGTGTGGACGACCGCCCTGCCCTTGCCGACGGCGGTATCACCGACCCCGATTACGTGAGTCAGCGGAGCGCTCAGTGGCACGAAAACAGCGTCTACTCCTGGGCCGTGTGCCAGCCCAACACCGGTGAGCTTCTCGCCGAGGTCGTTCTGACGCCTCTCGACTCCACCGCCCTGCTGACCGGCTGGGCCCGCGACGGGCACACCGAGGCGCTCACGACAGCCGCCGACGCCGTCACCAGGTTCGCCGAAGGTGCACTCGGACTCGTCGTCGTCGAGGGGCAGACGAATTGAAGAACAACCGATACTGGCCGCTGGCGATCGCCGTGGTCATTGCCCTGATCATGCTCTTCTCCCCGGGCTCCACCGTCCCGTCGAGCCCGGAGAACACCGACAAGATCACTCACACGTTGATGTTCGCGGTGCTGGCGATCACCTCGTTGCACGCCCGGATCCCGGCGTGGATCACCGCGGTCTGGCTCGTGATTTTTGCTGCGACGTCCGAGGTTCTTCAAGCAGCGCTGCCCATTTCGCGTTCCGGTTCGATCTGGGACGGCACCGCCGACCTGCTCGGCATCGCCATCGGCATCGGTATCGTCAGCCTCGTGATGCGGCGTCGAACGGCCCGCGACGACGAGCCGAGCAGGTCCTGATCAGCTGAGCAGGTTGCTCCGCAATTGTTCCTGGGTCGACGCGTCGATCTTCAGGCCGTCGGTGAAGTAGGCCTCGATCGATCCGTGGACCTGCGCAAGCTCTGCCATCGACGCCTCCAGGTACTCGCGCCTGACACCGAGGACGCCTTCGAGCAGGGTCGGATCGATACCCTTGGCCTCGAATCGCTCGAGGAGCGGCGCGAACATCGGCAACAGAACCTTGTTGGTTTCGAGGTAGTCCGCGAAGACCGCGTCCTCGGAGGCACCCAGGAACAGCAGTAGCGCGGCTGCGGCCCAGCCCGTGCGGTCCTTGCCCGTGGTGCAGTGAATGAGTGCCGGCGAGCTGGGCGGCTGCGCCAAGTCGACGAACAGTTGCCGGTACGACGCGACCGCACTCGGCAAGGTCACGAAATCGCGGTAACTTCCCTGAAAGTACTCGAGCGCCTGGCCGCTACCCAACGCTTCGGCAGCAAACGCCGGGTCGGCGATCATCTGCTGCATCTGAGCCGGAATGGCGCGATACTGCTTGTCCGCCAATACGTCCAGGCCGAGTTCTCGGATTCCGTCCGGCGTCAGATCCGGCGCCGTCTCGCGTTCGGACTCGGTGCGCAGATCGTAGATCGTGACGATGCCCAGATCGGCGAGGGTCTGTGCGCCCTCCGCACTGAGCGATGCCAGATCGGTGGAACGAAACACACTCCCGGTGCGGACGGTGCCACCGAAGCTCGATTCGGGGCCACCGATGTCTCGGAGGTTCGCCAGGGACGGTACGACGGAAGACAGCTTCGGAGTATCGGTCATACCTAAGAATGTATCTGTCACCGGAAAAGGGCGGCCGGAGAAATAAGATCGAGACACATCATCTCCCGTAATTGCTGCGCTACAGATCCGTAACATGCTCAAGTAATCCTGTGGACATGCCTACAACGAATTCCAGTGGTCTCGGAGCCTTCGATGCGCTCGGTGACCACCAGGCAGTCGCGGCGCTGCTCGAGTGTTGCCATTCCGCCGTGTGGGCACAGGAAATCGCCTCGTCTCGCCCGTTCACCGATCTGGAAGCTCTGTTCGACAAAGCAGATGCGGTGCTGGCCGAGCTTCCCGAGTCCGAGATCGACGACGCTCTGTCCGGCCACCCACGAATCGGTGAGCGAAGCGAAAGCGCGGTCTCGACCCGTGAACAGTCGGGAGTCTCGTCCGCGACAGAAGACGTCCTCGCGGAACTTCGACAGAAGAACGCCGAGTACGAAGAGACATTCGGCCATGTTTACCTGGTCTGCGCGTCGGGGAAATCTGGAACGGAGCTCCTCGACATCCTTCGAGGCCGTCTCCGAAACGACCCGGCGACCGAGCGTTCCGTGCTTCGAACCGAATTGGCCGCCATCAATCGAATCAGGCTTGCCCGTCTGATCGATTCACTCGCCGGAGGCGCAGCATGAGCAAGACCCTGAGCACGCACGTTCTCGACGCGACGACGGGCATTCCCGCGGCGGGGATTCGCGTCGAACTTCGTGATCGAGACGGCGTCACGATCACCAGTGCCGAGACCGACTCCGACGGCCGCATCCCCGAACTTGCTCCCGGTGGTCTGGTCACCGGTCACTACACCCTGACTTTCGACACGGGAACGTATTTCGAGACCAACGGACAAGAGAACTTCTACCCGGAAGTGACAGTGACCTTCCGGGTGGACGACACGGCGCGGGGCTATCACGTCCCACTGTTGCTGTCGCCCTTTGCTTATTCCACCTATCGCGGGAGCTGAACACGTGACTACCGAAAACATCACGACCGGCAACATCACGACCGGTGTTACAAGCACCGACCGGTTGAGCGGATCCATCGAACTTACCGGTCACCAGTACGGCAAAGCTGAGAACAGGGTAGTCCGAATCTACCGCGACACTCCTCGTCACGAGATCCACGACATCAACGTCTCCACCTGCCTGCGTGGAGATTTCGCCGACGCGTACCTCACCGGCGATCAGTCGAAGGTTCTGCCGACCGACACGCAGAAACAAACGGCCTATTCCTACGCCAAGGAAAAGGGTCTGATCTCGATCGAGACGTACGGACTCGAACTCGCCCGTCATTTCGTCGACGACATCGAACCGGTCAGTGGCGCGCGGATCGAGATCGAGGAATACGCTTGGGAGCGTGCGATTGTCGACGGCAGCGAGCACGACTACACCTGGATTCGGAAGGGTCAGGAAGTTCGGACGGCGTCGATCACAATCTCCGATACTGGGACAGCCGATGCCGGGACGTGGGTGATCGGCGGTTTGAAGGACCTGGTGATCCTCAAATCGACCGGTAGTGAGTTCTCGGGTTTCCTCGAAGATCCGTACACGATCCTCGAGCCGACAGACGACCGCGTCATGGCGACGACGTTGGTCGCCCAGTGGCGATTCGTCACCACCGACGTCGACTGGGAATCGGTCTACGTGGGTATCAAGGCACAAATCGTCAAACAGTTCGCGCAGGTGCATTCACTTGCCTTGCAGCAGACGCTCTTCCACATCGGCAAGGCAATTCTCGAAGAGTTTCCGATCATTGCCGAGGTTCGACTGTCGGCACCCAACAAGCATCATTTCGAATATGCACTCGGCCGCTTCGGAGTCGAGAACGACAACGAGGTGTTCCACGCCGCCGATCGTCCGTACGGGTTGATCCAAGCTGCGGTCAGCCGATCCGACGCACCAGACGCGGGGCCGTCGTGGACACCCTATTCAGGCTGGTTGTCGTGACCGACCCGGCCCTCGGGACCACTCTCGTCGTCGTCAATGCCCATGTGGTCACGATGGACAGCGAGCGTTCCGAGCACCCCGACGGCTACGTCGTGATCTCGGGCAACAAGATTGTCGACGTGGGGGCCGGAAAGGCTCCCGTGTACCCCAATGCGCACGTGATCGACGGCAACGGTTGCCTGATCACGCCCGGTCTGGTGAACACACATCATCATCTCTACCAATGGATCACCCGTGGCCTGGCAGCAGACTCGACGCTCTTCGAGTGGCTGACCACGCTGTACCCCGTCTGGGCGGGTATCGACGCCGACGCCGTCCACGTGGCGGCCACCGGCGGACTCACCTGGTTGGCAAAAACCGGATGTACGACCACCACCGACCACCACTACGTCGTTCCCCGTGACGCCGGCGACGTTTTCGAAGCCGAGATCACCGCCGCTGCGCAGGTTGGCCTTCGATTCCACCCGTGTCGTGGGTCGATGGACCTCGGTCAGAGTTCCGGCGGACTGCCACCGGATCACGTCGTGGAAAGACTCGACGACATCCTGACCGGCACGCAGTCGGTGATCGACCGCTGGCACGATCCGAATGCGGGGTCGATGCTGCAGATCGCGGTAGCTCCCTGCTCACCCTTCTCGGTGACGGAGTCACTGCTCCGAGAGTCCGCGACGCTGGCCCGCGAAAACGGCGTGCGAATGCACACGCATCTCGCCGAGACCCTGGACGAGGAAAGCTTCTGCCGAGAGCTTTTCGGTTGCACGCCGGTCGAATACATGGAACGCGTCGGCTGGGTGGGTCCGGACGTCTGGTACGCCCACGCAGTCCATCTCGACGACGCCGGTATCGAGACGATGGCGCGAACCGGAACTGCCGCGGCACACTGTCCGACCTCCAATGCGCGACTGGGGGCCGGTATCGCCCGTGCCGCCGATCTGGTGAAGGGCGGGGTCACCGTGGGGCTCGGTGTGGACGGCGCGGCGAGCAACGAAGCATGCAGTCTGATCGAGGAGTCTCGTCATGCGCTTCTGTTTGCTCGCGCCAAGGGCGGACCGCAGACGATGACGGTGCGAAAAGCCTTGGAATTGGGAACGATCGGCGGCGCACGAGTTCTGGGCCGCGAGGGCGAAATCGGATCGATCGAGGTCGGAAAACTTGCCGACCTGGCGGTGTGGAAACTCGACACCGTCGCGCATGCCGGCATCACCGATCCGGTGGCGGCGCTCGTACTCGGCTCGACGCCCCCGCTGAAGTTACTACTCGTCAACGGGCGAATCGTAGTTGCCGACGGACGAGTCACCACCGTCGACGAGGACGTCGTGGCCTCGGATGTCGCACGCGCACAACGCGACCTACTCGGAAAGGCTTGAGGCAGCGATGGATCTGCACAGCGTCGACGAAGTTCTGGTGCCGCGGACCCGCGCCGAGCTCCCCTGTGCCTCACCCGGTATCGGGTTCATCGGCGGCGGCACCTGGCTGTACTCGGAACCGCAGCCGCACCTGACCACTCTTGTCGACCTTGCGGGCTTCGACTGGAAAGCTGTCGCGGTCGGCGATCTCGGTCTCGAAATCGCGGCCACCTGCACCATCGAGGAACTGTGCCGCGCCGATCTTCCCACCTCATGGTCCGCCGCAGCGCTGTTCCAACACTGCGCTGACGCACTGCTCGCATCGTGGAAGGTGTTGCGATACGCGACCGTCGGCGGCAACATCGCGCTCTCCTTCCCGGCCGGAGCGATGACGACTCTGTGCACCGCTCTCGATGCCGAACTGACGATCTGGCGTCCGGACGGCACCGAATACTCAGTCCCCGTAGTCGATTTCGTCATCGACGATTCTCGCAACGTGCTCGGCCCCGGCGAGATCATCCGCAGTATCCGGATTCCCGTGCATGCACTGACCGCACGTACCGCGATGCGAAAGCTGGCACAGACGTCACTCGGGCGATCGGCCGTAGCCGTTGCCGGACGCTGCGGTGCCGACGGTTTCACACTGGCGATCACCGCCGCGACCCGCCGTCCGTACGCTCTGAAATTCGACGAACTCCCCGACGCCGCTGCGCTTGCGGATGCGTTGCACAGCAGGATTCCGGAAGACGCCTACTTCACCGATGTCCATGGAACTGCGCCGTGGCGGAAGGCGATGACTGACCTTCTCGCCGAAGAAATCCGAGGTGAACTGGAATGAAGTACTCGGTGGACGGAGTTCCCCGCGACGACCAGCCCCGCCCAGGACAGTGCCTGCGAACCTTCCTCCGCGAGCACGGAGCGAACTCCGTCAAGAAGGGGTGCGATGCCGGAGACTGCGGCGCCTGCTCGGTTCTGGTCGACGGACACCCCACCCATTCGTGCATATTTCCCGCCCACCGCCTCGGCGGCCGCGACGTCGTCACCGCCGCCGGCCTCGGAACACCGGAGAAACTTCACCCCATTCAACAGGCATTCGTGGACGCCGGTGGATTCCAATGTGGTTTCTGTACAGCGGGAATGGTAGTCACCGCATCAGCGCTGTCGGTCGAACAAAAATCCGATCTCGCGTGCTCGATGAAAGGTAACCTGTGCCGTTGCACCGGTTATCGGTCCATTCGTGACGCCCTCGCGGGTACATCCAATACCGAGACCGCCAAAACAGGCGGGGCACAAGGGCGTTCCATCGCAGCCCCGGCGTCCGCACGCATCGTCACGGGGACCGAGCAGTACACCATGGACTTCTCCCCGGGTGAGAAGCCGATCGGCCTGCTTCACGTCGCAGTACTCGGCAGTCCGCACGCACACGCACACATAACCCGGATAGACACGGCAGCAGCGGAAGCGGCGCCGGGCGTCGCCGCGGTCCTCACCTTTCAGGACAGTCCGGACGTGCTGTTCTCGACCGCCCGGCACGAGGACCGCAACGACGATCCGGACGACACGCGGGTGTTCGACAGGACCGTCCGTTTCCGCGGCCAGCGCGTCGCCGCGGTCATCGCCGAAACCCCGACGCAGGCGGAACGTGCACTCTCGCTGATCGAAGTCGACTACGAGGTACTCGACGCGGTATTCGAACCAGATCTGGCGCGTTCCCCCGGCGCTCCGCTCCTGCACGGCGACAAAGACGAGAGCTCGCGGATCGCAGAAGTCCCTCGCAACGTGGTTGCCGCGCTTCACGATGGTGTCGGCGATCTGGACCGTGCGCTCGCGGATGCCACTGCAGTCGTCGAAGGTACGTGGAAAACTGCGCGAGTCCAGCACGTGGCCTTGGAAACTCACGGCGCAGTGGGGTGGCTCGACGAGGACGGCCGTCTCGTCATCAGAAGCAGCACACAGGTGCCGTTTCTGGTTCGGGACGAATTGGCGCACATCTTCGATCTCGATCGCAGCCGAATCCGGGTGTTCGCCAAGCGGGTAGGTGGAGGCTTCGGCGGGAAGCAGGAACTACTCACCGAAGATCTGGTCGCACTCGCCGTCCTGCGAACGGGTAGGCCCGTCGCTTACGAGTTCAGCCGCAGCGATCAGTTCACCATCGCACCGTCACGGCACCCGATGCGAGTTTCGGTTCGCGCCGGCGCCGATGCCGACGGAACTCTCACTGCACTGGCCATCGACGTCCTTTCCGACGCCGGGGCGTACGGGAACCATTCGATCGGAGTCATGTTCCACGGTTGCGCCGAATCCATGGCGGTCTATCGCGCTGCAACCAAACGCGTCGACGCCGAAGCGGTCTACACGAACAACGTTCCGTCCGGCGCCTTCCGTGGTTACGGGCTCGGCCAGATCATCTTCGCCGTCGAGTCGGCCATGGATCAGCTCGCTGATCGTCTCGGCATGGACCCCTTCGAGTTTCGGCGGCGAAACGTCGTCGTACCCGGAGACGATTTTGTCGACTGGCACGTCGAGGACGGTGATCTCGAATTCGGCAGCTACGGACTGGACCAGTGCATCGACCTCGTCGACAGTGCACTGTCGAGCGGACGCGGCGAGGCTGCACCGGCAGGGTCGCGTTGGCAGATCGGTCGGGGCATGGCAATTGCCATGATCGCGACGATCCCGCCGCGTGGTCACTTCTCCGACACCACCGTCGCACTCGAGGCCGACGGTCGGTACGTCGTGAACATCGGCACCGCTGAGTTCGGCAACGGAACCACCACGATTCACCAACAGATCGCGGCCACCGAATTGCGGACGACAGTCGATCGCATCACGATTGTTCAATCCGACACCGATGCCGGCGGACACGACACCGGAGCATTCGGGTCGACGGGAACGGTGGTCGCCGGCAAGGCGCTCCTGATCGCCTGCGAGCGCCTTCGCGAGCGAATACTGACCCGTGCGGTGCGATTGAGCGGCCGCGGCGCGCAGATCGACGATCTTTCGCCGGACGGGGTCGAAACGTCCCACGGTTGCCTCGATTTCGCGACGTTACTCGAAGGTGGCCCGCTCGCCGCTGACGGTCGCCACGACGGAACACCGCGCTCGGTCTCGTTCAACGTTCACGGTTTTCGCGTTGCCGTCGACACGGATACCGGACGGGTGAAGATCCTGCAGTCGGTTCAGGCCGCCGATGCCGGCACCGTCATGAACCCGGCACAACTGCGAGGGCAGGTGGAAGGCGGTGTCGGACAGGCCCTCGGCGCTGCGCTGTCGGAGGAAATCGTCATCGAAGAAGGCCGAGTGATCAATCCTCAGCTACGCAATTACCACGTTCCACAGATCGGAGATTTGCCGATCACCGAAGTACTGTTTGCCGACACGTACGACAAACTCGGGCCTTTCGGCGCAAAATCGATGAGTGAGGCCCCCTTCAATCCGGTAGCACCGGCGTTGGCAAACGCGATAGCCAACGCGTGTGGAGTGCGTATGTACTCCACACCGATGACACCGGATCGAGTGTGGAGCGAACTCCAGGCCAGAGCCTAGACTTCGCGCTCGAGCACTCGCTCGACTGCGTCGACCGCGTCGTCCAACTCACCGGTGGTCACCGTCAGCGCGGGACGGAATCTGATTCCTCTCTTCCCGGTTGGCAGTATCATCACATGCTCGTCTTCTCGCAGTCGCTGGACGACGCGATCACGAAGGTCACTGTCCGCCAACGTAATCGCGCACATCAGACCACGACCGCGCGGCTCGGTCGCCGCCGCGTAGCGCCCGCAGACTTCGGTCAACCGGGCAAGGAGATGCGCACCCGTGAATCGCGCGCGGTCGATCAGTCGGTCCTGCTCGATGACTTCGAGTATCCGCCGGGCGCGCACCATGTCGGTGAGGTTGCCACCCCACGTCGAATTGATCCGGGAACTGACGTGAAACACATTGTCGCGCACTTCATCCACTCGACCGCCGGCCATGATGCCGCAGACCTGCGTTTTCTTACCGAAGGCAACCACATCCGGATGCAATCCCAATTGCTGATAGGCCCAAGCGGTTCCGGTGATTCCGCATCCCGTTTGCACCTCGTCGAGAATGAAGAGGGCGTCATTCTCACGACACAGCTCTTGCATCGCCTGCAGGAATTCCGGCCTGAGGTGATGGTCACCGCCTTCGCCTTGGATCGGCTCGGCGATGAAACAGGCTATATCGTCGGGGTTGTCGGAAAACGCTCGGCGCGCTTGCTCGAGAGCTTGCCTCTCCGCAGCTTCGACATCGCGACCGTCTGCGAGATACGGCGAGTCGATCCGGGGCCAGTCGAACTTGGGGAATCTCGCGACCTTGCCCGGTTCGGTATTGGTGAGTGACATCGTGTATCCGCTACGACCGTGGAAGGCCTCGGTCAAATGCAGGACCTTCGCCCCCAGATCGCTTGACAATCCACGGCTTTCGTTCAACCGACTCTTCCAGTCGAAGGCAACCTTGAGCGCATTTTCCACCGCAAGTGCCCCGCCGTCCACGAAGAACAAGTGTGGGAGCTCCGAATCCCCCAGGACCCGAGCGAAAGCCGCAACGAAGCGCGCCATAGGCTCGGTGTAGATGTCGGAATTACTCGGCTTGTTGGAGGCGACAACGGCCAATTCCTGCTGGAATTCCTCGTCGTCGGCAATCGCCGGGTGATTCATCCCCAGGGCGGAAGAGCCGAAGAAACCGAACATGTCCAGAAACTCGGTGCCGTCTCGCAGGTCGCGGAGATACGAACCTTGCGACCTTTGCACATCGAGAATCAGATCGAATCCGTCCACGAGAATGCTGGCCTTCAGCACCTCGTAGACCGGAAAGAGCGCACTGTCACCGAAGTCTCGCATCGCAGTACTCATACTGCGAAGATTATGTCAATTTTACGAAAGTGTCGATAGGAAGCCGTAAAAGTTACGGAACACCCGTCATTCGTCGTAAAAAGTTTGTAGGATGATGGTGCTTCGCGTGTTGACGTTGGCTGCCGTACGGATCTCCTGCAGCAATCGTTCCAACGCGCGAGGTGACGCCACCCGGACCAGGAGGACGTAGCTTTCGCTCCCGGCCACGGAGTGACACGAGACGACGGCCGGTAGATGACGCAAGCGAGCAGGCGCATCGTCGGGCTGCGAAGGATCGAGAGGAGTGATGGCGACAAATGCGGACAGATTATGACCGAGTGCCTCCGGATCGATCTTCGCCGAGTAGCCACGGATCACCTTGCGAGACTCCAATCGACGCACTCTCGACTGGACTGCAGAGATCGAGAGTCCGGCCTTCTCAGCAAGACTCGCGAGAGTGGCACGGCCGTCCAAGACCAATTCACGCATCAAAAGTCGATCGGTTTCGTCGACCGGAACCCCGGCAGCGTCACTGGTTTCTGTTTCTCGCACCTGCGCAGGCTAACGCAATCGGACATTCGTATGGTTGAAACCTGGGAGCTACGTGCACGGTTCGCAGCGGCCCTCGCCAAGATGTATGGCGACGAGGTCCCCGCTTACAACACCTTGGTAGATGTAACGATGCAGGTGAACCGTGATTTTGCCGCCGAACATCCGGATTCGGCGGAGCGCCTGGGCAGCCTGGCGAGAGTCAGCGCCGAGCGTCACGGCGCCATCAGACTGGGGACTCTCGACGAACTACGTGACGTAGCCACCGTCTTCGGCGGATTCGGTATGTTTCCGGTCGGCTACTACGACCTCCGGCTCACCGACTCCCCCATTCCCGTTGTCTCGACGGCGTTTCGCCCCACCGAACCTGCCGAACTCGCCCGGAACCCGTTCCGTGTTTTCACTTCGGTACTGACCGGCTCCGATTCCAGGTTCTTCGACACCGACCTCGAGCGTCGGATCACCGGGTTCCTGCGTCGCCGCACCCTGTTCTCTCCAGAACTTCTGCAGTGGGCACGGCAAGCGAACCGCGGGTGCGGCCTACCGGAGCCCGAGGCGACACAATTCGTCGAAGCGGCGACCTCGGCGTTTCGGCTCGGCACCGATCCCATCGACGCCGGTTGGTATCGCGAACTTGCCGCGATCTCACCTGTCGCCGCAGACATCGCCGGCCAGGGCTCGACACATGTCAACCACCTCACCCCGCGAGTGCTCGACATCGACGAGTTGTACCGCCGAATGACCGAGCGCGGCATCACCATGATCGACCGCATCCAAGGCCCGCCGAGATGGAATGGACCGCCACTGCTTCTGCGGCAGACGTCGTTTCGCGCACTCGCCGAAGACAGACGTTTTCGCCGGCCGGACGGATCGGTCACCACAGAACCTGTCCGCGTCAGATTCGGCGAGGTCGAGGCACGCGGAATCGCGTTGACCCGCAGCGGGCGTGCAATCTACGACCGACTGATCGCAACGCCCGCGGACGCCGACTGGGACAGCGAATTTCCGCACAGCGAGGACGGACTCGACGACGCGGGGTTGGCGTACTTCACGTACCGAAACGAAGGAACTGTTGTCGTCCGCGACCCGATCGTCTACGAGGACTTCCTACCGGCATCCGCGGCCGGGATCTTCGCGTCCAATCTCGATTCCGTGACCGGATTCGTTTCCGATGCGCCCGGCGCCGAATACGGGCAGGATCGATTGGAGGGCGCCATCGACCGCACCATCGAAGATCCGTTCGAGCTGTACCGCGCACAACAAGAGGCATCACGTGCCCTGCTTTCTCCCGCCAACAACCACTCCCGCCTACAAACACTTCCGCCTTCAAACACTTCCGCCTTCAAACACAGAGGACTCCCCGTGAACCTGCCTGATCCTTCGAGCCTCGCCGATCGCGCCGAGAGAGCCCTCGCTGCCTGTGGCGTCGAGTGGCCCGCCGGTGATCTGAGCGCACACACGCCGATCACCGGCACACAGCTGCGTACGGTCCGGCAGCACTCCGGCCGAGAGGTCGACGACGCCGTCGAGGCGGCTCATCGAGCGTTCCTCACCTGGCGCACCGTCCCCGCTCCGGCGCGCGGCGCGGTGGTGCGGCGGCTGGGCAGCCTACTTACCGAGCACAAGGAGGATCTCGCGGAGATCGTGACGCTGGAGGCAGGCAAGGTCACCTCGGAAGCTCTAGGCGAGGTACAGGAGATGATCGACATCTGCGAGTTCGCGGTCGGTCTCTCCAGGCAGCTCTACGGGCGCACCATGCCGTCCGAACGTCCCGGCCACCGGTTGTCGGAAACGTGGCACCCGCTCGGCGTTGTCGGGGTCATCTCTGCGTTCAACTTTCCGGTAGCGGTGTGGTCGTGGAATACCGCCATTGCTCTGGTCTGCGGCGACTCCGTCGTCTGGAAGCCTTCGGAAACCACTCCGTTGACCGCTCTGGCATGTCATGCGCTCCTGCGGCGTGCGCTCGCGGATTGTGAAGCACCGATCGACGTGCACCAGTTGGTCATCGGCGGACGTGACGTCGGTGAGGCGCTGGTGGACAACCCACTCGTGGCCTTGGTCAGCGCCACGGGTTCCGTGCGGATGGGCCGCGCCGTGGCTCCGCGGGTCGCCGCGCGCTTCGGACGAAGTCTTCTGGAGTTGGGTGGGAACAACGCCGCGGTCGTCACGCCGTCGGCGGATCTCGAGCTTGCCGTGCGCGGAATTGTCTTCTCCGCCGCGGGAACTGCCGGGCAGCGCTGCACCTCACTGCGCCGACTCATCGTTCACGAGTCGATCGCCGACAACGTCGTCGACCGCATTGCGTCCGCGTACGCGCAACTCCAGGTCGGTAGTCCCTTCGATTCCGGTGTTCTGGTCGGACCGCTGATCAACGAAGCCGCGTACGAGGCAATGCAGAAGTCCCTCTCGGCCGCGCGCGGCGACGGCGGAACCGTGGTGTGTGGCGGTGATCGCGTCGGCGAATCCGGGTTCTACGTGACACCTGCTCTCGTTCGCATGCCCGCACAGACCGAGGTGGTACGGGCGGAAACATTTGCACCCATCCTCTATGTCTTGACCTACACAGACTTCGACGAGGCTATTGCGCTGCACAACGGTGTACCTCAAGGACTTTCATCCTCGATCTTCACACTCGATCAGCGAGAAGCAGAGCGCTTCCTCGCCGCCGACGGCTCCGATTGCGGCATCGCGAACGTGAACATCGGAACGTCCGGTGCGGAGATCGGCGGCGCATTCGGCGGCGAGAAGGAGACGGGCGGCGGACGCGAATCGGGTTCGGATTCATGGAAGGCCTACATGCGCCGAGCCACCAATACCGTCAACTACTCGGACCAGTTGCCGCTGGCTCAAGGCGTCGAGTTCGGCTGAACGCGTTCTGGGCAAAATCGGCGATCGCTTCGATCAACTCCGGGAGCCTCGACAACTGCGGGGCGTGGTCGGTGTCCAGGCTGACCACCTGGGCACCGGGAACAAGTTTCTGCATGGCACGCTGAGCTTCGATCGGCACGGTTCGATCGAGCGTGCATTCGACATACAAACGCGGGACGGTTCCGAATCGTTCTTCCGTCCAGACGGGTGCCATCAGGCGGGCCGACTCCAGTTGTGGAACGAGCATGCGCGCGGCGAAGATCGCATCAGCCACTGGCGCTTCGTGGAAGAACACAGCGGCACCGGCTTCGGGCGGAACCACCGTCGCATTCCCGTCGTCCACGGGGACCAACCAACGTGAGATCCCGACCGGACTTGCCAGACCGACTTCGATGCAGAGCATCCCGAAGTCCATCTGCGATGGAAGCATCATCCCCGCGACGTACACAAGACCCGCTACCCGCGAAGGCAGTAACTCAGCCACCTGTGAGGCCACGATGCCTCCGCCGGAGTGACCGACGAGGGTGCACTGCCCGTCCAGGGACTCGACTACTGCCACAACATGTTCGGCAACTACGTCGAGATCGATCACGTCGTCGGGGTTCCAACTTCCCGAGCCTGGAAGCTCCACCACAACGGGATTGAAGCCGGCCGATGTCAGTGGGCCACACACACGATCCCAGACCCAACCGCCGGCCCACGCTCCGTGGATGAGGACGATGTTCCGTGCACTCACTGCTTGATCTCGAGCTCTGCAGCCGAAAGTACCCGAGCCGCCTCACGACCTGCGGCGGCGTTGGACTTTCCCTGCCTCGACCCGGCCAATTTGGCCTTGATGTGATCGCGAACGGTAATGGATTCGTACTCCAAGCCGGAGTCGTCCTGAAAACTCGGCAGAGTCGCAATCACCGCGTCGACGTTTCCGTCGTGGAAGAAGGCCGCCGATCGCCGACGCTTGATGGTGCCGTTCACCACCGGAGGCGCAACTCGGTGCAGCGTGGACATCCACCTGTCGTTGGTCAGTCGCGCGGTGAGATCCCCGAGATTGACCAGTAGCGCGCCGTCGACCGGCCAGACATCGTGCCAGCGTCGGTCGCTCCCGAGTACTTGCAAACCTTCGACCTGATCCGCCCACAGCACGGTGACCAGCCCGAAATCGGTATGTTCGCCCATACCCTTCAACTCACCGTCCAATGTCACCGTCCCTTCGGGTAATGCGTAGTTGTTCATCCGCAGTACGTCGATGGAATGATCGGTGATCGACTCGAAGAATCCTGGGGTCAGACCGAGCGCATCTTCGAAAATGGTGGTCAGTGTGCGTGCCACCCGCTCGCCATGGGCATAGTAATTCTCCACTCGTTCCGTGAAACCTGGCACTGCGGGCCACAGATTGATTCCGTAATCATCCTCCGACAGTTCGAGTTCGGTGAATGATCTGGCTTCGGTTCCGACGTTGAAGGCCTCGAAGAAGTCATTCATCCGAGTCGCGGATTCGACGCCGAGGCTCAAGCTCAGCGACTCGCTCTTGGGCGGGCTGTACCCACGATTCGCGCCCTCGATTCGGTAGCCCGACTTCGTCTCCATCGGCAGTCCGAAGAAGTCGTCCATGGCTTCGGCGAGGCCGGAAGAAACATCGACCGGAATGCCGTGGCCCCGAATCTGGATGAAACCGACAGTCCGACAGGCATGGTCGACTTCGGCGGCCACTCGCGCCTTGTCCTGGTCGGCACCACCGAGCACGTAGGGCGAGATGTCGATGACGGGAACTTCGAAGGGATCAGACTGGGACTGTGACACTGGCGTCTCCTGCAGAGCTGGTGGCGGGTTCAGATTTTGCAGTGGCAGGAAGGCTCTCTCGCGATCGCCTCGCGAGTTCACCGAGTCGGGTGTGATTGAACAGCAGATTGAGTGAAAAGGCAGAGGCCGCAGCCAAGGTGATGCCGCTACCGAGGAGGATCTGAGCCGAGGAGGGGAATCGCTCGAACATCCCCTCCGCAAATTCCGGCAGAATACCGATCCCCACCGATACGGCGGCGATCGTGGTGTTGATCGGGTCACTGAGATCGACCTTGCGCAGTGTGTTGATTCCGACCACGGCGACAGTGGAGAACAAGATGATTCCGACGCCGCCGACCACCGGATCAGGCAGGGCTGCAACCACTTCACCCATTCGCGGGATGAGGCCGAGAACGATCAGAATGGCACCGCTGGTAGCGGTCACGTACCGGCTGTACACCCGGGTCGTGGCAACGGCGCCGACATTCTGCGAGAAAACGGTGTCGACAAAGGCATTGAAGATTCCGCCCAGAACTCCCGACATGCCGTCGGCCACCAGCCCGCGTGCGAGATCTGCTTTTTTCAAAGGCTTTCCGGTGATCTCGCTGACCGCCAGCATGCTCGCCGTCGATTCTGCGAAGACGACTGCCATGACGATACTCATCGCCACCACGGCGGTGACGGGAAACTCCGGAGCGCCGAAGTGGAACGGCATCGGGAAGCCCACCCAGGCCGAGCCGCCGACGCCACTCAGATCGATCAGACCCATCGGGATGGCGATCACGGTACCGATCACCAGTGCCATCAGTACACCGAGTTGCGTCCACATCCCGCGACCGAGGCAGATGAACGCCACCGCGACCACAACGACTGCGGCAGCCAGCGCCAGATTCTTCGGATCGGCGAACGACGGGGAGGTCGGGTCGTTTCCGACGATCAGTCCTCCCGCGACACCGATCAACGAGATGCCGATGACTGTAAGGACGACGCCGGTGACCAGGGGTGGGAAGTATCGGACGATTTTGGCGAACGGGACGGCCAACGCTATGCCGACCACGCCACCGACCAGCATGGACCCGTACACGGCCTGC
This sequence comes from Rhodococcus sp. IEGM 1241, assembly GCF_033142365.1. Lineage (NCBI taxonomy): Bacteria > Bacillati > Actinomycetota > Actinomycetes > Mycobacteriales > Nocardiaceae > Rhodococcus > Rhodococcus sp. IEGM 1241. The sequence goes on from NZ_JAWLSE010000003.1 coordinate 463,206, forward strand.
AGGCCGTACTCCTTGGCGATCAGAATCATCGGCGTCAGCCCGGCGAACGTCGCACCGCAGACGATCGGCAGGCGGACACCGGCAACCTTGCCGACGCCCAGGCTCTGAATGATCGTGATGATGCCTGCAACGAGCAAGTCCGCACTGATCAGCATCGCGACCGTGCTGCGGTCCAACCCGACTGCGGCACCGAATACCAGCGGAACCGTGATGCAACCGGTGTACATGATGAGGACGTGCTGAAGAGCAAAAGCAGACTGGCGGGCAATGGGGAGCCGCTGGTCGACTGGATGGATGGCCATGCGCCGATCTCCGTCCGAAGCTGGAAGTGTTTCGTGTACGGGACTATTCAGCACGTCGATAATTTCTTACCGTGGTCGAATTTGTTTCGTCTGTGTAATCAAAACTTTCACCAGAGCACTGCTATCTTCGGCACATGGACGACGACCAGAGAGCGATAGCGACCGCAATCGGGGCAGCCGTGCGGACAGCGAGAAAAGAAGCCGGTTTGACGTTGCGTGAGGTTGCCGTGAAGTCAGGGTTGTCGCAGCCATTCCTGAGCCAAACCGAAAACGGGCACGCAGTACCCAGCGTCATGAACCTTCACCGCCTCGCGCAATCGCTCGGCACCACGGCGCACTCACTCTTGGCACAGGGCGAGCGAACTCCGTCCAGCCTCGTCCGCGCCGGCGAGGGGCGAACCTTCGAACTGGCACACGATTCGGTGATCCGATTCTGCTCGACCGGCTCACGGACCATGGAACCCAACGAGATCACGGCAGCACCTCACTCCGAGGCAGGTGAGCACACCGAACATGCCGGCGAAGAATTCATTCACGTTCTCGAAGGATCTGTCGAGGTCGAGGTGGGGCTGGACGAGCATCACGTTCTTCATGTCGGCGATACCCTCCTCTACACCTCGACCATCCCGCATCGGTGGTTCAATCGCACCGCTGCAGTTGCGAGATTCCTCATCGTGAGTTCACCGCCGTCCTTCTAGATACGCCACCGCTTCAGTTCCACACCACAACCCCGGCTCACGGCTTACCCTGACAGCGTGACCAAGTGGCCGGAACTTGCGCGTGAGATCGCCGATACCGTTCTGTTTCCCGTCGCCGACAGCGTCGACGCCGACGGAGAAATCCCCAGCAGCCATTTCGACGCGCTCGCCGCCGACGGCTTCTACGGCATCGCCGCCCTCGGTGAGGGTGGCCCCAGCAGCGAAGAACTGGTCGAGGTCCTCGAAACCTTGTGCGGCGGTTGCCTCGCGACGACGTTCACCTGGATGCAGCATCACGGCGTCGTCGGAGCCCTGGCAGCGAGTACCAATACGTCTCTGCGCGAACAATACTGGGACGGTCTGGTTTCCGGCACGATTCGCGGTGGGGTTGCCTATGCCGGCGCCATCCCCCGCCCACCGCTCCTGTGGGCGAAGCGGGTGAACGACGGCTACGTCCTCGACGGGATCGCACCCTTCGTCACCGGTTGGGGCATCGTCGATGTTCTCTTGGTGTCGGCGCGCGACGAGTTCGACAATTCCATCGTTCATTCCGTCGTACCGGTGGGCGAGGCCCCGGGTCTGACGATCGAGGAGCTTCCACTGATCGCGGCGCGCGGGAGCAACACCGTCCGAATCGTGTTCGACGCTTTCGAAATTCCCGATACCGACGTCTGTGCTGTCGTCAGCGACGAACAGTTCCAGAGCACCCAACTCCCCGGCTTGTGGCTCAACGGCGCGATGGCCATGGGCATCACCCGCCGCGCCGTGACCGAACTCGCGGATCTGGGAGTCGACGCCGACGCGTTCGAAGAACAAGCCGCCCGGGCGCGCGCCGATCTCGATGCAGCACTGCGCGGCGGCGGCGACATGTCGGCCGCACGCGCCCGCGCATCGGAACTTGCGATACGAGCATCGGCCGCGCTCGTCACTGCGACCGGAAGCCGCGCCCTCGTCGGCAGCAACACCCCCGAGCGGCTCATGCGAGAAGCCACCTTCACTCTTGTCGCGGCTGGTCGACCGGAGATCAAGACAGCTCTCGTGGAACGACTCAGCGGATACTGAGTCTGCACGGTTGCACTCGATTACGCTGGGGCTCATGACCAGTGGAGAACCAGTACTCATCCCGGCCGGAACCGTGTTCACGCCGGAGGACCTGACGTTCTATGCCGATCGCGACTCCCGCAGTCTCGGCGACGCCATCGCCGAAGCCGACCTTCTTGTCAGTTGCCCACACTCGGGTTCCGCGATTCCAGCAGAACTCTCACGTTTTCTCGCACCCGAGTTCACACAGCGGCTGCAATTCGACTTCACCGACATGTCCACCAGTCCCATCGTGCGCCGTTGGGCCGAAATAGATTCGCGCATCGTGTACGTGGAGAATCCGCACCCTCGCATGATTCGCGATCCCAACCGTGCGAAGCCCGAAAACCTGGAAGCGTCACTGCGCGAAGCCTTCGCCCGCGTCCACAAGGCCGGTGCAGGCAACAAAGCAGACCTCACCGGCGTCGACGCAGTTCGCCCTGTCACCTTCTCGTTCTACCCCCTGTTGCTCGAGCCGACCGACGACGCGGGCTGGAAGAACCTCGCCGAGACCTTCACCGAGACAGCCGAACACGGTTTGGGTGTCTACGAAAGAACTCGCGACGCACTGATCGAAGCCATGGTGGAGAAGAGCTTCGAACTCGGTCGATCGTTCACGACGTTGTCGTTCCACGACACGATGAACCACACCACCCGGCGGGACGGCGCCGTCAATGTCGAACGGCCGGAAGCAGATCGACTCCCCGACGTCGTCGCACTCTCCAATCGTGGCGACCACCACGGCAATCGACGCGGCGACAATCCCGTGACGATGGATCCGGAGCTCATTCGCACACTTGCGGTCTCACATCGCAAGGGATTTCAGGTCGACGATCCAGATGCCGTCGCTCTCAATCAGCCGTACCTCGGCAGTTTCGAAATCATCCGAGCCGGAGCCAGATTCGCCGAATTGAGCGCCCGCGCCGCCGAAGCCGGGATCACGTTGAGTGCGGTTCAGGCCGAATTCAAACGAGAATTCCTACTGGGAGACGAACTGGCCGCATACATCATGGAACCCGGCCTCGACTGGCCTACACCCGACGCCGAACGGGTGGACCAGCTCGCCCACGCGTGCAAGGCGAGCTGGGACCACTACCGCAACAGCTGACTCAGCGATATCACTCAGGCTGACTCAGCGGTTTCACTCAACCGAGTACCACTCCGAACACCGCGCCGGCCGCAATCGTCGTGACGGCCAAGATGATGGTCGGCAGGAAGAACGAGTGGTCGACGAGCTTGGAGCCGAGCTTCGTGCTGCCCGAGAGGTCGAAGTTCGCAGCTGCGATCTGTGAACCGTTTGTCGGCAACAGATAGACACCGGCAAAGGCTCCGGCCCACATGCCGCTCACCAGGCCGGGTGCAATCCCGGCAGCGAGACCGATCGGCACGATGGTCCTCGTCGCGGTCGACTGGCTGGTCGTCAGGACACAGACCAGGAAGACACCGAGCGCGAAGATCCACGGCGCGGCGTTGACCCAGTCGCCGACGGTGCTCGTGATCAGCTCCGAATGTGCGCTGATGAACGTGTCCGTCAGCCATGCCAGACCGAACAGCGCGATGGCCGAGACCATGCCGGCACGGAACACCGTCGACGAGGGCACGTCGGCAACGTTCGGGCGGCACACCAGCAGGATCAACGTACCCACGACGAACATCAGCATTTCGATGATCGGTGTCATCCCCATCGGGGAACCGTCGGCGGCTTCGGGGCGAATTCCCTTGAACAGGCCGAAGATCACGATGGCCAGAACGCCGGCCAGGAAGATCAGTGCCGCGTTTCGTCCGGTCTTCGTCGAGACGAGTTCGGTCTTGGACGCTGCACCAGGTCCGGCCAATTCGCCCGACTTCATCTTCGCCTGTATGTCCGGGTCGTCGTCGAGATCCTTACCGAGCCTGTTGACCGCGATGGAGGAGAGGACGATGCCGACGACAGCGGCCGGGAAGGTGATCTTGATGATGTCGATGAGTTCGAAATCGTAAGGCGGCACGTCGGTCAGCGTGACCATCGCCGCCATCGCCGCGGACACCGGACTACACGCCAGCGCCACACCGGTCGAGACAACCGACAGCGACAGCGGCCGTGACGGCCGCACACCGTTCTTGTACGAGACGTCGTAGATGACGGGGAGCAGCGGGTAGAGGATGTTGGACGTACCGGCACCGACCGAGAACAGGAATGACACCAACGGCGCGATCAGCGTGATCTGTTTCGGGCGAGATTCGATCAACTTGGCCGCGATGGTGACCATCCAGTCGATACCACCGGCCGCCTGCATCATCGACGACGCGAGGACAACGGACAGGACGATGAGGAGAGCGTCGACCGGCGGACTGCCGACGTCCTCTCCGAAGACGAACACGAGGACGGCAACACCTGCGCCGCCCCACAGACCGAGAGCGACACCGCTCGATCTGGTACCCATGACAATCGCCCCGAGCACTACCGCCAGCTCGAGGACAATCTTGACTGCTTCCATCAGGCACTCGCCTTCTCGATAACAAGAGAATCGCTATAACAGGGCAAATAGTATGCTCTGCACTTCGGCTGCGGGCACGAACACGCTGTCGGTGGGAAGGGGCAATATGGTGGTCGTGACCAACGTCCTCGGTAGGTTCTCGCCCGCCACACGCGAGTGGTTCGGCGGCGCTTTCAGCGCTCCGACTGCTGCGCAGCTCGGTGCCTGGGAATCCATCGCAAGTGGCTCTCACACACTTGTCGTCGCACCCACCGGCTCCGGCAAGACATTGTCGGCGTTCCTGTGGGCCCTCGATCAACTCGCCGCCAAGGACGAAGGCGAACGCGCCACCAAAGTCCTCTACATTTCGCCACTCAAAGCGCTGGGCGTGGACGTCGAACGGAACCTTCGCGCGCCGCTGGTCGGCATCACACAGACTGCGAAACGTCTGGGCCTCACCCCGCCCGAGATCACCGTCGGTGTTCGTTCCGGCGATACGTCACAGGCCGATCGGCGCTCGTTGATCAAGCGTCCTCCGGACATCCTGATCACGACGCCGGAGTCGTTGTTCCTCATGCTCACCTCCGCTGCCCGGGAAACACTGGTCGGCGTCGACACCGTGATCGTCGACGAGGTTCACGCGGTGGCGGGTACCAAGCGCGGCTCGCACCTTGCGCTCTCTCTGGAACGTCTGGACGGCTTGCTCGAGCGTCCGGCGCAACGCATCGGATTGTCGGCCACTGTCCGTCCCCACGAGGAGATCGGGCGGTTCCTCGCCGGTTCGGCACCGATCCGAATCGTGGCACCGCCTGCCGCCAAGACCTTCGACCTCACGGTCCGTGTCCCCGTCGAGGACATGACCGAATTGGGTATCGCGACGCCCGCCGACGGTTCCGAATCTCCCACCCCGCAAGCCGGTTCGATCTGGCCACACGTCGAGGAACAGATCGTCGACCTCGTGCTCGATCACCGATCGTCCATCGTGTTCGCCAACTCTCGTCGCCTCGCCGAACGATTGACGGCCAGGCTCAACGAGATTCATGCAGAACGCATCGGTCTGGCCGTCGAGAAGACACCTCGCCCGCCCGCGCAGATCGGAGCTCCCACCGAGGTCAACTACGGCGCAGAACCCCTCCTTGCTCGCGCCCACCACGGATCGGTCAGCAAAGACCAGCGAGCCCTCATCGAAGACGACCTCAAATCGGGTCGATTGCGATGCGTCGTCGCCACCAGCAGTCTCGAACTCGGAATCGACATGGGCGCCGTCGACTTGGTCATCCAGGTGGAGGCGCCACCTTCGGTAGCCAGCGGCCTGCAACGTGTCGGTCGCGCCGGCCACCAGGTCGGCGAGATCTCACGAGGCGTCGTCTTCCCCAAACATCGCACCGACCTGATCCACTGCGCGGTGACGGTCGAGCGCATGGTCGAAGGCAAGATCGAGGCGATGGCCGTTCCCGCCAATCCCCTCGACATCCTTGCCCAGCAAACTGTTGCGGCCACTGCACTCGAGCCGATCGACGTCGACGACTGGTTCGAGACGGTGCGCCGAAGCGGTTCCTTTGCAACGCTTCCCCGTTCGGCCTACGAGTCGACTCTGGATCTGCTCGCCGGGCGGTACCCCTCGGACGAGTTCGCCGAATTACGTCCGCGCCTGGTCTGGGATCGCGAGTCCAACACTCTGACGGGCCGCCCGGGTTCGCAGCGCTTGGCAGTCACTTCCGGCGGCGCCATCCCCGACCGCGGCCTCTTCACGGTCTACATGGTCGGTGAGAAAGCATCAAGGGTCGGCGAACTCGACGAAGAAATGGTCTACGAATCCCGGGTCGGCGACGTCTTTGCGCTCGGCGCCACCAGTTGGCGGATCGAGGAGATCACCTTCGATCGGGTTCTGGTCAGCCCGGCCTACGGCATGCCCGGTCGTTTGCCCTTCTGGCACGGCGACGGACTCGGTCGCCCTGCCGAACTCGGACAGGCGTTGGGACAATTCGTTCGAGAGACCGCGCTGGGTAACGAAGCCGACGTCGTCGAGCGTTGTCGCGTGGGCGGGCTCGATCACAACGCCACAACCAATCTGATCCAACTCGTCGGTGAGCAGAAGAATGCCACCGGGCAGGTCCCGTCGGATCGAACATTGGTTGTCGAGCGCTTCCGCGACGAACTCGGCGATTGGCGTCTGGTGCTGCATTCCCCGTACGGCCAACGGGTTCACGCACCGTGGGCCCTCGCCATCGGGGCCCGCTTGCAGGAACGATACGGCGTCGATTCCAGTCCGACGGCCTCCGACGACGGCATCATCATCCGTCTCCCCGACACCGAGAACGAACCTCCCGGCGCCGAACTGTTCACCTTCGACGTCGAGGACATCGAAGATCTGGTCACCCAGGAGGTGGGTGGCTCGGCATTGTTCGCCTCCCGATTCCGCGAATGTGCCGCCCGCGCACTGCTTCTCCCACGCCGCAATCCCGGCAAGCGTGCTCCACTGTGGCAGCAACGTCAGCGGTCGGCGCAACTGCTGGACGTCGCTCGCAAGTTCCCGACATTCCCGATCCTGCTCGAGACCGTGCGTGAGTGCTTGCAGGACGTCTACGACCTGCCGGCACTGAAGGAATTGTTCGGCAAGATCGAACGGCGCCAGATTCGAATAGTCGAAGTGGAGACGCCCTCGCCTTCACCGTTCGCAAGTGCGCTCCTGTTCAACTACGTGGGCGCGTTCATGTACGAGGGCGACAGCCCCCTGGCCGAGCGACGCGCCGCCGCACTGTCGTTGGACTCCACGCTGTTGGCCGAACTCCTCGGCCGCGTCGAACTGCGCGAACTGCTCGACGCCGGAGTGATCGAGCAGGCAGAACGTGAACTGCAACGGCTCGCTCCGGACCGCAAGGCCAAGGACCTCGAGGGCGTCGCCGACCTCCTCCGCATGCTCGGCCCGCTGACCACCGAAGAAGTCACCGAACGCTGTCTCGAAGATCCGGTCTCGTGGCTCGACAAGTTGGTCGCAGACAAACGTGCCCTCCACGTCTCCTATGCGGGCGAGAGCTGGTGGACCGTCGTCGAAGATGCAGCGCGCCTTCGCGATGGACTCGGCGTTCCCCTACCCATCGGGGTTCCGGCCGCGTTCATCGAGCCGGTCGATCAGCCACTCGACGACCTCCTGAGCCGATACGCACGCACCCACGGACCATTCACTCTCACGGATGCGGCTGCACGCTTCGGTATCGGAGTATCCGTCGCGCGTGACGTTCTCGGTCGGCTCGCGCTCGAAAAGCGTGTTCTCGAAGGAGAATTCCGCCCGTCTGCAACTGGGAGCGAATGGTGCGACGCCGAAGTCCTGCGCCGCTTGCGGCGTCGCTCGCTCGCCGCGGCACGGCAAGAGGTCGAGCCGGTCAGTACCGCAACGCTCGGACGTTTCCTTCCCGGTTGGCAGCATGTGGGCGGCACGCTGCGCGGAATCGACGGTGTTGCAACGGTAGTCGATCAACTTGCCGGCGTTCCGATTCCGGCGTCCGCTCTCGAATCGTTGATCCTGCCGAGCCGAGTCGCCGACTACTCCCCCGCGATGTTGGACGAACTCACCTCGACGGGCGAAGTCCTGTGGTCCGGATCCGGAGCAATCTCCGGCAAAGACGGGTGGGTAGTGCTGCACCCCGCCGACCTGGCACCGATCACGCTCAATTCGCCCGCCGACACCGACGTCTCGGAGTTGCAGAAGCGCATCCTCGACCTGCTGTCCGGCGGCGGTGCCTACTTCTTCCGCCAGTTGGTCGACGCGTTGCAAACTACGGAGTCGGCTGCAGACACGGTCGACAGTGCGGTGACGACGGCACTGTGGGAGTTGGTGTGGCTCGGACACATCGGTAACGACACCGTCGCACCGCTGCGCGCACTTCTCTCGGACACCACCAGAACCACCACAAGTCACCGATCGCCTCGACGTGTTCCTCGTGCCCGTCCGTACCGCGGAATGGCGCGCACTTCAACCCCGGCTCGCACGGGACCGGCAACCGCCTCCGGTCGGTGGTTCCAGCTGCCAGGTATCGAACCTGACCCCACTATCCGGGCGCACGCCACGGCTGATCTGCTGCTCGAACGGTACGGCGTAGTCACCCGCGGATCGGTGATGAGCGAGAACGTGCCGGGCGGTTTCGCGTTGATCTACAAGGTACTGAGCACGTTCGAGGACAACGGGCGCGCTCGACGCGGATACTTCGTGGACACCCTGGGCGGCGCTCAATTCTCGACGCCTCCCGTGGTCGACCGCTTGCGCACGTTCGGTGATTCCATCGAGGGGCGCCACACCTCCTCGGCTGCAGTCACTCTCGCGGCGTGCGACCCGGCCAATCCATACGGCGCCGCACTGCCGTGGCCGGCGTCGGGGGGCGAAGAGTCACCCGGACACCGACCCGGACGTAAGGCGGGAGCACTGGTCGTTCTGGTGGAGGGCGAGTTGGTTCTGTTCGTCGAGCGCGGCGGTCGCACCATCCTGACATTCACCGACGACGGCGGAACTTTGCGCCTGGCAGCGCTGTCGCTTGCCCAGAAGGTGACTTCTCGCGCTGTCGACAAGTTGGTAGTGGAGAAGGTCGACGGAGAGACCATCCACGGCAACGATTTTGCTCCCGTCCTGGTCGAAGCCGGCTTCGCGGCCACCCCTCGCGGATTCCGGTTGAGGTCATGAGGATTGAGGTCATGATGGTTGCGATCGTGAAGTGCTGGAGCGGCGACCATGCCTGAGGGCGATACCGTGTGGCGGGCCGCCAACGATTTGCGCGCTGCCCTGGCCGAGAAGGTACTCACCACCTGCGATGTCCGCGTTCCTCGCTATGCCACCGTCGATTTATCGGGACATCGTGTGGATTCCGTCGCCAGCCGCGGAAAGCATCTGCTGATCCGCGTGGGCGAAGCGTCAATTCACACGCATCTGAAGATGGAGGGTCAGTGGCAGATTTATCGCCCCGGCGAGCGCTGGCGCAGACCCGCCCATCAAGCGCGCATAATCTTGGCCACCGAAGACTCTGTAGCAGTGGGCTTTTCACTGGGAGTCACCGAGATCCTCGAACTGGGGCAGGAACAGGAGGCCGTCGGGCACCTCGGACCGGACCTGCTCGGGACCGATTGGGACAGTTCCGTGGCCGTCGAGAATCTTCGCGCTGCAGACTCCGTACCGATCGGAATCGCGCTCCTGGATCAGCGCGTGATGGCCGGACTGGGCAACGTGTACCGCAACGAGATCTGCTTCCTACGAGGCATTCACCCGAAGACGCCGACACACCGCGCCGGGAACCTCGACGCGATTGTGGATCTGTCATTCCGCACCATCAACGTCAACAAGTCGCGTCGCATCCGGGTCACCACCGGCGACACCCGCCCAGGTAGGCAAACGTGGGTGTACGGCAGACGCGGAAAACCTTGCCGCCGATGTGGAACCCGCATCAGAGAAGACACCCTCGGACCGGATCAGCTCACCGAGCGAAATATCTTCTTCTGCCCCGCGTGCCAGCCGTTCACGCCTGGTTAGCGTTGATCAGCAGCCGGACGCAATGGCGCACAAATCGCTCGCGCTCGACGACGATCGAGCCGTCCAGATAACCGATGAACAGTGTGAACAACGCCCCGACCAGCCCGACTGCCACCAGCTGCTTGTCCACCGGATCAGCAATCTCGGACAACTGGTCGTACACCAGGTCCACGAACGCCGGCATCGATTCGATACCGCGTCCGCTCAGCACCGGCTCCGAGAGCGGAGCGATCAGAAGCACTCGCCCCATTGCCGGGTCGTCGACCATCAGCTTGACGAAAGCGTCGACCGCAGCGGTGGCGACTGCCTCGGATGTCGTCTCGGACTCCACTGCCGTCGCGAGCGCCGACTGCGCGCGCTCGGCGACAAACGTGTGGACCGCGACAACGTACTGATCGCGATCGGTGAAGCTCTCGTAGAAGTACCGCTCGGTCAGACCAGCGGCCTTGCAGACCGCTCGCACGTTGACGGCCGGACCGTCGACCGCACCGAGCAGTGTCACTCCGACGTCGAACAACGTCGCCTTTCGAGTGGCCCTGCGTTCTTCGATGCTCACAACTTCCCCACTTCGCCGACACTTGTTCTTCAATGCACCCGGTATTCGATCCTTGACTACCGCTGTTGTCGATCCTAATCTGACAACATGCGTAGTCAACTTGGCGACAGCAGCACCCCGATTCCCCTCGGTCCGGATTCCCTGACCTGGAAGTATTTCGGCGACTGGCGCGGGATGCTCCAAGGTGTCTGGGCAGGTTCGATGCAAAACATGCACCCTGGTCTCGGCGCCGGGGTCGAGGAGCACTCGCAGTTCTTCGACGAGCGCTGGGAACGGCTGTACCGCTCGCTGTATCCCATTGCCGGCGTGGTCTTCGACGGCGATCGCGCGCAGCAGACAGCCGAAGAAGTCCGTGGCTATCACACACGGATCAAGGGCATCGACAAGCTAGGACGCCGGTACCACGCCCTTGATCCCGACACCTTCTACTGGGCGCACGCGACATTCTTCATGGGCACCATCGTCACCGCCGAGAACTTCTCCGGTGGCCTGACCGAGGCCCAGAAACGACAACTCTTCACCGAGCACATTCAGTGGTACCGCCTGTACGGGATGAGCATGCGCCCAGTTCCCGAAACCTGGGAGGCGTTTCAGGAGTATTGGGACCACATGTGCCGCAACGTACTCGAAGACAACAAAGCGACCCGCGACGTCTTGGATTTGTCGGGGCTGGGAAAGCCCCCGTACATGACGTGGCTACCCAATCCGTTGTGGCGGCTCACGCGGATTCCCCTCGCCCGCGGATTCGTGTGGCTGACAGTGGGCATGTACGACCAACCGGTTCGCGACCTTCTCGGCTACTCGTGGACCAGTCGCGATCAGAAAATTCACAACGCTGTCGGCCGCACCGTCAACGCCGTCTTCCGCCTGGTGCCGTGGCGATACCGGTATCAACCGCGCGCTCGCGCGGGATGGGACCGAGCCAGCGGCAGAATTCCCGCCGGGGCACCACTGGTCCACACACCGGCGCGCAATCTACCGCCGCTCGAGCAGCGAGATAATCCGATGCACTACAGCCCGAGGGTCTGATCTGCCATGCTCTGAACATGGAGTGGGACCTGCGAACAATGCTGAACCGGCCGATCACGTCTCACGGTGCGCCGCTGGGACAAGAACGTGTGGCGGCGAGAACCACCGCGTACATCTACGGCAACATTCTTGTCCTCGCCGCACTCGTCCCGGTGACAAAATCTCAGGAATCACTGGGCGCCGCGATTGTGGTCGGCACGGCATTGTCGACGTACATCGCCCACACATTTGCCGAGAGCGTCGGCGAGAGCATTCGCAACGACCGCCGTCTCACCACCGCGGAGAGAATCGACTCGCTGCGCGATTCTGTCCCGATCCTCACCTCTGCGGTTGTTCCTGTCGCCATTCTCGCGACGGCGTGGTTCAACTTCCTGGAACCACGGACGGCGCAGTTGATCGCGGAAATCGTCTTGATCCTGCGCATCGGATCCACCAGTTACGTGATCAGCCGTCTTCACGGCGAGAAGGTCAGCACGAACACACATCTGGCAGCCTTCGGCCTCGCTGCCGTCGCCACCCTCATAGTCGGCTTGAAGATAGTGCTCACTCATTGACGAGCCACAAGTGCAAAAGAAGTCAGACCGGTCGTATATAACTAAGACGGGCAATTCGCAGAAACCTAACAATCGGTAATTTCGATGTGCGGTGATCGACGACTAACTCGGCCCACTTCTATCAAGTAGGCAGAGGAGCAGCCCGAAATGACAACACCACAGCCGCCGTATCCCTGGAACAACGACCCCAACCACACGACGCCTCTCCCTCCGCCCCCTCCTCCGCCGCCGGGCATCACACCCGGTCAGGCGCCGTACTCGGGACATCAGCCTGCTTACACCCCGCCCCGGCCCCCATACGGTCAAGGCACTGGATATTCGCCGATGCCTCCCCGCCCGCCGAAATCGTATGCATGGCTGTGGGTCTTACTGGGAGTTGTCACAGTCGCACTCGTCGCCGTCGTGGTCTACGTATGGGTTCTCCCTCTTGTCTTGAACGACAATTCCGACGAGAACACCGCACGCACGGAAACCGTGGTGATCACCTCACCCGCGGCCGCGCCGCAAAACGGCGTCGTCACACCCGCGCCCAACGAGTCGGTCCCTGCCAGCGCAGCGCGTTGTGGATCGGTGTTCTCGAACAACGAATTCACAACGTCCGCCGTCGGCACCAGCGTGACGTCTTGTGAGTTCGCCGAAGAAGTGCGCTACCAGTACGTGAGCCAGGGCCGACGCGGCGGCCCGGTCTCCATCAGCGCGGTCAGTCCGGTCACGGGAACTCGGTACTCGATGAACTGCGCCGGCAACAAAGTCGTCACGTGTACCGGCGGAAACAACGCGGTGGTCTATGTCTATTGAGCAGTGCGTCGAGGCTCGTAGCGGGACGCGCCGACGACTCCTGGCGGTTGCACTCGCCACTGCTTCTGCAGCAGCCCTCGCGGGCTGCACGATTCCGACGCGAGACGAGTCGTCGGAGAAGGTCGAGACGATCACCGAGATCGTCGTCGTTCCGCCGGAGCCGACAGAGACTCCTGCCGCCCCGGGCAACGGTGTCGGCCCGCTCGCCGGATTCGAGGCCCTGGGCAACACCCTCGGCGGCGCCGTGGGTATCGCACTCGTGCCCGTCGGCGGCGGTCAGTCACTCGTTGCCGGCGAGTGGCAGAACGGAGTCGCCTGGTCCACCATCAAAGTCCCACTGTCCATCGCAGCCCTCCACGAAACCGACAACACACAACTCACCACGGTCGAGCAGGCGATCACCACCTCCGACAACGAGTCAGCCGAAGAACTGTGGCGAGGCCTCGGCGATCCGACCACTGCCGCAGCGAAGGTCGAGTCAGTCCTCGTGGCCTCCGGCGATATGTCCACCACCGTGGAATCACGCACGCTACGACCAGAATTCAGCTCGTTCGGTCAAACACAATGGCCACTTGCCGTCCAAGCGCAATTCGCCGCCACTCTGCCATGCCGGAGCGACGCCATCGAAGTCTTCGGGCTCATGGGCAGCATCAGCCCCGACCAACATTGGGGCCTGGGAGTGATCCCAACCGCTCGATTCAAGGGTGGGTGGGGGCCGGACGACGACGGCGGCTATCTGGTCCGCCAATTCGGGATCATCAGCAGCGGCACCGGACAACTCGCTGTCGCCATCGCAGCCAAGCCGGACTCGGGCACTTTCGCCGACGGTACTGCGATGCTCAGCGACATCGGCCGCTGGGTAGGCGAACGGGCGCAGGCTTTACCCATCGGCGGCACCTGCCAACCGAGCTGAAGTACTGCCGGTTGAGGGAGGTACTGCCGTTACCCGGCTGAGCAGTCACTCCCACCGAACCAGTGGCCGCCGCTACCGTGGACGACATGAGCATCCCGAGCCTGAAACTGAACAACGGCGTCGACATCCCCGCGCTGGGCTTCGGCGTCTACCAGACCCCGCCGGACGAAACTCTCGCCGCAGTCGAGTCCGCGCTTTCGGTGGGTTATCGCCATATCGATACGGCTGCGGCCTACGGCAACGAGAAGGGCGTCGGCGAGGCGATCCGGCGATCCGGTCTCGATCGCGGTGAGATCTTCGTCGAAACGAAAGTCTGGATCACCGACTACGGATACGACGAGACCTTGCACGCCTTCGACAAGAGCGCAGGCAAACTCGGAGTCGAGCAACTTGACCTCCTCATCCTTCACCAGGCGTTGCCGAGCGAGTTCGAGCGCACCATCGACGCATACAAGGCCCTGGAAACACTTCTCGCAGACGGCAAGGTTCGTGCCATCGGAGTCAGTAACTTCATGCCGGATCACCTCACCCGACTATTGGACGCAACGTCCGTAGTGCCGGCGGTCAACCAGATCGAGGTCCATCCATACTTCAGGCAGTCGACCTTGCTCGAGGCCGACGCCGATCACGGCATTCTGTCTCAGGCCTGGTCACCGATCGGCGGAATCACGTTCTATCGCGACGGCTCTCACGGCTCAACCCTCGAGGACGCCACCATCGGCGCTATCGCTTCCTCTCACGGCAAGTCTCCCGCACAGGTGATGCTCCGCTGGCACCTCCAGCAGGGCCGCCAGGTGATCCCCAAGTCGGTGACTCCCTCGCGCATCGCGGAGAACTTCGACGTGTTCGACTTCGAACTCACCGCCGAAGAACTCTCCGCAATCGACGCACTCGACACCGGAGTTCGCGGCGGTCCCGAACCCGAGGTCATCACTCGCGAGAAGTTCGGAATCGAGATTCCTGAAGCGTGAAAAACCCAGCAGCTCGGGTGGTCTAGCTGGCGCTCCACCCTCCGTCGATGGTGTACGACGCCCCCGTCACCATCGACGCGTCGGTCGATGCCAACCAGCCCACCAGCGATGCCACCTCCGCAGGCTCGACCATCCGTTTGATTGCGCTCTCGGTGAGCATCACCTTTTCGACAACCTCGGATTCACTGATTCCGTGAACCTTTGCCTGGTCGGAGATCTGGGATCGCACCAGTGGCGTCAGGACGTAGCCCGGATTGACGCAGTTGCTGGTGACACCGTGTGGGGCGCCTTCGAGCGCAACAACTTTCGACAGTCCTTCGAGTCCGTGCTTAGCCGTGACGTATGCACTCTTGAATGCCGAAGCGCGGAGCCCGTGGACCGAGGAAATGTTCACGATGCGACCGAAACTGTTGCGGTACATGTACGGCAGGGCGGCCCGAGCGAGGAGGAATGGCGCTTCGACCATGAGGCGCTGAATCTTCCGGAAGTCCTCGACGTCGAAATCCTCGATAGGACTGACCCGTTGTATGCCGGCGTTGTTGACGAGTATGTCCGTTTCGAGTGACAGATCCACGAGTTGGTCGGTGTCGAGGAGATCGACGGCCCACGCCGTGCCGTCGATCTCGTCGGCCAGCGACTTCGCGGCGACGTCGTCGAGATCGGCGACGGTCACATGCGCGCCGCGGGCGGCGAGGAGTCGAGCACACGCTTCGCCGATCCCGCTGGCACCACCGGTGACCAGAGCAGACTTTCCGGTCAGCGTCATACAGACACACCGGCCCGCTCGTCGGCGAGAACACGGGCGTCAGCGGCGTCGACGGACTCGAGCGAGATTCCCTTGGTCTCCCGCGCGAAAACGACTGCAACGATGGTGACCAGGGATGCCAGCAGGAGATAGATCGCGATGGGGACCGAGGAGTCGAACTTGCTCAGCAATCCGGTCGCGATGATCGGAGCCAGTGAACCCGCCACGATGGACGTGACCTGATAACCCAGCGAGACACCGGAGTAGCGCATCCGAGTCGGGAACATCTCGGCCATGATCGCGGGTTGGCCGGCGTACATGAACGCGTGGAACACGAGCCCGATGATGATTGCCGACAAGATGACTGCATTGTGCCCGCTGTTCATCATCGGGAAGGCGAAGAATCCCCACGTTCCGGCGGTGACGGCGCCGATCATGTACACCGGGCGTCGACCGATCGTGTCGGACAGTTTGCCTACCAACGGAATCACTGCGAAGTGCACGGCATGTGCCATCAGCATCCACCAGAGGATGTGCGCCGTGTCCGCATGAACGACGACCTTGAGGTAAGTGATCGAGAAGGTCACCACGAGGTAGTACATGACGTTTTCGGCGAAACGCAGCCCCATCGCGGTCAACACTCCGCGCGGGTAACGCTTGACGACCTCGAAAACGCTGTACGAGGTTGCCTTGACCAGTTCTGCTTCCTTCTGCGCCGCAATGAAAATGGGAGCATCGGTGACCTTGGTCCGAACGTAGTACCCGACCAGAACGATCACCGCGGAGAGCCAGAAGGCAACGCGCCAGCCCCAACTCATGAAGGATTCGTCCGAGAGCGTCGACGTCAGGATCAACAGCACGACCGTCGCCACCAGGTTGCCCATCGGCACGCCGGCCTGAGGCCACGACGACCAGAATCCGCGCGATCGATTCGGGCTGTGCTCGGCGACCAGGAGTACCGCCCCACCCCATTCGCCGCCGACCGCGAATCCTTGGATGAAGCGCAGCGTGACCAGCATTGCCGGCGCCCAGTAGCCGATCTGACCGTAGGTAGGCAGGCAGCCCATCAAGAACGTTGCGGCGCCGACCAACAGCAAACTGAACTGCAGCAACTGCTTTCGGCCGAATTTGTCTCCGAAGTATCCGAAGACGATTCCGCCGAGTGGCCGGGCGGCGAATCCGACGGCGTAGGTGATGAAAGCCGCGATGATCGCATCCAGCTCGTTGCCGCCGCCGGGGAAGAAGACCTTGCTGAAGACCAGCGTGGCCGCCGTGCCGTACAGAAAGAACTCGTACCACTCGACCACGGTGCCCGCCATCGAGGCGCCGACCACCTTCTTCAGCCCCGATGGTGGGGCTTGGCTCTCAGGTTTCGGCATGTTGTCGACGCTCATCGTGGACTCCCTCGTCTTCAGTTCGCGATTCGCCTGCTCTTCACGATCAGGAATGTGACCGCTCGCACATTTTTTGTGACTCGATGAGTATCAGTGCAGATTGATGGCACGACAATGACAAATCTCGCACCATATAGGTGCAAAAATGCAGATATGACTCTCGGACTGAGCCCGGACGACCTACTGGTGCTTCTCGCGGTCGGTCGCACCGGTCGCTTCAACACCGCCGCCGACGACCTCGGCCTCAATCACACCACCATCTCGCGCCGCATTTCCTCGCTCGAGAAGTGTCTCGGCGGCCGTGTCCTGGTCCGCTCGTCCGGCGGCTGGGAGCTGACCGACCTGGGCAGACAAGCCCTCAGCGCGGCCGAGCGCATCGAGGCCGCGGTGAACGAACTGGCGCTCGACTCCACCGGTCAGCAGCAACTCGACGGCGTCGTGCGAGTCTCGGCGACCGACGGATTCAGCGCATACATCGCGGCGCCCGCCGGCGCCGCGGTTCGCAGACGCCATCCCCGCGTCAGCGTCGAGATTGTTGTCGCAACCAGAAAGGCGTCGCAGATACGCTCGGGTCTCGACATCGAGGTTGTGGTCGGCAAGCCTCACGTTCACCGCGCCGAAGCAGTCCATCTGGCCGACTACGCGCTGGGTTTGTACGCGTCCCGAGACTATCTACGTCAGAATGCTGTTCCCGAGAGTGCCGCAGATCTGGCCGATCACTCGCTCGTGTACTTCATCGACTCGATGCTGCAGGTCGACGAACTCGATCTGGCTCGCAAGCTCACGGTTTCCATGCGCGAGGCCGTCACGTCCACCAACGTGTTCGTACACATCGAGGCAACGCGCGCGGGTGCCGGCATCGGCCTTCTCCCCTGTTTCATGGCCGAGCAGCACGACGATTTGATTCGCGTTCTACCGGCTCACATCGAGGTGAGACTTTCCTATTGGTTGGTGGCCCGTTCGGAATCCTTGCGACGCCCGGAGGTCGCAGCGGTGGTGACAGCTCTTCGAGAGACGGTGGATCGCAAGCGATCTCAACTCCTCGGTTCTCCCGGAACGAACGAAGCGCTCAGTCCAGAGTCGAACGATGCTGGACGATGACCTTGCGCGCCAATTCGGCGATCTTGACGTTCATGTTTTGTGAGGTTCGCACCAGAATGTCGAAGGCCTCGTCGTCGGACACACGATGCAGTGCCATCAGCAGACCGACGGCCTGACCGATTTCGCGGCTGCTTGCCAGACCACGTCGCAACGAGTCGGCGTCCTCACCTCGCGTCAGCGCAGTGACAGCCACGGATGCAAATGACGCCAACATGATCGCGTGGTCGGCAACGGTTTCGGTGAAAGCCCCCGGAGTGTCCGAGAAGAGGTTGAGGGCACCGAACTTCTGACGATCTACCATCAGCCGGAACCCCATCGATCCGCGAATGGGTGTCTCTGCCACTACTTTCCGAGCGAACTCGGGCCACTGATTCGGGGTGCGAAGGTCCGACTCGAGTTGCGGCGCCTCCGTATCGAGGGCGTCGATGCACGGCCCCTCACCGGTGGCACGCTCGAGATCGTCTGCATAATCGGCGATCTCGTCGCTCGCCGCTACGGTGACGTTGGTGTTTCCACGTCGCAGCATCAGACTTGCGTGGTCGCAACCGGGAATCAACTCGACAGCCGCCGAACAGATCGCGGAGTACACCTCGGCGCTGTCTGCCGCGGAGTAGAGGATCTCCGCCAACGCCGCGAACACTGCCTTGGGTTCTGTCAGTGCTTGGTCGCGCTCAGCCATCTCCATACACCTCGGGGTCTACCGTTCATCGAATTCTTCATCGAACGGTACAAACCTTACTTACTCGACCTGATGGGGTCGCCGCCGCTCGCCGATTCCCGCCCGTCCGTCCCCTGGAAAGCCTCCGTAGCTGCGCGGTGATGCAGCGCCGTGACCGTGGTGATCTGCTTGGACACCAGGTCGTTGAGTTCGCGGTACTGCTCCTCGGTCTCCCCGGCCGGAATGTCTCGCAGGACCTCCCACATCGCACTCTTGCCGCACAGAGCGGTCCGCATGATCTCGAGAGTTGCCAACTTCACGAGACGGTTGCGCCAGATTGCGTCGACGTGAACGAGGCGTCTGATCCGATTGACCGTCGCGTCGATCTTGGAGTACCGCGGCAGAGATATGCCCTGGGTGTCCTCGATCAGTTGCAGCAGCTGCTCGATCTCGTACTCGAGCTCACCCGGCAACGAGTCCAGCTCACCGTCGGCCCAGACGCCGTACGAGTCCGCGAGTGACCGCGAGAGTTGCAGCCCCACCATCGCCCCGCACAGGTGAGTGACCAGATAGCCGGTAGCTATGTGTTCCTCAGCAGATCGCGACCGATTACCGAACATTGAGATCCTCCTGGGTGACGCTCGACCGGTCTGTGCTGACACGGGTGGTGATTCGCCATCCGCCTACCCGCGACAGACCGAGAACAAACGACAGGCGACTCAGACCCGATCCGGCACCACGACGACGGGCTCGAGGATCTCGGCCCGCGACTCCGGCGCTGCGGCGCGCAATGCGTCCGCCGACTCGTCGTCCGGCTGGGTCTGAGACTCGATTTCGGCTTCGACACGCGCTCGGTACGTGTCGACTTCGCGTTCGACGGTGGCGGCATCCCAACCGAGAATCGGGGCAACCAATCCGGCGACCTGCTGTGCGCAGTTGACACCACGATGCGGATATTCGATTGCGATACGCGTACGGCGGGCCAGAATGTCGTCGAGGTGCAGTGCCCCCTCGGCCGCGGCGGCGTACACAGCTTCGACCTGAAGGTAATCGGGCGCGTCCGTGATGGGCTGCAACAACTCCGGTGTCTGCCGGCCGAGTTCGAGGACCTCGGTGATGAGCGAACCGTAGCGGTCGAGCAGGTGCTTGACGCGATACGGATGCAAGCCGTACTGCTCGCCCAGTTGCACGGTCTGGTTGATCAACGCGAAGTATCCGTCGGCGCCGACGAGCGGTACCTTCTCCGTGATCGACGACGCAACCCGCGCCGGAATGTCTTCTGCTGCGACGTCGACGGCGTCTTCCGCCATGACCCGATACGTCGTGTACTTTCCGCCGGCGATGGCGACCAGACCTGGAGCCACACGGGCAACGGCGTGCTCGCGCGAGAGCTTCGACGTCTCGTCGCTTTCACCGGCAAGCAGCGGACGCAGACCGGCGTACACACCGTCGATGTCGGCGTGCGTCAACGGCGTGACCAGGACGGAGTTCACGTGGCCGAGGATGTAGTCGATATCTGCTTTGGTTGCCGCCGGATGTGCGAGATCCAGGTTCCAGTCGGTATCAGTGGTGCCGATGATCCAGTGACTGCCCCACGGAATGACGAACAGCACCGACTTCTCGGTACGCAGGATGATGGCGGCTTCACTGACGATGCGATCGCGCGGGACGACGATGTGTACGCCCTTCGACGCTCGCACCCGGAACCGTCCGCGCTGACGTGAGAGCGCTTGGATCTCGTCCGTCCAGACACCGGTCGCATTGATGACGACGTGACCCTTGACCTCGGCGGTACGGCCGTCTTCGCAGTCCCGAACACGAACTCCCGAGACCCGATCCGCTTCCCGCAGAAAGCCGACGACCTGCGTCGACGTTCGGACGACCGCGCCGTAGTGTGCAGCGGTCCGTGCGACGGTCATGGTGTGCCGAGCGTCGTCGACGACGGTGTCGTAGTACTGGATGCCACCGGTCAGCGAACTGCGCTTGAGGCTCGGCGACATGCGTAGTGCGCCCGCCCGCGTCAAGTGCTTCTGGGAGGGGACCGACTTTGCGCCGCCCATTCGGTCGTAGAGGAAGATTCCCGCCGCCATGTACGGGCGCTCCCACACTCGGTGAGCCAGAGGGAACAGGAACTTCAGCGGCTTGACCAGGTGCGGAGCGAGCGTGGTCAGCGAGAGTTCGCGCTCACGCAATGCTTCACGAACGAGGCCGAATTCGAGTTGCTCTAGATAGCGGAGACCGCCGTGGAACATCTTCGACGAGCGACTGGACGTGCCGGATGCGTAGTCACGGGCCTCGACCAACGCAACCTTGAGTCCGCGGGTGGCCGCATCGAGCGCAGCCCCGACACCGACAACACCGCCGCCGACAACGACGACGTCGAATTGCTCGGTCTGAAGCTGTTCCCAAGCAGCTTCACGCTGCTGCGGGCCGAGAAACTGCGCACCTTGCTGCTTACTCAACCCGGTCTCCTGTAAGTCGACGACGAATCCGTTTACAGGCTAGTAGCTTGATCCACATACTGCGACAGCGCACGGATAACTGCGAACGCGCCCGAACATAGGAGCACAGTGAATCAATACATCGCCGCCATCGACCAAGGCACGACGTCGAGCCGCTGCATGATCTTCGATCACGACGGCGCCGTGGTGAGCGTTGCGCAGAAAGAACACGAGCAGATTTTCCCGCGTGCCGGTTGGGTCGAGCACGACCCGGTTGCGCTGTGGATCAACACCCGGGAGGTGGTGGCCGGCGCTCTCGCGAAGGTCGACCTCACGCGGGCCGACATCGCGGCCGTCGGAATCACGAATCAGCGTGAGACGACCGTCGTTTGGGAGCGTTCGACGGGCAAGCCGATCTACAACGCGATCGTGTGGCAGGACACGCGCACGGATCAACTGTGTGTCGAACTGGGCGGCGACGAGGGTCCGGACAAGTACCGAGACAAGACCGGACTGCCGCTCTCGACCTACTTCGCCGGGCCGAAGATCCGGTGGATTCTCGACAACGTGGACGGCGCGAGAGCCAAAGCGGAGGCCGGAGAATTGTGCTTCGGCACCGTCGACACGTGGATCGTATGGAACCTGACCGACGGTGTTCACGTGACAGATGTCACCAATGCGTCACGCACGATGCTGATGGATCTCGAGACCCTTCAGTGGGACGAATCGATCTGCGCGGACTTCGGAATCCCGATGTCGATGCTCCCGGAAATCCGGAGTTCGTCCGAGGTCTACGGCACCGGCCGTCCTCGCGGCAATCTCGCCGGTGTGCCGGTCGCCGGAATCCTCGGTGACCAGCAGGCAGCCACATTCGGCCAGGCCTGCCTCTCCGAGGGTGAAGCCAAGAACACCTACGGCACCGGCAATTTCATGCTTCTCAACACCGGAACGAAGCCGGTGCACAGCAAGCACGGACTGCTGACGACCGTCTGCTACAAACTCGGCGAAGCCCCTGCCGTATACGCACTCGAAGGTTCCGTCGCGGTGACCGGCTCCTTGGTACAGTGGCTTCGGGACAATCTCGGAATCATTCAGAACGCCAAGGACATCGAGCCACTCGCCGCAAGTGTCGACGACAACGGCGGCGCCTACTTCGTACCCGCGTTCTCCGGACTGTTCGCACCCCGGTGGCGACCGGATGCACGCGGCGTGATCGTCGGCCTGACGCGGTTCGTCAACAAGGGACACCTGGCTCGCGCGGCGCTCGAGGCGACGGCATACCAAACCCGTGAGGTCATCGACGCCATGCGTGCGGATTCGGGAGTCGAACTGTCCGCGCTGAAGGTCGACGGCGGCATGGTGGTCAACGAAACCCTGATGCAGTTCCAGTCGGACATCCTCGGAGTTCCCGTCATCCGTCCGGTGGTCAACGAAACGACAGCACTCGGCGCTGCGTATGCAGCGGGCCTCGCCATCGGTTATTGGGCCGACACCGAAGACATCCGCAACAACTGGGCCGTCGGCCAAACCTGGGAACCGGCGATGGACGAGTCCGAAAGGTCACGGCTGTACGCGGAGTGGAACAAGGCCGTCGAGCGGACGTACAACTGGTCCGAGTAATCACCCCGATCCTTCCATACCGGAAGAGCTGATCATGGTCGCCTATTGATACTCCTGAGGTATCAATAGGCGACCAAGTTGGTATTGGACGTGACCTACACCACTCTGCGAATCTCATTCAGGCGCGCCACGTTTCGGCGCCGCGAATGTTGCAGAGAAAGGTCGCCACGCATGAGTTCACCCACTCGCAGTTCCGAGGAGATCAACGCCAAGGCACGAAGAGCCGGTATCGCTTCATTCATCGGAACCACCATCGAGTGGTACGACTTCTATATCTACGGCACCGCGGCTGCCCTGGTATTCGGCGAGATCTTCTTCTCCGACACACTGCCGAACGGAGTCGGCACGCTCCTCGCCTTCATCACCCTGTGGGCAGGGTTCCTCGCCAGGCCGATCGGCGGGATCATCTTCGGTCATCTCGGAGACCGGATCGGGCGCAAGAACACTCTGGTCATCACCTTGATGATGATGGGCGTCGCCACTGTCGGGATCGGACTCCTCCCCACCTACGCGCAGGTCGGCATGTGGGCCCCGATCGGTCTGGTCACCCTTCGCGTGATCCAAGGAATTGCGGTCGGTGGTGAGTGGGGTGGCGCGGTACTCATCGCCAGCGAGAACGCGCCGAAGGGCAAGAGCATCCTCTACTCCGCGTTCGCTCAGCAGGGCTCCCCCGCGGGAAATCTGTTGGCAACCATCGCATTCTTCCTGCTGTCCTCGATGCCGACGCCGTCATTCCTTCTCTACGGCTGGCGAATCCCTTTTCTCGTTTCGGCAGGCCTGGTCATCCTCGGCATGATCATTCGCCTGAAACTCGAAGAGTCCGACGAGATGAAGGCCGTTCTCGCCCGCAAGAAGGTCGTCAAACTTCCGCTCGCCGAAGTATTGCGCAAGCATTGGGTGCTGGTTCTCCTCGGCGCCGGCGCACTCCCCCTCGCCCAGGTCACCTATTTCAAGAACACCTTCGCATTGTCCTGGGCTACAAAAGAACTCGGATACGACCGCGGCACATTCCTCGCCGCTATCGCGATCGCACTTGTCGTGCAGTTCATCGTCCAACCGTTCGGGGCCGTTCTGGTTTCCAAGATAGACATGCGGAAGGCCATGTGCCTGATGGTGATACCGGAGTTCGTTCTCATGCCCGCGATGTTCTTTGCCATCAGAACCGGGAACTTCACCATCGCAGTCGTTGCGATGTGTCTCGCCACGATCCCGCACTCGATGTTCTACGGCGCCATCGCCGGCGTTCTCGCTCGCGCCTTCCCTGCGAACATCCGTTACACGGGTCTGTCGACGGCGTATCAACTGTGTTCCCTTGTCGTCGGCGGCGGAACTCCGGTACTGGCGCAGTGGATGCTCAACACGTCAGGCAACATCGTCGGGGTCGCGATCGTGTCCGGACTGTACGCACTTGTCTCGCTGATCTGCACCCTTCTCCTGCTCCGACGTACCGGCTACAACGCAAGCGAACTCTCGACGGCCGAGCAAGCGGATTACGACGAGCTCGAACTCGAGAACGCTCTTGCCGATACTGCAAACTCGCCGAAGTCCGAAGCGGGTGAAATTCCTACCGGTCGGGCAACCGTCTAAGCCAGGGACGGCAGCGCCTGCTCGGACAATTTCAACACTTCGAGAAGAGCAGGTCTGTCGTCTCCATCTCGCCAGGCGATACGCAGTTGAAGGGGAGGAGGTGGATCCATGACGGGAACAAAGACAACATCAGGGTTCACGATGCTTTGCGCCACCGACGAAATAGTCAACGAGCATCCGATTTCCGCGGACACCAGCGCGATCAACGACATCGAATCCGGTGCCGTCTGCACGATTCGAGCCAGGAACCCTGCGTTCTTCGACGCAGTGAGCAGAGACTCCCGCAGAATCGAACCCGGCTCCGCCGGAAGCGTCACCCAATTCTCGGACTCCAATTCGATCAACCGAACCGATTCCCTCGACGCCATCGGATGGTCTTTCGACATGGCAACCAGAAAGTTCTCCTCGGCGATCAATCTCGACGTGATCCCGAGCGGCGGGACGGTCCACCGGACCATCCCGATGTCGAGGCGTCGATCGAGCAACATCAACAACGCCTC
Source organism: Rhodococcus sp. IEGM 1241 (assembly GCF_033142365.1). Taxonomy (NCBI): domain Bacteria; kingdom Bacillati; phylum Actinomycetota; class Actinomycetes; order Mycobacteriales; family Nocardiaceae; genus Rhodococcus; species Rhodococcus sp. IEGM 1241. Next base: position 488,124 of record NZ_JAWLSE010000003.1, read on the forward strand.
GTTCGCGAAAGCGGAACTGTCGAGTACAAATTCGATACCGGGGTTCGTCTTTCTCACCAATTTCGCCCACCGCCCGACGAGCAGGTGCGACGAGGTTCCCGCGAAGCCCAGGCGAACGCGACCTGTCGTTCCCTGGCCTGCCGCGGATACCGCGATCTCGGCCATCCGGCACGCGTCCAGAATTTCGCGCGCCGGAAGCAGCAGTGCTTCACCGGCAGCAGTCAACCGCACAGTTCGAGTACTTCGATCGAACAACGGCGAACCGAGCTGTTTCTCGAATTGCCTGATCGTTCGACTCAGCGGCGGTTGCGCAATCCGAAGGCGCTGAGCCGCACGGCCGAAATGTAGCTCCTCAGCCACCGCGAGAAATGCGTTGATCTGATGAATTTCCACCCGACATTGTTGCGCCACACCGGCCGACCATGTCAAGTTTCCGAAACCGACCAAGTGCGCGAGAACGTAAGAAGAGGTACACACGTGGACAAGACGCTCTCGATGAAAGAGGCTATCGGTCGATACGTCGGCGACGGAATGACTGTTGCGTTGGAGGGCTTTTCGCATCTCATTCCATTTGCCGCGGCACACGAGATCATCCGGCAGGGCAGGAAGGACCTCACGCTGTGCCGGATGACGCCGGACATCGTTTCCGATCAACTCGTCGCCGCCGGCTGCGTCCGAAAGCTGGTCGCTTCGTTCTTCGCCAGCGGCTCCGCAGGTTCTCTGTACGAGTTACGCAGACGCATCGAGAACCAGGACCCGCTCCCCCTCGAAGTCGAGGAATACAGCCATTACGGCATGGTGTGCCGGTATCAGGCGGGAGCCGCCAGGCTTCCCTTCTTCCCGCTACGGTCGTACGCCGGTAGTGATCTACCCGCACTCAACCCACAACTGAGACTCGTCGAGGACCCGTACGGCGGCGGGAGCGTCTACGTTGTGCCGCCATTGAATCCGGATGTCACGATCATCGGCGCACAGCGAGCGGACACGTCCGGGAACGCGCAGATCTGGGGCATCGCCGGGGTGCAGCAAGAGGCCGTGTACGCCGCGAAGAAGGCAATCGTCGTTGTCGAAGAACTGGTCGACGACGAGGTCATCAGGTCAGACCCGAGCCGAACTCTGATTCCCTCGCATGCAGTCGACGCGGTTGTCGTCTGCCCGCGCGGCGCACACCCGTCGTACGCGCAGGGATACTACGACCGCGATTGCGGCTTCTACCGACGCTGGACTGAAATCTCCAAAGACCCTTCACGGCTGAGAAATTGGCTCGACGAATGGGTGTACGCACTCGACAGTCACGGCGAGTATCTCGCCAAACTCGGAGCCGACTACTGGTCGGATCTCGAGGTCGGACCAAACCTCTCCACACCAGTCGACTACGGGAGCAGACTATGACCACCACGATCGACACCGGTAGCACCACCTCCACCGAAACGATCGTCGCCGTCGCGGCACGCGAATTGGCGGGTAAGCGCCGGGTCTTCGCCGGAGTTGGACTACCCACGCTCGCAGTCGATCTCGCGCGGCACACGTCGAATCCGGACGTCGAGCTGATCTACGAATCCGGAGTGTGCGGTGCACATCCGTCGGCAATGGCCGAGGGTATCGCGGACTCCGTGGTTGTCTCCGGTGCCGAATCCGTGCTGAGCATGGCCGCGCTCTTCGGTTACGTCCTGCAAGGTGGCAACGTCGACGTCGGATTTCTCGGGGCCGCCCAAATCGATCGAACGGGCAGTCTGAACACAAGTTTCATCGGTGACTGGAAGAACCCGACGGTCAGACTGCCCGGAGCGGGCGGGGCCGTCGAGATCATCGCGAACGCCGCCGAGATCTTCGTCGTGATGCGTCGCCACGATCTCAGTTCCTTTCCGGCCGAGCTCGACTTCTGCACCTCACCCAGCCCCGCCCGCGCCCACGCCAGCGGTAAGGGCATCATGCCGGCAGGTGCAGGAGTGACAAAGGTATTCACCAACCTCGGCGTCCTGACACACCAGGGCCCCGGCGGCGAATTGGAGTTGACCAGCGTCCACGAGGGAATCTCCGTCGATCAAGTCCGAGAGTCGACGGGATGGGACCTCGCCGTCGCCGAGCACGTCACCATCACCACCCCACCATCGAGCACGGAGATCGATCTGCTCCGCAACACTATCGACAAGGTCAGGCTGTACCTGCGGTAACACTCTTCCGGAGCCTGCCGACGGCATCGACCAGCACGGCTTCGGGATACGTCGCGAAACACAATCGAGCGCTTCGACCGAGGTCAGCTTCGACCGCGAAGGCCGAACCTGGGACAAATGCCACGCCATGCTCGAGCGCGGCACCCAGGAGTTCGGTGGTGTCGACGTCGTCCACGAAATCCATCCAACAGAACATCCCGCCGCGGACCTCGGAAAAGCGTGCACGCCCACTCAATTCCGTCTCGGCGGCCGTGACCAACGCCTTCGCTCTGGCGCCGTAACCCTCCCGGAGCTTGTCGAGGTGCGTTTCGAACCATTCGACGTCGGAGAAGAGGTCTGCGGCGATCTGCTGGGTGAGCGAAGACCCGCACAGGTCAGCGCCTTGCTTGATCAGTTCGACCGCCTCGCAGACCTTTCGGTCGCCGTGCAGCCAGCCGACGCGCAGCGCCGGTGCCAACACTTTGGAAGCACTGGACAGCCGAATCACCCTGTCCGACAACGCCGCCAGCGGTGCGGGCGGTTTCTCGCCGAAGTACAGTTCGCCGTACGGGTCGTCCTCGAGAACCCAGAACCCGTATCGGTCCGCCAGCGCCGCCAAGTGCGCTCGCCGCTGCGCCGAAAGCACCGCGCCCCGCGGGTTGTGGAAATTGCTCACGGTGTGCACAACTTTGGGCCGAAGACCGGCGGCGAGTTTCGCCTCGAGCGCGTCGGTGTCCATTCCGTCCTCGTCCAACTGGACGGGAACGAGACGAGCCTGCGCCGTCCGAAAGACCTGCAGCGCACCGGTATATGCCGGTTCCTCCACGACCACAACGTCACCGGCGTCGAGGAGGACCTGCGCGAGCAGGCTCAAACCTTGCTGAGAACCGTGTGTGATCACAACTTCGGACACGTCGAGTGCCCGCCCGATCTTGGAGGATTCGCGCTCGGCAATCACCTCACGGAGGCGCCGCAGGCCTGACGTCTCGCCGTATTGAACGGACGAGGGGTCACCGAGTGCGTCGTGGGCTGCCTTCGAGATTCGTTCCCGCGGAATGAAATCAGGATCGGGTAGTCCGCCGGCCAAGCTGATGACGTCGGGTCGGGCAGTCAAGGTGAGCAGATCGCGAATTGCAGAACTACGGAGTCCGTCCATACGAGCGGACAGCGCGGCGTGTGTCATGTGAAGCTCCCAGGCACGCAGAATGAAGGTCAGAGGAAAACACCCTGAGCCGTCCTGGGTCAACGGGGCGGGAGAGCGCCGAGATACCGACCCTTGATTCGGTCGGTATCTCGACTATCTCACCAATACTTCAGTATGTGAAACAGACTTCTCACATTGTAAGAAGACTCTGGTCCGTTCTCAGTCCAGGTCGTCGTGACGCATGAGCTGACGAGCTGCCTCGGTGATCGATCCGGTCAGCGACGGGTACACCGAGAACGTCTGAGCCAGGTCGTTGACCGTCAGGTTGTTCTGCACGGCGATCGCAATCGGCAGGATGAGTTCCGAAGCGGTGGGCGCGACCACAACACCGCCGATGACCACGCCGGTAGCCGGGCGGCAGAAGATTTTCACGAAGCCGCGGCGCAAACCGGACATCTTGGCGCGCGGGTTGGTGTTGAGCGGCAACATGACGGTGCGAGCAGGCACCTCTCCGTTGTCGATCGCGGCCTGCGAAACACCCACCGTTGCAATTTCGGGGCGTGTGAAGACGGCCGATGCGACGGTCTTCAACTTGATCGGGCTGACGCCTTCACCGAGTGCGTGGTACATCGCGATACGTCCCTGCATCGCAGCCACCGACGCGAGCGGGAGCAGTCCGGTGCAGTCACCGGCGGCGTAGATACCGGAAACCGTGGTGCGCGAGACCCGGTCGACACGCAGGTATCCACCCTTGTCCAACTCGATGCCGACGCGCTCCAGGCCGAGACCGTTGGTGTTGGGGACGGAACCGACGGTCATCAAAGCGTGACTTCCTTCGACCGTGCGGCCGTCGGAGAGCTTGACGATGATGCCCTTCTCGGTGCGCTCGACGGCGTCTGCGCGGGCGTGCTTGACGAGGGTGACACCGCGCTCGGCGAGGGCGTCCTCGAGCACGAGCGCCGCATCGGCATCCTCGCCGGGCAGAACACGGTCACGACTGGACACGAGTGTGACCTTGACGCCCATCTCGGTGTACGCGGAGACGAACTCGGCACCGGTGACACCGGAACCGACCACGACCAGGTGCTCGGGCAGCTCGTCCAAGTCGTAGAGCTGACGCCACGTCATGATTCGCTCACCGTCGGGCTCGGCTCCCGGGATGATGCGGGGGCTGGCGCCGGTGGCGATCAACACGACGTCTGCGTCGATGGTCTTCTGCTCGCCGCTTCCGAGCGTCGCGCGAACCTGGTGTGCTGCCATACCGAGGAGCGGATCGGTCAGTTCGGCGGTGCCGGAGAGAACCTCGACGCCAACCGTCTGCAACCGTGCGCGAATGTCCGAAGACTGGGACAACGCGAGACTCTTGACTCGGGAGTGGATCTTCGGCAGTGACACCGAAGCCTGCTCCGGATCCAGAGTGATGCCGAGGTCGGATGCACGACGCATGTCGGTGCGGATTCCGGTGGACGCGATGAACGTCTTCGACGGGACACAGTCGAACAGCACACACGCGCCGCCGACGCCGTCCGAATCGACCAGGGTGACCGTGGCCCCGTGCTGCGCGGCTACCAGTGCCGCCTCGTAGCCGGCGGGTCCGCCACCGATGATCACGATCCGGGTCATGTGTCCTCCAAGTCCTCGCGTGGCCGGCAGGGGTCTCCCGTCGACCAGTGTCACGCTATTCGAGCACCACGTGTCGCGCAGTGCTTGTACCAGATTACTTGCGTCCGGTGGTCCGCTTCGCCACACCCTCGGACCACGGTTTAGGCTTGCGCCCGTGTCGATTTATGCCGCCTACGGTTCCAACATGCATCCCGAGCAGATGTTGTTGCGCTGCCCACACTCGCCCATGTCCGGGACAGGGTGGCTGCGAGGCTGGCGCCTGACCTTCAGCGGCGAGGACCTCGGCTGGGAGGGGGCTCTCGCCACCGTGGTCGAAGACCCCGATTCCAGTGTTTTCGTGGTCCTCTACGACGTCCCGGAAGAGGACGAAGTGAGTCTGGACCGCTGGGAAGGTGCCGAACTTGGTCTGCACCGCAAGATCCGCGTGCGGGTCGACACCGCAGGCGATGCGGTGCTCGCTTGGCTCTACGTCATGGATGCGTACGAAGGCGGACTGCCGTCGGCCCGCTACATCGGCGTGATGGCCGACGCCGCCGAGATTGCCGGAGCGCCGGCCGAGTACGTGCGAGAGTTGCGGACGAGAAACAGCCGCAACGTGGGTCCCGGTAACGGTGTTACCGATTAGATAGCTGTCCTGCTCAAAGCAGCAGGAAATACGCGAGCACTGCAAGTGCTGCGAGTACCACCACAATCGTCAGGCCGATGAGCACACGCTTGGAACCGCGTGACTCCGATTCGCCTGCGGCAACTGCAGTTTCCGGCTCGACTGTTGCCACCCCGGTTGCAGTTTCAGCCGCCACCTTCTCACGTCCGAGAGTGTCGAACACCTCCGTCACGTCGTGTGAAGGCGGCAAACCGATCGGAACGATCGTGTGCGACGTCGAGGTGAAACCGGCAGCCAGAATTGCGGCTCCCAACGCGGCCGACTGCTCCGGTCCGGGCCCGAGTTCACATCTGACACCGAGCTTTTCGGCGATTCCGGCCGCTATGGACATCATGGCTGCTTTGTCTGTCGCCGGTTCTCCGTCACCGGTGACGACTACGGCGTCCAGGTTCTCCGGCATCCAACCGAACGCACCCAGGGCCGTCGCGAGGCGTGAACTCGGTGAACTCCCGTCGCCGGCGAAGCCGAATGCGCGGCCGGCGGCGACGCCCGAACGCACCAGCGTGACCGCGGCCCCGGTGTCGTCGACGTGATAGATGCCGATGAGCGTGCCGGCGAGTGCCGCGATTTCCGACTCGAACCACGCCGAGACCGCCTCGGCGTCCGAGACGAGAGTGACCCGCTCGAGGCCTGCATAGACCAGAGAATCCTGCATGAGGGCCGCTGTGGACGAGTCCCAGCGCGACGGGTAAGTCGCGACGATGTCGGGCGCTCCCCCACTTCGACCACCACGATCGGGCAGCGGCTCGCATTCCTGCAATAGGCAGCGAATCGACGTCGCCACCAAATCCTCGGCGCGGTAACGGGTATCGGCCGTTCCGGAGACGCCACTCGGGTCCCCCACACGGCCGACAAAACCTGACCATGATTCCGAGAATTCACGGCCGGCGCCCAATTGCTCGGTACCGCCGAGCACGGTCGTTCCGTCCTTGCGTTGATTGAGAATCGTGTCCCTGACCAACACCACCGGATCGGCCGAACCCGGATCGTTGGACGCAACTACAGCCGTCGACACCAATGTGCCGATTCGCACTCCCACACCTATGGACATGCCCGTACCTTCACTCGAACGACACGAAAAACGGTACCCCCGACGGGAACCGGAACTATCCCAGAACCAGGCTCGTCAGAACCTTCACACCGACGCCGAGTGCACGCTCGTCGAGATCGAAAGTGGGTTGGTGGATGTCGAGCTGATCGCCTTCACCCGACCACACGCCGAGCCGCGCCATGGCACCCGGCACGGTTTCGAGGTACCACGAAAAGTCTTCGCCACCACCGGATTGCGGGGTGTCCGCCAAAGCATCTTGTCCGACGGTCGCGATGGCGTCCTCGAACATCCGAGTGGACACCTCGTCGTTGACGACCGGTGGCACTCCGCGACGATAGTTGAGTTGGTAGCGAACTCCGGTGGGCGCGAGCAGTCCGTGGACGATTTCTTCCACGAGCGGTTCGAGCAACTCCCACGTGTCGTGATCGCCGGTACGTACCGTGCCCGTCATCATGCCGGTCTGCGGAATCGCGTTGGGCGCCTGACCTGCACTGACCGCACCCCACACCATCACGGTGCCGGTACGCGGATCGATACGACGGCTGAGCATTCCCGGCAGCCCGGTCACGACTGTGCCGAGTGCGTAGATGAGGTCCGTGGTCAGGTGCGGCCTCGACGTGTGCCCACCCGGAGAGTCGAGAACGACCTCGATCGTGTCTGCAGCAGAGGTGATCGCGCCAAGACGCATTCCGACCTGGCCCGCCTCGAGTCGCGGATCGCAGTGCAGAGCAAAGATTCTGGACACGCCGTCGAGCGCGCCGGCAGCGATGACGTCGAGTGCACCACCAGGCATGACTTCCTCGGCGGGCTGGAAGATCAGCCGAACCCCGACGGGAAGTTCGGGCAGCGTGGCCAGAGCCAATCCGGCGCCGAGCAGGATGGTGGTGTGGGCGTCGTGCCCGCATGCATGAGACACACCGGGGACCGTGGACGAATACGTCGCCCCGGTCGCCTCCTGCATCGGCAAAGCGTCCATGTCGGCGCGAAGTGCGATTCGCGGCCCCTCAGGTCCGATGTCGCACGTGAGCCCGGTGCCACCGGGAAGGATCTTCGGCGACAGCCCAGCGGCGGTGAGGCGGGTCGCGACGAATTCGGTGGTCGCGTATTCGCGGCGAGCCAACTCCGGGTTGGCATGGATGTGTCGACGCCACGCGACGAGGTCGTCGGTGTGCGCGTGAATCCACGTGTCGATTGCCGCGTTCACCGGCGATCTACCCCTTCCAACAGACGGGTGCGTTGTTCTGGATCGGACGCTACCCGGACAGCAGTGCGGGCCAACGCAATTGCACCGTCGACTACCGCTCGATCTGCGGAGGTGGTGATACACGCGGCCGCGAACTCCGGCTGATGTGTCACTGCCCCCGATGAATCCAAGCCTACGACCGGGTGAATTCCCGGAATCACATTGGTCACATTACCCATATCCGTACTACCCAGTGGACGGGAGCGCTCCCATTCCGCTGCCAGTGGCACCCGCCCGAGGTCGACGATCTGTTCACGGTACGCCGCCGCCAGCCACGGATCGGGGGTCAACTCGGTGTAAGTGGGCGATACCGTGCGGATTTCGTGGGTGCATCCGGTGCCGAGTGCGCCCGAGGCGAAGCAGGCGTCGGCACGCTCGGACAGATTGGCCAACGATGCGGCCGTCTCGGCACGCAGGTAGTACAGCAGTTCGGACCGAGCCGGAACGATGTTGGGAGCAGTGCCGCCATCACTGACGATTCCGTGAATCTGTTGCCCTGGCTGGAGGTGCTGGCGCAACAATCCGACCGCCACCTGCGCGAGCGTCGCTGCATCAGCGGCATTGCGACCGAATTCCGGCGCAGCAGAGGCGTGCGCTTCGCGACCGTGATAGCTGACGGCGATGTCCGCCAGGGCCAGCGAGGTGGCACCGATGATGTCGATCGGTCCTGGATGAACCATCATGGCCGCGCCGACGCCGTCGAATGCACCACGCTCGAGCATCAGAACTTTGCCGCCACCGGTTTCCTCCGCGGGAGTACCGATCACTCGGACTGTGATCCCCAGTTCGTCGGCCACGGTAGCCAACGCGATGCCGGCCCCGACCGCGGCGGCGGCAATGATGTTGTGCCCACAGGCATGACCGATCTCGGGCAGCGCGTCGTACTCGGCGCAGATCGCGATGACCAACTCTCCACTGCCGTAGGTGGCATCGAAGGCCGTCGGCAGATCGACGATCCCGTGAGTGACCGCGAAACCGTGCTGCGCCAGCAGGTCCGACACTTTGGCAGCGCTGCGGAACTCCTCGAAGGCAAGTTCCGGATCGCTGTGAATCGAATGCGACAGCGCAATCAGATCGGCCTCTACGGACCTGACTGCGCTGTCGACATTCTGGTTCACGCGATCATTGTCTCACCCGAAGGAGAAGTTGCTCTTGTCAGTCACCTGAGCGAGGTCCGCAAGAGCATCGCGGTGGATGCCTGCCTTGATTCCCGCCAAGTTCTTGCCGTGAGTCGACGTCAGTGCCGACGCCTTGGTCACTGCTGCGGCGAGTACTCCGTCGCCGTCGACCGTTTCCTGCACGATGCCGGCAGCAAGCGCGTCGGCGCCGCCGAATCGACGCCCCGTCGTCATCGCGTCGACTGCCGTCTGCTTGGGCAGACGACTGTTCAACAGTGCTGACATGCCGACAGTGAACGGCATGTTCAGTCCGACCTCGGGGAGGCAGTAGAAGCCGCGGTCCGCGCGCATGATCTGGAAATCGTGTGAGGACGCGAGCATGGCGCCGGCGCCGAACGCGTGCCCCTGCACGGCCGCGACCGTGGCCATCGGGAAGGTCAACAAACGGCTGTAGATGGTGTGGACCTTGTCCAGGTAGCCGGGCAGACCGTCGAGATTGCCGAAGATCCACGTCGTGTCCAGGCCGTTCGTGTAGAACTTGCCCGTCGCCGTCGTCACCAGGGCTGCGGGTCCCTCGTGCGCTTCGACTTCGTCCAACTTGCTGTGAACAGCGTCGATCCACTCAGGGCCGAAGCGGTTCTCGTTGTCCGTTTCGCCCTCGTTGCCGAGGTACAGGATGAATACGTCGCCGTCGCGTTCGAGATAAGGCATGGATGGGAGAGTAACGCCCGCCAACTCACCCGGCGAACCGACCCGACTCCTCAGTAGGGTTGCTCACATGGGAACGATCGCCGAGGCCGCCGCCGCTGCTCTGTCCGCCATGACTGGCTCTTCGTCACCGTCAGTCGCCATCGTGCTCGGGTCGGGGTGGACCGATGCCGCAGACGTGTTCGGCGACGCCGGTGCGGACGTGACAGCCGAAGTCTCGATGGCGGATCTTCCTGGCTTCGCCCCACCGTCCGCGCTCGGTCACGCGGGCACCATTCGTTCGGTGCGCGTCGGAAACACCGAAGTCCTGCTGCTGCTCGGGCGTGCGCACGCATACGAGGGCCACGATCTCGGTACCGTCGTCCACCCGGTCCGGACAGCCATTGCTGCCGGCGCCGACACGGTCATCCTCACCAATGCGGCCGGCGGTATCCGCGAAAACTACACAGTCGGTCAACCGGTGCTGATCAGTGACCACCTGAACCTGACGGCCCGCTCTCCCCTCGTCGGCGCAGAGTTCGTCGACCTGGTCGACGCCTATTCGCCGGAACTGCGTGCGCTGGCTCGCTCGATCGACCCAGACCTTGCCGAGGGTGTTTACGCCGGGCTTCCCGGTCCGCACTACGAGACTCCGGCCGAGATTCGAATGCTTCGTACACTCGGCGCCGATCTGGTCGGCATGTCGACGGTTCACGAGACCATCGCGGCCCGCGCGCTCGGCGCCCGCGTTCTCGGCATCTCCATGGTCACCAATCTGGCCGCCGGAATCACGGGCGCCCCGCTCGACCATCAGGAAGTGCTGGCGGCAGGCAAAGCATCGGCCGCCCGGATGGGAGTGCTGCTGCGTCAACTGGTCGAGCAGCTGTGACACCACTGAACGTCACCGAGTGGATCGACGCCGATCCGGACCCAGTTACCCGCACAGAATTAGCCGCCCTTTCCGAACATGAACTGGCCGAACGCTTTTCCGCACCACTGACGTTCGGCACTGCTGGGCTTCGCGGGCCGGTGCGCGGCGGACCCAACGGCATGAACCTCGCGGTCGTCATCCGGACCACGGCCGGTCTGGCGGCCTGGCTGACAGCTCGCTGCCAGGGCGGGTCCCGCGTTGTGGTCGGCCGCGACGCCCGGCTCGGTTCAGAGGCATTTGCTCTCGCCGCCGCCGAGGTCATGGCAGCGGCCGGGTTCGAGGTGACCCTGCTCCCCCGCCCACTGCCGACACCGCTGGTGGCGTTCGCGGTGCGCAGGCTCGGGGCAGCGGCAGGTATCCAGATCACCGCCTCCCACAATCCTGCCGCCGACAACGGTTACAAGGTGTATCTCTCGGGCGGAGCGCAACTCGTCTCCCCCGCCGATCGTGAAATCGAGAGCGAGATCGCCCGCATCGGTAGTGCCGCCGACGTCGCGCGAGCATCGGTGATTCCGGCCGACGATTCTCTGGTCGAGGAGTACATCGCCCGCATCGCGACCCTCCCGCACGGCGACGCCCGCTCGATCCGGATTGCGCTCACGGCAATGCACGGCGTCGGCGGGGAGACTGCGACCGCGGCTCTGCGAGCAGCAGGATTCGAGGACGTGCACGTCGTGGCGGAGCAGTTCGATCCCGACCCCACGTTTCCGACCGTCGAGTTCCCCAATCCCGAAGAGCCTGGCGCCGCAGACCGCCTGCTCGCCCTTGCCCGAAGTGTCGACGCTGACCTGGCGATCGCACTCGACCCGGATGCCGACCGCTGCGCCGTCGGAGTTCGCGACGGTGATCAGTGGCGCATGTTGCGCGGCGACGAAACCGGGGTGCTCTTGGCCGACCACGTACTGCACTCGGCGCCCGAAGATTCGTTGGTGGCGACGACGATCGTCTCCTCGACTCTGCTCTCGAAGTTGGCGAAAGCTCGCGGAGCCAGGTTTGCGCAGACACTCACCGGATTCAAGTGGCTCACGCGCGCCGGCGACGGACTCGTCTACGCCTACGAGGAAGCGATCGGGCACTGCGTCGATCCGGATGTGGTGCGGGACAAGGACGGAATCTCAGCTGCCGTCCTGGTGGCCGACTTGGCTGCCACCCTCGCGGGCAGCAACAGAACCCTGTTGGACGTTCTAGGCGACTATGCCGTCGAATTCGGACTGCATCGTGGGGACCAAGTGTCCCGCCGCGTCGAAAATTCGAGCGACATCGCGGAAATGATGAAACGGCTACGCGCCGATCCGCCTGGCCAACTCGCGGGTGAGCCGGTCACGACCGAGGACTTGTCCCTGGTTCGCGGCGGTATGCGCACCGACGCAGTGATATTCGACGGGCCGTCGATCCGCGTGGTTGTCCGGCCGTCCGGAACCGAGCCCAAGCTCAAGTGTTATCTCGAAGTTGTCGTCCCGGTGGCGAACCGCGACGACCTCGCGAAGGCACTAGAGCAGGCGAAGGCCCGGCTGGCCGAACTCCGAACCTTCGCCCTTTCGCTCTAGCGGGGTCCGAACTGCCGATCGCCGGCGTCACCGAGACCGGGGACGATGAAAGCGTTCTCGTCGAGTCCGTCGTCGATGCTCGCGATGACCAGACGAACCGGGTGGCCGGACGCTGCCAGCGCGTCGACGCCGGCCGGAGCGGCCACGACGCACACTGCCGTGACATCCGTCGCGCCACGCGCAACCAGCAAGTCGATGGTGTGCACCATCGAGCCACCGGTGGCGAGCATCGGATCGAGCACGAACACCGGGATACCGGACAGATCCGCAGGCAGGGATTCGAGGTACGGAACCGGCTGATGAGTCTCTTCGTCACGTGCCATTCCGACAAAGCCGACGCCGGCCGACGGAATCAGCGCACTCGCCTGTTCGACCATGCCCAGACCGGCCCGCAGCACGGGTACCAACAACGGCGGCTTCGCGAGCCGGATGCCCGTCGTCGCTGCTACCGGGGTGTCGACCGGAAACTCCTCGACCTCCGCGTCACGCATGGCCTCGTAGACCAGCATGTGCGTGAGCCTGCGAAGTGCGGAACGAAAAGTTGCGTTCTCACTGCGTGCATCACGCATTGTCGTCAAGAGGGCCGCCGCGAGCGGATGGTCGACTACGTGCGTCTGCATGACCATCAGAATAGTTCCTCGGGAACCGGAGCACCCCGCGCGGCGTCCAAGAAGGAGTAAGCGCAACGGGGGGAAGACAAGTTGACAAATCTGGATCTGGACACTGAAAGCATCGCGGAGTTCGCCGCGCGGTTGGGCACTGTTGCCGACAACGTCGCGCAAGCGCGACAGGACGCGGCGGGTGGCGATCACTTGGCTCTGTCCACTGTGCTGGGGCTGATCGGCGGCGACTTCGTCGATGTCGCGAGCCGAGCACAGCAAGCGCACATCGACGACATCGATCGACTGTCCGCTGTGATCTCCAGCGTCCAGTCAGCCACCCGCGACGCTCACGCCGTCTATCTCGACTCCGAGGAATCGGTACGAACGACTCTCGCTGAAGCCGCACGCTCATGATCGACGTCGACGCACTCGCACGACCGATCATCGATCTGGTCGACATTGTCGGGACTGGCGTCCCCAGCGCAAGTGGACCCGACGTCGGCATCCGAATCGCTACGGACGCCCTCGAGATCGCATACCAATTGGGAAGCGCTGCTCTGAGCGAACTGGCGTCCTCTCAGAGCTCGTCCACGGCACTCACCGCTGCGGTGACCAAAACCGAGCAGACGCAGACGTCGACGCGAAACCTCGCCGATCGTGGAAACGACATCGCCGGCGTCGTGGACGAAGCAACAACGTCCGTGTACGCGGGAATGACCGAACTCGGTGAGATTCTCCAGTCGTTTCTGACACTCGCGATCAAGGCCGGGCCGACGCTCATGACACCGACGGGCCAATTGATGTTGTTGTCGGCCGCGTTGGAGCACCTCGGACGCGCGGTATCGGTTATCGAGCGGGTACGCGGTGAGCTGGCGGGGTCGACCGACAAGATGTCCGCACTCGTCCCGTCCGTCCCGATACCCGATCCCGCACCTGGAGTCTCCGGTTCGGTGGGTGGTTCCGGTTCCGTCGGTGGTTCCGGTTCCGTCGGTGGTTCTGGTTCCGTCGGTGGAGTAGAGGTCGAACTTCCCGACGGCTCCACAGCCACCGCACCGAACGCCGAGGCCGCTGCTGCCGTACGCAACGCGCTTTCTCAACAGGGTGTCCCGTACGCCTGGGGAGGCACGACACCCGGAGTCGGTCTGGACTGCAGTGGTCTGACGCAATGGGCATACGGCCAGGCCGGAGTCGATATTCCGAGGTTGGCTCAGGAACAGGGAATCGGGAACAAGGTCGATCAGAACAACCTGATGCCGGGTGACCTCGCGGTCTGGGACGGACACGTCGCCATGGTGATCGGTAACGGTCAGATGGTCGAAGCCGGCGACCCTGTCGAAATCAGTGCCATCCGAACCACGAACAGCGGCATGGGCTTTCACGGTTTCTACCGTCCGACAGAATGACAGGAAACATGAACGAGAACATGCGGGAATCACCGCCGATCATCACAGCCGTCGCCGTCAACCGCGCCGAAACCATCGCGGTCCGCGCCACGGAACACGCCATTCCCGTGGACCTGCGGATCAGCCAGGAGGAACTGCGGTACGGCGGGGAACGGTTGGCGCAACAGATACTCACACTGTGCTCGAAAGCAGCGATCGAGGCCGGCGCCCGCCATCGTGTGGAGCTCGAGGAGACCGGAGTCCCGGCAGCGATCCTCGATCGGCTCGGTCTCGCGACCCGAGACGAACTGGCCGATGTCGACGCCGCCGAGGGCCAGATCCTTCCGTCGAGCTGGATGCGTTCGATATGAGCGAGATTGATCGAATCATGGAGCTGGCGAAACACCGGACCGGACTCTTGCAGGACGCCGTCGACGGGGTCGGCGCTCTGCGGGCAGTCGTCTCGAGCGAGGGTGGGATAGTCACGGCGACTGTCGACGGGCTGGGCGCTCTGGTCGATCTACGGATTACCGACGCAATCACCACGATGAATTCTCGCACTGTGGCCGCATTGACGGTGGCAACAATTCACCAGGCAGTTCGACAGTCCAACGACGAACGAGAGCGACTGGTCAGTGAGCTCCGAGTGGCACTGAAACAAACGTGACGAACCCCCGCTATGCCTTTCGCTCTGCGGTGGATAGGCTTCCGCCCATGGCTGGAGACATCGTCCCTATCGAAATCGGACTCACCGACGGAGACCTCGTCACTTTGTGGGCACCCCGCTGGCGCGAAGGCGACGACGAGTGGGAAGCGTTCCTCGGCCATGAGGAAGACCTGTACGGGTTCTCCTCCGTCGCAGAACTCGCGGCCTTCATCCGAACGGACTCCGACAACGACCTGGTCGAGCATCCGGCGTGGGCCGTCGTCTCCGGACTGTCGGCAGCCGAGCTCGAACCGGAAGAGAACTTCACCTTCGACTTCGTCGGCGTGCCGGAACTGGCCGCAGGTGACCCTGAGGCACTGGCGGTCTCGGAACTCGAAGACACCTTGAACATGGCTCGCAACATCGGCGAGGTGTGCGAACTGGACGCGGTCATCCGCTTCTTCAGCGGCCATCCGGTACTCGGCGCGCTTGCGACCGGCGCCGGCACCTTCGAAGGTCGCGAAGGCCTGGAGCTGTGGGACCAGGTCGGCGCTGCGATCGTCAAGGACTGGGACGCCGTTCTCGACGCCATCGACAAGGTGGTCACCTCCCCGAAGGTCGATGCAGCTGCCGTCGCGGTCGCCGAAGCTGAACTGCTCGCTGCCGCCGAGAACACCGTCGACGCCGACGATGTCGCTGAGGAGGGCGAGGACGAGGAATTCGACGAAGACGACCTCGACGAGGAGGAAGACGAAGTCGAGACCTTCTGGGGCGAGGTCGGTGTCGACCCGATCCGCATCATCACCTCAGCCGAGACGTTCTACACTCTGCGTTGCTACATGGGCGATCAGGCGATCTTCCTCGGCAAGGACGGACTGATCACCGTTTTCCGTAGCGAGCGCGCACTCGCTCGCTACCTCGCCGACAACCACGAACACGATCTCTCGCAGGTCAGCACGTACGGCGAAATTCAGAATGCTGCCGTCGACGGTTCACTCGAAATCGAGGTCACGGACGAGAACGTCTACGTTCTGCCCGGCATCGCCGACGACCTCGCCCAGGGCCCGGACGTCGTCGACGCCGAGCAACTGGAACTTGCCGTCGAATTGTTCACCGATGCAGCGGATTTCGCCGACGACGACTCCACCGAGGAGGCTCTGTCCGCGTCGAACGAGCTGGGTTGGTACGTCTCGTACCTCCTCAACCCCGATCCGTCGCGGATGGCTCCGAGTGCGCCGTTCACCAAGGAATCCGAGGCCTGGCGCGAACTCGAGCGTGAGTTCGAGGCCCGGCTGCGATCTGAGTAGTCGGGTGCACGTCAGCTAGCCGATGAGCACGGCGTAACCCGGCTTGATGACGTCGTCGATCAACGCGAGGCGCTCGTCGAACGGGATGAAGGCCGACTTCATCGCGTTGATGGTGAAGCGTTCCAGATCGGTCCAGCCGTAACCGAAGGTCTCGACCAACGCGGCCATTTCCCGGCTCATGCTGGTGTCGCTCATCAGTCTGTTGTCAGTGTTGACGGTCACGCGGAAGCGCAAGTCCGCCAACAGTCCGAACGGATGGTCCGCCAGGGCCGCTACGGCTCCGGTCTGCACGTTCGAACTCGGGCACAGTTCCAGGGGAATGCGCATGTCACGGACGTAGTTCGCGAGTCGACCCAGCTCTGCCCCACCTTGGCCGGCTACGTCGATGTCGTCCACGATCCGCACGCCGTGGCCCAACCGATCCGCTCCGCAGAAGGCGATGGCTTCGTGGATCGACGGCAACCCGAACGCCTCACCCGCGTGAATCGTGAAGTGGGCGTTCGCATCACGCATGTATTCGAAGGCGTCGAGGTGCCGGCTCGGCGGGTTACCGGCCTCGGCACCGGCGATGTCGAAACCGACGACGCCGCGGTCCCGGAATCGCACAGCCAGCTCGGCGATCTCCCGTGACCGGGCGGCATGCCTCATCGCCGTGAGAAGACACCCGATTCGGATCTCCCGTCCCGCGACCCTGGCAGCGGATTCGCCGGCCCGGAAACCTTCGAGAACGTGCTCGACGACCTCGTCCAAAGTCAGGCCTTGTTCCAGGTGCTGCTCGGGCGCAAAACGGATTTCGGCATAGACGACGTTGTCGTCGGCCAGATCCTCGGCGCACTCGCGCGCGACCCGCGCGAGCCCTTCGGGAGTCTGCATCACGGCGACCGTGTGCGCGAACGTTTCAAGGTAGAGCTCGAGCGATCCACTGTCAGCGGCAGTTCGGAACCATTGCGCCAGTTCGGATGCCGTATTCGCCGGCAGCTCGGTGTAGCCACACTGCTCGGCGAGGTCGAGGACGGTCTCGGGCCTGAGTCCTCCGTCGAGATGATCGTGGAGAAGAACTTTGGGTGCGCTGCGGATCGTGGTCAACTCCGGTGCGTTCATTCGCCAACGCTAACGCGAATCACCCACAATTCGCTCGATGAGCAACGGTCGCGAAATGGTGTCGGAATCGGCCCCGATCGACCAGCCTCCGCCGAGGCTCCGCCGCGCGGCATCAAATCTCTCGGGAGTGTCGGTGTGCAGTGTCATCAGCTTCTGTCCGGCGCGGACCACGTCGCCGGGCTTCGCGTGCATCTCGATGCCGGCACCGGCCTGAACGGCTTCGCCCTGTCGTTCGCGTCCGGCTCCGAGCTTCCAGGCCGCGACGCCCACCGCCATGGCGTCGAGTCGGGTCAGTACGCCGTCTCGGTCCGCGGTGACGACGTCGCTGTGCCGGGCCACCGGCAGCGTCGCGTGTGGGTCCCCACCTTGTGCGGCGATCATCGCGCGCCACCGGTCCAGGGCTGTGCCGTCGGCCAGTTTGTCTGCGGGGTCGATACCGTCGATCCCAGCCGCGGACAGCATCTCCCGAGCCAGGACCAGGGTCAGCTCGACGACGTCGGACGGCCCGCCGCCTGCCAGTACCTCGACGGATTCACGCACCTCGAGAGCGTTGCCAGCCGTCAATCCCAGCGGGGTGTCCATCCCGGTGATGAGAGCACTTGTACGCACGCCGGCGTCGTTGCCCAACTCGACCATCGTGCGTGCCAACTCTCGCGCGTCGCCGAGGTCCTTCATGAACGCTCCGGAACCGACTTTGACGTCGAGCACCAGGGCGCCGGTTCCCTCGGCAATCTTCTTGCTCATGATCGAACTTGCGATCAGCGGAATGGATTCCACCGTTCCCGTCACGTCGCGCAGCGCGTAGAGCTTCTTGTCGGCGGGGGCCAGGTTCGCTCCGGCAGCGCAGATCACCGCGCCGATTTTCGGGTCCGCGAGAATGTCGACCATCTCCGTCGCCGTGAGCTCGGCTCGCCAACCTGGAATGGCCTCGAGCTTGTCGAGAGTTCCACCGGTGTGGCCGAGTCCGCGTCCCGACAACTGCGGGACTGCAAGACCACATGCCGCGACGAGGGGCGCGAGCGGAAGGGTGATCTTGTCCCCCACGCCACCGGTGGAATGCTTGTCGACGGTGGGCAGCGGCAAGTCCGAAAAGTCCATCCTCCCGCCGGATTCGATCATTGCCTCGGTCCATCGGCCGGTCTCTGCTCGTGACATTCCTCGGAAATAGATCGCCATCGCGAGCGCCGACATCTGCTCGTCACCGACGACCCCCTCAGTGAACGCCTGAACTATCCAGTCGATCTCGGTTCCCGACAACTCGCGGCCGTCACGCTTGGCGCCGATGATGGAAACTGCGTCAAACATGGCGGAGCCCCTCTGCTTGTTCCGGCCCGAAAGCATCAGGCAACAGCTCGCTCAGCGGCTTGAACCCACTGCTCGTGTCGACAAGCATCTCACCCCCGCCGTGCTCGAGAAGAAGCTGTCTGCACCTGCCGCATGGCATCAAAATCGAGCCCTTCGCGTCGCAGCATGTGAAGGCAACCAGCCGCCCGCCCCCGGTGGCGGCTAAGTTACCGACGAGTCCGCATTCGGCACACAGGCTCAAACCGTATGAGACATTTTCCACATTGCATCCTGAGACGATCCGACCATCGTCTACCAGGGCAGCTGCACCCACTGCATAGCCCGAGTACGGTGCATAAGCCTGCCGCATGACCACTTGCGCGTTGTGCCGCAACAACTTCCAGTCGATGTCACCCATGGTTCGTTATCCAATCACGCCGACTGAATGGATGCAGAAACCACGCCGAAACCGGCTAGGTGAGATTGGAAAGGCAAACCTTACAAAGAGTTTGGTACGCGTACGAATCCCGCATCTGATTAGTTCCCGGTTTCACATAGGTTTAGAGTCTGAGTCAAGTCGGTTCAGGATCCCGTCGAGCCCGGGCTGAGGTACATCGAAGCTCTCTGCAGGCTCGACGCGTCCACCAATGACGTTGGAGGCACAGCACTCGATGAGTACTACGACTGAAGCCGCTCCTCAGAAGGAGCGCACGAGGTCGCTTTACCGGGGCGACCCCGGAATGTGGTCCTGGGTTCTACACCGGATCACAGGCGTCGCTACTTTCTTCTTCCTATTCGTACACGTTCTCGATACGGCACTCGTTCGGGTCAATCCCGATACGTACGACGCCGTCATCGACACGTACAAGAACCCCCTCGTCGGCCTCATGGAGATCGGCCTCGTCGGCGTAGTCCTCTACCACGCCCTCAACGGCGTGCGCGTGATGTTGGTGGACTTCTGGTCGAAGGGCCCGAAGTACCAGCGCGTCATGCTCTGGACCATTCTGACGATCTGGTTCCTGGTGATGATCCCAGGCGCCGGACGCATCCTCATCAACATGTTTGCGGAGCACTGACATGGCGACTACTCACGGACCCGAAGCCAAGAGCCTGGGCACCTCATACGACCGTCCCGCAAGCCTGGACAACCCGCGGTCCCCGCGCGCGAAGGCTCGGAACAACTTCGAGTTGTACGCATGGCTGTTCATGCGCTTCTCCGGCGTCGCCCTGATCGTTCTGGTCCTGGGCCACATGTTCATCATGCTGATGCTCGACGGTGGCGTTCACCGTCTGAACTTCGCATTCGTCGCAGGTCGCTGGTCCAGCCCGTTCTGGCAGTTCTGGGATCTGACGATGTTGTGGCTGGCACAGCTGCACGGCGGTAACGGCTTGCGCACGGTCATCGCGGACTACTCCCGCAAGGACTCCACGCGCTTCTGGCTGACCACGATCCTCGTTCTCTCGATGATCCTGATCATGGGCCTGGGCACGTACGTCATCTTCACCTTCGACCCCAATATCTCGGCGAGCTAGGGGAGCACAGACTTCATGCAGGAACATCGTTATGACGTGGTCATCGTCGGCGCCGGCGGCGCAGGCATGCGTGCGGCAATCGAAGCTGGCCCCCGTGCCCGCACGGCCGTACTGACCAAGCTCTACCCCACCCGCAGCCACACCGGCGCGGCCCAGGGCGGCATGTGTGCCGCACTGGCGAACGTGGAGGAAGACAACTGGGAGTGGCACACCTTCGACACCGTCAAGGGCGGCGACTACCTCGCCGACCAGGACGCCGTCGAGATCATGGCCAAAGAGGCCATCGACGCGGTGCTCGACCTCGAGAAGATGGGTCTGCCGTTCAACCGCACGCCCGAAGGCAAGATCGACCAGCGTCGATTCGGTGGCCACACGCGTGACCACGGCAAGGCACCCGTCCGCCGTGCGTGTTACGCAGCCGACCGCACCGGTCACATGATCCTGCAGACGCTGTACCAGAACTGCGTCAAGCACGACGTCGAGTTCTTCAACGAGTTCTACGCGCTCGACATCGCCATCACCGAGACCGAGGACGGCCCGGTTGCCACCGGTGTCATCTGCTACGAGCTCTCGACCGGCGAGCTGCACATCTTCCACGCCAAGTCGATCATCTTCGCGACCGGCGGCTCGGGACGTATGTACAAGACGACGTCCAACGCGCACACCCTCACCGGTGACGGCATGGGCATCATCTTCCGCAAGGGCCTGCCCCTCGAGGACATGGAGTTCCACCAGTTCCACCCGACAGGACTCGCCGGTCTCGGCATCCTGATCTCGGAAGCCGTCCGTGGTGAAGGTGGCATTCTCCGTAATGCCGACGGCGAGCGCTTCATGGAGCGCTACGCCCCCACCATCAAGGACCTCGCTCCGCGTGACATCGTGGCCCGTTCGATGGTCCTCGAGGTTCTGGAAGGCCGCGGCGCCGGCCCGAACAAGGACTACGTCTACATCGACGTGACGCACATCCCCGAGGAAGTTCTCGACGAGAAGCTCCCCGACATCATGGAGTTCTCGCGCACCTACCTCGGCGTGGACCCCGTCAAGGAGCCCGTGCCCGTCTACCCGACGTGCCACTACGTCATGGGCGGTATCCCCACCAAGATCAACGGTGAGGTTCTGCGCAACAACGACGAGGTCGTCAAGGGCCTGTACGCCGCCGGCGAATGTGCCTGCGTTTCCGTGCACGGTGCAAACCGCCTCGGCACCAACTCGCTCCTCGACATCAACGTGTTCGGCCGCCGCGCCGGCATCGCTGCCGCCGAGTACGCGAACTCCACCGAGTTCGTCGACCTGCCGGAAACCCCGGCTGCGATGGTCGAAGACTGGGTCGGCGTCATCCTGTCCGATCACGGCCACGAGCGCGTTGCGGACATCCGCACCGAGCTGCAGCAGTCGATGGACAACAACGCCTCCGTCTTCCGCACCGAAGAGCGCCTCACCCAGGCACTCAAGGATGTGCGTGCTCTCAAGGAGCGCTACAACCACATCACGGTCCAGGACAAGGGCAAGCGCTACAACAGCGACCTGCTCGAGGCCATCGAGCTGGGCTTCCTCCTCGAAATGGCAGAGGTCACCGTCGTCGGCGCCCTCAACCGCAAGGAATCGCGCGGCGGCCACGCTCGTGAGGACTTCCCGGATCGCAACGACGCCGAGTACATGAAGCACACGATGGCGTACAAGGAGGGTGACGGCCTGCTCTCCGACATCCGTCTGGACTACAAGCCGGTGATCCAGACCCGCTACGAGCCGATGGAGCGTAAGTACTGATGTCTGCGCCTGCTGTAGATGCACCCAAACTCCCCGCTGTTCCCGAGGGGGCCGTCATGGTCACTCTCAAGATCGCGCGGATGAACCCCGAATCGGGCGAGGGCCAGCACTGGGACAGTTTCCAGGTCCCGGCACTGCCCACCGACCGTCTGCTCAACCTGCTGCTGTACGTGAAGGGTTACCTCGACGGCACCCTCACGTTCCGTCGCAGCTGCGCACACGGTGTCTGTGGATCGGACGCCATGCGGATCAACGGTGTGAACCGTCTGGCCTGCAAGCTGCTGATGAAGGACATGCTGCCCAAGGACGGCAAGCCGGTCACCATCACGGTCGAGCCCATCAAGGGCCTGCCCGTCGAGAAGGACCTGGTTGTCGACATGGAACCCTTCTTCGACGCATTCCGCGCCGTGAAGCCGTTCCTCATCACCAGTGGCAACGAGCCCACTCGTGAGCGCATCCAGAGCCAGCACGACCGTGCTCGTTTCGACGACACCACCAAGTGCATTCTCTGCGCATGCTGCACCACGTCGTGCCCCGTGTACTGGAGCGACGGCAGCTACTTCGGTCCCGCTGCCATCGTCAACGCACACCGGTTCATCTTCGACAGCCGTGACGAGGCCGCTTCCGAGCGTCTCGACATCCTGAACGACAAGGACGGCGTGTGGCGTTGCCGCACCACGTTCAACTGCACCGACGCATGCCCCCGCGGCATCCAGGTGACAAAGGCAATTCAGGAAGTCAAGCGAGCGCTGCTCTTCGCTCGATAGTCAGGCCTTCGGCCCTGTGCGCGGTTAGGGAGTCTCCGGACTCCTTAACCGCGCACAGCTATGTCGGGGGCATGTTGAGCGGTGTCACGACTTGAACCGGTGACGTCGTAAAGCCGAAGTGAGCGCCCATGGCGCCGTGTTCTTTCATGACCACCTGACAAGCAGTGCGAACATCCGCCCGCAGATCGTGGTGGAGCACCGCTGATATTCGCCTCTCCCCCAGCAACTTTCGATTGTCACCGTCGAGATCGTGAGCGATGAAGACACTGCACTCCCGGTTCAGTTCTTCGAACGCGTCGACCGTGGCCAGGTTGCCACCACCGATCGAATACACGGCACGGATCTGCGGATCGGATTCGAGTGCCGCTCGCACCAATTTCCTACTCGTCTGATCCAGACCGTCACTGTTCGGAATGTCGATCAAACGGCGATGCGGAGCCGAGACGCGCATAGCGGAGCGAAATCCCATCTCCCGTTCTTCCTCCCCACGGAAGAAGCCGCTACTCATGCTGACCAGCACGTTGCCGTCCCGATTCCCCAGCCACTGATCGATCAAGTACGCGGCGGTGGCTCCGGCGGCTCGGTTGTCGATGCCGATGTAGGCGGCTCGCCTGCTACCGGGAACATCGGTCACCAACGTGACGACCGGAATCTTGGCCGCCACCAACTGGTCGATCGCCGCCACGACTTCCGGAGTGTCGGGAGCCTTGACGATGACTCCGTGGGATCCGCGTCGGCGAATCTTGTCGAGCGTCGACGTCATCGCTTCGACCGAACCGGTTTCACGAAAGTGGAACCGAGAACGAACAACAGCAGGCGCAAGGGTCGGCAGTTCGGCCTCGAGCGCGTCACGGACGGCGTCGGAAAACCTTGCGGGGGTTTGTAACACGACGTCGACGATGAACGTGCGACCGACCAGTTTCAGTTGCGAGCGTTGACGTTCCAGGTCCGTGATCGCTTGGCGAACCTCCGATCGTGTGCCCTCCCGAACTCCAGGACGGTCGTTGAGCACCCGGTCGACGGTGGCCTCACTCAAGCCAGACTGCTGGGCAATCTCCCGCACTTTGAATCGATGCGCCACAACTACCTCACGATGATGGAAATTTGATGGTTTTTCGCTGTTGCTCGAGGTCTTCCGCACAGCCAGACTAAACCCATGACTTCTCCGCCGGGCGTAACCAGGCCCGCACTCCTAGCCGACACCGTCGTACTGGTCAGTGGCGGCTCGCAAGGCGTCGGCGCCGGCGTCGTACGCGCCGCAGTCCGTGAGGGCGCTCAGGTGGCTTTCACCGGCCGACGCCCGGACGTCGGAAAGGCTCTCGAGGCAGAACTTCCGGGAACACACTTCATCGAAGCCGATGTGGCGCAGACCAATTCCGCGCTCGCCAGCGTGGCCGAGACGATCTCACATTTCGGCCGCGTGGATGCCCTCGTCAATTCTGCCGGACTCACCTCGCGCGGCACGCTGCTCGACACCACCGAGGAACTCTTCGACCAGCACATCGCGGTGAACCTTCGCGGTCCGTTCTTCACGATGCAGGCAGCCGTCAAGGACATGCGCGAGCGTGCGGTCCCCGGGTCCATCGTCAACATCATCTCCACGTCCGAACTCGGCGGGCAACCGTATCTCGCGCCGTACGTCGCAGCGAAGGCCGGGCTGGCGGGGCTGACCCGCAACGCCGCCCATGCGCATCGCTGGGATCGTATCCGGATCAACGGTCTCGACATCGGGTGGACACAGACCGAGGGAGAAGACCTCACGCAGAGAGCTTTTCACGACGCTGGTGACGACTGGCAGGAACGTGCGGGCAGCACCCTCCCCATGGGCAAGCTCGGACAGGTCGACGAAATCGCCGACTTCGTCGTCTTCCTGCTCTCCGATCGCAGCGGAGTCGTGACAGGCTCGATCATCGACTGGGACCAGAACGTCTTCGGAGGGCTGGACTGATGGGCGCTCGTATCGGAATCATCGGCCTCGGACGAATCGGCAGCTACCACGCCCGAAACCTGCTGACGACGGACGGCGTCGACGCACTGGTTGTCACCGACGTCGACGCACGTCGAACCTCGGACGTGGCAAGCGAACTCGACGTGGAGTCCGCTGCCGATCCCGACGCGCTTTTAGCGTCAGGCATCGACGGCGTTCTGATCGCCGCGTCGTCGAGTTCGCACGCCGACCTGATCGAAGCCGCTGTCCGCCGAGACATCCCGACGTTCTGCGAAAAGCCGGTAGCCGACTCGATCGAATCCTCGGTTCGTGTCCTCGCGACTGCCGAGCAGACGTCGGTACCAGTCCAGATCGGATTTCAGCGCCGATTCGACCCGTCATTTGTGGCGGCGTACAACGCAGTTCGATCCGGAGAACTCGGTTGGATCCACACTCTCCGATCGACCACCCTCGACCCCGCTCCCCCGCCGATCTCGTACATCGAACACTCCGGCGGCATCTTCCGCGACTGCTCGATCCACGATTTCGACATCGTCAGGTGGGTCAGCGGCCGCGAAGTCACCACGGTTTTTGCCACCGGCTCGAATCAGGGTGATCGCGGGATCGCCGATGCCGGTGACGTCGACACCGCCGCAACGGTTCTCACTTTCGAAGGCGGAACCATCGCGGTCGTGTCAAATACCCGCTACAACGGCCGCGGCTACGACTGCCGACTCGAGGTACTCGGCTCGGCGGACTCCGTCGTTGCCGGGCTGGACGACCGCTTGCCACTCCGCTCGCTCGACCCCGGAACATCGTTCCCCTCGCAGGAGCCGTACACGTTCTTCATGGACCGCTTCACGTCCGCCTACCGTGCGGAACTCGAAGCATTCCTCGGCGTTGTCGCCGGGCGTCGGGAATCACCGTGTACGCCCACAGATGCGGTCGAGTCGGCCTGGATCTCCGAAGCTGCAACGCACTCTCTGCGCGAGGGTCGGCCCGTCACGATCACCGAAGTCAAAGATCTGTTCCTTCATGACAAGAATGAGGCACACACATGAGCACTCCTCGCATCGCCGGCGCACCGATCTCCTGGGGCGTGTGCGAAGTCCCGGGCTGGGGCTACCAACTCGACCCTGCACAAGTCCTCCGGGAAATGCGCGAAGTCGGTCTGGCGGCAACGGAAATCGGACCGGAGGGCTTTCTGCCGACAGCACCTGCCGAGATGGCCAAGGTGCTCGCGGATCACGACCTGAGCGCAGTCGGCGGGTTTGCACCAGTACTGCTGCACGATGACGATCATGATCCGGTACCCGGCATCTCCCCCATCCTCGACGGTTTTGTCGCCTCAGGTGCCGAGGTTTTGGTTCTGGCCGCCGCGACGGGTTCCGACGGCTACGATTCACGCCCAGAACTGGACGAGCAGAGTTGGAAAACCCTGCTACACAATCTCGATCGCCTCACCGACGCCGCGGCCGAGCGTGGAATCAGGGCAGTTGTCCACCCTCACGTCGGAACGATGATCGAGCAGCGCGACGAGGTCCTGCGAGTGCTCGACGGCTCGGCCATCCCACTGTGCCTGGACACCGGCCACCTGTTGATCGGCGGCACCGATCCGGTCGACCTGGCGCGTCAAGCTCCCGAGCGCATCACCCACGTGCATCTCAAGGACGTCGACGATGCCCTCGCATCACGCGTTCGCAGTGGTGAGCTCACCTACACCGACGGCGTGAAGGCGGGAATGTACCGTCCGCTCGGTGGCGGCGACGTCGACATCGCCGGTGTCACAGCCATATTGCAGCGCCACGGTTTCGACGGATGGTACGTGCTCGAGCAGGACACCATTCTGACCGAGGCTCCGTCCGACGAGGGACCGGTGCGTGATGTGCGAGCGAGCGTCGAGTATCTGCGGTCGGTTCTGTGACACCTACCCCGCTGCGGATAGGCAT
The DNA here is from genome assembly GCF_033142365.1 of Rhodococcus sp. IEGM 1241. Taxonomy (NCBI): domain Bacteria; kingdom Bacillati; phylum Actinomycetota; class Actinomycetes; order Mycobacteriales; family Nocardiaceae; genus Rhodococcus; species Rhodococcus sp. IEGM 1241. The sequence goes on from NZ_JAWLSE010000003.1 coordinate 514,550, forward strand.
TCTGGGAGCCTCACGCATCGCCGAGAACGCGATGATCAAACCTGCAACGGCCACCGGGCACCGCCTGGTGGCCGTTGCCGCACGCAGCCCCGAGCGGGCCAGAGCCTATGCGGCCCAGCATGGGGTCGAACGGGTGGTCGGTTCGTACGCCGAGCTGATCTCGGATCCGGAGGTGGACGTCGTCTACAACGCGCTGCCCAACAGCCTGCACGGACCGTGGAATCTCGCCGCCGTTCAGGCCGGCAAGCACGTGCTGACGGAGAAACCGTTTTCGAGCAACGCGGTGGAAGCGCGTGCTGTAGCCGAAGCAGCACGCGTGAGCGGAGTGACGCTTCTCGAGGGGTTCCACTACCTCTTTCATCCGGTGAACCGGCGCCTGCTGGATGTGGTTCGGAGCGGCACAGTCGGCGCGGTCACTCGGGTGGAAACCGTACTGCGGATGCCCAAACCATCCGAGAACGACCCGCGGTGGGAGCTCGCCTTGGCAGGCGGGTCACTGATGGACCTGGGCTGCTACGGGTTACATGCTTCCCGGATGCTGAGTGACGTCTGTGGTGGTGCGCCGGTGGTGACCGAGACCCGCCACGAGGAATACGCTCCGGGGGTCGATTCGTGGTTCGACATCGAACTCGAGTATCCCGGCGGAGCGCGGGCATCCGTTGTGACAACGATGTTGGACGAGCAGTACCACTTCACCTTCCGGGTCTTCGGAACCAACGGAGACGTCCTGGTGCACAACTTCCTCCAGCCGGACGTCGACGACCGTGTCTCCGTCACTGTCGATGGGCGCACGAGTATCGAGCATCTGGGCACGAAGTCGTCGTACACCTGGCAACTCGAAGCGTTCGCCGATCATCTGTCCGGGGTCTCGGCGCTGCCGATCGGACCGGGCGACGCGGTAGCCAACATGACGATGATCGACGAGGCGTACATGCATTCCGGCCTCGGGGTTCGGCCGACGACCATCCTCTGACGAAACGACTACAGCCTCGGTTCGATTCGAACCGAGGCTGTAGTCGCGAGGTTTTGATCTAACGGCGAAGCTCGTGGGTCAGTGTCTCGAGCTCGTCACCGCCCGCCATCTCCTTGGTCAGTTCTTCGAGTGAGATGTCGTCGTACTTGGCGTCGAGCTTCTGCCTGCCTCGGTTGAGGAGCACGAAGTGATCGCCGACCATGTACGCGTGGTGCGGATTGTGCGTGATGAAGATGACGCCGAATCCCTGTTCCTTGGCAGCGGTGATGTAGCGCAACACCATTCCCGACTGCTTGACGCCGAGCGCTGCTGTCGGCTCGTCGAGAATCAGCACGCGGGCACCGAAGAAGATGGCGCGGGCGATGGCAACACACTGACGCTGACCGCCCGAGAGACTACCAATCGGTGCGTCGACGTCAGGCAGTTCGATGCCCATCTTCGACAGTTCCGAAAGAGTCGTCGCGCGCATGGCGTTGGCGTCGAGCGACTTGATCAGACCACCCTTGCGCAGTTCCTGCCCGAGGAAGAAGTTGCGCCACACCGGCATCAACGCAACAACGGCGAGGTCCTGATAGACCGTGGCGATGCCTTTGCCAAGCGCTTCTTTAGGCGAGTGGAACGTTGTCGGTTCGCCGTCGACGAGTAGTTCACCTTCGCTCTGCTGGTGCAGACCGGCGATGATCTTGATCAGCGTGGACTTGCCTGCACCGTTGTCACCGAGCACACCGGTCACTTCACCCGCACCGACGCGCAGGTTGATTCCCTTGAGCGCGATGATGTTTCCGTATTGCTTACCGACGTCCTTGAGCTCGATCAGTGGCACGTTGCCGCCCGAGTTCGAGAGAGCGGGAACTTCAGCTGTGGTACTCATGTGTCACCTTTTCGCAGCGTAGTTGCGGAATGCGTTGTTGGCGATGACCGCGAACAGCAGCATGGCGCCGAGGAAGAACTTGAACCAGTCCGGGTTCCAGCCTGCGTAGACGATGCCCTGGTTGGTCATACCGAAGATGAATGCGCCGATCGCAGCGCCGATCGCGGTTCCGTAACCACCGGTGAGCAAACAACCGCCGATGACTGCGGCGATGATGTACAGGAACTCGTTACCGACACCCTGACCGGACTGAACGGTATTGAACGAGAACAGCAGATGCATGCCCACGAACCAGGCAGCAAAGCCGACGGTCATGAACAAACCGATCTTGACTGCGGTCACCGGCACACCGATCGCGCGGGCACTGTCCTGATTGCCGCCGACCGCGAAGATCCAGTTGCCGATCTTGGTCTTGAACAAAACAAATGTTGCAATCGCGGTGAACAGCAGCCACCACACGACCGTGATCTTGACGGACACCCCGAAGACCGAGAACGACGACGCGAATACCTTTTTCGCGGAATCGAATCCGGCCATGTCGGAGACGCTGGGTGTGGCAACCTGACCACTCACGAGCTTGGTGACGGCCAGGTTGATTCCGGTCAACATCAGGAACGAGCTCAGGGTGATGAGGAAGCTGGGAATCTTCGTCTTCATGACGAGGTAGCCGTTGAAGAATCCGACTGCGAGCGAGACGACCAGCGCCAGAATCGCACCCACCCACAGATTGAGGTGCAGGTTGTAGGCGATCATCGACGCGGCGAGCGAGGACGTGGTGACTGCGACGCCGGCGGATAGGTCGAACTCGCCGCCGATCATGAGCAGGGCGACCGCGCAAGCCATGATGCCGATCGTGGAGCTGGAGTAGAGCACTGTCGCAAGCGCTTCCGGCGTACGGAACGGTGCCGCGACGATACAGAAGAAGATGAAGATGGCGATGGCGCCGACAAGTGAACCCATCTCCGGGCGGAGCAGTAGGCGCTGAATGCGCTTTTGCTCCTTCACCCGTTCATCGGTCACGACTTTGTGGGCGGCAAGGTCGAGATCTGCCTGAGTGGACATGATTTCCCTTCCGTGCTGGACAGGCGCACGGAGGGCGGACTCTCAGCCCTCCGTGCGCCCGGATCAGCGAGTTCCGTTCTTGGCGTACTCGGCGACCGAGTCGATGTTGGTGTTGTCGATGAACGCGGGTCCGGTCAGGGTCGGCAAGCCGCCACCGATCACGTTGCCGTTGTTGAGGTAAAGCCACAGCGAATCGATGGCGAGGTAGCCCTGCAGGAAGGGTTGCTGGTCCACTGCCCACTGCACGTCACCGGATTTGATGGCGTCGACGAGCGCCGCGTTGGTGTCGAAAGTGACGACCTTCGCCTTGCTGCCCGCATTGCCGACCGACGTCACGGACGTCAAGGCAAACGGAGCACCGAGTGCGAGAACTCGATCGATTGCCGGGTCCTGTTGAAGTTTCGCGGTGATGGTCGATTCCACCGACGGCATGTCCTTGCCGTTGACGTTGAGAATCTCCGTCGTTCCCTTGAACGACTTCTTCACTCCGGCACAACGTGATTCGAGGCTCACGTTGCCCTGCTCCTGAATGACGCACAACACCTTGGTGGCACCTTCGGTGTTGAGTCGCTCGCCGGCAGCTTCACCGGCAATCGACTCGTCCTGACCGAAGTACTCCTTGACACCCATGTCCTTCCAGGTCTCGAGGCCCGAGTTGAGGGCGACCACCGGAATGCCCGCGGCGGTGGCACTTTGGACCGCGGCAACCATGGCGTCGGGCTTCGCGAGGGTCACGGCAATCCCGTCGACCTTGCTGTCGATCGCACTCTGAACCAAGTTGGCCTGATTCGGCGCCTCGGGATCGGCGGAGTACCGAAGCTCGATGTTGTCCTTGGCCGCTGCGGTTTCGGCTCCCTTGCGCACCAGATCCCAGAACGTGTCACCGGGAACTTCGTGAGTGATCATCGCAATGGTGGCGCGGGGCGTGTCCGCCGTACCCGCGCCCATTCCGGATCCGGAAGAATCCGGCTTTCCGCCGGTGCTTGAACAGGCGGCCAGACCCAAGACCACGACTGAGGCTCCGGCCAGTACGGCAACGCTCTTGCGTCCCGTGAGAAACGACATGTGAACTCCCTCTCGACATCAACCAACGGCCCGCGAACGGATGGTGCTCGGTTGTATGTGAAAGATGTAATACCCGTCACAGTCGAATGTCAATAGTTTGTTCTGACATTAGGACTGCTTATCAAAGACCGAACAAACTGGTTGAAGTCGAAACTGCAGGTCAATGCCCTGCGGGTCCAGTTGAACCTCGAACCACCAGTTGTGGCTGCGCGACAATGTCCTTGCCCAATGGCCCACTTCCGCCGTCGAGGCGTTCGGAGATCCGCTCCACCGCGGCGCCGCCCAGAAACGCCGTGTCCTGCCCGACACTGGTCAGATCGATGTGCGCCAAACCTGCCAATGCACTGTTGTCGAATCCGATCACGGAAACGTCGCCAGGCACTGAGATCCCGGCACGCAGGAAGACGTCGAGAACTCCGAGCGCGCAGCGATCGTTGAAAGCGAAGACCGCCCCGGGTAACCCACCCTCGACCATCGACCTGGCGGCAGCTGCGCCGAACTCCTCCGTGAGACCGCCAGGAAGAATTCTCGGCTCCAGACCTGCCGCTCGCATGGCCTTGCGGTAGCCCTGACACCGTTCCTGGGCGCCCGGGCCTCGCCCGCCGTCGACGTGGGCGATCGAGCGGTGCCCGAGTTCGACAAGGTGATTCACGGCCATCACCGCGCCCGCCTCGTCATCTGTTCGGACAACATCCACGTGCACTGACGACATCTTCCGCGCGATTACGACAACGGGAACCTTGTCGGCCAGGTCGACGATCTCTGCTTCCGGCGCCTGTGAACCCAACAGCAAGATCGCCTCACACCGGTCGTCGAGCAGGGTCCGCGTTGCACGAGAATCCGGCCGTCGCTCCGAGACCGCACTGAGGACGACGTCGTAGCGCGACCGTTCGGCGGCCACATAGATTTCGTCGAGCAGCTCCGCGTGAAATGTTTGCGCCGCAACGTAACTGATACCGATCAGGCGGCTGCGATGTTGGCGCAGCAGTCGCGCCGCGTTGTCGGGTCGATAGCCGAGTTCGTCCGCGGCCGCCTTGACCCGTACCCGCGTCGCATCGCTGGCACCTGGGACATCACGAATGACGATGGACACCAGAGCGCGTGACACACCGGCCAGGTCTGCTACGTCTTGCAAGGTGGGGCGTCGACTGTTCACCTCCACAGACTAGATCGTTCCAGCGAATTAGCACCGAAGCATTGACGCGCGCCGCATCCGGCGCTTTACTGGCATGGACTAGAACGATCTAGTTCCTCATTCTCACTCCGAACGGAGCCCCCATGTCTGCCTCTGTTGCAGTCGGTCTCATCGGCGCCGGATGGATCGGCCGCTTCCACGGCGAGTCCGTCGCGCTGCGTATCCCCGGCACCCGTTTCGTCGCCGTCGCCGATCCTGCGCCCGGCGCTGCGGCGTCGTTGATCGAACGTGTCAGTCCCGACTCCCGCGCGTACACCGACGCCCTTGAGCTGATTGCCGATCCGACTGTCGAAGCGGTGCTCATCAGCACGCCCGCATCAACTCACACCGATCTCGTGGTGGCCGCCGCGGAGGCCGGCAAACATGTCTTCTGCGAAAAGCCGATGGCCTTGACACTCGAGGACGCCGATCGCGCGATCGGCGCATGTGCCGCGAACAACGTTGCGCTGCAAGTCGGTTTCAACCGGCGCTTCGCCGCCGACTTCACCGCGACCCACGACGTGATCACAGCCGGCGGGATCGGAACCCCACAGCTACTTCGTTCTCTGACCCGCGACCCAGGAATCACCGCCGACGTCGCCTCCCGAGTCAAGCCGTGGACCATCTTCAACGAGACGCTGATTCACGACTTCGACGCTCTGCTCTGGCTCAACCCCGGGGCACGCGTCGTCGAGGTGTTCGCGCAGGCCGATGCTCTCATCCATCCGCAGTACAAGGAGCAGGGGTACCTCGACACGTCGATGGTTCAGTTGCGCTTCGACAACGGCGCCCTCGCGTCGGCCGAGGCCAACTTCCAAGCCACCTACGGTTACGACGTGCGCGGCGAAGTTTTCGGTTCCGGTGGAATGGTGAGTGCAGGCGAGGTCACGCGGACCGCGATGCGTCATTACAGCTCACCGGGCGTTCTGGCCGACACACCTCGGGTGAACATCGAACTGTTTCACGACGCCTATGTCGCCCAACTGGCGCACTTCGCAGACTGCATCCGCTCCGGCAGCGCGCCGTCGGTCGACGGTCTGGATGCCCGCAATGCGCTGGAAATTGCATTGGCCGCAAAGGAATCCGTGGAAACCGGACTGCCCGTATCATTGCTGGCGGTGCCGCAGTGAGCCCCTTCGATTTGGCGGTCTCTGCCGAGATGACGTTCACCGAACTCCCTGTCGTCGAGCGTGTTCGGCGGATCTCGGAGGCGGGGTTCGCAGCTGAGATCTGGAGTTGGCAAGACAAGGACCTCGATGCTCTGGTCGCCACCGGAGCTCGGTTCTCCTCGATGACCGGCTATCTCCACGGCGATTTGTTCGACGAAGCCGGCAGCGCCGAACTGGTACGCACAGCGGCGCTATGCCTCGCTCCGGCAGCGAAACTCGGCGTTCCCCGGCTGAACTTCCATACCGGCGAGCTCATCGACGGACAGGCTGCGCGCCCGCAGTATCGAACTACGGGAGCGATGTGGCTGACCGCCCAACGCGCGCTCGAGAAGATCGCGAGACTGGGCGAAGAAGCCGGAGTCGTCTTCTGCCTCGAGAATCTCAATACGATCGTCGATCACCCCGGCGTACCGATGGCCCGCGCCAAAGACACTCTGGCACTGGTGGAATCCGTCTCACACCCCAACCTCAAGATGATGCTCGACCTCTACCACGCACAGATCGGCGAAGGAAACCTCATCGAACTCGTGCGGCGTTGTGGTGACAACATCGGCGAGATTCAGGTGGCCGACGTACCCGGCCGATGCGAACCCGGAACCGGCGAGATCAACTACCCCGCCATCGCACGCGTGCTCGCCGACCAGGGTTACACCGGCACGATCGGTTTGGAGGGCTGGGCATCCGGCGACAGTGACACCGCACTCACTGCTTTCCGGAAGGCCTTTACGCTCTAGCCCTCACCCGGGAACGTGATCCCCACCTGACGGCGGATCTCGTCGAGGATGTCGAGCGTCGCAATGGCCGCGTCGAGCGGATGGACCGGCGACTCGATATCCCCGGCGGTGATCCGCCGCGCCGCCTCGGCCGCCTCGAACGCGAGACCTCCGACGTATCCGTCGACCGGATCGTCGTAGCGCGCAGATCTTCCGTCACCTAGCCGGACAGTGAAGGCCCCGGGCCGGTAGAACGTCGAGTCCAGAACGATCATCCCCTTGTCGCCGCAGATCGAGGCCGTGTTGGGCGTGTCAGCAAGGATCGTGGTGTTCAGACTGGCCTGAGCAATGCCTGCCCAGGACAGAACCGCTGAGATCTGGCCGTTCACCATGTCATTCGCCGGCTCGCCCAGGGCAGCAACCGCAGTAGGAACACCCAATACCCGATACGCGAGACTGACCGGATAGGTCCCGAGGTCGAGAAGTGGCCCACCCGCAAGCGCTGGATCGTAGATACGATGATCGGTCTCGAACCGTTCGCCGTGATCGGCCAGAACCGTACGTATGGTTCCCAGCAGCCCCGCCTCGAGGATCTGGTCGATCACGTCGAACTTGGGCAGAAACGACGTCCACATCGCCTCCATGCAAAACAGTCCGAGCGCAGCCGCCCGCTCCTGAATCGCCCGTCCCTGCGCTGCGTTCAAAGCCAGCGGCTTTTCGATCACGACATGCTTGCCGTGATCCAATGCCGCCATCGCGCAATCGAAATGGGCAGTGTGCGGTGTTGCGACATAGACGACGTCCACATCCTCGGAGGCAAGCAAAGCGTCGTAGCTACCGTGAGCGCGTCCGATCCCCCAATTGTCCGCGAAGGCCTGAGCGCGGGTGAGTCCGCGCGAAGCGACGGCCGTGACTTCCTGCGCTGTATTTCTCTGCAGTGACTCCACGAAGCGTTGTGCAATCCAGCCAGGCCCGAGGATCCCCCAGCGCAAAGTCGGAGCGTCGACCGGATCGGGGACCCGGGTGCGAGGGAGTTCCAGAACTGTAGAAGAAGTCATGCCTCGAACTGTAGAGTCGAATCTCGAAATATGTAAGGACATTAGGTTGTCCGTTTCAATCCTCTGGAAGTAGGAACCTCATGTCGATTCGGGTCGGTGTGATCGGAACCGGCGTCATGGGCGCCGACCACGTCCGCAATCTCCACTCCACGGTCTCCGGGGCAACGGTCTCTGTGGTTGCAGACCTCGATCAAGAGCGAGCAAAGTCCGTAGCGTCCGCAGTCGGCGCACGGTGGGTGACCGATCCGTTGAAACTGATCAACGACGCCGGTGTGGACGCCGTAGTCATCGCTTCCCATGATTCAACGCATGCCGACCTCACGCTTGCTGCTGTCGAAGCCGGAAAACCGGTTCTGTGTGAAAAGCCCCTCGCAGTGACAGCAGAGGACTGCCGACTCGTCGCTGCGGCCGAGAACCCCGAAAGCCCCCTTGTGAGCGTCGGATTCATGCGCCGCTTCGATCCGGGATACGTGGCGCTGAAGGCCGAAACACATTCCGGTCGTATCGGTGACCCACTGATCGTGCACTGCTCGAGTCGCACTGTCAGCGCCTACCCGGGTGGCAGCTCGGAATCCACGGTGACCAACTCCGCGATTCACGAACTCGACATCGTGCCGTGGATCTTGAACTCTCCCGTCGTCGCAGCCAGCTGGCACTGCGGGCGCTCGAGTTCGCTGGTGACCGATCGCCAGGATCCGCAGATAATCATGCTGCGCACCGCCGACGGCGTTCTCACCACGGTCGAGGTCTTTCTCAACGCGCGGTACGGCTACGACACTCGGTGCGAGGTCGTGGGCGAAATCGGCGCCGCTCGTCTCGCCGAACCGGTGGTCATCCACACCGACGCGGATCGATCCCACTCGTACGGCTATGCGGCGGATTGGATTCCGCGTTTTGCCGAGTCGTATCGGCGCCAACTTCAAGAGTGGATCGACGCATTGAGCACCGGAAGACCGTCGACGTTGGCCACAGCCGCGGAAGGCCTGCGGGCAAATCTCGTGGCAGCTGCCGTGATCAAGTCGATGCACTCCGCGGGGGCAACTGTCTCGGTCGAGCCCGTGGGGGAAAGTTTCTGATGTCTTTTTGATGGATTTCAGGGGTAGTTTCGATGGGTTCTCCTTGGCAGTCTTTGAGGTACAGCGCATCTTGAACACCGCAGGAAAGGCCCCGAATGACTCCATCACTGACCGACCACACCGTGCCGTCCGCAGGTAGGTTGCACCGAGAAGACTGCAACATCGACGACTTCGCCGCTTTGGTCGCGCACGACACCGCCCTTGCCGATTACCCGTACGCCGATTCAGTGGCCGACGGGGTTCTTCTGTACCGCTCCGAAGCATTGGTAGAGCAATCGTCGAATCCTGAAACCCGGGCCGAGATCCAAGACGAGATCGCCCGGGCGTTACTCACCGGCCCCGGCATCACAGTCTTTCAAGGCGCGTTCGACGCGGAGATACTGGATCGCGCCAGCGCGGTCTTCCGTGAACTCATTGCACGCCAACACGAATCCGGTGCAGCGTCCGGAGATCACTTCGCCAAACCTGGTGCCAATGACCGAATCTGGGGCGCACAACTGAAGTTAGCGCTCGAAGATCCGAAGACCTACGTCGACTACTACGCAAACAGCATTGTCGCTTTGGCTTCGGAAGCGTGGCTCGGCCCCATGTATCAGGTGACGTCGGACGTCAACGTCGTCAATCCCGGTGGCGCCGCACAGAATCCACATCGCGACTACCACCTCGGTTTCATGTCGAGCGACGTAGCCGCGAAGTTTCGGGCGCATGTTCACCGCTTGACCCCTGCCCTCACCTTGCAAGGTGCAGTCGCCCACGTGGATATGCCGGCCGAGACGGGGCCGACGAAGTATCTGCCGTACTCGCAGCAATTCGAAGCCGGATACCTCGCGTTCGAGCGTCCCGAGTTCAAGGAGTTCTTCGAAGCCAACTACGTCCAATTACCTTTGAAGAAGGGAGATGCCGTCTTCTTCAACCCAGCACTGTTCCACGCGGCAGGCCACAACAAGTCCGCCGACGTCCTGCGTATGGCAAATCTCCTACAGGTGTCGTCGGCTTTCGGTCGAGCCCTCGGAACCATCGACAGGGAGGCACTCGTCAACGCGATCTATCCGGCACTGCTCGCTCTCAGCGAGGCGGGATCCGACGAGGCAGTTCGGTGTGCCGTCGCCGCCTCGGCCGAGGGCTACGCCTTCCCGACCAATCTGGACCGAGACCAACCGATCGACGGCCTCGCGCCTCAGACGCAGGCCGAACTCGTGACGGAGGCGGTTCGCGAGCGGATCTCACCTGGTCGACTGGCCGATCTACTGAAGGCACAGTCCGAGAGACGAATGAGCTGAGGGACGGCAGCACTGAAGAGACTTGGGCCGCTTAATGCCGATCGGTCGGTACGCTCGAAGCATGGGGTGGGACTTGTTAGTGCTGTTCGCCATGATCGGCCCGTTGGCGGTGTTCGGGTGGGCGGCTGTTCGGGCGAAGCGTCGCGGACTCGGTGGCTCCTTCGTCGGGCCGTTTCAGGAAATGTTCGATCCTGGTGCGGCGCGAGCACAGACGGTCATCGAACAGATCGCGGAACTGCCGGATCCTGCGGACTCCGGCGACCCGGACAACGATGACGATGTGCCGTACACAGTCACCTATGAGGGTGTTCGGCTCCACATCAATCCCGGTAGGGCTCGACAGCGTGGAGGCGAAGGGACCGCCAAGCACGCTGACTGAAAGTTGCACCAGATCCAATGTTCAGACAGCGGTCCGCGCGACGCGGGAGAGTAAACCGGCGCTGCACGGCGGTGAGGAACGTAGCGGTCGAACGCGAACACTCTCGTTGCGTTGGGCAGGAGCAGAGCGGAACATGAACCTCATGCCTGTCTCCGAACTTCTCCGCCTAGGTACCGCGCAACCGATCATTCGCTGGGGCACCCCTGTCCTTCATACGCCAGCTCGGCCAGTGGCTGAATTCGGCAGCGATCTCCAAGATCTGCTGGCAGACATGTTCGCTACCAACACCGCCGCAAACGGCGCAGGACTCGCAGCTCAACAGATCGGCGTCGACCTCGCGGTGTTCATCTACGACTGCACCGACGAGGTAGGGACGCAACGCACCGGCGTCGTCTGCAATCCGGTCGTTGACCTTCCTGAAGGAGTCGACCGGCAGCTAGTCGACTACTGCGAAGGCTGTCTGTCCCTACCCGGTGCCTACACAGACCTCGCGCGACCCGACTTCTCGACCTGTCGCGGAAACGATCAATACGGCAACCCGATCGAAATCACTGCAGGTGGCACCCTCGGGCGCTGCTTCCAACACGAGACCGACCACATCAACGGCATTGTCTTCGGCGACCGACTTCCAACGCGCAAACGCAAACAGCTCTATCGCGACCACGTCGAAGTATCGGATCAATACACAGCCCATTGGCCGGCGTGTTAAGCGGCCAGTCGGCTTAGAGGTGGAACCAGATAGCCCTACGCCGTTGGCCGGCCGAACCACGCGGACATCTGAGTATCCAACTCCGCCTGTGTATCTCCGACCCATGCCACATGACCGTCCGGCCGAAGCAGGACGGCCGGAGCTTCCAATTCAGTGCTTGTGTCGACGATATGGTCGGCGCGATCGCTCCAACCGTCGACGGACAGTTGGCCACCCTGGTCGAGCAGAAGTCCGCGGCCGGATCGCATCAGGTCGTACAGGTTGCCGCGCGTCAACGCGATGTTCCGCAGCCGCCGACCGAGTAGGTCGTCGCCTTCGCCGAAATCGTAGCGAATCGAGATCGCAGTGATCTTCTCGGTCAGATAGCGCTTGACGTCTTCGAATTCCATCAGCTCGGAGATCAAGCGCCGCACCGCTTGTGGTCCGGCAGCGGTGGAGATCAACTCGGCCTGGGCGCGCGTGTTGTCCAGCACGTCGGCAGCCACCGGACGCCGTTCCGATTCGTACGTGTCGAGCAGACCCTCCGGTGCCCAGCCGTTGATCTCGGCGGCGAGCTTCCAGCCGAGGTTGAAGGCGTCCTGCACACCGAGATTGAGACCTTGACCGCCCATCGGTGGGTGGATGTGTGCGGCGTCGCCGGCGAGAAACACCCGGTCGCGCCGGTAGTGCTCCGCCAGACGAGTGGCGTCGCCGAAGCGCGAGAGCCACCGCGGCGAGTGCACACCGAAGTCGGTACCGGCAATGGCCAGTAGCTGTTGTTTGATGTCGTCGAGGGTGGTCGGTGTTGCGCGACCGTCGGCAACTTCGGCCGCAGGGACCACGACACGAAAAGCACCGTTGCCGGCGGGACCGACTCCGAATCGTTTGTGCGTTTCCCGGATTTCGGCGACAACGGCGGCCAGTTCATCAGCCGGCATGGTCACGTCCATTTCGCCGATCAACGTGTCGGCGCTCGACGGCTCGCCGGGAAACCCGACGTCGATCAGCTTCCGAACAGTGCTGCGGCCGCCGTCGCAGCCCACGAGGTACCGCGCGTGAAGTGTTGTGCCGTCCGACAATTCCGCTGCGACGTTGTCGGCGTCTTGACGGATTGCGGCGACACGCTTCCCTCGCTGAATTTCCGCGCCGACTTCGGTGGCATGTTCGGCAAGAATCCTGTCGATCTCGGGCTGAGGTATTCCCAGTACGTACCCGTGCGCAGTATCAAGGTGCGCGGGTGCCGGCTTGCTGATCCCCGCGAAGAATCCACCGAGCGGATACTTGCGGCCGTGCGCGAGGAACTTGTCCAGCAACCCGCGCTGCTCCATGATTTCGATGCTGCGCACATGGATGCCGAGGGCACGGACGAACTGAGTCGGCTCCTCGTCCTTGTCCACGACGACGACATCGACGCCCTGTAGCCGGAGCTCACCTGCCAGCATCAATCCAGTTGGTCCAGCACCGACAATGATGACGTCACTCATGCGATCCCCTCCTTCGGGCAAGGCTTTTGCTTGCTCGCAGCAGACGAGTGTGCACCATCACCGGGGCCTTGCCGCAAGCCCCGGGTCCCGCGTTATGATGAAGGTGGCGGAAGACGCTTCATCATCGGCGCACCAACACCACAGCACCCGTATCGCGCGGGAGCCGCCAACTCTCGATCACCGTCGGCACCAGCATGGCCCCGAGAACACCCAGCGTCAGAGAAAACGGCACTCCGCCGCTCAGATCCTCCGACTCCGCCAACGGTGTGCAGAGCGTGATCACCAACGCGGACAGTGCAATACCCAGACCGGATGCCAACTCTTGCAGCGTTGCATGCAGAGTATTTGCATCGGTCAGCTCACCCGAGTCGACGTCGGCGAACGCCAAGCTGTTGTACGCGGTGAACCCGATGGATCGCAACGCGCCACTGACAAACAGTGCAACAGCGATAACGACGTCCGGTGTCGTCGACGAGATCAGTACCAGCGCACCGAAGCACACCACCGAGAGAACTCCGTTTCCCACCAGAACTCGTCTGATCCCGAATCTACGCATGAGCGGAGTGGTGAGCGGTTTGATCGCGATATTCCCCGCGAACAGAGCCATCACCAGCAGACCGGCCTTGAACGCCGACATTCCGAATCCCACTTGGAACAACAACGGCAGCACAAACGGCACGCCCATGATCACGAGCCGGTACAGCGAGCCGCTCGACGCGACGAGCCGAAACGATCGAAGTCGGAGGACGCCGAGCGCGATGAGCGGATGATCCGACCGGACGAGGTGAATGACGGCCAAGCTCAACAAGATCAGAGCCGCAATGATCCCGAGGCCCACTCGTAGCCAGTCGGTTCCGGCACTGTGCACGCTGTCGAGCGCCACGACAAGCACTGCGACGCCTGCTCCGATCACCACCAATCCCAGCCAGTCAAGGCTCGGTTTCTGCGTTTGCCGAATGTCGGGCACCATGCGCAATGCCAGCAGAAACCCGACGATCCCGATCGGAACGTTGATCAGAAAGATCCAGCGCCACGAAGCGATCGACACGATGGCTCCACCCACAGCGGGCGCAAGAACCGGCGCTGTGAGCGCCGGCCACGTCAAGTAAGCGATAGCCCGTACGAGTTCCGCCTTCGACGTCACCCGCAATACTGCGAGCCGCCCTACCGGCACCATCATGGCGCCGCCTACCCCTTGTAGTGCGCGCATTCCCACCAGCATCGGGAGGGACGTGCTCAGTGCACATCCCACCGACGCCACCGTGAAAACGGCTATGGCAGAGATGAAGACACGTCGCGTTCCGAACCTGTCGGCCATCCATCCGCTCGCCGGGATCAGGACGGCCAACACCAGGAGATACGAAGAAACGGCGACATTGACGTCGACGGCGTCAACTCCGAAGGATTGGGCGATCGACGGCAGTGCGGTTGCGAGAATCGTCGCATCGAGCATCTCCATGAACAGTGCTGCTGCCACCAGCAACGCCAGTCCGCGGGGAAATGTCACTGCACCAGAGCCTTTCGGAGCGATTCTCGATCAGCCGAGAGAAATCCAGCCACCGGAGGAGACCGAGGCAACCATCGCGTCCAGAGCCTGCGCCGACGCGACAGCATCAGCGATGGTCGCGCCCTGCGGCGCTCCGTCCACGATCGAGGAGACGAAATTGCGAGCCTCGATGACCTTCAGGTCGTCATAACCCATGGCGTTGGCCGCGCCGGGTTGGAAGCGGCCGAACTCTCCCGACTCGGGGCCGACCAAAACCGTCGTGACGGATTGGTCCTGATACTTCGAGCCGAGGCTGGTGCCCAGTTCACCCATCCGGCGGTAATCCCAGAACACGGCACCCTTCGTACCGTGAATCTCGAATCCGTAGTTGTTCTGCTCTCCCACGGCGACTCGGCACGCTTCGAGGGTGCAGCGGCCGCCCGAGCCGAGCCGCAGCAGTGCGCTGACGAAGTCTTCGTTCTCGACAGCTCCCATCTCCCCGCCGCTGGCTCGGGCATGTCCACTGGTAGCGGCGGACGGACGCGCACGCTCCGGGATGAAGATCGCAGTATCAGCAACGAGAGCGTCGACGTCACCGAGAAGATGACGAATCAGATCGATGCCGTGCGAAGCCAAGTCGCCCAGGACGCCGGCGCCGCCGCGCTCACGCTCGTATCGCCAACTCAAAGCGCCTTCAGGGTGGGCCGCATAGTCGCTGAGGAAACGAAACCTCGAGTGCGTGATCGTGCCCAACTCCCCTGAGTCGATCAGGCTCTTTGCCAGGGCTACAGCCGGCGCGTTTCGGTAGTTGAAGCCGACGGTCGACTGCACACCGGCCTTCGAGACCGCTGCGGCAACAGCTTTGGCGTCTTCCGTGGACAAGCCGACGGGCTTCTCGATCCAGATGTGTTTGCCGGCTTCTGCCATTGCGACGCCGATTTCACGGTGCAAGAAGTTCGGGGCCGTGATGCTCACCGCGTCGATGGCCGGATCGGCTGCGATATCGCGCCAGTCCTGGGTGAAAGCTTCGAAACCGAATTGGTCCGCCGCTTCCTCCCCTCGGCCCGGCACCTCGTCGGCGACGGCGGCCAGGCGGATCACGGGAAGCTGGGGATAGTGCTGCCGCAGACGCAGATACGCCTGCGTGTGTACGCGGCCCATCCATCCGAATCCGGCAACTGCTACTGAAATGCCTGTCATGAGGCTCCGTTCGGGTCAAATGATCGAAGGATCGCAAAATGCTGGGATCACAAATCACCCCCACTGACTCGGTCAGGCGGGTACTCGTGTCACCGGGATCGAGATCTAGCGGTCGACCACGGTGGTGTCGAAGTAGTAACGCGACGCTCGGTAGCAGTGGCTGCCGTACTCGACGGCACTACCTGAATCGTCAAATGCAGTGCGGCTCATGGTCAAGAGGGCAGCACCCACTTTCTCGTCGAGCAATCCTGCTTCTTCGCGAGTCGCCGCCCGAGCGCCGATTCGCTGCCGCGCCACACGGATGTGAACTCCGCGAGTTCGCAAGGTTTGGTACAGCCCTTGCGTCTCCAACTCCTCGGGATCGGGTGCGATGTCCACCGGAATGTAGTTGGTCATCACTGCCAGCGGTTCGCCGTTGGTGCTTCGCAGACGCCTGATGGTGGCCACTTCGGCGTCAGGTTCGAGGTTGAGTTCCGCGGCAACGTCCTCGGCGGGAACTCCCACCGTGAACTCGAGCAGCTTGGTCGTCGGCGCCTGGCCGGCCCTCGCAAGGTCGTCGAACAGGCTGGTGAGCTCGACCGGGCGGTGCACCGGACTTTGCACCACCTGAGTTCCGACTCCCCGCTTACGAACAAGTAGGCCCTTGTCCACCAGTTCCTGGATCGCACGTCGAGTGGTCGGACGTGAGAGATTGAGCCGTTTGGCCAACGCCAGTTCGTTCTCGAAGCGATCACCTGGGGCAAGTTCGCCACCGAGAATAGCGCCCTCGATTGCCTGGGCCAGCTGAAAATACAGCGGCACCGGGCTCGAGCGGTCCAACTCGACGGCGAGTGCTGCGACCACGGTCAACTCCGATCTGTCTTGGGAAGGCGCCGTATCGACGCTACTTCTCTCGGCAGTGTATGCGAACACTAACATTCACTTGACCGCAAGTCATAATGTCCAGACAAACTATTGACAATCGCTGTGTCGCGGCGCACAGTTTCAGTCATACAACGGTGCCCTGCGCGGGCAGCCCACCACGAACTCTCGGGAGTCAGTCTTGACAAGCATCAACACTCACCAGAGCGGGTCACACATCCCTGACGCACCATTCGACGTGCTTGCCATCGGCCGATCGGGGGTGGACATCTACCCACTTCAAACCGGTGTCGGACTCGAAGACGTCGAGACCTTCGGCAAGTTTCTCGGCGGCAGCGCAGCAAACGTCTCGGTGGCGGCTGCACGCCTCGGCCGGCGAGCAGCACTGATCTCCGGCGTAGGCAGCGATCCCTTCGGAAAGTTCGTCACACGCGAGTTGGCACGTCTGGGCGTCGACAACAGGTTTGTCGTCACCAATTCCGAGTACCCGACACCGGTGACGTTCTGCGAGATCTTCCCCCCTGACGACTTCCCGCTGTACTTCTACCGCAAGCCGCATGCGCCCGATCTTCGGATCACCCCGGACGATATCGACCTCGACGCCGTTCGAACAGCGTCCCTCTACTGGTCGACTGTGACAGGGCTGTCCGAAGAACCGAGTCGCAGTGCACACTTCGCTGCTTGGGAAGCCCGCGAACGACGCCCGCTGACGGTCCTCGATCTGGACTACCGCCCGATGTTCTGGTCGACACCCCAAGAAGCGACCACTCAGGTGCAGCGCGCTCTCGCGCACGTGACGGTAGCCGTCGGAAACCGCGAAGAGTGCGAGATCGCGGTCGGTGAGACCAATCCGAACAAGGCCGCTGACGCGCTTCTCGACCTCGGAGTCGAACTGGCGATCGTGAAGCAGGGCCCGAAGGGTGTTCTCGGCAAAACACGAAAGCAATCGATCACCGTGCCGCCCAATGCCGTCGACGTGGTCAACGGGCTGGGTGCTGGCGACAGCTTCGGCGGATCACTGTGCCACGGACTGTTGGCCGGGTGGCCACTGGAGAAGGTACTGCGCTATGCCAACGCGGCCGGTGCGATAGTCGCATCTCGGCTCGAATGCTCCACTGCGATGCCAACCGCTGAAGAAGTCCACGATCTCGCCGAAGCCACAGCCACGGAGGCAGTCAATGTCTGACAAGCTCGCCGCCCGCCCCCTCGCCACCACCTACGCCGACGTGACGGAACTGCGTGCGAGCGATCCGCAGATCATCGAAAAGGCCTGGGCAGCACGAACTCCTCGTGCCACCGTTCGAGGCAACGGACGACTGATGATCGTCGCTGCCGATCATCCAGCGCGTGGGGCATTGTCTGTCGGCGGCAAGCCGACAGCGATGAACAGTCGTACCGATCTGCTCGACAGATTACGCACGGCGCTCGACAATCCCGGAGTCGACGGCGTTCTCGGTACCGCGGACATTCTCGACGATCTGCTCCTCCTCGGGGCCCTCGAGGACAAGGTCGTCTTCTCGTCGATGAACCGCGGCGGCCTGGCGGGCGCGAGCTTCGAACTCGACGACCGCATGACCGGATATACCGCGGCGGGCACCGCGAAGTTCGGAATGAACGGCGGAAAGATGCTGCTGCGCATCGCCCTCGACGACGCGGGCACCCTGCCCACCATGACGGCATGTGCCGAGGCCGTTGACGAACTGGCCGCGGCCGGACTGATCGCGATGCTCGAGCCGTTCCTCTCCAGTCGCGTCAACGGCAAGGTGGTCAACGATCTCAGCCCCGACGCCGTCATCAAGTCCATCCACATCTCCCAAGGTCTCGGCTCCACCTCGGCGTATACGTGGATGAAACTGCCGGTCGTCGACGAGATGGAACGCGTCATGGATGCGACCACCCTCCCGACGCTGCTCCTGGGCGGCGATCCGCAGATCGCGCCGGAAGAAACGTACGCGAAGTGGGGCGCTGCCCTTCAGCTGCCGTCCGTGCGCGGACTGATCGTCGGGCGCGCGCTGCTCTACCCACCGGACGGCGACGTGACCGCGGCCGTCGACACCGCAGTCAAGCTCGTCCACTAGAACCGACCTGGCAGGAGCAAGATGTTCAGCAAGTACTACGTCCCCGCCGGATCGTCCGCCGACAGTGATTTCACGACAGTGGTCACGCCGGAGTCCGCGGGTTGGACCGAATCCAGCTTGTGGACACTCGAACTCGCCCCTGGCGCGAGCGTCCGCTTGCAGTCCGGCGAGAACGAGATAGTCGTCGTTCCACTGTCGGGTTCGGCCGTGATCGTTGCCGAGGGGACGGAGATCGCCCTGACCGGCCGCGCGTCGGTCTTCGACGGACCGAGCGACTTCGCCTACGTAGGACGCGATTCCGACTACACAGTGGCCAGCGCAGGTGGAGGCCGCTTCGCCCTGTGCGGAGCGCGCGCCGGAGCCAAGCTGCCCCATCGCTACGGCCCGGTGTCGGGAGTTGCCGTCGAACTCCGCGGTGCCGGTAACTGCAGCCGACAGGTTCACAACTTCGCCACCGCCGACACCTTCGAGGCCGACTCCATCATCGCGTGTGAAGTCATCACCCCCGGCGGGAACTGGTCGTCGTATCCCAGCCACAAGCACGACGAGAACAGCGACATCGAATCGGCCCTGGAAGAGATCTACTACTTCGAGATCGACCGAAGCCCCACCGGGACCGAAGGGTTCGGCTACCACCGCGTGTACGGAACCGCCGAGAGACCTATCGAGGTGCTCGAGGAAGTCCGCTCCGGCGACGTCGTCCTCGTGCCGCACGGCTATCACGGCCCGTCCATCGCAGCGCCGGGCCACCACATGTACTACCTCAATGTCATGGCAGGTTCGGGCGAGATCCGGGCGTGGAACATCTGTGACGATCCGCAACACACCTGGCTGCGTGGAAGCTGGGATCACCAGGACATCGACCCTCGACTGCCGTTGCAGTCCCACAACTGACGGAAGTGAAAGCTGTGGCACCCACCAACAACGCAACCGGCAATCGTCTACCTCGCGACGAGCCGACCGTACACCTCACCGTTTCTCAAGCTGTCGTCCGCTTCCTCGCCAACCAGTACACCGAACGCGACGGCCAGCGCACCAAGCTGTTCGCCGGCTGCTTCGGAATCTTCGGGCACGGCAACGTCGCCGGACTGGGGCAGGCACTCTTGCAGGCCGAGATCCAGGATCTCGATGCCGGCCGTGAGCCGACACTCCCCTACGTGCTCGGCCGCAATGAACAGGCGATGGTGCACTCGGCTGTCGCGCACGCCCGCATGAAGGACCGCCTGCAGACGTGGGCAGTCTCGTCCAGCGTCGGCCCCGGTGCCACCAATATGATCACCGGCGCGGCACTGGCCACCATCAACCGTCTACCTGTATTACTCCTTCCCGCAGACACTTTCGCGACCCGCGCCAGTGCCCCCGTCTTACAGGAACTCGAACTCCCGTCGAGCGGCGACGTCACAGTCAACGACGCTTTCAAGCCGGTCTCACGATACTTCGATCGGGTATGGCGCCCGGAGCAGTTGCCGAGCGCTCTGCTCGCCGGCATGCGCGTTCTCACTGATCCCGTCGAGACCGGCGCAGTCACCATCGCCATCCCGCAGGACGTGCAGGCCGAGGCTTTCGACTGGCCCGAGTCCTTCTTCGCCGAACGGGTGTGGCACGTGGCCCGCCCGCTCCCCGAGCGATCGGTGATCGAACGCGCCGCCGCGATCATCCGCTCGGCTCGCAAGCCACTGATTGTCGCCGGCGGCGGCGTGATCTACAGCCAGGCCACCGACTCTCTGGCAGCGTTCTGCGCGCAGACCGGAATCCCCGTGGGGCAGAGCCAGGCCGGCAAGGGTTCATTGGTCTACGACCATCCACAATCCGTCGGGGCGGTGGGGTCCACCGGCACTACGGCTGCAAACGCACTGGCCACCGAGGCGGACGTCGTCATCGGAATCGGCACGCGGTACAGCGATTTCACGAGCGCGTCCCGCACCGCATTCACCAATCCCGACGTTCGCTTCGTCAACATCAACGTCGCTTCACTGGACTCCGTGAAGCAGGGCGGAGTCAGTGTTGTCGCCGACGCACGTGAGGCACTCGACGCGCTGGCGATCGCACTGAACGACTACCGGGTGGACGACGAATACGCGTCCAGGATCGGTGAACTCGCTCGCGATTGGGATGCGATCGTCGAATCCGTCTACAACCCAGCCGAACCCGCTGCCGACGGGTCACTGAATCAGAATCAGGTGATCGGCCTGGTCAACACTCTGTCCGATCCACGTGACGTCGTCGTGTGCGCTGCCGGGTCCATGCCGGGTGACCTCCACAAGCTGTGGCGAACCCGTGATCCCAAGGGGTATCACGTCGAATACGGGTACTCGTGCATGGGATACGAAGTTGCCGGCGGTCTAGGCGTCCGCATGGCGTGCCCCGATCGCGACGTGTTCGTGATGGTCGGCGACGGTTCCTATCTGATGATGGCCACCGAATTGGTCACCGCCGTACAGGAACGCCTCAAGGTCATCGTCGTCCTGGTGCAGAATCACGGATTTGCCTCCATCGGTTCGCTATCCGAGTCGCTGGGTTCCCAGCGCTTCGGCACGCAGTACCGCTACCGCTCGAATGACGGACGTCTCGACGGAGGTGTTCTCCCGGTCGATCTGGCCGCGAACGCCGCCAGCCTCGGTGTCGACGTCATCCGCGCCAACACCGCCGCCGAGTTCGCCGACGCGATCAAAGTCGCCAAAGCAAGCGACACCAGCACGGTCATCCACGTCGAAACCGATCCGCTGATCGGCGCCCCGGACAGCGAATCATGGTGGGACGTACCGGTATCAGCTACTTCCGAACTGGAATCGACCAAGAACGCCCGGACAACCTACGAGTCCTGGAAGAAGATCCAGCGACCGTATCTACGTCCATCCGAATGAAAATTCCGCACAGCCACACCCCAAAAAGACTGCCCGCGAAAGGAATCTAGACATGAGCGCGATTCGCGTCGGATCAGCCCCCGACTCCTGGGGTGTGTGGTTTCCGGACGACCCTCAGCAGACCCCGTACACGCGATTCCTCGACGAGGTGTCCGCGTCGGGATACGAATGGATCGAACTCGGTCCGTTCGGATACCTTCCGACCGATCCAGCCAAGCTGACTGACGAACTCGGAGCACGCGGCCTCAAGCTTTCGGCCGGTACCGTTTTCGAACACCTGCACCAGGACGATTCCTGGGATGCCGTCTGGAATCAGATCAAGGACGTCGCCAAGTTGACCGCAGCCGTCGGCGGCAAGCACGTAGTGGTCATACCCGAGATGTGGCGCGATCCTTCCACCGGAGCGGTACTCGAGGATCGCAATCTGACTCCCGAGCAGTGGCGCAAGAAAACCGACGGCATGAACGCTCTCGGCAAGGCGATGCTCGAGGAGTACGGCGTCATGGCGCAGTACCACCCTCATGCGGACAGCCACGTCGACATCGAGCACAACGTCTACAAGTTCCTCGAAGGTACAGACGAGCGTTTCGTGAACCTGTGCCTCGATACCGGCCACATCAGCTACTGCGGCGGCGACAACCTGGCCATCATCAACAAGCATCCGGAGCGCATCGGGTACCTGCACCTCAAGCAGGTGGATCCGGCGATCGTCGCCAAGGTGGAGGCGGAGGACCTGCCGTTCGGCGAAGCCGTCAAACTCGGCGCGATGATCGAACCACCGCGCGGAATCCCGGACATGCCGCCGCTTCTGGAGGCCATCGAGAAGCTCGGCATCGACGTGTTCGCGATCGTCGAGCAGGACATGTATCCCTGCCATCCCGACACACCGCTGCCCATCGCAGCGCGCACTCAGAAGTACCTGTCCACCTGTGGCGTCCCCGCCGTCCGTTTCAGCTGAGCAACACAATCGAGGAGTACCACCGCATGTCTGACAACCAGGATCTCCGGATCGCAGTGCTCGGCGTCGGCATCATGGGGGCCGATCACGTCGACCGCATCACCAACAAAATCGGCGGTGCCCGAGTCACTGTCGTCAACGACTACTCTCTTGCCCGCGCCGAGGAAATCGCAGCATTGACGCCGGGGTCACGCGTCGTCGTCGATCCGTTCGATGCCATCGCAGCCGAGGACGTCGACGCCGTTGTGCTCGCAACCCCGGGCCCGACCCATGAGAAGCAGGTACTTGCCTGCCTCGAAGCAGGCAAGCCGGTTCTCTGCGAGAAGCCGCTGACCACCGACGCGGGCAGTTCGCTGGCGATCGTCAAAGCCGAAGCAGCGCTGGGAAAGAAACTGATCCAGGTCGGTTTCATGCGCCGGTTCGACCACGAATACACCCAGCTCAAGGATTTGATCGACAGCGGCGATCTCGGTCGCCCTCTCGTTGTTCACTGCGCGCACCGCAATCCTGCGGTTCCGAACGGCTTCGACAGCGCGATGATCGTCAAGGACTCACTCGTCCACGAGGTCGACGTGACGCGATTCCTGCTCGACGAAGAGATCACCTCGGTGCAGATAATTCGGCCGTCTGCGAATTCGCTTGCTCCCGAGGGCATTCAAGACCCACAGATCGCTATATTCGAGACCGAGTCCGGTAGACACGTCGACGCCGAGGTGTTTGTCACCACCGGAGTTGCCTACGAAGTGCGCACCGAAGTTGTCGGCGAACTCGGAAGCGCGATGATCGGACTCGACGTGGGACTGATCCGAAAGACCAAGCCCGGCAACTGGGGTGGGCAGATCACCCCAGGATTCCGCGAACGCTTCGGGCAGGCATACGACACCGAGTTCGCCCGGTGGATCAAGGCAGTGAAGACGGGCGCCGGCACCGGCAACTACATCGACGGACCTGGTGCCTGGGACGGGTACGCCGCGGCCGCTGTCTGCGCCGCTGGCGTGAAGTCTCTGGAGACGGGTCAGCGCGTCGTCGTGGACATGGTTGCGCGCGACTCTGTGGCCGGGGCGTAGCGATGAAGGTCGCTCTCGATCCCACTCCGTTCCATCACGATTACTCGCTGCTGGAGCTTCCCCGAGTTGTTGCCGATCTCGGGTACGAGTACCTGCAGCTCACACCGCACGTCGACATGATCCCGTTCTTCAATCACCCGAAAGCCGACGACGCGCTCGTCGCCGAGTTCCGGAAGGCCTGCGCGAGTGCGGGAGTCGACATCGCGTCGGTGCTCCCGGTCCTTCGGTGGTCCGGCCCGGACGAGGACGCTCGCGAAGCAGCAGTGCGTTACTGGAAGCGGGCCATCCAGATCACGGTCGATCTCGGTGTCAACGTCATGAACACCGAATTCTCCGGCCGCCCCGAGAAAGCCGAAGAGTCCGAGCGTGCGTTCTATCGTTCGATGGAGGAACTGCTTCCGATCATCGAACGCGAGGGGATCGACGTCCTGATCGACCCGCACCCGGACGATTTTGTCGAAGACGGACTTGCCGCGATCCGCACGATCCGTGGCGTGAACTCCAAGAACCTCGGCATGGTGATCGTGGCGTGCCACCAATTCCACATGGGTGGGGACCTTCCCGCCATCATGGAGGCCGCCGGCGACATGGTCCGTCTCGTACATGTGGCAGACACCATGGATCATCACCGTTCCCACGGACTTCGCTACATCACCAATCCGCCAGGCAATGCCGTTCGCGTGCATCAACACCTCAAAATCGGGGACGGAGACGTCAACTGGGACGAATTCTTCGGCGGCCTCGGCAAACTCGGCTTCTACGATCGTGACAACACCGTGATGGTGTCGAGCGTCTTCGCCGAGAACGAAAACGCACACGAGGTTTCCCGGTACCAGCGCGAGACGATGAACGACTATGTCGCCAAGTACACCTCCCCGAACTCCTGAGCCACCAGACCACTAGGAAATACCATGACCAGCACTGATACTCGTGTCATCGCACACTGGTTGGACGGCAAGTCGTTCGCCGGAACATCCGAGAACACCGCCCCCGTCACCAACCCCGCCACCGGACAGATCACCGGCCGACTAGCCCTGGCGAACCTCGAGGATGCCCGCACCGTCATCGACGCTGCTGCGGCGGCCTTCCCCGCCTGGCGTGACACCTCCCTGGCCCGGCGCACACAGATACTGTTCAGCTTCCGCGAACTCCTCAACGCTCGCAAAGGTGAACTCGCCGAGATCATCACAGCCGAGCACGGCAAGGTTCTCTCCGACGCCCTCGGCGAAATCAGCCGCGGACAAGAAGTAGTCGAATTCGCCTGCGGAATACCGCATCTCCTCAAGGGCGGATACACCGAGAATGCATCGACCAAGGTCGACGTCTACTCCATCCGCCAACCCCTCGGCCCCGTAGGCATCATCTCCCCCTTCAACTTTCCCGCGATGGTCCCGATGTGGTTCTTCCCGGTCGCCATCGCCGCCGGGAACACCGTGATTCTCAAACCCTCGGAGAAGGACCCCACCGCGGCGATCTGGCTCGCCGAACTCTGGGCCGAAGCCGGTCTGCCCCCCGGCGTCTTCAACGTACTCCAAGGTGACAAGCTCGCCGTCGATGAACTTCTGGAAAACAAAGCAGTCAAATCGATTTCGTTTGTCGGATCCACCCCCATCGCCCAGTACGTCTATGCCACCGGCACCGCCAACGGCAAACGCGTGCAAGCACTCGGCGGCGCCAAGAACCACGCCATCGTTCTGCCGGACGCCGACCTCGACCTCGCCGCCGACGCAATGGTCAACGCGGGATTCGGCTCCGCGGGCGAACGATGCATGGCGATCTCCGCCCTGGTCGCAGTCGGCAACATCGCCGACGAACTGGTCGCCAAGATCGTCGAGCGCACCACTCCCCTCGTCACCGGTGACGGCACCAAGAACTCCGACATGGGTCCGCTCGTCACCAAGGCCCACCGCGACAAGGTCGCCTCATACGTCGATGCAGGCGAGAAGGACGGCGCCACCATCGTGGTCGACGGACGTACAGTCCAGGCCGATGGTGGACCGGACGGCTTCTGGCTTGGACCCACCCTCATCGACCACGTCACCACCGACATGTCGATCTACACCGACGAAATCTTCGGGCCTGTTCTCTCCGTCGTGCGCGTCGATACCTACGACCAAGCCCTCGAACTGATCAACAACAACCCGTACGGAAACGGCACCGCCATCTTCACCAACGACGGCGGCGCTGCCCGACGCTTCCAGAACGAGGTGGAGGTCGGCATGATCGGCATCAACGTCCCCATCCCGGTTCCCATGGCCTACTACAGCTTCGGCGGCTGGAAGAACAGCCTCTTCGGTGACACCCACGCTCACGGGACAGAAGGTGTTCATTTCTTCACGCGAGGTAAAGCCGTCACCAGTCGCTGGCTCGACCCCAGCCACGGCGGCATCAACCTCGGCTTCCCCGAGAACAGTTAGCCGGCAAAACATCTGTGACCGAAACTCTCGAAGAGGCTCGGCCACAGATGTTTTCGAGAGGTCTACGCGACCGTGGGGTGGTACGTCAGCACCTGAACTCCGGATTCGTACCGACGATCGTCCTTCAACTCGAGGTCGATCTTGTCGGCCGATTCGGGGAACACTCTCCCGCCGGACCCGAGAATGACCGGGAAGACCATCAGTCGCAGCTCGTCGACCAGACCGGCCAGCAACAACGCGTGGACGAGCGTCCGACTTCCCGCGACCAGGATTTCGCCGTCGATCTGTTCCTTCAACTTCGGAACGGATTCCTCGATGGGACCGTCGAGCGCCGTCGAGTTGTTCCATTCGAGCGGCTCCGTCGAACTCGTGACGACGTACTTGGGCATCTCGTTCATCTTGTCCGCAAAGCCTTGGTCGTCCTCGCGCTCAGGCCAGGCACCGGCGAAGCTCTCGTAGGTCCGTCGACCGAGTAGAAGCACGTCCGCGGCGAGGGTTTCGTCGAGTTTGAACTTCATCTGATCGCCCTCCTGGTACGGAAAGACCCATCCAGTGTGCGCATAGCCCGGTTCGCCACCGGGCGCTTCCATGACCATGTCCAAAGACACGAATTCTGTCACCACGATCTTGCCCATACCGATCCCCTGTCGTCAGTGCGTGTGCGCCATTCGAGTAGTCGACTACCCCACTGTTACAGACTCTGCGTGGTGGTGGAACTCATCAGCGGCGATCGTCCACTATGACCGATGTACAAACCGAATCGCCTGTTTTCGATCCCTCTGCTTGCGTGGCGATTCGGACGTTCCCTCACGTTCGCATACCCTCGTATATCGATGATGTGGCGTCGAAAGTGTGCAGTGGCAGTGGCCGGAACAGTGCTCTCAGGGAGCATTGCGTTTACCGGTGTCGTAGGGACCTCGGGAGTGGCCGGCGCCCAACCGGCCCCGCCGCCGCCCACCACCACCACCACCACCACCGAGGCACCGTTCACAACACCCAACACCGACAGCTGCCCGTTCACGAGTAGCCCGGCGCCGGCGATCGATCTCTCCGAAGCACCCGCGCCCGGATCCACGGCCCCGACTGCCGTCCCGATTCCGGAAAGCCCCGTCGGTGGAGACAAGCTCGGCGAGTGTGGCGTCGTACTTCCTGACGGCGCTCCCCCGCTCCCGGCCGACATCGCGGCATCCGGATGGGTACTCGCGAACGCCGAAACCGGTGAGGTCCTCGCCGCGAAAGATCCGCACGGTCGCTACCGACCGGCCAGCACCATCAAGATGCTGTTGGCTCTCGTCGCTCTCGACGAACTCGATCTCGACACCGAAATCACCGCAACTGCCGAAGACGCGGACGCTGAAGGTAGCGCTGTCGGCATCGGCAAGGGCGGCAAGTACACCAACCGGCAACTGATGCAGGGTCTGGTCATGGCGTCGGGAAACGATGCCGCGCACGCTCTTGCCCGCCAACTCGGCGGTGACGCTGCAGCCGTGTCGAAAATGAACGCGCTCGCGGCCGAACTCGGCGCCCTCGACACCCGCACGGCAACTCCATCCGGACTCGACGGCCCGGGAATGAGCAGCTCACCGTACGACCTGGCCGTAATCTTCCATACAGCCCTCCAGAATCCGACGTTTGCCGGACTGATCCATACCGAAACCGTCGAGTTTCCCGGCTTCCCCAAAGATCCGACGATTCCGGACGATCAGGATCGCCCCGGATTCACTCTCGCGAACGACAATCAGTTGCTCTACAACTACGACGGCGCATTGGGCGGCAAGACCGGCTTCACCGACGACGCCCGCCACACGTACGTCGGTGCTGCGGAGCGCAACGGCCGGAAACTACTGGTGACATTGATGGGCGGCGAAGCCAAGCCGATCCGTCCGTGGGAGCAGGCTGCCCGTCTACTCGACTACGGATATGCACTTCCCGCGAGCACAACCGTCGGCTCGTTGACGGACCGATCGACCGACGATGCCACGCCCGACGTCACTCGCACACCGTCTGCCGCTGCACCAGGCTCGATTTCGGCAGCACCCACCGCTACCGACACCGAGTCGGACACCACTGACCGCATCCTCATCGGTGCTGTCGGCGGAGTTGTGGTGATCGCGCTGGTGGCGGGAGCCGTTGCCCTGAACCGTCGAAGGCGCTAGCGCGGCCGACGGCGCATGAAGCCCGAAAGACCCAGGCCGGCAACCGCACCCGTGGCGATCAACGCAGCCACGCGAGACGGTGAAGCTCCGTCACTGACAACGATTCGCGGCGAGATCACGGCCGGATCCGGCGGCGGAACGAAGGCGAGAGCCATACTTTCCTTTGTCGTCGCCGCCCACGCCGTGCAGAACAGCAGCATCCTCGACGCAGTGAACACGAACACGAGCAAACCGATGATCGGGCCGAATGCCACGCCCGCCGGGCCACTGGTGACGGCCGCGAGGTAGATCGCACCTACCTGCTTGAAGATCTCGAATACGACCGCGGCGATAAGCGCTGCCTGCGCGGCGCTCCGCAGCGTGACAGGCTCGCGCGGTAGCCGGGCAATCACCCACAGGAACACCGCCCACGTCGCCAGGAGTGAGAGCAACAGTGAAACGACTCTGAGCCCCACACCGATACCGGTGATGTTCTCGAGGTTGAGCCATTTCACGATCTGAGTCGCAACCGGCCCGCTGCTCAGCGCCGACATTCCCAGTGAGACGACCATGGCGAGAGCCAGACCGATGAGGGCCCCTGCGTCACCGAGTTTGGTACGAACGAAACCCTTCGGCTCGCGCTTGCTCTCCCACATCGCCGTCAGCGCGTCGCGAACATTTGCCATCCAACCGAGACCCGCGTACGCGGCACCCAGGAGACCGAAGATTCCGACGCTCGCGCGCGAGTCGATAGCCGAATCGATCAGCGTGTTGATGGTGTCACCCAAGCTGCCCGGAATGCTCTTGGTGATCTGCTCCTGAATCGACTCCAGGTACTCGGGATGCCCGGCCAATACGAAACCGGCCACTGCAAACGCGACCATCATGATCGGAATCAATGCGAGAACACTGAAGTACGTGATTCCCGCAGCGTAGTAATCGCCCTTTTGCTCTTGGAAACGTCCTGCGGCGCGAACCAGATGATCGAGCCAGGGTCGCGCTGCTCGTTGCTTCTCGAGAAAGCTCGGTGCGTCGTCGTCCGTGTCAGCCATTGCCGTCCCCCTCATGTTCGGTCAGGCGTCGTGAGTCCGAATTCGCGTAAGTCAGCCCTTCGGTGCCAGGAATCCGACCTTGTCATAGACAGCGGCGAGAGTGCGTGAAGACACCTCACGGGCGCGGTGCGCTCCAGCCGCGATGATGCGATCCAGCTCTGCCTCGTCGGCAAGGTAACCGTCGACCTTCGCCTTGAGTGGGGTGACGAACTCGGTCAGCACATCAGCGGTATCGGTCTTGAGGTCGCCGTACCCCTTGCCCTCGTAACCGGCGACCAGAGTCTCGATCGGTACTCCCGAGAGAGCCGACTGAATGGTGAGCAGGTTGCTGACGCCCGGCTTGGCCTGCGGGTCGAAACGAATCTCGCGCTCGTTGTCGGTGACGGCCGACTTGATCTTCTTTGCCGACACCTTCGGATCGTCGAGCAGATTGATCAGTCCGGCCGCACTGGCGGCGGACTTGCTCATCTTGGCGGTCGGATCCTGCAGGTCGTAGATCTTTGCCGTGCCCTTGATGATCTGCGGCTCGGGAACAACGAACGCCTTGCCGTAGCGGGTGTTGAACCGGCCGGCCAGATCGCGTGCGAGTTCGAGGTGCTGACGCTGATCCTCACCCACCGGAACTCGCTGCGGGCGGTACAGAAGGATGTCCGCGGCCATCAGAACCGGATACGTGAACAAACCGACACTGGCGTTGTCGCTGCCTTGCTTGGCGGACTTGTCCTTGAACTGCGTCATACGGCTGGCTTCACCGAAACCGGTGATGCAGTTCAGGACCCACGCCAACTGTGCGTGCTCGGGAACCTGACTCTGTACGAACAGCGTCGCCCGATCCGGATCGATCCCCACCGCAAGAAGCTGAGCCACCGCAACCTTGGTGCGACGACGCAATTCCTTCGGGTCCTGCGTCACCGTGATGGCGTGAAGATCCGGAATGAAGTAGAAAGCGTCGAAATCGTCCTGCAACGGAACCCACTGCTGCAGCGCACCCAGGTAGTTGCCGAGGTGGAAAGAATCCGACGTCGGCTGGATTCCGGAAAGCACGCGAGGCTTTGCGGTGGGCTTCTGTTCTGCAGGGGTCGACATGGTTCCGATCTTTTCACGAGTGGAAATCAGTGCAGTGGCGTGGTGCCCGGGTAGTCGAGTTCGACGAGGTCTTCACCGTGGGCGGTGAGGTCCTCCGCACCGAACTGGTAGACGGTCCGGAAAACGACGGGTTCCCATTCTTCGGTGTAGAAGTCCATCGTTTCGCGGAACCACTCCAACTGATCCTGTTGCTCGGACAGTAGAGAACCCGCACCTCGGATCACAACTACATATCCGGCGCCAAGTCCGAGTACGCCGTCGAGATCGCGCATGACATCGTCGAAAGCGTCTTTGTTGCGCCCGAAGTGGGACGGAAACTGGAAGGCTGCCGCGAACTCGTCGAAGACCTGCGCCGTTGTTCGCATGTTCTCGCCGCGAACCACCCGAACGACAAAATTCTCGCCACGGAGTTCACGTGCAAGATCATCTGCGACGGCCGGGTCGCTCCGCAGGGCCACTGAAGCCACATCCGAAGACGGATCCAGCCACTGCGCCACGCTGACCGTAGACGAGTCGGACATCAGCGAATCCTCACAAACGTGTCGTAGTGATCGAGGGTGTACCACGCCGAACCGTCGTTACCGGTGACGATTCGCTCGGCATCACGACCTTGGCCGTTTTTCTTCGCGTTGACGTCCCATTCCTGATAGACGACACGTCCGCCACCGGCACCGACAGCGGGCAGACGCCCTTCGCTGTTGCGGAAGGTGATGCCGCCCTTGGTGCCCGGCGCATTGGCGGAATCCGGCCACCGCCCGGCGTCGATCTCCACGAGCGTGGCGAGAACGCGCGTCGGCGCATCGCTGTTCGTCTGCTGCGTTGTCTTGACGGCGGAGCTGGAGGGCGCGGAGCTGGAGGGCGCGGAGCTCGAGGGCACGGAACTCGACGGCGCGGCCTTGGTGGTAGCACCCGGCTTGGCTTGAACAGTCGAGGACTGGGCACTCGAGGACTTCGTAACCGACGACGCCGAACTGTCGGAGTCACGTGAAGAAAGGGTTACCGCCAGTACGAGCGCCACCACAGCCACCACGACGGTGATGATGGCGTTGCGCGTCTTTGCGCTCGGCATTTTCAGACCTTCAGACACGAGCGCTCCTACCGGTACGAGACAGTGACAGGTGCGTGATCCGACCAACGGAGGTCGTAGGACTCAGCGCGTTCCACGAGCGCAACCTTGGCCCGCTCGGCGTATCCGCGGGTGGCAACCTGGTAGTCGATACGCCAACCCGAATCGTTGTCGAATGCCTTGCCGCGGTACGACCACCACGAGTACGGACCGTCGACACCCGGATGGAGGGTGCGGAAGACATCGACCCACGCGGAATCTTCGGCGAACAGCAGATCCATCCAGGCGCGCTCCTCGGGGAGGAATCCCGAAGACTTCTTGTTGGTCTTCCAGTTCTTGAGGTCGAGTTCGGTGTGCGCGATGTTCCAATCGCCGCTGACCACCACGTGACGATCGGCAGCCTCGGCCGCCGCAGCGGTGGAGGCGAGGTGAACTGCGAAGGACGCCATGAACCGCTCTTTCTCCTCCTGCTTCGGCGTGAGCGCCTCACCGGAGGGCAGGTACAGGCTCGCGACGGTCAGATCCGCGAAGTCGGCTTCGATGTATCGACCGGCGTCGAGAAACTCGTCGTCGCCGTGACCGATCCGCACCGCGTCAGGTTCCGTGCGTGAAAGCACAGCGACTCCGTTGCGTCCCTTCGCGGACGGCTCGGCGGAGACGAGGAACCATCCGTTGCCGAGCGCTGGTTCGAGAGTCTCGCGAAGCTGATCGTCCGACGCACGCGTTTCCTGAAGGCAGATGAAATCCGCCGACGTCTTCTCCAGCCAATCGAGCATGCCCTTGCGGGCAGCTGCTCGAACGCCGTTGACGTTCACGGACGTGATGGTGTGGGGCGCAAGAATGTGGGAGTCAGCAGTTTGTGGCACGGCAAGCACCGTAGCCGATTCCACCGACGCGGATGGGCGCCCAGGTCAGCGCACGGCCCTACGCTGCAGAATCACCGCAACCGCCAGCACGACGAGACCCGCGACGGCCAGCAACGACCCAACCGCTGCCGGTGCGGTATACCCGTAACCGGCAGCGATGACGACGCCTCCGATCCACGCTCCGAAGGCATTGGCGATGTTCAGCGCGGCGTGATTGAGAGACGCAGCCAAGGTCTGAGCGTCCTCGGCGACATCCATCAACCGTGTCTGAAGGCCAGGAACCATCGAGGACCCGGCAAGCCCGATGAGGAAGACGAAGACAAGCGCCGTGTACGGATTGCGCACGGCGATCACGAAGACCGCGAGGATCACCACGAGGGATCCCATCGACAGGAACAAACCCTTCATCAGTGCGCGATCCGCGAGGTATCCACCGACGAAGTTGCCGGCGACCATGCCCAGTCCGTACAGCATGAGCGCCAGAGGAATGAACGAAGCACCGAGACCGGACACGTCGGTGAGCGTCGTACTGATGTAGGTGTAGACGGCGAACATCCCGCCGAATCCGACCATTCCCACGATCAGGGTCATCCACACCTGAACGCGGCCCAGCGCCCCGAGTTCGGTGATCGGATTCGTCACCGGCATACCGTCCAACCGCGGAATCCAGACGAACAGCGAAGCAACGGTTGCCACCCCGATCACGGCGACCAAGGCGAAGGCGCTGCGCCAGCCGAGTGCCTGGCCGATCCAGGCCGCGACCGGCACCCCGATCACATTGGCCACGGACAGACCCATCATCACCATCGCCACGGCCTTCGCGCGTTTACCTGGTTCGGCCAAATGAGCGGCGACCAGTGCGGCGACTCCGAAGTACGCGCCGTGCGGCAATCCAGCGACGAATCGAGCCATCATCAGCGTCGTGTACGAGGGCGCAAAGACCGAAGCGGCATTGCCGACGGTGAATGCGACCATGAGTGCGATCAACAGGGTGCGGCGCGGTACCCGTGCGGTGAGAGCAGCGATCAGCGGAGCACCGACGACAACCCCGAGCGCGTACGCCGAGATCACGTGACCCGCGATGGGTTCCGAGACGCCGAGCCCGGATGCCATTTCCGGGAGCAATCCCATGGCGACGAACTCGGTTGTGCCGATACCGAAACCGCCGAGGGCAAGAGCGAGCATCGCTGGACCTCTGGCGGAACGAACCCCGGGTGTCGAGGTGTCAGAACGAGAGAGGGTAGACGAAGTCACTGATCAATTGTGGTCTCACACCTGGTTGAACTTCCAAGTGAGAGCGGGTGAGTTCACTCACGTGAGACCGCGAACACAAATGGGACGCCCGGTTTCCCGGACGTCCCATCAGAAGGTGAAACAGTGAATCTACTTCGCGGCCATGGCCTTCTGCAGGTTCACGTCGAGTGCACCGAGGAACTCCTCGGTGGTCAGGTAGCCCTGATCGCCGCCGACCAGCATCGAGAGGTCCTTGGTCATCTGGCCGCTTTCGACGGTCTTGATGACAACGTCTTCGAGCGCCTGCGCGAAGCCGATGACCTCAGGGGTGCTGTCGAGCTTGCCACGATGCTCGAGTCCGCGGGTCCACGCGAAGATGGACGCGATCGGGTTGGTCGAGGTGGGCTTGCCCTGCTGGTGCTGACGGTAGTGACGCGTCACGGTGCCGTGAGCAGCCTCTGCCTCACAGGTCCTTCCGTCCGGTGTCAGCAGAACCGACGTCATGAGGCCGAGCGAGCCGAAGCCCTGGGCCACGGTGTCGGACTGGACGTCGCCGTCGTAGTTCTTGCATGCCCAGACGTATCCACCCTCCCACTTGAGTGCGGAAGCGACCATGTCGTCGATGAGGCGGTGCTCGTAGGTCAGACCTGCGGCATCGAACTCAGCCTTGAACTCGGTCTCGTAGACGTGCTGGAAGATGTCCTTGAAGGCACCGTCGTACGCCTTGAGAATGGTGTTCTTGGTGGACAGGTACACCGGGTAGTTCTGCTGCAGTCCGTAGGTGAGCGACGCGCGAGCGAAGTCACGGATGGACGTGGTGAAGTTGTACTGCCCCTGGACGACGCCGCCCTCTTCGGGGAAGTTGACCAGTTCGTGCTCGATCGGTGCGCTGCCGTCCTCAGGCGTGTAGGTGATCATCACCTTGCCGGGGCCGGGGACCTTGAAGTCTGTGGCGCGGTACTGGTCGCCGAATGCGTGACGGCCGATGATGATCGGCTTGGTCCAGCCCGGAACGAGTCGCGGAACGTTGGAGATGATGATCGGTGCGCGGAAGATCGTGCCGCCGAGAATGTTGCGGATCGTTCCGTTCGGGGAACGCCACATCTTCTTGAGACCGAATTCCTCGACACGTGCCTCGTCCGGCGTAATCGTGGCGCATTTGACGCCGACGCCGTGCTTCTGGATCGCGTGCGCTGCGTCGATGGTGACCTGGTCGTCGGTCTCGTCGCGGTACTCGATACCGAGGTCGTAGTACTCGAGGTTCACATCGAGATACGGATGGATCAACTTGTCTTTGATGAACTGCCAGATAATGCGCGTCATCTCATCGCCGTCGAGTTCGACGACGGTGCCCTCAACCTTGATTTTGGACATGGGTGCTTCGCGTCCTCCTAGGAAGTTTCCCTGGTTACACGGTTGCGGTCACACTTTGTGAGTGGGTCCGCGAACGGTTCGATTATCAAACCTAGACGGTGTGGACTGATCTCGGGAGATGAGTCCCAAACAAGACAAGCGTACTGCTAACCCGTGAGGCCGCAACCGGCAGGTCCACCCATCGGTCTCTACTCGCGAGTAACTTTTGCCTGCTAGTGGGCTGCGTCGCTCTGTCTCACGTGCGGTTGCGGCTCACAATTCGCCCCGCGTCAGGACTGCGCTCACTTCCCGGTAGAATCCGACTTGGTCATGAGTGCCAGCGTCAAGCCCCGGCTCGCTGGACGGCAACCCTCCAACCGCGGTGGGGTGCCCCGGGTGATGACCAGGTTTCCCGACGTGGATCTGCTCACGCAGTTCCACCGCAATTCGGGTGACAAGCGCGGGTCCGACAGGGACGGACCCCAGACCGGGCCGAGCCCCACGGAGGTAACTCAGTATGTGTCGCACTTGTAGATAGACCCCAGCACGGGGCGGCGATCCTTCGCCCCCGTCCGACATCTATCCGTCAGACCACTGGAGTGAACAAATCATGACCGACAACACAGCCGACGGCGCAGCAACTTCTGATCCGACCGCGAACTGGTCGTTCGAGACCAAGCAGGTGCACGCCGGGCAGACAGCGGACACCGCCACCAATGCGCGCGCTCTGCCGATCTACCAGACCACCAGCTACGTTTTCGACAGCACCGATCACGCTGCGGCACTGTTCGGCCTCGCCGAGCCTGGCAACATCTACACGCGGATCATGAATCCCACACAGGACGCCGTCGAGCAGCGCATCGCCGCCCTCGAAGGCGGAGTCGCCGCACTCCTCCTCTCCTCGGGTCAGGCTGCCGAAACCATCGCGATCCTCAACATTGCCGAAGCCGGCGACCACATCGTCTCGAGCCCGTACCTGTACGGCGGCACGTACAACCTCTTGCATTACACC
Organism: Rhodococcus sp. IEGM 1241; assembly: GCF_033142365.1. Lineage (NCBI taxonomy): Bacteria > Bacillati > Actinomycetota > Actinomycetes > Mycobacteriales > Nocardiaceae > Rhodococcus > Rhodococcus sp. IEGM 1241. The sequence goes on from NZ_JAWLSE010000003.1 coordinate 550,276, forward strand.
CTTCGCAAGCTGGGCATCGAAGTCACCTTCGTCGAGGATCCCGACGATCTCGAGCAGTGGCGCGAAGCCATTCGCCCGAACACGAAGGCGTTCTACGGCGAGACGATCGCTAATCCCAAGAACCACATCCTCGACCTCCCCGGCATCTCGTCGCTGGCCCACGAGAACGGTCTTCCGTTGATCGTGGACAACACAGTCGCGACGCCGTACCTGCTCCGCCCACTCGAACACGGCGCCGACATCGTCGTTCACTCGGCCACCAAATACCTTGGCGGACACGGCACCGCGATCGCCGGCGTGATCGTCGACGGCGGCACCTTCGATTGGACGCAGGGTCGCCACACGAACTTCACGACGCCTGATCCCAGCTACCACGGCGTCACCTTCGCAGACCTCGGCGCGCCGGCGTTTGCACTCAAGGCGCGCGTCCAACTGCTGCGCGATCTCGGCTCCGCCGTGGCGCCGTTCAACGCGTTCCTCATCGCGCAGGGCATCGAAACCTTGAGCCTGCGCATCGAGCGTCACGTGTCCAATGCACAGAAGGTCGCCGAATTCCTCGACGGCCACGGCGAGGTGGCCTCCGTTTCCTACGCGGGACTCCCCTCCTCGCCATGGTTCGAACGCGGAAAGCAGCTGACGCCCAAGGGAACCGGCGCCATCGTCACCTTCGAGCTGCCCGGAGGTATCGATGCGGGCAAGACGTTCGTCAACGCTCTGACGCTGCACAGCCACGTCGCCAACATCGGCGACGTTCGCTCACTCGTCATCCACCCCGCCTCGACGACACACTCGCAGCTCACCCCCGAAGAGCAGCTCGCCTCCGGTGTCACACCCGGACTCGTTCGCCTCGCGGTCGGTATCGAAGGAATCGACGACATCATCGCCGATATCACCGTCGGCCTGGCTGCGGTGGCAAACTCGTGACCGTGAACGAATTGGAGCCCAGGATCGACCTCCTTCCCCCGCCCGACGGCCAGGTGGGGTTCGTCGACATCGGCGCCCTGGAACTCGAGAGCGGCGCGGTACTCCCCTCGGTTTCGCTCGCCGTTCAGCGGTGGGGTGAGCTGTCCCCGAACCGCGACAACGTCGTACTCGTCGAGCACGCACTGACCGGAGACTCACACGTCACCGGACCGATCTCCGCAAATCAGCCCTCCCCCGGTTGGTGGAACGGGATGGTCGGCGCCGGCGAACCGATCGACACCGGCGAATGGTGCGTCATCGCAACCAATGTCCTCGGTGGTTGTCGCGGCACGACCGGTCCCAGTTCGCTGGCCGACGACGGCAAGCCGTGGGGCAGCAGGTTCCCGGAGATCTCCATCCGGGATCAGATCGCGGCGGAGAAGAAGCTCGTCGATCTCCTCGGGATAGACCAGTTGGCCTCGGTAGTCGGCGGATCCATGGGCGGCATGCGCACCCTCGAATGGGCAGTTACCTACCCGGACAGCATTCGCTCCGCGTTGGTTCTCGCAACCGGTTCACGGGCCACCGCAGATCAGATCGGCACCCAGACGACGCAGATCGCTGCCATCGTCTCCGATCCGGATTGGCAGGGCGGTGACTACCACGGAACGGGGCGGGTACCTCGCGCCGGACTCGGCATCGCCCGTCGCATCGCGCACCTGACGTACCGCACCGAGTCCGAACTGGATGCGCGCTTCGAGAACTCCGCTCAGAACGACGAAAATCCTTGGAACGGTGGACGATACGCCGTCCAGAGTTACCTGGAACATCAGGCAGACAAGCTGGTCGACCGCTTCGACCCGAGCACGTACGTCCTCCTGACCGAGGCCATGAACCGGCACGACATCGGTCGTGGACGCGGCGGCGTTGCAGCGGCGTTGGCATCGATCACGGCGCCGGTCGTCGTGGGCGGCGTGGACTCGGATCGGCTGTATCCCCTTCGTTTGCAGGAGGAGATCGCGGACGGCATTTCGACGTGCACTGGCCTCGAGATACTCAAGTCCAGAGACGGCCATGACGGCTTCCTGACGGAGGCGGACGCTGTCGCCGGACTGCTTCGCCGAACGATGGAGTTCGCACGCACGGCCCGCTGATCCGGCACAGAGGCACAATTTCAGGATCCGTCAATGTCGGGAAAACCACAGCTGATCTGCAGGTTTTCCCGACATTTTCATTGGCGTCCCTGAGCCGGCGCGGCTAGCATCGGCGAACGTGAATCAGCCATGCTCGACGCGCCTGCAGGCTACGTACATTCCCGAGCACATGTCCTTCGCGTTCTGGGGTGACACAGATCCGGCAGCGCGTCTGTCGGCGCTGGGGATGCCGACGGGATCGCCGGGCATCTGCCGGCTGGCGATCCCGGTCGACGAGTCGATCACAGCGACCGATGTCGAAGCGCAACTGCTCGACCTCGCCACCGCGATCGACGCCTTGCACACCCTCGATGCACGTCGCGACGACCTCGGACCGTCGTTGCTCGCATGGAAGCGCGTCATCGACACCGGCGCACATGACATTCCGACTGCAGCGCATGCCGCGATCGAGCGCGACGACACGAGAATCAGAAGCGCCCGGTCGACGGTGCAATTGTTCACGGAAGCGCGCGCGGCCATCGAGAGTCTTCGCCGAGCAAAGATTCAGGCGACATTGCGCCCGTATCAAGTGCACGGAGTTGCCTGGCTGACTGCACTGTCGGGTTCGGGCGGTGGAATCCTCGCCGACGAGATGGGTTTGGGCAAGACACTGCAAGCGATTTCGATGATCGCGATCCGCGCCGACGACGGTCCGCACCTGGTTGTGTGTCCCACCTCGGTGATAGGAAACTGGCGCCGCGAGATCGAGCGATTCGCTCCGCATCTGCCACTACACGTTCATCACGGGACTGCTCGCACACTTCCCACTCGTGTTCCTGCCGGCACCACGGTTCTGACCAGCTACAGCGTCTTGCGTTCCGACGCAGCACAATTGGCCCCGATCCATTGGAGTTCAGTGGTCTTCGACGAGGCACAACAGATCAAGAACCCCTCTTCGCTGGCAGCGAAAGCAGCAATGCAGTTGTCGGCCGACGTCAAGGTAGCGATGACCGGCACGCCGGTGGAGAACCGTCTCGAAGAATTGTGGTCGCTCTTTCGCGTCGCCAATCCCGAAGTCCTCGGAACTCGCGCACGGTTTCGTCAACGCTTTGCCGTACCGATCGAATCCGGTCGATCGGCCACCGCGGCGACCAGGCTTGCCGCAGTCATCGATCCCTTCATTCTGCGCAGAACCAAAGACACAGTGGCCAAGGATCTTCCGCCCAAGCAATTTTCCACCGTCTCGTGCACTCTGACGTCGGAACAGGCGCGCATCTATCGGTCTGCAGTTGCAGATGCTTTCGACACCGGTTTGGGTACGGGAATTGCCCGGCGCGGCAATATCCTTGCACTGCTGACCACCCTCAAGCAGGTATGCAATCATCCGGCGCAGGTCACCGGCGATACGGACGACCTCTACGGAAGATCCGGAAAGCTCGACCGCGCAACGGAAATGATCGCCGAGATCGTCGACGACGGCGATCGCGCGCTGATATTCACGCAATACCGGACGATGGGCGAGATGCTCTCACGGCACCTGGGCTCCGAGTTGGGAATCGGCGCAATCCCCTTCCTTCACGGCGGCCTGAACACCGACAAGCGCGACGCGATGGTCGACGCGTTCCAGAACGACACGGATTCACCACCGGTTCTGATTCTGAGCTTGCGCGCCGCCGGCTTCGGCCTCAACCTCACGCGAGCAAGTCACGTCGTGCACTACGACCGGTGGTGGAACCCAGCCGTCGAGGACCAAGCAACCGACCGGGCACACCGCATCGGCCAGAAGCGCACCGTCAACGTCCACACCTTGGTGACGGGCGGTACCGTCGAGGATCACATCGCAGCGATGCACGAGTCCAAACGAGCTGTGGCCGATGCTGTTTCCGGGAACGTCGAGGCCGCCCTGGCCGATCTACCCGACACCGAACTGCGTGAACTCCTCGAACTCGACGGCGCGGTGATCATCTGATGGCCAACGAATTCGGTGTCACCGCTTGGGGTCGAGCATGGCTGCGCACGGTGGAGCGGACTGCGGCATCCGGTCCGAACCCGTCCCTGCCGACGGCTCGTACCCTCGCACGCAACGGTTCCGTGGAGTTCACCGTGGTCTCATCGGGGACCGTCGTCGCGGAGGTGAGCACCAAAGCAAAAACCTCGTCGGTGACAATTTCTGTCCCGCTCTGGACCAAATCCGAAATCGCCGCAGTGAAGAGCCTTCTCCGTTCGGCGGGAAAGGCCAACAGATCCGTCTCCACCGGCGAACTGCCGGACAGCATCGTCACCGAACTGCAGGCTCGAAATATCGCAGTAGCCGTTGATCTTTCGGAGTGCACTGCCAGCTGCGACTGCTCAGGTCGACGCTCGCCGTGCGTTCACCATCTCGCCGCGATCTACGCCCTGGCCGGGCGAATCGACGAGGAACCTGCACTTGCGGTGACGCTGCGAAGTGCACCGGTCAAGGCTGGAAAGAAGTCGACATCCACAGATTCACCGGAGTGGATCCCCTTGAGTGATATCGACATTCGCTCGTTCTACGGGGACTGATCTTCTCAGTCGGTGCCGAGCGGATCGATGGTCAGGGCGAGCGTCGCGATCAACACACCCATCACACCCATCGCCGCAGTGTCGAAGACCCTTCCGCGCACCGCGAGCAACCCCACACGATTCTCGGGAACGAACCACCGAGCGGCAGCTCCGATGATGACGGCAACACCGAAGACGAGGGCGCCGCGACGCCACCGGTCGGCCAGCACGAGAACCACGGCCGCCGCGATCACGGCGAGGACCGCGAGCATGGGCAGATTCTTCTTCGCGAGGCCGACCAGTGAGGACATCGGACTCAGACTCCGGCCAGAACCCGCTCGGCGCGCTCGACCACGTTGGTGATCAGGAACGCGCGGGTCAGCGGTCCGACACCACCGGGATTGGGTGAGACGAAGCCGGCGACCTCGTTCACGTCGGCTGCCACGTCGCCGCGCAGGCCGTCGTCGGTGCGACTGACGCCGACGTCGAGGACCGCTGCTCCGGGCTTGACCATGTCTGCGGTGATGAGGCCGGGAACGCCGGCGGCAGCGACGATGATGTCGGCGCGGCGAACCTCGGCCGCGAGATCGCGGGTACCGGTGTGGCAGAGCGTGACCGTCGCGTTCTCGCTACGACGCGTCAGCAGCAATCCGATCGGACGACCGACCGTGACGCCGCGTCCGACAACCACCACGTGTGCACCGGCAATCGGGACCTCGTAGCGACGCAGAAGGTGGAGGATTCCACGTGGGGTGCACGGCAGCGGGGCTTCCTTGCCCAACACCAGTCGACCGAGGTTGACCGGATGCAAGCCGTCGGCATCCTTGTCGGGGTCGATACGCTCGAGGGCCGCGTTCTCGTCGAGGTGCTTGGGGAGCGGCAACTGCACGATGTAGCCGGTGCACTCGGGATTGGCATTGAGCTCGTCGATCGTCGCGTTGAGCTGTTCCTGCGTGATGTCGGCAGGCAGGTCGCGTCGCAAAGAATTGATACCGACCTTGGCGCAGTCGTTGTGCTTGCCGCGCACGTAAGCCGCGGATCCCGGGTCGTCGCCCACCAGGATGGTGCCCAAGCCGGGTGTGATGCCCTCTGCCTTCAGAGCGCTCACCCGCACCTTCAGGTCTTCGAAGATTTCGTCGCGGGTAGCTTTGCCGTCGAGGATCGTTGCAGTCACGGCGACCATTGTTCCAGGTTAGGGTCGATGAGTGACAACGGCTCCGGAACTACGCGGCCCGAGGGTGCTCCTCTCCCCTGTCGCGCCCGATCATCACGCCCGTCTGCGGGCAATTCACCTGCACCCGGACGTCGTGCAGTGGTGGCAAAATCCCGACGACGACTGGCCTGCAGCGCCGGAGGCCGGCACCACGCGCTACAGCATCTTCTACGGCGACCACCTGATCGGCTTCATCCAGTGGTACGAGGCGGAGGACAACCCCGACTTCCGCCACGCCGGGCTCGACTTGTTCCTCGATCCAGACTTTCACAGCCAAGGGTTCGGTCGCGAATCGATTCGCGTGCTGTGTGCCCACCTGATCGACGACCTCGCATTCCACCGTCTGGTCATCGACCCGGAAGTCGACAACTCCGTCGCCATCGCTTGCTACCGATCGGTGGGGTTCAAAGACGTCGGGGTGATGCGCGAGTACTCGCGAGATCGCCATGGTGTGTGGAAGGACGGACTGCTGATGGATCTGCTCGCACGGGAATTCATCCGCTGATCACAAGGTACGACCCGAAGGGACAGTCATCATGTTGCTGGACAAGGAATTCACAGCCACCTTGCAGAAAAGTGACGCCAAGGGTGGGTGGACCTACGTGATCTGGCCGGAGTCCGCCGAGTTCTTCGGCACCCGCGGCCTGGTCAAGGTACGCGGGACGATCGACGGACATCCGTTCCAGAGTTCGTTCATGGCGCTGGGAGACGGCAACCACAAGCTGCCGGTCAAAGCCGATCTTCGCAAAGCCATCGGCAAGGAGACCGGCGAGATGGTGACAGTGCGCCTCGAGGAGCGCGTGGAGAGCTAGGCGCCTCTACTTCATGTCTACGACAAGACCGTGCGCCGACGCATAAGCCACCGCCTGCATCAACTCGATCTGCGCGTTTCCGACGGATGCGGACGTCCACAGGCTCGGATCGATCCGCGCGCCGCGCAGATCTGCACCTTCGAGTTTGAGTCCACCCGTACGAGCACCGGACAGATCCGCCGACGCCAGGACCGCGCCCCGCAGGTCGGCCCGAACCAGGTTCGCTTCACGGAATCGGCATGAGGTGAAGTCGATCTTCCTCAGGTCCGCCCCACCGAGTGAGGTCAACGAGAAGTCGACTTCGTCGAGCGTCAACGGCCGGATACGGCAACCGTCGAACGTCGACCCGAGCAGACTGCAGTTTCGGAACGTGCTGTGCCACAGGCTGGTCCGAGCAAAATTGCAGGAGCGAAACGCCGTTCCCGTGTGCACGGACTCCCCCAGATCGGTGCCGGTGAAGTCACAATCCGTGAACACCACCGACTCCGTCGTGAGTCCGGTGAGGTCGGCGTCTCGAAAATTGCAATTGGTGAAAGTGCGCTGACGCCACTTCTGCCCGGCCAGCCGCGCGTCTGAATAGTCTTCGCCGACGACGTCGTCGGATTCTTCGGGGAGCATGCCGTCCATACTGCCCCGCCGCACCGACACCGGTTCAGCGCCCCTGATGGCGGCGGACAATCAGCCAGCCGACACCCAGCGATCTCGTCCGTCGCTACCAATCCCACACACCATGGGAGTGCCCTTCTTTGTCACGCCTGTCGCTCCAGGTGACGAGCAGAATGATCCCGGATTCACCGTTCCTCCCGACGGTTTCGGGGGAACGTAGACGGGTTCCGTTGTCTTCGGCGGCGTGTACGCCGGGGCGGGCGGAACGTACGGCGTAGTCGTGGTTACCGGAACCTGCGGAACCAGCGGCACGATTGCCACGGTTGTCGTCGTCGGTGGCGGCACGATCGTTGTCGTCGTCGGCAAGAGGGACGAAGTCGCGGTCTTCGTCGTCGACGGGACCGTGCTTTTGGTTGTCGTCGCCGCCGCTGTCGTGGAAGAGGTCACAGCAGGCGTCGTTGATTCTTCCGACTTGCCCGCGCCCGTCGCCGCGGCGATGGCAACCAGCCCCACGACTGCTGCGCCGGCGATCCACGGCCACTTACGCCGCGTCTTGCCTTCCTCGGCGTTTGCGTCCGGCAGCGGCGAACCGGGAGCACCGAAGACCTGGGTGGGAGTGCCGAAGGCTTGAGTGGGTGCGTCGACGCCCTTGGGCCGGGTCTGTGCAGTCCACTGCTGACCGTCCCAGTAACGGTCGATCGTGGGGTCGAAGGGGTCGGGGTTCCAACCGGCGGGAGGGTTCATCAAAATGTCCGTTCTGCGAAGAGTGCCGGAAATAGATTCGCACGGACTGGCCGGTTTGTTACCAATTCGCCCACACTTCCCGACCGGTCTTCTCACGGACGCGGGCACCGATACGACGCCCGGTACAGTTCCTCGAGTGTTCCGAGTGATGTTCCACGAATTGAACAACAGCCTCCACAAAACATGAAGCCCCCGGCGTGCTGGAACACGTCTGGGGGCTGGCACCAGACAATGGAGGTTGTCTTGCACCAGTTGCCGAGCGTAGCAACGCACACCATCACCTGTGAGGCTGAAAGCCGGTACGCAGAGCTCGTAGCGCTCGGGATATCCCTTCCGCTCCTGTCGATTTCATCTGCGAGCACATCGACGGAGTCGTCTGGATCCCGGGCGATCCAGTCACTGCAGTTTGGATCGACAAGGACTGGACCACGGTGGCCCGTCACAAGTCCGGCACCCACCGCATCTACCGCGTTCGCTAACGACCCGCTCCGTTCTCGACGGCCCGTCCGCGGGGAGCACGGTGCGGGCCTTTGGTCTGCCGTCGTTTCCCAGGGGAGTTCGACGTAAACCAACCACCCGCCGTGAGCTACATCGGCAGGTTGTACGGCCAGCCTGATCGAATGCCAACCCGGTCTGATCAATCGGTGCGGCCCGATTAGCAACGGACGCACGCTCTGGGTGCGCCCGGTGGGTAGAGGGCCCTATACCGCGATTGCGCTGGGTTACTTATCAAGGGGTGGAGGCTGCCTGCCTGCCTCCACATCGATCACACACCCCGGAGGATCCGCGAAACTCGATCGTCGCGACTGCCCAGACTGGATGCATATTCGTCAGTGGGTCTACCTCGAGCAGACCTCACCTCGAGTGCTTCTATCGGTGCTCCCCGACGTGAAGCACAACCGCGAACGTCATCGAGCCGAGCAGACGGCTTCCGCCAGGATCCCGATTCATCCGGCTGGCGTGATCCGCCAGCGGTTCCCTCAGAAGTTTGAAATGGGCAACAAGTGCTACCCCTGCGGAGTCCACACGGTTCGGGGGAATCAGTGGCCTATTGGGGATCTGCCCCGCCGTTCGGGCACGCACTGTGTCGGGTGGCTGAGTGGACAGCCCTCCACGACGCTCGGGAAGTCAGGAATCGGCGGAACGCCCAGAACGCACGGCGAAGGCGGCACGGTGCATGACATGATCCTCCGAAGCGGTCGAAGGCCACCACTACGCTCGGGCGTCTACGCGCATCTGTTCGAGGACGACCATGCCGACGCAATGGCGATGCTAGGAGCGGGTCAGTCGGACGTCGGGAACGTGGTGAGGATGCGACTGGGGTAAGGGATGGCGGTCAGACCGATGCGGCTATCTCGCGAACCGCGTCACCAATTTTGACGTGAACTACCGCCTGAGTGGGCTGTGCCTCGCGCGCCGGCGGTTGATTTGCGATTCGTTCACGGCCACTGAATGTGCTGAGAAAGTCTGTGATCTGACCATAATTGCCCCCGCCAAGTATGCCCGTGGGGGAGGTCATCCTGTAGGTTTCGGCGCGGCAGAACCGTGGATAGACGTCGATAACTTTTACTCGAAGCTTCTCGGTATCTCGCCTCCCCAGTTCATCCCCTGTGTCGGGATCGATTACGGGCGCACCATCTGGGTCCATTACGGCAAAAATCATACCGAGTTCTACCCCCTCGTCCTCGCCCTTGTTGATTAGCAAGATAAAGCGGTCCTCGATATCGGCAACCTTGCCGCGGATCTGAGGTCGTTCAGCCATTCTGTGTTTCTCCCTTGCCATCCACTCCAGCGATCTGTTGACGACTGCCGATCTGAGCGTCGTCCTGCTCGAAGTCTTTGCGTGCGGCGTCTGCGCCTGCGGTCGACAGGCTTTGCCATTCTCTCAGCGAATGATATGCCTGACGTACGGTGACGCTAATAACCGCAAGGGCGCTGTAGACCTCCCGATGTGCTTCCGGGTGGCGCCCCTCGTTGAGGGCATTCGAAGCAGCTGCGAGCCGGGAGTCGATGTCGTGGACCCCGTGCAGCATCACGTTGATTCCGTACGCGGCATTTTTGACATCTCGTTGCAGCTTCTGATTCGCGTCGCGGCGAAAATAGAAGTCGGTTACCCAGATGCCCACTGCCAGAATAAATATCGGACTTGCGACCTGGCATAGTATTTTTAGTCCATTCGTAGCCTGGTACACGCCAACAGTGCTGGCGACAGCGGAACCCAGGAGCAGCAATCCGAGGATCCAGTACCACAAGGGCTGCTTCCTCTCGTGTGGTTCCATATCTCTCCTGTTCCGTGGCGGCGCTCTATGCGGATGTCGAAGATCATTTCATCGAGAGGTTTGTAGCAGTTCATCGGTGGGTGTATTAGTAGCAACGATGAATCCACGCCTACAACTTCAGCTGTTGGTGTGCAAACGCTGGATTAACCCACGGCGAGCATGTTTGCCGTGTACCCGACAATGACGCCGGCGAACAGCAGGCTGATCCCGAGCCATAGGCGGTGCTTACTGATCGCAAATTGTGCTTGAACAAAGTCGGTTAGAGCTTGTCGTTCGACCATGCCGCTCGGACCAAGCTGATCAGCCAGCTGTTCACGTGCCTGGTTTGCAATCGTGGGTAGCTTGATCGAGCCTCCGCCGAATCCTGGTATCGATCGGCCGCTTTGCCGGGCGAGATGATCCAGGTGTTCCTGCCGTTTTTCGGCGGCTTCATCCAGCCGAACCTTGAACCCCGTGAGATTTCGTTGAGCTTGCATGACGTCGAGTGCAACTAGGACTGCCCCGGCGAGTTGAAAAAGAAGCGCCGCAGTGTTGAGTCCGTACACAGCTAGGTTCACGCGGCGGACAATAGCGGTACAGACTGACATTGCGAGAGGTACGACGGAGGTACAGGCTCTTCGGGAACGACGAATGCCCCGGCTGCACGACACCGACCAGGGCCTTCAAGAGAGCCGATGACGGGAATCGAACCCGCGTATTCAGCTTGGAAACCCGTACATGATGGCTCGGCCGCATAACCGCCCGGTCAGGGATGGGGCCTGGGATACCCCCTGCGGTGCCTAGCATCCCGCTTGGCCTGCAGAGATGGGTCGATCAGCTTCGTCAACCTCGTGGGGTCGACCGCCTGAGACGCGCAGACGCGCCTGTGCGGTCCGACGGAAGCCCCGGATCCGGTGGCCGACCGGCAACGACGCAGCCCCCGCCGTGTCCAGCCTGTGTCTGCAGCGTGTGCTGCGAAGACAGGTTCGATCGAACCTGTGTACTCCTGTCGAGAACAGGTCGCGCATGCGTTTGCGGTGAATTGAGTCCTGACCGGCGCTGCCGGATAGGGTGCTGATCCGAAAATCCTTCCAGTCATTGAGTATTCATTCTTCCCACTTAATGGAGGGATCAGAGAAGTAGTCACCGACAAATCCGGGCGATGTGCCCAGGTGAGTGAATCACAGCAGCTGAATCGGGGTTCCGATCAGCCGCCGCTAGGCGTCCGCGGCGTCGGTCGGTACACATAGGCTTCGAAGGTCCAACCGACATGGAAGAAGCGAGACGGTGCTGTGAAGAACGAACAGGGTCAGCGTTACCGCACGGCCGACGAGGTGGCGGCGTACTCAACACCGTTCGATGGGAAGTGCTGGCGGTGCGGCGACACCACACTGACCGGGGAACACAAGTTCAAACGCGCGGACCTCAAAGGCCTGTTCAAGTCAGGGACGAAGGTTCTCTGGACGGACGGCACGCAGGTCAAACACGTCCAGGGTCCAAACTCCGACCTTGCAAAGTTCAGGCCGAATCTGTGCGCGGAGTGCAACAACGCCCGAAGCCAGGACTCCGACCGCGCCTGGGATCTGTTCAGTCAGTACGTCCACGCCCACTGGGACTCCCTTGCCGACACCCGACGTATCTACTTCCGGGACGTGTTCCCCAAGCCGATTGGCACACACGCGACTGAACTTGCGCGGTACGTACTGAAGCATTTCGGGTGCAAGATCGCCGCCAGCGACTTTGCTGTCCCGTCCGACCTACTGGCCTACCTGAACGGGGACGAGTCTTCGCAATCCATCCAAATGGCAGCGTTCTACTCTCATGAACGGGCCGCGCGGATGCGCGCGCGGAATGACAACGCCCGGTCCATACAGATCCTGTCCAGCGGGCCGCACATTGCAACCGCAAGTCGATCACGTGGAACCGTCGTAGACCATGTGACCGAACTGTCAGTCGGTCCTGTGGGTTTCCTCGTGAAGTGGGCCGCAGATCAGAAGGCGGACACTGGATTCTGGCACGGTCGGTTCCTGTCCCTTTACAACCGGGACGATCTGCCCTACCCCGAACTTCACGAGCCGTGGCCGAGTTTGAAACTCGATACGTGACACGACGCCCAGTGTTGCGGATGGAGCCATCTCCACTCAGGAGACACGCTCTAGGCGCACTAGACCTGCTGCTGTGTTACGGGCGAGTGCTCTCGATCGTCCCGCCCCCTCCAGCCAATGCCGCGTGGAGGACGCGAGTGCCGCCGATCGAACTTCCAAGCGGCGATCACGTCGTATTCCTCGATACGCTGGTTCAGCCACCTGCCTAGCTGCGGAGTATCGAACGGGTCGACTGCACCAGATACGTCCGCATCCTAGGCCCAGCCGATCACCGTGTGGCCTTGGGCCTCAGCCCACCGCTGAATCGTCTCTCGCTGGCGTTCGATGGAGTTCGACTCGTCCGTGGGCTTGGACAGTCGAAGCCTGCAGAGGACACTCAGACCTGAAGCAGGCAGTTCGGCGTACTGTACGGTTGCGTGCTGTGTTCCGAGTGATGTTCCACGAGCCCCGCATCCCACCCAACACCGGAAACGCGATCCGCATGGTCGCGGGCACCGGTTGCGAACTCCACCTGGTCGGCCCTCTCGGGTTCGACTTGTCGGAGCCGAAGCTCAAGCGCGCAGGCTTGGACTACCACGACCTGGCGACTGTCACGGTCCACGAAAACCTGACCGCTGCCTGGGAAGCCGTCACCCCCGCTCGCGTGTTCGCCTTCACCGCGCACGCGACCACGTCGTATGCCGATATCGCCTACCAACCCGGCGACGTCCTGCTGTTCGGGCCCGAACCCACCGGACTGTCCGAAGAAGTATTGGCGGACGAACACGTCACCGAGCGCCTGCGTATCCCGATGCTGCCCGGACGCCGGTCCCTCAACCTGTCCAACGCTGCCGCCCTCGTGACGTACGAGGCCTGGCGTCAGCACGGGTTCAAGGGCGCTGTCTGATCGACGTCAGTAGACGTCCCGGACATAGCGCTTCTCCGCCGAAAGAGCCTTCACGTACGCCTCGGCACTGCGAGGTGCCAGTTTTCCGTGCTGAGCGACCACCCCGTTGAGGGCACTGTCGACGTCCTTGGCCATCCGGTTGGCATCGCCGCAGACGTAGAAGTGCGCTCCCTTCTGCAACCACTCCCACAGCAGTGCACCCCGCTCACGCATCCGGTCCTGCACGTAGACCTTGTCGGCTTGATCCCGGGAAAACGCGAGGTCGAGTTCGGTGAGGAATCCGTCTTTCCGCAATTCTTCGATTTCTTCGCGGTAGTAGAAGTCGGTCGCGGCGTGCTGTTCTCCGAAGAACAGCCAGTTCGGACCCGTGTGCCCCAATGCCCGCCGCTCATGCAGGAAGGCACGGAACGGTGCAATGCCGGTCCCCGGACCGACCATGATCATCGGGGTCTCGGGATCAGACGGTGGCCGGAAGTGGGTCGACTTCTGCACGTAGATACCGATGTCGTCATCGTGAGCGTGGTCGGCGAGGTAAGTCGAGCACACTCCACGCCGTGGGACACCCGCAACGTTGTAGCGCACCGCGGACACCGTCAACTGCACTTCGCGCGGGTTCTCTTTCGGACTGGAAGATATCGAATACAGCCGCGGCTGAAGCGGTTTGAGCAGCGAGAGCCATTCGTCTGTCGAGGCACGAACGGGCGACTGTGCGAGAATGTCGACGGACTGTCGTCCCCACGACCAGTCTTTGAACGTGGAGACATTCTCCGGCTTCAACAACTCGGCCAGGTCCGAATCGCGGGTTCGTTGATGCACGAATCGAATCATGTCGGTCGAGATTCGAGTGATCTCCAAGCGCTCGGTGAGCGCGGTACGCAGCGTCATTTCCCCGTACTGCCCCAGTTCGACGGTCTCGTCACCGTCGAGGCCGGTAAGGGTGAGCCACTCGTCGACAAACGGAGAGCTGTTTCGGGGCCAGACTCCGAGAGCGTCGCCGGCTTCGTAACTGACCGTGTCACCTGGAAGGTGAAAGCCCAACTGCCGCACGTCTTTGGAAGAACCCGGACGGTTGAGCACGACATTGCGCGTCAAGGCTGTGGTCAGTGGCGCCTTCTTGTTGTACTGCAGCGGCGCCGGCATCGCCGGTGAAATCGGCGGGGTTGCAACGGTTGTCCCAGAATACTTCTTTGCAACGACGACGTCGGCCGTCTCACCAGCCGCCGAGCGCTGAAGTTCAGCCGTGACAGAGTCCAGCCATCCAGCAGCGGTGTCCTCGAAATCGGGCTCACAGTCGGCGCGATCGACGATACGACTGGCCCCCAGTTCAGCAAGGCGGGCGTCAAGCTTTCGTCCATGCCCACAGAAGTCGTCATAGTTCGAGTCGCCGAAAGCGATGACTGCATACCATGTCTCGGCCATACGGGGCGCCGTGTCAGCAGCTAACGCATCCCAGAAACCGCTGCCGTTGTCCGGGGATTCGCCGTCACCGGAGGTACTGGTGATCAGCAGGACCTCCCGGGTGTCCACCAGGTCGGCGGCCGGGAACTCGTCCATTGCATGCATCACCACGGGCAAGCCAACTTCCCGGAGGCGAGCAGCGCAGGCGGCGGCAAATTCTTCCGCGTTTCCGGTCTGCGATGCCCAGAGCACCACGATCGGCGCGCGTTCTGTCGCAATGCCCGGAGCCGAGGACAACGCGGGCCCGTCGGTGTCAGGGAGCGAGGTTCGCGAGTACAGGCCGGCCAATACCCCGTCGACCCACATCCGCTTTTCGGCGTCGAACGGCGCCGTCGACGGCAACGTCGGGACCCCGGCAGTGCGATCGGCGTCCGCACGCAGCGCGGCGAGAAGACCGGCCAGGTAGCTCTGCTGGAGCGCATCGAATACCACTGCAGGTGTTCCTGTTTGACCGATGACATCCGCGAGGACATCGGTTCGCGACAAAGCCCGATCAGCTGGCGCGGAAGCCACCAGCGGCGCCTCGGCGAGCACTGTTTCAGGTGTGTTCACGGCGACCTTCGTCATAGTGACAGCACAGGCTTTGAACTCCGGTTGCTGCGAGGCTGGATCGATGGCGTCGTTGGTGACAGCGTTGATGGACAGATATTCGCCGAAGGCGTCGTTCCAGTGAAACGGGGCAAAGCAGTTCCCCGGACGCACTCGGTCGGTGATGACGGCCGGAAGCACAGCGCGACCGCGGCGTGAGGCAATCTCGATCGCATCCTGGTCGACGACGCCGAGCCTGGCGGCGTCGTCGGGATGGATCTCGACGAAGGGACCTGGGTTGAGTTTGTTCAGCTTGGCGACCTTGCCCGTCTTGGTCATGGTGTGCCACTGGTGCGCGAGACGACCGGTGTTGAGCAGGAATGGATAGTCGTCGTCGGGCATTTCGGCGGGAAGCATGTGCGGCCGTGCGAAGAACATCGCACGGCCAGTGGCGGTGGGAAATGCGAGCCGCGGAGTGCTGCCGTCCTCGCGGATCAGGAGCCTTTGACTGACACCGTTATTGACGTATCGGATGGGATGACGGTCCTGATCACTGTCTGGCGGGCACGGCCACTGGATTGATGTCTTGCGGAGGCGCTCGTAGGTGACGCCGCGTAAGTCGTAGCCGGTCTTCGGATTCCAGAACTGCTTGATCTCTTCGAACACCTCTTCGGCACCGGTGTAGGTGAACGCCTCGACATACCCCATCTCGCAGGCGATCCGGGCGATGATCTGCCAATCAGGCAGCGCCTGCCCGACCGGATCCAACGCCTGCTGGAAGAGCGTCAGGTTGCGTTCGGAATTGATCATCACTCCGTCGGACTCTGTCCACAGTGACGCGGGCAGCAGAACATCGGCATATTCGTTGGTCTCGGTGCCCAGGAACGCATCCTGGGTGATGACGAGGTCAGCCTTCTCCAAGCCGTCGATGACGGTCTTGCGGTTGGCCACCGTTGCAACGGGATTGGTGCAGATGATCCAGCATGCCTTGATGTCACCCGCCGCCATGCGGGAGAACATGTCGATGGTGCCACCGCCGATGTCGGTGCGCAGCGAGCCTTGCGGGATCCCCCACCTCTCCTCGACGAATTCGCGATCGGCGTCGACCATCACTGCACGCTGGCCGGGCAAACCTGGACCCATGTAGCCCATTTCACGCCCACCCATGGCGTTCGGCTGCCCGGTCAGCGAGAACGGACCGCTGCCGGGCTTGCAGATCGCACCGGTCGCAAGGTGAAGGTTGCAGATGGCGTTGGTGTTCCACGTGCCGTGGGTGCTCTGGTTCAAACCCATTGTCCAACAGCTCATCCAGTTTGCAGCCTCACCGATCCACTGCGCTGCAGTGCGGATGTCGGCTTCGGGGATACCGGTGATCTCACTGACCTTCTCCGGGGTGTACTCCGCGAGGAAACTGGGCATCACCTCCCAGCCTTCGGTGAAGTCGGCGATGAAGTCAGGGTCGGTGTGGCCGTTCACGACGAGCAGGTGGAGTAGTCCGTTGAGTAGCGCGAGATCGGTGCCGGGAGCGATCTGCAGGAACAAGTTCGCCTTGTCGGCGGTGGCACTGCGTCGAGGATCGACGACGATCAACTTCGCGCCTGCCTTGATCCGCTCTTGCATCCGCAGAAAGAGGATCGGATGGCAGTCCGCCATGTTCGCGCCGGTCACGAAGAACACGTCGGCGTGTTCGAAGTCCTGATAGGAACCGGGCGGTCCGTCGGCCCCGAGAGACTGCTTGTACCCGGTGCCGGCACTCGCCATGCACAACCGGGAGTTCGATTCGATCTGATTGGTCCCGATGAATCCCTTGGCCAGCTTGTTCGACAAGTACTGGGCTTCGAGAGACATCTGCCCGGACACGTACAACGCAAATGCGTCGGGGCCGTGCTCGTCGATGATTGCCCGTAGACGCTGGGCGGTGTCAGTGATGACGGCGTCCATGTCCGCGGCTTCGATCGCATCCCCTCGGCGCGGACGGCGATATGCAGAGTCCATTCGCCCCGGACCTGCGAGCATGTCTGCGGTCGTGGTCCCTTTGGTGCACAGACGCCCGAAGTTGGTGGGATGTGTTTTCAGACCGGAAGACTTCGCAGCCTTCCGGCGTCCCGTCTCCGGATCGGTGATGATGTCGAGGACAAGACCACAGCCGACCCCGCAATACGCGCAGAGTGTGTCGACACTGGTGGTGGTGAGTTGAGCGCCCATCGATTCATGCATCCCTTCGACCGAGGATCAAGGTCGACTTCTATCTTCGGATGCAGTTGTTTCGGGAGTTCATGCTCGATGTTGCGTATCAATCACTCTTTCCTCACCGCGCCCTTCGGACCGATGTGCGGTCCCGGAACCGGCGGTCGTCGACGGGCAGCGATACGCGAATGCCCAGTTCTACGCCCTGCCGCCGAATCGAGCAATGTAGTGCCAGACCTTTTTGACGTCCTGCGGATCGAAGGACGCGCTCCGTGCGAGCCCCAGTACGGCAGGCGTCAGTCGCCTGCCGCGGGCAATTTCTCGGGCAAGGTCGACGACGGTCGCTCCCCGGTATTCGGGATGTTCGGCTATCTCTTCGACATCGACCGCGTAACCGTCGTGCCACAGGACCGGGCACGTGAGTGAGTGGGCGATCTCTTCGATCCGTGTGCCGCGGTAGCTCGGGTCCAGGACGAGTGCCTCGACGTCCGTTCCGATGTCGACGACGCCGTGGACGTGCGCCTCGATGTAGTGGTCGAGCGGATCGTCGAACTCGGCGACTCTGGCGGCGCCGACCAAGCTCATCGCTTCGGCCGTTCCGAAGAGATCAGGCTCGAAGACGCTGTCCGGAAAGCAGAAGGTGGTGCGGTCGAGTGTGTGCTCGGCAAGCCGGAAGTAGGACGAGCCGAACCGAGGGGCTGCCCCGTACGGATCGGCGGAGAAGTTCAACGATCCGTACTTCGGCCGTTCCGACGGCTCTCGCTCGTCGTAAGCCCCGCCGAATATCCGACTCTCCCACCGCCAACGGTCGCCGCCGTGATGCGCTGTCAGTCCGCCGTTGCTGGTACGAGTCTCGAACTGGGTCACGTAGGTGCCTTGACGTGCGATCGAGGCCAGTGTCAGACCACGTTCAGACGGGAGGTCTGGATGAAAGTGCAACGTCACCCGGTGATTTCGATCCACCTGGTCACCCTTCGAGAGATCGCGCACGTGCGCAATCGCGGCAGATGAGGGAGTGGAATCAACAGGCATTCGTCCATTATCCGGATACGGAAGCAGCGCCGGTGAAGAAGTCGACCAGTGAATACGGTGCGCCTTCACCGAGGCAGAGATCAAGGATCACGTGCGAGTCAGCGGCCTCGGATGCACTGCGCACGAACATCGCTTCCTCGTAGCCGCTCAGTGCCGCTTCGATGTCGTCCGGGTGCGCGGCGATCGCCCTTCCCAGTTCGGCGCCGTCGAACATGGCCAAGTTCGCACCCTCACCGGACGGAGCCATCAGATGTGCCGCGTCACCGAGGAGCGTGACCCCAGGCACGCGATCCCATCGGTGCTCGTCGGGAAGTGCATGGATCGCGCGCGGAATCGGAGCGGTTTCGCCGTCTGTGATCAGCGCAGTGAGTTCCGTTGCCCAACCGTCGAACTCGGCCGCGACCCGCGCTGTCGCAGCAGCGGCGTCGGTGAAATCGATACCGGCAAACCACTCCGCCGTACGGTTCAGCTGGACGTAGGTGTGCACGATGTCCCCCGCCTCTCGATGCGCGGCGATCGCTTTTCCGGGTGCGGGCGCGTACATCGCCCCGTCACCGACTGCCTCGGCTGCAGCCGAATGCTTCTCGTCGACGTCGTACAGATACGTCTCGACGAACGTGGTGCCGACGTATTCGGGCTTCGCATCGGAGAGCAAGGGGCGGATCTTCGACCAGGCACCGTCGGCGCCGACGAGGAGGTCGGTAGTCACCGTCGAACCGTCGGCAAAGGTCAGTTCGTGTCGGCCGTCGGCGCGCTCGTCGGCGGTGTTCAGTGAGCCGAGCGAGCGGACACTGTCGACCTTGCGTCCCCATTCGATCATGCCGTCCGGAAGGGATTCGAGCAGGATCCGTCGGAGGTCTCCGCGCAGCACTTCAGGACGGACTCCCGTGCCGTCATCGGGTTCGTCGAGGAGTACAGCGGCGTGTTGATCGAGTACGCGCGACGCGGCACCGCCCTCGTGGATGATCGCACGGAACTCGTCGATGAGGCCGGCAGCATCGAGCGCCGCCTGACCGTTGTGTTCATGGATGTCGAGTTGGCCGCCCTGCGTGCGAGCTTCTGCCGACGGTTCCGCCTCGTAGATCTTCGACGGAATTCCGTGAACGTGGAGGACGCGCGCGAGGGTCAGACCGCCGAGGCCCGCCCCGATGATCGTTATCGAGTTGCTCATGTTTGTTTCCTTTCAGCCTTCTATTGGAACGTCGTTCCAGTGTCCATCTTGGAACGACGTTCCAGATATGTCAAGATGGTGCGCATGGCGACCAGGAATCAGCGGACCGAACGACGTACGGACGCGCTCTCGAAGGAGCGAATCGTCGAGGCTGCGATCGAGATCCTCGACGACGAGGGCGAAGCTGCGCTGACATTTCGCGCACTCTCCGCACGCCTGGCAACAGGTAGCGGGGCGATTTACTGGCACGTTGCCAACAAGAGCGAACTGCTCGCCGCGGCGACCGACGACGTCATCGCCCGCGTGACCACCGAAGGAACCGAAAGCGCAACCCCACGGGAGGCGATCCGGATCATCACTCTCGGTGTGTTCGACGCGATCGACGCGCACCCGTGGGTCGGCACCCAACTCTCTCGCGAGCCGTGGCAATCAGCGGTGATGCAGATCTTCGAGAGTCTGGGAGGGCAACTCCAAGCACTCGGCGTTCCCCAACCGGCACAGTTCGATTGTGCGTCCGCACTCCTGAACTACGTGCTCGGCCTCGCCGGACAGTATGCCGCGGGTGCCCGCCTCCTCCCCCGCGAGACAGATCGGTCCGCCTTCCTCGCCACCGTCGCGCAGCGGTGGGAAGAACTCGATTCCGCGAAGTACCCGTTCCTCAATCAGGTGACGGCGCAATTGCGCGACCACGACGACCGAGAACAGTTTCTGGCAGGCATCGATCTCATCCTCGCGGGGATCGACACCGTCCGATAGCAGCCGTTCCCGTCAGCCGCAGCCGTCAACGCGAATGAACAGCAGTATTGGAGCCGAGCGCTATGTCGAGGAAATCTCTTGCCGCACCGCGCAATCCGCGATCGGGATCCCAGACGGCTTGGAGTCGCCTCGGCATCCGCAAGCCGTCGACGTTGACCGCGACCAGTCGGCCGTCCGTCAGGTCGGCAGCAACGGCCAACGACGACAGAACGGCGGGCGCGTTGCCTGCCACCACCGCAGCCTTGACTGCGGTGCACGAGGTGAGCTCGAGCAACGGCGGCACACAATCGGGAACAGCATTCTCGAGCGTCAGACGCGTCCCTGACCCTGACTCGCGCTGAATCAGCGGCGTGCGTGCGAGGTCCGCAACCGGAACAGGCACACCATTGGCCCAGTCGTGTCCCGGCGGCACAACCACGACGAGGTGATCACGCGCTACCTCGCACGACGCGAGCGCCGACGGCACATCCGGACCTTCGACGAATCCGATATCGGCCTGGCCTGCCTGCACTTGAGCAGAGACATCCGAGGAATTGTGCAAGCTCACCGACGCCACGACGTTGGGGAACTTGTGCCGCATCGCGACCGTCCATCCGGGAACCAGATACTCGGCGATGGTCATGCTGGCGGCAACTGTGACGGCAGCGTCGCGTTCACCGCGAAGTGCGGCAACTCCCGATGCCATTTCCTCGGCACTGACGAGGATGTGACTTGCCCACTCGAGAATCAGACCGCCCTCGGCGGTGGGACGAACACCGGTCGCCGCTCGATCGAAAACCTTGATTCCGAGCTGCCGTTCGACCGAACGCACCCGGGCGCTGACCGCTTGCTGACTGAGTCCGTGCTCCCGGCCGGCAGCGCCCATGCTGCCTAGACGCCCTACGGAAAGCAGGACGTCGAGGGCACTGAGTTCCGGCACCCGAGGAGACAACGACATAGACCAAGATTAGACCCACAAGGCGAGATTGTGGGCATTCAAGGACAACCGGCCTACCGGTACGAACCGGATGAGACGACAGTGAAATACATGACCACCACAACGAGTCCCACCTTCGCCCACATCACCCCGAACTGGTTCGCGGCAGCGATGGGAACGGGAATCGTCTCGGTGGCCGCAGCTTCGCTCGAACCGGAGATCGAAGGCTTGAAGCTGGTCTCGGAAATCTTCTGGGTTCTGGCGGTTCTCGTACTGTGCGCCTTGATCGGCGCATTTGCCACCCATTGGTCACAACATCGATGTCAGGCCCTCGCCTACCTGCACAGTCCCGCGATGTTCCCGTTCTACGGAGCCGTCGCCATGGCCCTACTGACCGTGGGATCGGCAACCGGCATCACCGGGCCGGACTTCCTCGGCCACGACGTGGCGATCACCGTCTCGCTGACTCTGTGGATACTCGGCACGGCACTCGGCCTGGTCACCTACGTCGTGATGATGATTCGTCTCGTTCGAGATGCTGGGATGGCGACGGCAATGCCGTTCTGGCTGATGCCCGTCGTACCACCGATGGTCTCGGCCACCACCGGCGCAGCGGTCAGCACCCACATGCCCGAAGGCGCTCCGCGCATCGCGGTACTGATCTTCTGCTACATCCTGTTCGCTCTGGCACTGACCGCCGCTATCGGCATTCTGATAGCCGTCGCGAGGCAGTTCGCACGCAACCGCTCGGCCGGCGTCGACGTGATCCCGTTCAATGCCATTCCCTCGCTGTGGATTCCGTTGGGCGTGATCGGACAGTCGATCGCAGCATCCAACCTGTTGGCCGCCGCCTCACGGCATGCACTCAGTACCGAGCACGCCGACACCCTGCACGAATTCGGAATCGCATACGGAACCGTCGTCGGAATCATCGGCGTCATCGCATTTGTCACCGTCACCACCGTGACCATCCACGCACTGCGCCGCGGCTTGGACTTCTCGCTCGGTTGGTGGAGCTTCACCTTCCCCATCGGAGCATGTGCAGTCGGAGCGAATGCCTTCGGAGTCGCCACCGGTTCGACACTGATTCTGGGAATCGCACTTGCCCTGCTGACCGTGCTGATCCCCATCTGGGCAACCGTCGCGGTGCGGACCGTCCGATCGATCCGCAGTGGAGCTCTTCCCGCGGCTGCATGAATTGGCACCGATGAGTTTTGCCTCGCCGTACGGTCTGTACTCACGTAGACCATTGTCGAGAGCGGGAGTACATGGTGAGTCAGTTATTACGAGTACAGAATTTCAGCGTTTCCAGTGACGGAATAGCCTGCGGTCCGGACCAAAGCTTCGAGAGCCCGTTCGGCCTGGACCACGGTGAAATGTTTGCGTGGGCGGGAGCTACAGCGAGCTGGCCCAATCGCACCGATCCCGGCGGCAGCCGAGGCATCGACGACTATTTCACGCGGGACTTCTCCAACAACATCGGTGCCGAAATCATGGGCCGCAACAAATTCGCACCATACCGCGGCCCTTGGGAGAATCTCGAGTGGCAGGGGTGGTGGGGCGACGAGCCACCGTTCCACACCCCGGTTTTTGTCTTGACCCACCACGTGCGGCCGTCGTTCACGCTATCGGACACGACATTCCACTTCGTCAACGCTGACCCGGCGACGGCCCTCGAGCAGGCACGTGAGGCAGCGCAGGGCAAGGACGTTCGACTCGGCGGCGGGGTCAGCACTATCCGTGAATTCCTCGACGCCGATCTGGTCGACACGATGCACATCGCTGTCTGCCCGATCGAATTCGGATCCGGTCTACGCCTGTGGGAGACACCTGATGAGTTGCGCGACCGCTTCAACCTCGAAATCGTGCCGAGCCCGAGCGGCGTGACGCATCACCTGTTCTGGCGAAAGTGACCGGTGGGGGGCGGCTCCCGAAACGGGAACTGCCCCCATCAGTTGTGTCTTAGGCTCCAGTCTCGACCTGGCGCCCCGACTGGTACCACGCCATTGTTCCACCGGCCACCGAAACGGCATTGATGCCACGGGCCTGCAGATACTCCGCGGCCTGCAGGCTACGGCCACCGACGGCGCAGATGATGTACACCGTTTCCGCGTCCGGAATTTCACCGACGCGAGAGACGAATTCGCTGAGCGGAATGAGCGCCGCACCGGGAACTCGGACCTGAGCGAACTCGTCGGGCTCACGGACGTCGATCAGCGGCTCACCTGCCGCCAATGCCGTGTCCAGTGCATTCAAGTCGACTTCCAACATGTCTTCTGCGTCCTGCCTTCGTGTTCGCTGCTGTCCGAATAGACGGTACCGCGTGATTTCGTGTGGTTGCCTTTACGATCTGACAATGACCAATACTGTTCCCGAAAAGTCGGGTTTTTGGAGTCGACCCACTTTGTGGAAGTTGCTCCTTCTCATCGTTGCCTATTTGGTCTTCTACCTTGCCGCCGGGCAGGTGATCTCGCGTGTTTTCGCCGACCAGATCGACACGGACAACGTGGTCTCGAGTGCCTCGAGCATCATCTTCGGCGTCATGTTGCCCATCGCGATCGGTGCAGTTGCGTTGCTGATCTTCACGGTCAAGGTCGGCTGGCTCAGCAGTATCTTCGGTCCTCAACCGGTACGCGGACGCGGCTGGATGTGGATCGGGCCGATTATCGTCGTTGCCGCCATCGCTGCCCACCTGGCCGGAACCGACTGGAGCGCGTGGTCGGCCGGCGAAATCGTCTCGTTGATCGCCCTCGGTGTATGTGTCGGTCTCGCAGAGGAATTGGTCACCCGAGGTATTGCAGTGAAGATGCTTCGTGATGCCGGCCACCGAGAACGCTTCGTCGCTGTTGTGTCGTCCCTACTGTTCGCACTCATGCACACGGTGAACTTCATCGCGGGAATGGAACTGGCAACAGTCCTTGCCACCGTCGTCTACACCTTCGGATTCGGAATGTGCATGTACTTGACCATGCGCGTGACGGGCACGATCTGGGCCGCAATCGTGTTGCACGGCCTCACCGACCCCACCACCATTCTCTCGACCGGCGGGCTCGACACCTCGGTGACGACGGGTGCCAGCGGAGCCACCACGATCGCCACACTGCTCACTGTCGTGCTGGTCGCCTTCGGCGTAGTTGCCATCTTCTTCATCCGCGGCCGGGTCGGCGAAGAGCAGCCCACGCGCGTCTCGGCCTGACTGATCGCATGGGTACAAGACATACTTGTACCCATGCCTTCTCGGACCACACATTCGATCACCGTCGTGACCGCATCTTTTGTTCTGGCACTATCGGGCGCCGTCACACACGCCAGTGCGGGGGTTCCGGCCGCTCCCGAAGCCGCGACTACCGAATCCATCGCATCGGAGTCGATCAGCGATCTGTACGCAGCCCAGGGTGCGCACGAGGTGGCGGCCGACTCGGTTCCCGGATACCAATTGTTCTACCCAGCCGACTTGTCCGCTGATGGCAAGCGGCATCCCGTCATCACGTTCGGCAACGGCAGCTACGCGACGTTCGAAGAGTACGAGGCCCTCCTCCGACACTTTGCGTCGTGGGGTTTTGTTGTTGTGGTGGCCGACAGCAGTGTGACCGGCGACGGTACTGAAATCTTGGGTGCCGCTCAGTACCTCGTCGATCAGAACACCAACGCTGAGAGCATTTTTCACCAGAGGATCGATACCGACAACATCGCCTCAGTCGGACACTCCCAGGGGGCAGGTGGCGCGATCAACGCTGCAACGCAGTCGGCGAATCTGATCACCGCCACTGCGGTGCTCGACCTGCCGGACCCGTGGTGGGCTTCGCGACCTGTCGATGTCGTCGACGTGGCGAAGTTGACCGGGCCGACGTTCTTCATGACCGGCGCCGACGATCCGGTCTCCACCGCCGATCCACAAGCTGAGTACTTCGACAAAACCGCAGCACCGGCGGTCCGGGGCAGACTACTTGGCGTCGGCCACAATTGGGCCGCCGACGGCGAAGGATTCCGGGGTTACCTGACCGCGTGGCTGAGGTTCGCCCTCAGCGGCGACCAGACTGCCGGACGTGCGTTTGTCGGCGACTCGGCGGAAATCCTCACCGATCCCCACTGGGACCGGCAAGCGATCAAGGGTTTGTGATGACGATCTTGCCGTAGGCCTGCCCGGATTTCTGCTGCTCGAACGCCTCGGCAAGATTGTCCAGACGGTACGACGAATCGATGACGGGACGAAGCGCGAGGCTCTCCAGCCCTGCAACCATCTCCTCCTGATGTGCACGACTGCCCACCAGAACACCTTCGATGGTGACCTGTTTGGTCAGTAGCGAAGTCAGGTCGATCGACGACGACGGGCCGTTCATGATGCCCAGCGCGCAGATCCGGCCGCCTGGTCGGACTGCCGCCAGAGATTGACCGAGGGTGGACGGCCCGCCCACGTCGAGCACAAGGTCGATCCCGCCGCTGAGCCGCATCGCTTCCGATCCCCAGTCCGGGCGCTCACGGTAGTTGACCACGTGATCGGCACCTAGCTCGGTCAATCGAGCCATCTTGTCGGGAGCCGACGAGGTTGCGATCACCTGAGCTCCAGCAGCTTTGGCAAGCTGGACGGCAAACAGCGCTACCGTGCTGGTCCCGGGAATCAACACCGACGAACCTGGGATGATCGGGACGCCGGCAAACAATGCACGCCACGCGGACAAGCCCGCAGTGGGCAAGGTAGCGGCTTCTTCGTACGTGTAGTTTCGCGGCATCGACGTCACTGCCGATACCGGCACGGTGACGGTGTCACGGGCGAACCCGTCGACGCCGTCACCGGGTGAATTTCCGAATCCGTCGAAATCCGGTGCACCGCTGCGCCAATGCGGCAGATAGGTGCTCATCACACGGTCCCCGACCCCGAACTGTGTGACGCCGTCGCCGACGGCAACTACCTCGCCCGCTGCGTCGGACAAGAGAATGCGAGGGCCGTCGGTCGGTATCTCGCCGGTCGCCACGAGGTAGTCGTGGTGGTTGAGCGAATTCGCGCGGATCGCGATCTTCACCTCACCCGCACCTGGCCCTGGCGTCTCGATCGTCCTCGATTCGAGGTTGTTCAACCCTCCAGGCGGAAGTACGTATACAGCGCGGTTGGTCATGGTGTGGATCCTCGCACGATTGACGATTTCGGGTGACGTTCGGAAAGGGTTCCGCTGCTCAGAGGAGAGAAGCGGTGAACCCTCCGTCGAGAACCAGGCTGCTGCCGTTGCACCACGACGACTGGTCGCTCGCAAAGAACACTGCGGCGGCGGCGACTTCCTCGGTCCGGCCGTAGCGGGTTTGCTTCGTGACCATCAGGTCGTCGAAGCCGCCGGACTCGAGGCCGAGTGCGTTCTCGAAATCCTGTTGGTGACTCTTGACCAGGTCTGTGTCGATGAATCCGGGTAGCAGGGCATTGGCTCGGATTCCGTGGAAGCGAAGTTCGGCTGACAGGGTTTCGGTGAGATTGCGAACTGCTGCTTTGGCGGCGGCATAGCTACCGATCAAGGGCGACCCGGTGGTCGACGAGATCGACGAGATGTTCACGATCGAACCGCCTCCGGATGCGACGAGCGCGGGTAGCGAATGACGGACGGTCAAGAACACTCCATCGAGGTTGACCGACATGACTTTCCGCCAGTCCTCGAACGAGGTCTCGATCAGCGGAGTCGTGGTGGCGATGCCGGCGTTGGGTACTACGACGTTCAGTCCGCCGAACTCTTCGACCGCCCTGGCGACGAGATCCTTGACCTGCTGTTCGTCGGTGACATCAGTGGTGACAGCGATAGCTCCGTCGATCGAGTCCGCCACTGCCTGTGCTGCGTCACCGTTGATGTCGGAGACTACGACGCTCGCGCCCTCCGCCCCGAATGCCCGGGCAATGGCGGCGCCGATTCCGGCACCTGCGCCGGTGACAATTGCAACTTTGTTCGCGAGAAGATCGGACATGTCAGCGTTCCCCTTCAGTTCTCGGTCGGGACGTAGAAAAGCAATTCGGGTCCGGTGTCGCCGGTAGTCGCGATGGCCTCGGACATGTCGAGAGTCCCGTCGCCCAAAGCACTTCCCAACGCCTGCGCCGTGCCCGCGAGATCTTCCGTGTCGAGTTGATAGATGCTCAGGTAGCGGCGCGCGGGCAATGCATCCTCGGGCAGCAACTGCACATCCGCCAGGAAGAATCGGGAGGCGGAGACAACTCCAGGCACTCGTTCGACGACCTGCGGAATATGCACGTCGTCGTACCAGCGGTTGAACGCGTCCTCCGAAGACGGATCGGCAGGGTGTACGTGTGCGACGAGAATCGCTGTGCTCATGGAGTTCCTCTTCAACTCGAAGTGCTTTGGATTCAGCATGTTTGGAAGGCGACAATATTCACCAGCGAGGCCACTGGTCGTGGCGGTGCCAGGCGATTCGATGGCCGCTCAAGCGACAACCCTAGGTAGGGATTGTGACCCGCGCCATATGCTCGGAGGTCAGAGTTGAGCTCCACATTTGTCCTCTCGGCACAAAACTCCGAGCAGAATCGGGCATTAGCGAAAGTCTCGCGACTTGGCTGTGACTCGCAGATCCATCAGCTGCATCCGGTCTGCCACGACAGTGACAGCGCCTTCCGCATTTTGCACCTTTCCTCGAATAAGCAACGCCGGCGCCGTATTTGCCAGTTTTCGGTACTTTGCCCACAACCCCACCGAACACACGACATTGACCATGCCGGTTTCGTCTTCGAGGTTGATGAACGTGACGCCCGCAGCTGTGGCCGGACGCTGCCGGTGTGTGACCGCTCCCCCTACCAGCACACGGTCGCCGTCCGGGATGTCGAGCAGCCTCGAAGCCGGCACCACGCCGAGCGCGTCGAGCTGTGGGCGAAGAAACTGTGTCGGATACGTGTCGGGAGATACTCCTGTCGCCCAGACATCCGCTGCCGCCAATTCGACGTCGCTCATGCCGGGAAGGGTGGGAGCTGTGACCGACGCACCGATACCGGGCAAGCGGTCCGGACGCTCCCCTGCCGCAGCGCCCGCGGCCCACAGCGCTTCTCTACGCGAGATGCCGCAGCTGGCAAGCGCGCCGGCAGTCGCCAACGATTCAGCTTGCGCGGTAGTCAGTTCCACCCGACCGGTCAGATCGAGAAACGACGTGAACGGTCCACCGAGGTCGCGCTGTTCGACAATTTTCTCGGCGAGCGCATCGCCGATGTTGCGCACTTCCCCCAGTCCCAGCCGAACCTCGAATCCACCTGCCTCGACGGTGGCATGCGCGAGGCTGACATTGATGTCTGCACCGTGTACCTGCACTCCGTGCCGGCGCGCATCGGCGACCAGGGACTGTGGTGAGTAGAAACCCATCGGCTGCGCTCGCAGAAGTCCGGCACAGAACGCGGCGGGGTGATGAAGCTTGAACCACGAGGAGTAGAAGACCAGTGCGGCAAAACTCTGTGAATGACTTTCCGGAAAACCGAAATTAGCGAATGCGTACAGCTTTTCGTAGATTCGGTCGGCAACCTCGTCGCCGATGCCATGTAGGTCTCGCATGCCCTGGTACAGCCTCGCTCGCAGTTGCTCCATCTTCTCGGTGGAACGTTTCGATCCCATTGCCCGACGCAATTGATCGGCCTCGGACGGCGTGAAACCCGCAACGTCGACGGCCATCTGCATCAACTGTTCCTGAAACAACGGAACCCCCAATGTGCGTTCGAGTGCCTTCTCGAGCGACGGATGGTCATAGGACACAGGTTCGAGTTTGTTGCGCCGGCGGATGTACGGATGGACTGATCCGCCTTGAATCGGCCCGGGACGGATGAGCGCGACTTCGACCACCAGGTCGTAGAAATTTCGAGGCTTCAGACGCGGCAGTGTCGCCATCTGCGCACGTGATTCCACTTGGAACACCCCTACCGAATCTGCCCGCTGCAACATCTCGTACACCGCTGTTTCCGACAGATCGAGATGCGCCAAATCGACTGTGATGCCTTTGTGTTCGGCCACCAGATCCATCATGTAATGCAAAGCCGAGAGCATGCCGAGCCCGAGTAGATCGAACTTGACCAACCCAGCGGCAGCACAATCGTCCTTGTCCCACTGCAGGACACTGCGATTGGCCATCCGCGCCCACTCCACCGGGCAAACGTCGGCGATGGGACGATCACAGATGACCATTCCGCCGGAGTGGATACCGAGGTGCCGTGGATAGCCTTCGATCTGCGCCGCCAGTTCGAGTACCGGACGCGGAATATCGGTATCCGCATTCTTGTCGATACCACCCCACCGGCCGACCTGCTTACTCCACGCATCTTGCTGGCCCTGCGAAAAGCCAAGCGCGCGGGCCATGTCCCGCACCGACGACTTTCCTCGATAGGTGATGACATTGGCTACCTGCGCGGCATACGTACGCCCGTATTTCGCGTACACGTGCTGGATCGCCTCTTCCCGGCGATCCGACTCGATGTCCACGTCGATATCCGGTGGGCCGTCGCGCTCGGGCGCAAGAAACCGCTCGAACAGCAATTTGTTGCGAACCGGATCGACGTTGGTGATGCCGATCGCGTAACACACCGCAGAGTTCGCAGCGGAACCCCTTCCCTGACAGAGGATGTCGTTGTTCTTGCAGAACGACACGATGTCATGCACGACCAGGAAGTATCCGGGAAAGTTCAATCCCTCGATGATGGCAAGTTCATGTTCGAGCTGTTTGTATGCCTTCGGTGCACCTTCCGGGGGTCCGTAGCGTTCCAGCGCCCCGACCATGGTCAGCTCACGCAACCACGACGCCTCGGTATGCCCGGCAGGAACGTCGAACGGTGGCAATTTGGGCGCGATGAGCTTGAGATCGAAAGCGCACTCACGACCAAGATCGGCGGCACCACTGACAGCCTCGGGATAGAGCGAGAACAGCGTCGCCATCTCCGCGCCGGACCGCAGGTGTGCTCCGCCGGTCGGAGCCAACCATCCAGCTGCCTCATCCAAGCTTTGACGCGCCCGCACAGCTGCCATTGCCATGGCGAGGCGTCGACGCGGAGGAGCGGCGAAGTGTGCGGCGGTGGTCGCCACCGTACGTAGTCCACGTTCTCTCGCCAGTTCTGCAAGAACGGCATTGCGCTCGTCGTCCTCCGCCAACCCATGATGAGTGAGCTCCACCGACACTCGCTCCGCCCCGAAACGCTCGACCAGATCCTGCAAGGCCTCCGCCGCGGCTTCGCGACCACCCGACGTCAAGGCTTGCCGCACATGACCTTTGCGGCACCCGGTCAGGATCTGCCAGTGCCCACCGGCGGCTTCGGTCAGCGCGTCGTAGTTGTACTGCAGTTTGCCCTTCTCACCGCCCGCCAGATGTGCGGCGGCTATCTCCCGCGAAAGACGGCGATATCCTTCCTGCCCACGGGCAAGTACCAGAAGATGCGTTCCACCGGGATCTGCCGTCCCAGTTCTAGGTACCGAATCGAGCGACAACTCGGCCCCGAACACGGTCCGCATTCCCCATTCACGCGCAGCCTCCGCAAACCTCACCACGCCGTAGAACCCGTCGTGATCGGTGACGGCAATCGCCTCGAGCCCGAGACGCACAGCTTCCTCGACCAGCTCTTCCGGCGGTGATGCGCCGTCGAGGAAGCTGAAGGCCGAGTGAGCGTGCAGTTCTGCATAAGGAACCACGCCGGTGCCACGAGTGAGTTCGCCTGCGTGATACTCGCCGCGCTTTCGTGACCAGGCGGGACTGTCACTTCCGTCGCCCGGGAACAAATCCTCGTGTTCCACGCGGCCTGGCCGTCCGGACAGCACCCGTTCCATCTCGGACCACGTCGGCGGCCCATTTCCCCAACCCACACTGACCTCGCACCTGATCGAGCCGGCCGTCACGGGACGACCGACTGCTCGAGGATGCCGAAAGGGAAGACGCACCACATGCATCGAACTGATGTTCGATGCAGATTCAGTCTGACAGGTCACTCAC
This sequence comes from Rhodococcus sp. IEGM 1241, assembly GCF_033142365.1. Classification (NCBI taxonomy): domain Bacteria; kingdom Bacillati; phylum Actinomycetota; class Actinomycetes; order Mycobacteriales; family Nocardiaceae; genus Rhodococcus; species Rhodococcus sp. IEGM 1241. The sequence continues at coordinate 581,443 of NZ_JAWLSE010000003.1, forward strand.
CCGCAGTCAACAGAGCGAATCTCAACCCTCACCGTCTCGTCACATTCAGATGTACGCATGTCTGCACTCCGTTCACTTTGGCCCCAGATCATTAGCGGCGTTCATAATCTCCATCCATACTGTTTCCAGGAGTACTACTCGTATGTCGTTCTCGCGCAACACACGTAGGTTGACGGCCGTCGCCGGCGCCGTCGCCGTTCTGGCCGCCGCCGGCTGCAGCAGCAGTGCCGACGAGGCAACAGGCTCCAACGGCACGACCGTCGATCGCGCCGCGACCGGCGAACTGTCCTCGAACGGTGGTGCTCGCCGCATCGACGGTGATCAGTCGGCCGCGGTGCGTGACGCCGTCAACGCTTCCGGCGCGAAGAACGTCATCCTCCTGATCGGGGACGGCATGGGCGACTCGGAGATCACCGCCGCGCGCAACTACGCCGAGGGTGCTGCTGGCAGCTTCGCCGGCCTCGACGCCCTGCCGATCACCGGCCAGTACACGCACTACGCACTGACCAAGGACGGCAAGCCCGACTACGTCACCGACTCCGCTGCCAGTGGATCGGCATGGTCCACCGGCACCAAGACCTACAACGGCGCGATTTCCGTCGACATCAAGGGGCAGGCCCAGTCGACCGTCCTCGAGATCGCCAAGGCGAACGGCAAGGCCACCGGCAACGTCTCCACCGCCGAGGTGCAGGATGCCACCCCCGCAGTGCAGGTCGCGCACGTCAGCGGCCGCAAGTGCTACGGACCCGAGGCGACGTCCAAGTCCTGCCCGGAGAACGCCATCGAGAACGGCGGCAAGGGGTCGATCAGCGAACAGCTCCTCGCCACCCGCGCCGACGTCACCTTTGCCGGCGGCGCCAAGTCCTTCGCTGAAACCGCGAAAGCCGGTGACTGGCAGGGCAAGACCCTCAACGAGCAAGCTGCCGCTCGTGGCTACCAGCTGGTGAAGAATGCCGCCGAGATGAACGAGGTCGGCAAGGCCGATCAGGACGCACCCGTGCTCGGGCTGTTCGCCGACGGCAACATGCCCGTCCGCTGGGAAGGCTCTGTCGCCACCCGCGACGGTTACCTGCAGCCCGCCGAAACCTGCGTCGACAACCCCAAGCGAACCTCCGACGTACCGAAGCTCGCGGACATGACGCAGAAGGCGATCGATCTACTGAAGGTCAACGACAACGGATTCTTCCTCCAGGTCGAAGGTGCCTCGATCGACAAGCAAGATCACGCAGCCAACGCGTGCGGTCAGATCGGTGAAACCGTCGACCTCGACGAAGCTGTGCAGAAGGCACTCGAATTTGCGAAGACCGACGGAGAAACCCTGGTCATCGTCACAGCCGACCACGCTCACACCAGCCAGATCGTCACCAACGTCAGCGCAGACGACATCGCCACCATCGCCAAGGACCAGAACATCCCGGTCGAGCGCGCCCAGGAAATCGTCTACCCCGGTCTGACCCGCAAGCTGACCACGAAGGACGGCTCGGAGATGACGATCAGCTACGGAACGTCCGAAGATCCGGCCGTCGAATCCGAAGGGCATACCGGAACTCAGTTGCGCGTAGCAGCTTTCGGCCCGCACGCGGCCAATGTCAGCGGCCTCACGGACCAGACCGACCTGTTCTTCACGATGACCGACGCGCTGGGACTCGACCGTTCCAAGGTCGCAGCTCACTGACCTGACCAAACCCGACCCGGTAAAAGCCTGGGTCCAGTCACACCAGAGTAGCCAAGGCGCGCACCCGATCTTCGGGTGCGCGCTTCGGGCAACTGGTGCACTTGCCTTCACCTGGCACCTCGTAGATCAGGCAGCACGATGCCCGCTGCGTGAATCTGCGTCGCCCGGATGCCACCGGTGTCAACGGATTAGAAACGCGCACAACACTTTCATGCGGTCGACATCGACGAAACGCGGGACGGGAATGCCCGGGTTCTCACCGCGGAGAACACCGATCAGACCAGCAGCAAATGCACTTCCGCGCTCCCTCGCGCTACCGGCGGCGTCGAGGCTGCGATTGGCGATGGAGTCCGTCGCGATCGCCCACAGCGCCTGCTGCCGAACGCCGGACACCTCGGCGAGTACCTCGATCACGGGACTGAGTGAGCGGAGCATCGCGTGGCCCAACTCCGCCACACTCCGCGAGATCGGAATGACCGATCCGGCAGCAAACCCGCCCAGATAGCCGTTGTCACGCAAGAAGATCCGCCCACCGTTCAACGATGGATCGGCCGCGAACCCGGTGACCATTCCGGTTCCGATCGGAATGCCAGTCAGCGTGGAACTGGCCGAGTACCACCACAATGTGCCGTTCACTCGGCTGTCCGCACTCCCCCATCGCTCGGCCGTATCGGCGACACGTGCTGCCAACCACTGGGGGTCGGTCATCAACACCGCGGGCACCGTATCCGGATACGCGCTCAGGTTGTCGAAGAACGGCACCGCTAATGCCATACGGGCGTAGATCCCGGCTACCGATTCCGTCATGCCAGCCCCAATATCTCCATCCGCGGACGTACTCCGCGTTCGACTCGCGCCTTGATGCCGAAAACCTCGGCCAACAACGGCTCGTCCAACACCTCGACCGTAGACCCACACGCGCGGAGTTCACCTTCGGTGAGCACGGCAAGGTTGTCGCAGTACTCGACTGCCAACCGTAGATCGTGCATCGTGACCACAACCGCGAGCCCCGCCGACGCAAGTTCGGCGAGCAATTCCATCACGATCAACTGGTGACGAAGATCGAGATGATTGGTCGGCTCGTCCAACAACAGAACCTTGGGCTCCTGAGCCAATGCGCGCGCTATCGAGACACGTTGCCGCTCACCACCCGACAGGGTGGACACGTCGCGTCCGGCAAGCTCGACCAAACCAACCTGCTCGATGCACCGGTCCACGATGGCGGTATCTCGCTCAGTGCTTCGGTCCAACCAGCTACGGTGCGGAGTTCGTCCGAGCGCGATCGATTCACGAACCGAAAGTCCTGCCGAGACAGTAGGTTCCTGGACGCTCGCCGAGATGGTTTTGGCGATGTCCTTACGCGAGAGCGTCGTCGAGTCGGCTTGATCGATCAGAACTGCGCCACCTGTCGGAGTCAAAGCGTTGTAGCAGCAGCGCAGCGCCGTCGTCTTGCCACTGCCGTTGGGTCCGACCAAGCCCAATATTTCACCGGACGTCACCGCGAAAGTGATGCCGCGCAAGACTTCGCGGTTGCCAAGCCGCGCCCGGGTCTCGACGAGTTCGAGCAGAGGCGCAGCTTCGCCGTCCTTCGGGCGTGTCACTGTTCTGGTCTGCGTCACTGTTCTGGTCTGCGTCACTGTTCGAGCCTCCGATACTGCCGGTAGAGCATCCAGACGAAGATCGGTGCACCCACGAGGGCGGTGATCACTCCGACCGGAACTTCGGTGGATTGTGCCACCGAGCGCGCAGCGGTATCCGCGGCAACCATCGCGACGGCGCCCAGAAGGGCTGCAGCAGGGAGCAGTCGAATTGCTCTGGTGCCGACGATGAAACCGGCCAGATGTGGGATCAGGAGGCCGATGAATCCGATTCCACCGGCAACGCTGACTGCCGCGCCCGCCAGTACGGAGACCGCAAGCAAGGACAACACTCGGAACCGTCGGACGTTCATACCGAGTGCTGCAGCCCCGTCGTCACCGGTCTGCAAGACGTCCATCCACCGCGAACTGAACAGAAGGGCCGTGCCGACGACGACCAGTGCGATCGTCGGGAAGATCAGCGTCGACCATCGCGCATCACCGAATCCGCCGGCAATCCAGTGCATCACCGACGTCACGTGCCGATCATCGGCCAACACCAGGATGCAAAAGGTGATGAGCGCCGAGAATATCTGGGCGAGCGCTACACCCACCAAAATGATCGCGGTCGGCTGCGGATACCGGCCGCCGATCAGCAGTGCGAGAAACAACGGGATCATCGCCCCGACGAATGCTGCGACCGGAATCGTGAAAACCCCGAGGAGGCCGGCGCCGAAACCCAGCACCGACACGAGCACCACCATGAATCCCGCACCCGACGAAACTCCGAGCAGATACGGGTCGGCAAGAGGATTCCGTGTGACAGCCTGAGCAACAGCACCCGACATCGCCAAGGAAGCACCCACCACCGCAGCCGTGAGTGCACGTGGCAGGCGGGAGTCGATCACGATCGACTCCCGCGCCGCGGTCCACCACGTTTCGAAAGTCCCTGGCGCCAAACGGGCTCCGACTATCGCCCAGACGTCACCGACGGGAATGCGAACCGATCCCAAGGAGACGGCCAACCCCAGGACGATCGCCAAGGCGACCGCCAAGCCGACAAGTAGGGCGCCGTACCCGTAACGCGTGCGGGTCACTTCGCCGCGTCAGCGCCCGGATGGAAGGCCGTCGCGATGGTCTGTGCCGAACGCACCAACCGTGAACTCTCGAACAGGTCCGCGAGAGGAACCACGACGAACCGGTTCTGCTGCACAGCAGGGGTGGTCGCCATCAACGGCTGCGCACGGAGGAAGTCGATCTTCTGCTCGGCCGTCTTGTCGCCGTAGTCGATGACCACGATCGCCTGGGGTGCACGCTCGGCAACAGCTTCCCACGATGCGTCGATGTAGGGCTTTGTCCCTTCGGCGAAGATGTTCGAGACACCGGAGTATTCCGCGACCAATTGACCGACGCCGACTCCGCCGATAGTCGTCGGAACCTGGTCACCACTGTCGTAGAAGAAGGTCGGTACCGGCGCCGCGTCCCCGACCGAAGCGCGGACGGAATCGAGACCATCGCTGATCTCCTCTGCGACCTCGCGGGCGGAATCTTCAACGCCCAGGACTCGACCGAGTTGCGTGTAGTCGTTCTCGAGCAATCCGATGTCGGGGAAACCGGTGCCACAGTATTCGGAGAACAAGAAGGTGTTGATTCCGCGCTCGCCGAAGGCGTCTCGGGAACGGCCCTGCTTCTCGTTGAAGGCACTGGTCATTCCTCCGACCACGAAGTCCGGGTCGACGTCGAGAACCTGCTCCATGCTGGGGAACGTATCGGAGAGGCTGGGAATCTTGTTGAATACATCGGCGGTCTCGGCAGTTGGCGGATTGTCGCTGTACGCCCGACCGACGATCCGGTCACCCGCACCGATTTCGATGAGCGCCTCGGTGACATGCCCGTTCAAAGACACGATGCGCTGCGGCGGCGAGTCGAAGGTCATCTCTCGATCGCAGTTGGTCACGGACACAGGCTGTGCGAAGGATTCCGCAGCAGACGCGGACTCTGATTCCTGGCCTTTGGAACAACCTGCCGAAACCAAGGCGACCGCGATGAGAACAGCGGCGGCGCGGGACGGGGAGAACTGAAGTGACACGGGGACCTCGTAAGGGCTCTGAGCCACGAATGAGAATCCGACAGACAACTCCGCCCGCACACTGATACTCGGCCAGAGCTCCTGCTGGACTTCCTTTTCGTAGACCACGACGAATGGATGTCGCACACCGCGCGGTGGGTAATCGGGCTTGCCGACGCTCGGTGACTACCGAGAATCGACCTACCGTTGCGGGTCAGCGCCGGATTCGGACCGGCTTCCCCCACACACGTGGCTTGCAAGTGCTTCGAGCAGTATGCATGACGTTTCCGATTCAAGACCAAACGCCCACTACAGTCGATCTGGCCAGACGCCCCCACACACCGGAGTTGATACATGACACGCTGGGCCCAAACCGTCGTCGCCCGGAAATGGTGGGTACTGAGCCTCGCGGTTCTGATAGTTCTCATCAGTGGGGTGTGGGGACTCGGAGTGTTCGGCAAGCTCAGCCAGGGCGGCTTCATCGATCCGGGCAGCGACTCCGCGAAGGTTGCGGACATCATCGAAGACAATCTCGGACCGCAGACCCCGGACATCATCGCGATCTACTCACCCACCGACGGTAAGACCCTCGACGACATCGGGCCGGCAGTGACGGCCGCCGTCGACCAGTTCAAAACGGAAGTGCCGACCGCGTCGGTGAAGTCGTATTGGGGAACGGACGCCGCGGCCAAGGCCAGTCTGCTCTCGAACGACGGATCCATGGCGGCCGTTGCGATCACGTTGGCACCGGACTCGGGCGTCACACCTGCTACTTTCGCCGATCTCTTGCCGAAGCTCGAAGTTGAAGGTGCCGAGGCACAATTCGCGGGTAATACCGTTGTCGGCGTCGCGTTCAACACCAAGCTGGAGAAAGACCTGGTGGTCGCCGAAGCCATCGCCATTCCGATCACTCTGGTGCTGCTGGTCTTCATCTTCGGCGGCGTCGTCGCTGCGGCGGTTCCGGTGTTCGTGGGTGTACTCAGTGTCTTGAGCGCCTTGGCGGTTCTGCGAGTCCTCACGCTGATCACCGATGTGTCCTCGTTCTCGATCAACGTCGCTTCTCTTCTCGGGTTGGGACTTGCAATCGACTACGGACTGTTCGTGGTCGGTCGGTTCCGTGAAGAACTGAATTCGGGCTCGGACCCGGGAGCGGCTGCGCAGCGGACAGTTCTGACCGCGGGTCGCACCGTCATGTTCTCGGGTCTGCTGCTGATCTGCGCGTTCAGCGGCATGCTCGTTTTCCCGCAGGCCGTCATCCGGTCTTTGGGTTTCGGTGCGATCGCAGCAGTACTGAGCGCGGCAGTTCTGTCGCTGACCGCTGTGCCTGCGCTGCTTGCCATTCTGGGGCATCGCATCAACGCCCTGACGTGGCGCAAGGATGCGGCGCAACGCGGCGAGGAACGCTCGCGCAAGTTCTGGGGCCGCGTCGTCACGTGGGTGATGAAGCGTCCGGTCGCGGTCTCGGTGACGATCGTGGCCGTGCTGCTCGTGATGGCCTCGCCGCTGCTCGGTGCCCGTTTGGGAGAACTCTCGTACACCGCACTCCCGGACAACGACCCCGCTCGCGTCGCAATGGACACGTTGGTCAACGACTTCCCGCAGACCGGCAACGGCGCGACGATGATCCTTCAGGCCGAGGACGGGAACACTCTCACCCCGGCCGAAGGTGCAGCGATCGCCGAGTCCGCCGGTCAGGTCGAGGGCATCGGTCAGGCGACCGTCGTCGCGAGCACCAATCAACTCATCGCGGTTCAGGCTCTCTACAGCGAGGGCTCTACACCCCAATCACAGAGCACCGCAGTGACAGATCTGCGCGCGATCTCCGCTCCTGACGGAACAGTGCTGCTTGTCGGTGGCGGTCAAGCCATGGTCGACGACGGCAACAACGCCGTCCTGCACTGGTTGCCGGTGATGATCCTCATCATGGTCGGATCGACCTTGATCCTGTTGTTCCTCGCGTTCGGTTCGGTGGTCCTGCCCATCAAGGCGGTACTGATGGCCGCGCTGAGCCTCGCGACCACCTTCGGCGTCCTCACCTTCGTCTTCCAGGACGGTCACGGCGTCGAACTCCTCGGGGTCAGTCAAACTCCGCTGGAGGCGACGTTCGTCGTGCTCATCCTGGCGGTGGTGTTCGGATTGTCCACGGACTACGAGGTTTTCCTGATGTCCCGGATGGTCGAGGCCAAGAACGCGGGAGCGACGACGGAGGAAGCAGTCAAGTTCGGAACCGAACGCACCGGCCGAATCGTGACGGCCGCCGCCCTACTCCTGATCGTGGTGACGGGGGCATTCGCGATGTCCGGGTTGTCGGTGATGAAGTTCCTGGGCGTCGGCATGATCGTCGCGCTGATCGTCGACGCGACCATCATCCGCATGTTGCTCGTGCCCTCGCTCGTGAAGTTGATGGGCGAAGCGAACTGGTGGGCTCCGGCCTGGATGAAAAAAGTTCACGCGAAGGTCGGCATCGGCCACTGATTTCGGGCCACTGATCACGCACTAGTGGATTTCCCTGATCGGGCAGTCGTCCTCGAGGATGACTGCCCGATCGCCTAAATCGCTCCGCAGGGCGATGTTCTCCGAAGCTGATTTCGTCAGACTTGGAGCATGACAATTTTCGAATGGATCCTTGCAATCCCCGCTCTTGCACTTGCCGTCGCGTTCCTGTTTTCCGGAATCATCACTGCGGGCATCGACTTCGACACCGAGGATGGCGTCATGACGCATTGATGTCCGGTTCCCTCTAGCCGTCGATCTTACTTTGGAGTAAGTTACCGACCATGGCCACATACATCGTCACTGGCGGCACCGGGTTCCTCGGACGAGCTGTACTACCGCTCCTGCTCGAGCATGATGAAACTGCTCAGATCCACGTGCTGGTCAGAGCGGGTTCTGTCGCAAAACTCGAAGCACAGGTGTCGGCAATTCCCGGCGGCGATCGAGTGCATCCGCTCGTTGGCGATCTGACCGAGCCCGAGCTGGGCATCGACTCTCCCCCGCCGGCCGACCATGTCCTTCACCTCGGCGCGATCTACGACATCACGGCCGGAGACGAGCAGGCTTCGACGAATGTCGAGGGCACACGCTCCGTGGTCGAACTTGCTGCGAAACTGGGAGCCACCCTTCATCACGTGTCATCGGTCGCAGTCGCAGGCGACTATCCGGGCACGTTCAGCGAGACCGATTTCGATTGCGGCCAAGGCTTTCCGACGCCGTACCACCGAACCAAGTTCGAGGCCGAGAAGCTCGTTCGAGAACGAGAAGGCCTCACCTGGCGTGTTTATCGGCCGTCTGCCGTGGTCGGCAACTCCGTCACCGGAGAGATGGACAAGATCGACGGACCGTATTACTTGTTCCCAGGTCTGGCGCTACTCGCGAAACTACCTGCAGCACTACCTGTCCCGATCCCCAACCTCGGGGCAACCAACGTGGTGCCGGTCGATTATGTGGCCGCTGCCCTCGTCGAGTTGATGCATGTGCCCGGCCGTGACGGCGAAGCATTCCATCTCGTCAATCCGAAACCTCAACCGGTACGCGAAATCTATGCCGGCCTCGCCAAGGCCGCCGGAGCACCGCGGCCCGCGCTCAGCCTGCCGGGCGTGATCGCCAAACCCTTTGTCTCGCCATTGCCGATGGACTCGGCAGAATCGGCACGGAAAGTCTTCCTCGATCGCATCGGCATGCCTGCAGCGTTGCTCGACAACATGACGATGGCGCCGACCTTCACCTCCGAGAGAACCGTTGCCGCCCTCGCCGGATCAGGCCTGACGGTCCCCGAGTTCGGCTCCTACTCGACGGTCTTGTGGAAGTACTGGCGCGCAAACCTCGATCCCAATCGCGCACGTCGCAACCATCCCGAAGGACCACTGGTCGGGCGGATAGTCCTGATCACCGGTGGCTCGTCCGGAATCGGCAAGGCCTCTGCCATCGCCGCCGCCCAGAAAGGCGCCACAGTTCTCCTGATCGCACGCCGCACCGACGAACTCGATGCCGCGGTACAGGAGATTCGATCAAGCGGAGGCAAAGCGTTCGGTTATCCCTGCGACATCACCGACGACGAGTCGGTCCAGCACACGATCAAAAGCATTCTGACAGAACATGATCACGTGGACATGTTGGTCAACAACGCCGGCCGATCCATTCGGCGCGGCATTTACCATTCCACGGATCGTTTCCACGACTACGAACGAACAATGGCCGTGAACTACTTCGGCGCTGTGCGATTGGTGCTCGCATTGTTGCCCACCATGCGTTCTCGCCGCTTCGGTCACATCGTGAACATCAGCAGCGCGGGAGTCCAGGCGGCAACGCCTAGATTCTCGGCCTACGTGGCGAGCAAGGCCGCGCTCGACGGTTTCTCCGACGTAGCTGCCTCCGAAACCCTGGCGGACGGAATCACTTTCACGACCATCCACATGCCGCTGGTCGAAACGCCGATGATCGCTCCGACCGGCGAATACAACAACGGCCCGATCACCAGCCCGGAAAAGGCTGCGGCAATGGTGATCCGCGCGCTGATCGAACGCCCCAAGCGCATCGACGTGCCACTGGGCACTCTGGGTGATCTGGGAACCTTGTTCGCACCGCACACCAAGGACCGGATTCTCAACCAGATGTACCAGGCCTTCCCTGACTCCCCGGCGGCAAAGGGGCAGGTAGACAAAGAAACTCCGTCAGACGTTTCGGCAACACCGTCGCGTCAGCGCCATTCACGCTCGCGCATCCGCAGACTCGGCCGACGCGCCGCCCGACTCGTGCCCGGAACGCACTGGTGACCGGTGGTGTGACTTCGCCTCGTAGCGTGTTGGCCACCGCAAGGGATCTGCAGTGCTAGTCATCAGAATCTATCCTGACCATGGCCATCCCAGTTCACTATGGCCGTCGAAGGAATTGATTGTCGTCCCGCCGCAACGGTTCCCGCAGGCATACGTTCTCCCGAGCCAAATGGGGATCGACGACGAACTCGGAGAGAAGATACTGGCGTGGACTGATCGCTTCCAAAAGTTCTTTGTGACCGAGATCGACGGCTTCGCGATGCGACCGAGGTGGCGTCCAGGGATCAACGTTTTCGACTGGTACGACGAGGGCTATCGGATCGTGGGCGAACTTCGCGCACGGTTTCCGGACGTGCACGTCAAACCTGAATTTGCCCAGTACGTCTTTTCGGTCAACGAGCGTCGGGAAAGCATGGGGCTTGTGCCGGTCAGCCTTCCGAACGAACCCAAGGCCGGGCATATAAGCATCACTGAACTCCTGCACCCCAAGGGTCCGGAATAGTTGGCGCTGGCAGCCCGGAGCCAAGTGCAGTAGGTCAGCCGCGGACAGCACCTGGTCGCACAACGCTTCTGGCCGAAATACCCTTGGCTACGGCGATGTCGAGTGGGTCGGATCCAGGTGGGCCGCCACATTCCGTGCGGGTGTACGGCGATGGTCAGACGATCAAACGCTGTGCCCTATCCAGCGCTCGTACTCGTCGGCTGGTGCCAGCTTCGGAAAGAACTCACGGCGCAGGTCGGCAATGAGTTGCACATAGTTGTGCCCATCGGCAATTGCCGCAGTCCGCAGTCCGTTGAAAGCGGCCGACAATGGTTCTTCCATGTTGGCATCGACCAACGCGCGGTGGGCGACGAGAGCAATCGTCGCGTGTTTCTCTCCGGTGTCGTCTGTGGTCCACATTTCGATGCGCGATTCCGCCAGAAAAGTGTCCCAAACATTCGCACCGGTCCTACTGTCGAACGGGTACGGCAGTGGATCGCCGTTGTCCAACGCGTCGAGACCGGCCCGGATCCATTCGATCTCGACGATTCCGGCGATCGTGTACGCCCGGCGCGCTGACCATGCCGCGATTCGCCGCAGCTTTGGCCCTCGGCAACGAACCATCGCATCAACAAGCATCCTGTCTTGGCCCGCAAACTCTTTGGCATATGGCTGGCCTCGCAGTTTGTCGGTGGGTGGGCGTCCTCCCCATCGGATTGCCTCCTCTTTGGCCCACGTCGCCATCTGCTCGTAGCCGTACTTCAGGTAGAGGGTCGCATCTCCTGCCGGATCAGGATCCCAGAAGTTGCGAACCTTGTGAGTGACAATCTCCTGGTCCCAAGCGGCATCGGTTTTGTGAAGTCTTCGCATGGCAGCGGGATAGGTAGCCTTCCACACCTGCAGCAAGTAGGACTCCACGGGTTCTGTCACTGTGAGATCCCAGTTGCTGTCGCGGCCAAGGCCAGAAACACGGAATGTGTGCAGTCCCTTGCCGATTGACACTCGCGTGAAGTCCGACGAGAGCTCTCCATCCATGGTGACAACCCGGACAGGTTTGCTGATTTTGATCGTCGCTTCCTCTATTACCTCCCACACCGCAGATGGATCGAGTTCGCTTGGTACGTAGTCCAATACCTCGACGGTTAACGCGACCGGCCCATACGCGATACCGGTCAGGATCGTGACAAAATTTGGGCCTACTTCCATTGCACTGCCCGTTTCCAACGGTTCGTAGGTTTCGGCGTCCCTCGATCCGACAACGAACTGATGGTGATCGACAACAGCAACCCCGGACTGTTTCATATCTGGGAACCTATCGCAAAAGTTCGCGACGCGATTTGTGCGCAGTGCCGTGCACCTTGAAGACCGGCGTGATGCGATATCCGGACGAGTTTGACGCGAGAACAGCTTCGCGCGTCAGTTCCCTGCCACTACACATTCTTCCGATCGTGTTATCGATTAGCTGACGACCCTGCGGATCTCACTCTCGGAGGCATTGGCGCCCGTACAGACGACGGCAACACGCTTGTCCGCGAAGGTGTTCGGATGTGCGTAGACCGCAGCAAGTGCGGCCGCACCGGCGCCCTCACTCAAAGTGTGTGCGTCGAAGAGGAGAGCCCGCTGAGCGAGGGTGATGTCATCGTCCGTGACGAGCAAGAAACCACCTAGCCGTTCTCGCATGACACGTTGAGTCAATGAGAATCCGGCCCCGGTCGCGAGCCCTTCGACACGAGTGGCGTTCGGGCGCTCGACACAAGTGCCGGAAGTCCACGAGTCGTGCGCCGCTCGTGCGGCCTCCGACTGCACCGCGAACACCTCCAGGTGCGGTGCAAGCGCACTGGCGACGAGGCAAGCGGCCGCCGCACCACTGCCACCACCGACGGGGACCACCACGGCGTCCAGATCTGACTGCTGCTCGACGAGTTCGACGTACGCCGTAGCAACACCGGCGAGGATTGCCGGCTCATTGGCGGCGCTGACGAGACGCAGGCCGTCACGTTCGCTGATGAACTCTGCGTGAGCGCGTGCCTCGTCGAAGTTTGCGCCATGCTCGATGAGGTCGGCCCCAAGCATGCGGACAGCGTGAGCCTTGACCGGATTCGCCCCAGCCGGCATCACAATTACGCACCGCACGCCCGTATCCGCTGCGGCATACGCCAGGGACTGAGCATGATTTCCCGTCGAGTAGCCGATGATGCCTCGGGCCCGCGTCGGCTCATCGAGTCCAGCCACCAAGTTCAGTCCACCACGAACCTTGAACGCACCTGTGGGGTGCACGTTCTCATGTTTGACGAACAATTGGCTGCACGAGCCCGCTCCCAAGGTCGGGTGCGATATCAGGGGCGTGACCGGTAGGTGGCGTCGGACAACCTGACTTGCACGCTGAATGTCCGCCCAAGTGGGTGGTTGTAGCCCGGTTGTTGCCGCGAGATCAGGTGCCTGTGCCATGTGGATCACCCTGTCAAACACTGATTCATAGGTCTAATACATGTTTTCGTCGAAAGCATCGAAATCCTCTATGATTTCGTCATGCTCGATCTAATTCGGCTTAGGGTCTTGGTCGCTGTCGCACAGGAAGGATCGGTGACAGCCGCCGCCGATTCGCTCGGTTACGCGCAGCCCTCCATCAGTCACCACCTTCGACAGCTCGAATCGGAAGTCGGAGTTCCGCTGTTCCAGCGAGCCGGTCGTGGGCTTCGTCTGACGGATGCCGGTGCGGTACTGGTTCGGCGCGCCACGGAAATTCTCGGTCACGTCGACGCTGCCGTAGCCGAAGTCGAAACGTACGCGGGACTGAGGGCGGGGCGGGTACGACTTGCCGCATTCCCGTCAGCCCTGGCGAGTTTGATTCCGCAGGCGATGGCAGCGTTCACATCCCAGTACCCCGACGTGTCCATCAGCCTCGTTGATGCAGAACCACCCAAAGCACTTGCAATGCTTCGTAACAACGACGTCGACGTAGCTGTCGTTTTCGCACACGCGGATACCCCGGATGTGGGGCTGAAGCACGTCACCCTAACGACGTTGCTGGACGATCCGTTGTACCTGATCACCTCTGCGCGGAATGCAGATGCCGCCAACGAGATCACGGACTACGCCGGTGAGACCTGGATTGCAGGCTGTCCGAGCTGCCGCGCCCACCTTCTCACCGCCTGCAATCGAGCTGGGTTCGTTCCACGGATCGAGTTCGAGACCGACGACTACGTCGCGGTCCAAGCGCTGGTCACCTCCGGAAGCGGAGTCAGCACCCTTCCCGCCCTCGCTCTCCATGCACATCAGAACCCGGGCATCCGCGCACACCGCATTCCCGGCGAGCGACGCACTGTCTCCGTCGCAACCTACGGGAAACCTCCGCTCGCTCCCGCCATCGACGCGTTCGTCAGCACCCTCGCGGCGATATCCGACTCCGTGCGAGAGCGGTTCGAACTGGATGGGCACCTGTAGGCGATGAGATCACGGCTGCACCGCACTACCCAGTCAGTGATGGCCTGCCGACGACCGCGACGATCAGCGCGGCAAGTTCACCTTTGGCGTCCTCGGGCGAGAGCACTCCGACGACCGCCGCGTGCGAGAGGGCCTCTGCAGCACCGAATATCGCAGTCATCGATGATTGTCCAAGCCCGTCGGCACTGAAAGGAGCCAGCACCTCGCGACAACGCTCTGAATAGGCGCGTTCCGACTCGCGCTTGACCTGCTCCAGCTCGGGCGAGCCCTCCAGCGCTGCAAGCACTCCCGCCAGTTCACGCCCCTGTGCCAGTGAACATCCGACATAGGAGTCGGCGATGGCATTCGCCCGCCCGTTCACAGACTCCTCCGCAGCTTCGAGGTATTCCCCGAGCATCACCGTCTGACGATCGTCGAATTCCTTGAAGAGGGCCGCCAACAGCGCAGCGCGGGAGGCGAAATGGCTGTAGACGACCGGCTTTGCAACGCCGGCACGTTCAGCCAACCGGCCGAGGGTCAGCGCATCCGCGCCCTCCTCTCGCACCAGTGCCCATGACACCTCCACGAGTTGTTCGTACCTGTCGGCTCGCGACAGTCTCGTTCGTGCCATCGGACACCTCCTTGCGCTATATACCAATAGTAACCTACTCTTAGTACATAAGCGCACCATCTACCGAAGGAACGCTCATGACCACACTCGTCGTAGTCTCCCACTCCGATCCACAGTCACTTACCCAGCATGTCGCCCGTTCTACCGCCGACGCGATCCGCGACCTGGGCGGCGATGTCGACATCGCGGACCTACATGCCGAGAATTTCGATCCCCGATTCTCCAAAGCCGATGTGAACCTGTTCCGCGGCAAGGGGACTCCCCCGGCCGACGTTGTAGCCGAGCAGGACCGAATCGATCGAGCAGACGATCTGATTCTCGTGTTTCCGATGTACTGGTGGTCGATGCCCGCACTACTCAAAGGTTGGATCGATCGAGTCTTCGTCAGCGGATGGGCGTACGAGTTCACCCCGGGAAGCGAATTCGTGAAGAAACTGGACCGACTCACGGTCCACCTGATCCCTGTCGCGGGTGACGACGCGGAAAGTTTCGAACGCCACGGTGTGTACGAGGCCTTCCGGACACAGATCGAGCGCGGCATCATCGAATACTGCGGTGCCACACTGGGATCTACAACATTCGTTCACGAGTCGGACACGAAGCGCCGCGATACCCTCGCCGCAGAAATCCAAGACCTCAGCGAAAGCATCGCTGCCCGTGTCGCCTACCCTGCGACCGTGGCTTCCCGTTGACGGTCAGACATCGGTCAACTGACGCTTGACCGGCCCGTGACTGCCCAGTAGCGAAGCGTATCCCCCGTGTGACCGAGGTTGCGCGACAACTGATCAGCTGGGCGCACGCTGTCGAGTAGACCACCACACCCTTCGATTGCCTTACGTGAACCCGCGTTCGTTTCGTCGCAGGTAATCAGGACGCGACTGAGCCCCACCGGGTCGCCTGCATACGTGAGCACCTCCCGCAGAGCAGCCGACGCTAAACCTTTCCGGCGTTCCGACGGCCTGACCCCATAGCCGATGTGACCACCGACATCGGCCAAGAACTCATTCAAGCTGTGCCGCAACTGGATAGCGCCGAGGTACCTGCCGTCTCGAACGATCCACCAGTTGGTTGCCGGGACAATGTCGGGCCCCGGCACTGCCTCTGGCTGCGCCAACAACTCCTGCACCCACTGCCCGAATCCATCCCGGGAGGCAAGATCGAGATCTAGACGTTGCGCAACTCCCAATGCCGAACCGGGCTGGTCCGCCTGCGGTCCGCCCCACTCGTCACGCGACTCCAACCAGGACGCCCACAAGGCCTCGTCAGGTGCAACCAGATCGACAGTCATAGCTGCGATGCTACTTCGCACCTGCAACGGTGCCGCTATTCCCCCGAACCGCCGCTGCCTAAGTCCCGAATCCGCTTGTCACGCCAGCAGACTGTGGATCTGATGGAGTCCGTATCCTCCGCGCCACCTGCCGGCCCATGTGATCGCATTCATCGAGACTGATCGTATGGAACCGACGAGGGAATCACAGTTCTCGAATCGACGTGACGACAACTGGCCTGACCGGTTTGGGCGCCGCGCCGCAGCTCGGTGGACGCGGCGCGAGTTCGGAGACCGCAGTCTCGACCATCCACCGCCGTCCGTCCACATGTGCGACGACGCATGTCCCGTCACTGGCCTGCTCGATGACGGCCAAATCGTCGATTCCGCAGCTGATTTGTTGTCGTACAGCAACTTCCGAAGCCTGCCCCGCAGGAAACCAGCAACTCCGTCCACGCAGGCCTGGCAAATGGACCTGATCTCGGGAAGCCACCTCCACGGCCGTGACACTCTCACCAGCGGACAGACGGCCGTACGTATTGCCGCTCGGCAGCAGGATCATCGACGGCGCAAATCGGTGCCCGCCAGTATGCGAACACTCCCACACCTGGGGTCCGAAGGACGACATCAGCGCTGCGGCAATCGGCCTGCCGAACACAGCGCAGCATTGGTCACGCTTACCGTGCGCACAAACCAAGACGACTGGCTCGTCCACCGAGTCGCCCAATCCTGGTGGAGGGCCGTCGAGTAGCGCGAAATCGATGTCGAGCAGATCAGCCGGTGAATCGATGCGCAACCGTTCGCACCACGAGTCGCTCGGATCGGAGCGCGCGAGCAAGACCGTGTGCCCATCAGTCAGCGGATCGGTGCGGCCTGGTCGCCGAATGAACATGATTCGTACGTCGGCAGCATCAGCTCGCCGACTCAGCTCGGCGGCAAGCTCCTCCCCCAAGGCCGTACCGTCCAGCACGTCACGACCCCAAGCGGCATTGAATTCGAGGCATACCCAACCCCGCACGACGGCAGCGCTGCCTGCCAACGGTTCGTCAACAGCAGACAGCGCGGAACAGGTCTCGGCTTCGATCACGAGCCCTATTGTGTCAGCCACGTTGAAAGTCGATCAGCCGTCCCAGTCAGCTCAGTAGAACTTCTTGCCCTCCGCGAGTTGGTTCACGAACTTCTCGATCCGCCTGGCGCGTGTCTCCGGACGCTTTGCCTCCTGCAGTCGGTACGCGATGGTGAATCGATTGGTGGAATTGAGCGTCGCGTAGAACTCGCGAGCCTTCGGGTTTTCCGCAAGCGCATCGAGAAAGTCCTTCGGGACCTCGGCCTTGGCTGCTCCCTCGTATGCGCGATCCCAGCGGCCGTCGGCCTTGGCCTTCTCTATCTCAGCGATGCCGGACGGCTCGAGACGTCCCGCAGCGTCGAGGCGGGCGACTATCTCGACGTTGCGTTTGGACCACGGACTCCGCGCAGTGCGACGCGAAAACTTCTGCACGAAAAAATCGTCGTCGATTCGCCGGGAGAGGCTGTCGATCCAGCCGAAGCACAGGGCAACGTCCAACGCTTGGTCGTAGTCGATCGAACTGTGTGACGAGGTCTTCTTGGCCATTTTCAGCCAAAGCCCGGGGACCGCCTCGTGGTTCTCGCACAGCCATCGACGGAACTCTTCTCCGTCAGCGAAGTATTCGGTACCGAGTTCGACTGCCATCAGTGCTCCTCATTTTCGCGATACCCATACTCTGACAAAACCCTGCGACAAATATCCGAAAGTTCCGAGTGCGAGTACCCATTTGGCAATACTGACCGTCGAGGCGGCGCGAACCCTCGAGTCGGTGATGCTGTCGCGATGATCGAGGAAATGGAGGCCGATCACGTTCTCGACATAATCGCCCGCCGCCGACAGCACCGGCGCTACGGCAAGCGCGCGCCGAGTTGCGGTCGAAAGGGGAACCCGCTCTCCGAGCCGCTTGCCTGCGGACCGCAAAGCCATCGCGTAGATCGCGGGATGTACGAAGTCCGGGTAGTAGTGACTACGAAATCGCGCCGTGGCCTCCGCATCCATGGAGTCCAAGATCTCGAGGTACCGACGAGCGGAAAACGCCGTCTGCACTTCCAATACTTTAGGAGCCACCGGCCCGAGTAAACGCGCAATGTTTGCTTGTGAGACAACAAAAGCGGTGGTCCACAGTGCCATCGTCTTCGCAGAGCCGGTTAGTGCCATGCCGTCGATCATTTCACTATTGGATCAACGCCGACGACAAGTGCAACCAGTTTGTCGAGTTCGATACGAGGCTCGGTGTTCTGGGAAATCGCTGCCAGCCGGATCGGCGAAGCTAGTGCCGCGAGAACAGTATCTGGATCAGTACCGTCCGGGACCTCGCCGCGTTCGATTCCACGGTGAATCATGACCGCTGCCGCATCGAATCGGGCGCGCCAGAACTGTGCGCGCGCAGCCAAGATTTCCGCGTCGTCGGTAGGCATCACACCCGTACGGGCCAGTGCCAATCCGGTGTCTGTCGCGAGCCAATCTTGGAGACTCCGAGCAAAAGTCCGAAGATCGCCGAAGAGTGTCCCGGTGTCAGGTATCGCCAAACCTGCATCCGTGAACTCGCGGAGAGCATCCACGACCAGCAAGTCGACCGTCGCCCATCGGCGGTAGATCGACGTTGGATGAACGTCCGCTTCGACCGCTATCGCGGCGATCGTCACCGACTGCGGTCCTAGTTCAGCAACCTTTCGCACAGTCGCTTCGATCACGGCCGTTCGGACCGCTCGGCCCCTTTGCTTCATGGCCTCATTGTGCCAACCGCGACACCCCGTCATATCGCAACAACCACTTGCGATATGTTCGATACTAGAGCGATTCCTTCAACCAGTGAGGCAGCGATTTACATGGTCATGTTCTTCGAAGTGCTATTTGTTCTCGCATCGGTCGCGATGGGATGGTTTGCCATATACGTCATTTACCGCCTGATCACGGACGAGTGACAATGACCTCTGTCGAGGATCTGGTCACTGGTGAATGAGTCCGTAAAAAGCGGGCATCCCGTATCGATCATCGGTCCGATAGCGGGGAGCGCGCATGTCGCCCAAGTCCAACCCGACTGTTCTGTTCATCCACGGACTCTGGATGCACCCGACCACGTGGGATCCCTGGGCGCAGGTTTTCAACGCGCAGGGGTACTCCACGATGGCACCCGGATGGCCAGGGGATGCGTCCACGGTGGGTGAGACGCGCGAACACCCGGAGGACATCGCGGGACACGGCATCGACGACGTGACGGACCACTACGCCAAGGTGATCGCTGATCTCGACGAACCACCGATCGTGGTCGGGCATTCGTTCGGAGGTTTGATCGCGCAGAAACTGCTGGGCCAGAAGTTGGCGACCGCGGCAATTGCCATCGACCCCGCTCAGCGCAAAGGTGTGTTGAAACTTCCTCTCGTTCAGCTTGGAAGCGTGTTCCCTGTCCTGTCCAACCCCGGCAACTACCGGAAGGCCTACTCACACAACAGAAAATCGTTCCACAAGTCCTTCGCCAGCGCCGTGTCCCAGGACGAGTCCGACGCCCTGTTCGAGCAGTATGCAATTCCCGCCCCCGGACGGCCGTTGTTCGAGGCAGCACTCGCCAACTTCGCGCCCCACAGCCCCGCTGCAGTGGATTTCAACGCCCGCCGCGGCCCCCTCCTGATGATCGGCGGCGGTAAGGATCGCACAGTACCGAAGGCCAGTTCGGACAGCTCGTTCAAGAAGTACGCCAAGGCCCCGACGATCAACGAATACAAGGTATTCGGCGACCGAGGTCACTCGCTGACCATCGACCACGGTTGGCGTGAGATCGCCGATTACAGCCTTGCCTGGCTCGACAAGCAGGGCATGAGCCCGCCACAAGGCAAGCACGAAAGTCAGTCCTAGCCGAACGCTTGAAACCGACGACGGTACACCTGGGGCGAGATTCCGAGATGAGTCGAAAATGCTCGTCGTAGGGATTCCGAACTGCCGAATCCCGCCAACTGCGCGGCTTCGGTCACCGAGTGGCCGGCATCGAGGAGCGCCTTCGCAGAGTCGAAACGGATCAACTCGACGTATTTGGCCGGCGTCGTCCCTAATTCTTCGCGAAAGAGCCTCGTCAGATGACGCGGGCTCAGGTGCGCCAGGGCAGCCAGTTGCTCGACCGAATACTCCCCCGCCGGATCGGCCGCAACTGCGTCGACCACTTCTCGCAGCGCAGGGACCCGAGGCCGCGGCCCACTGAGCGAGGGCGAAAACTGTGACTGTCCGCCTGGACGCTGGAGAAATACCACCAGAAGTTGTGCGACGCGTCGAGCCATTTCTGCACCATGATCACGCTCGAGCAATGCGAGCGCGAGGTCGATGCCGGCGGTCACACCCGCAGACGAGAACACCGCGCCATCCTGAATGAAGATGGCGTCAGGAACCACCGTGATCTGTGGATAGGCGCGCGCCAGCGTTGCCGTGTGTTGCCAATGTGTCGTAGCGCGGCGTCCGTCGAGCAATCCACTCGCCGCAAGAATGAATGTCCCGGTACAGATCGAGGCAACCCGGCCCGAACGCCCCGCCAGATCGCTCGCTGCCTCGCGCAGTTCCGGACTCACCGGCGTCGACGGGAACACGTCTCCACCCATGACCAGCAACGTGTCGAAAGAACCGGAATCTACAACGTCACGGTCGACCGGAATGCGCATCCCGGTCGAGGAGTCGACATCGTGTCCACCTACCGAACAGATCACCAACTCGTAGTTCGCCCCGCCGCGATTGGCTTCCGCGAACACCTCACTCGGACCTGCGACGTCGAGCAGTTTGACGCCGTCGAACACCAGGACGGCAACTCGATGCACTGCGGTCACGATGCGCTCTCCTTCGTCCTGATCTGTGGACAGTATGGCCGAGATCAGGGTGCGCCCGCGGGCGTGCTCGACCGACACTGGGATAGACCGAGAAATTCGCAGCAACGACGAGCAGAGCAGGTACCGATGACCACGATCATTGCCGGTGTGAAAATCCCCGATTCGAAGATGGCTGCCGACGCCACCGAGCTGGTACGAGATACGGCGTCCGAGTTACTGTTTCACCACTCGCGACGTGTCTTCCTCTTCGGATCGCTTCAAGGAGCGCGTCTGGGTCTGCAGGCCGACCCCGAATTGCTCTACGTCGGCGCCATGTTCCACGACCTGGGGCTCACCGCGAAATTCCGGGACAGTACGTCACGTTTCGAATTGGACAGCGCCGACGAAGCGCGGCGATTCCTCACCGGCTACGGAGTCGACGAAACCGACATCCGCACAGTGTGGGAAGGCATCGCTCTGCACACGACGCCCGAGATCCCCTCCCAATTGGAACCCGAAATCGCCTTGGTGACAGCGGGTGTGGAGACCGACGTACTCGGAATCGGATACAGCGAACTCGACCAGGCCGACATTGACGCCGTCACCGCGGCTCACCCGCGCCCGGATTTCAAGAATCAGATCTTGAAGGCTTTCACCGAAGGCTTCAAGCACCGTCCCGAAAGTACATTCGGGACGGTCAACGCTGACGTACTCGAACATTTTGTGCCGGGATTTCGGCACATCGATTTTGTCGAGGTCATCCAGAACTCGGCTTGGCCCCAATAGAATTCGCTGTCATTTGGCCGCCTCACTCATCGCAGCGGCATCTTCCGCCCCGAACTTTTCCTCGAGGGTCTCCGGCGAATAGTCGAGGTCGATCTCGGCGACGTCGCGCCCGCGCGCGGACTCGATCGCCGAAAGTCGGCGCTGCGCACGGTCTGCGGCGTACTCGAGGAACTCCTGATTGTCCAAACCGAACGGCTGCACCTCGAATTGATCGTTGACCCAGTTGATCATTCCGAGTGCCATGGGCATGAGTTCACCCATCCGCTGCTGGACGACGTCCCAGTTGTGATCGTCGGCGGCTACGTGCCTTCGGCAGGTGAACGTCCCCCAAGCCATGTGCCGTCGCTCGTCGTCACCGATCTTGCGCACCAATTGCTGCATGCCAGGCAGGATTCCGCGCGTCGCACAGACTTTCTGCCAGGCGTAGTAGCCCGTCAACGCCAAACTGCCCTCGATGACGTGGTTGTACGTGACGCTGGCACGCACCTGGTTGACCGGACTCGGATCCGTCTCGAGAATGCGTAGCGACGAAGGCAACTCCTCGTAGAACAGTTGCCGGTAGTACGGATTGTCAGCGACGTAGGAATGCAGATCGCTGGTCAATCCCACTTCGTCCATCCACAGCCGAAAGACCTGGGTGTGCTTGGCTTCCTCGAAACAGAACTGCGTCAAGTACATCTCGTCGCCGAATCGCCCCTCGGTCGACATCGCTTTCATGAACGGTTGAATGTCTTCGGTGACGGCTTCTTCACCGGCAATGAACTGCGCGCACAGGAAGGTGGCGCTGCGCTGCTGCTCGCTGGTCAGCTCCTGCCAGTCACGAGCGTCCTGGGAAAAATCGAGGTCGGTTGGGTTCCAGAATTTGGCATTTCCCTTGGTGAACAATCGGAGTGGGAACGAATCCCAGTTCAACCCTCCCGACCGAAGAGTACTGAAACCTTCTCGCCCCGGCGAGGTGACAGTCATGACATTCCTTCTTCCCGAACCGAAGACAGATGCCCCATCAGCATGCCCGCAGAACTGAAACGTGAATCAGTTTTGGCGAAATTCGATCTATTCCTTCAGAGAAACGCCCTTGGTCTCCATCACTGCGAAGAGCTTGGCGTTCATCTGAGCCGCCAGATCCGGCCGATACGAGCCGATATTGAGCGGATTGGCGAGATTGTTCAGTTCCAAGGGGTCGGCTTGTAAGTCGTAGAGTTCGTATTGCGGCGCAGCAACTCCCGCAGGATCGAAGTACATCGTGTACTTCCATCGGTTCTCCCGGATGCAGCGGATGTGATTGGGCTGGGTGACGATGTTCTGACCGTCGGGCGTCGCACAATTCTGATCGTCGTAGGTGAACAGAATCGTGTCCTGAACCTGCGCGCTGGGACCGTGGGGGTAGGCGGCAGCGTCGACGATGACCGGTGTCAGATCGGTACCCGAGAAGTTCCACGATTCACGCGCTGGCGCTTGGGCGAGAGTGGCGAGAGTGGGCATCACGTCGATCAACGACGCCAAGGCGTCTGTGCGAACGGGTTCGGGAAACAGCAAGGGGTTGCTGATGACCAGTGGAACGCGCAGCGTTTCCTCGTAGGCGTTGAACACCTTCTGCCGCAAACCTCCGTGGCTCATCCCCATCTCCCCGTGATCGGACATCCGTACGATCACGGTGTCGTCGAGCATCTGCGGGGTGGCTTCGATCGCGTCGAGCACGCTGCCGATGTGTTCGTCGACCACCTTGTGCATGTAGGCGTAGAAGTTGATGTAGTTGCGTGCCTGATCAGGCCCGAGCAGCGGGCCGAGCCCGGCTGCGAGTAGCAATTCCGACTGAACCTGCGCTGTCGGTTTGTGATTGAGTGCCAGGATCTCGTCGAAAGTGGGCGGCAAGTCGATCCCCTGCTCGAAGGCGCCTGGCGCGTCCGATCCATAGTTGTCGCACGTTCCGTTCATCGCATTCCAGGTCTGGGGGTACGCGAGGACGTCGTGTGGGTTCACGAACGAGACGATGAGCGCCCAAGGCTGCCCGGATGTGACCGCAGATCCGGAGAGGAAATCGACTGCCTCCTCGGCAACACGGCGATCATGGTCGGCGCACCCGCCACCGAAGTGGTCCGGATTGGTGTCCTGACCCGCGTCGGGGGGAATCCACCCTTCGAAGCCGAATCCCGCTACATCGTCACTTGTCGGATCACCACCCTCGACGCCTTTGCTCAGATGCCACTTCCCCCGGTACTGAACGTTGTAACCGGCCGACGCCAGCAGCTTTGCCATGTTCTGCTCGGAGACTTGTAACTGTGGCTCGGTGGGTGAGACAGTGCCGCCTTCGGTGAGGGTTCTGGTGACCCCGTGCCGCGCGGGAAAGAGGCCGGTGAAGAACGTACTACGACTGGGCGAGCACATCGCGGTATTGCACACTGCCTGGTCGAACGTCAGCCCGTGATCGGCAATCCTCTTGCGGTGGGGCAGATTCTGATCAGCCCAGCCCTGCGGCCAATACATCGGCCGGCGCTCCTGATCGGTGATGATGACAACGATGTTGGGTTTCTGCGGAAACCGATCGGCGGGCGATGCTTTCGCCGGCGCCGCGCCGGTTGCCACGTCTGCCACTCCGGCGAGGACAAGAGCACCGACGCCACCGAGGAACGTCCGGCGCGGCAATGAATGACAGTGCGAGGCAGGAACGTTCTCTGGGTTCACGGGCGTCGTCCTCTCGGAGGCGTTGTGGCCCCAGAGTTGACCGAATCAGTGTTCGCTACACATGCGCGAGCAAACTGCCTCGGCGCTGATCAGTTCGATGACTCGATCCGCGCAGCGCAGCGGATCCGGTGTCCGGCCGATACCGAGAGGGTCGACAATCGAAATCGTCCTTCGCACGTCAGCCTCCTCGACACCCCACGACCAACCGAAGTCGTGATTCCAGAGCAGAACCGCGTTCTTCCCCGGATGGTTTCGGGCATGAACTGGCAGAACGATCACCGCATCCATACTCGGTCCCTGCGGCCATCGGACGGTCTCACCGTGAACGGATCGTGCTACCGCGTCGACGTATTCGTGTGCGGACCAGTCGTTGCCGTTGGTATGCATGGAAGTACATTCGGTGCCGCACGCGTAGCGGATGGGTTCTTGCCGGAACTGATCGAGTATTGCGCTTTCAGGAAATGAACGGCAACACAACGGATTCGAATTGGCGATGGCCGTCGCGATGGACACTGTGGCCGGTACGGAACGAGACCAATTCGCAGCGCGCGACGGTGGCGGCAACAGCGTCGAGGCGATCGGGATCCACCATCCCGCCCAGACCTCCACGCAGGAACAACATGTCAGCCTCGATGAGCGGCAACCGATCCCACCACTGCGGATCCGGTCGGCGGAACTGCTCGAGCGCGGACCGCGTCATCGAGCGATCGAACGTCAGCGCAGCTCGCGGATGCCGCACCAAACTTGTTGTTGCATGCCACAGTTCTGGCACACTCGGCAATTTCCTCGCGAATACCTGTTCTGCGTCACCTGCGCGTAGCGGCAACGGTGCTTCCTCGATGACCAACTTCCGCACCACGGTGGGTCGTTTCTGCGCGATCAACGACGCCGCGTGCCCGCCGAGCGAATGGCCGACGAGATCCACCTGATCGAGTTCGAGATGATCACACACGTCCATAACGTCGTCGGCGAACTCGTCGAACAGATACGACGACGCCCGAGCGCTCCGGCCGTGGCCGCGAAGATCGACCGAGACAACTCGCCGGTTGCGTGATCGCAAGGTCCGCGCGAACTTGTCCCAGGTACCGCTGTCGCCACCCATCCCGTGCACGAGGACTACCGGAGGCAGATCGGCAACACTGGGATGCGAGCCGGAATCGCGGTAGCTGATCTGGACCCCGCCGGCACTTCGTACGTTAGCGACACTCACGAGTTCCCAGGATAGACCTGTCCTCGTGGATTGCTGAAGCTGTCAGCCGAGGCGGCAACTGCCCTGGCCGCGTGACCTCGTCGTAGCGACCGAGCCCGATCCTCGCGATGTTGCGCAGCGACTCGCTTGCATCGGCGAAGTATCCACAATGCCCTCGAATGGCACCGGTGTCGAAAACAACAGCTCCGTGCTGCGCCCGAACTGGAGACGGGCCGTGCCCGAGGCGACCGATCTTCACGCGTGGGAAATACCGAATCCAGTCCGACGGCCCTAGCGCGGCCCAGAGATTTCCGGCAAAGCACAGGTCTTCGCGAGAACTGGTCCCCATCCCCGGGCTACCGAGCACCACACAATCGTCTACTCGCGCCGACGGGAGGGCGAGTCCGCACACCACGGCCCCGTAGCTGTGTCCGACGAGCGTCACATGCGCCGAACGCGGCAGGATGCGTGTCAATCGCGCCAGATCGATCGCACCGCGTTCTGCGAGTGTCCGCGAGAACGACTCGAGAAATCCCCACGGCGTCCGATAACCGACCCACACGATCACCGCGACGTGGTCGTTCCGTCCGAGCGTTCGGAGCATTCTTCCCAGTGTCCATCCGCTCGCTCGTGGTCCTGTCGGACGGTTCTCGTCGAAGTAGTTTCCCAATCCGTTGTCGTTGCCCGGCACGAAGATGACGATGTGCTCGGCTGTGGCGACATCGCCGAACACCTCCACGATCCGGCCTTCGCCAGACTCGTCGTACGCCAGAAGTTGTGCGTCGTGCAGCTCCGTCTGCTCGTAGTGAAGTCGATCGGTTCCGGAAACTTCAGGTCGACCCGCCGTTGCCATGACACTCCTCGTAAAGAGTTGCAACGGTGAGAATCATTGCAACGGTTACTTTTTGAATGTCATCAACGCTAGGAGCCGAGCGACGGCATGACGATGGTGCCAACGCCCCTACTGTTCGTACAGTCGACTCGACCAGGCGGGTACAGCTAGCTATACCTGCGAGCTCATTCGTACACACCCTCCACCGACCATCCACCGCCTTCACAGATCATCAGCAGCGCACGTGATTCCTCCAACAGAACCTGAGCCCGCGCCGCCGTGCGTGCCGAGGCAGCGTCCCACCATCGCTCGTCAACCGGCCAGGGCCCGGCCCACCCCTGCACTGCCCATTCCTTGCTCCCCCACTTCAGCCTTCCCGGCTGCGAACTGAAGACACCGCGCTCAGTGACGTACACGGCGTTACCGGCCACATCCCCCAGCCACACCTTGGGATTGTCGACGAAGATCGACCCCGGAGACGGTTGTGGCAGACGGCCCGGCCACGGGGCTGTCGGATCATGGGTAGCTACCCGCTCGTCACCCAAGGGCAACAAGGTAATTCGCTCCAAGGGCCCTCGACCTCCGCTCAGGACACCGACCTGAACCGATTCGCCACCCAGAAGACCCTGCACGCGCACCAATGCTCGCCTGGCTCGCTCCTCCTCGTCGCCGACACCGCCCCACAGCCCCAACTGCAAAGCGCCGGCACTGACCACCTCCACCGGTTCCAGACGCAACACGGCTATGCCTGCGGTTGGCCGGGTCTCACTGCGCCCGGTGAGCCAGCCATCCAGTTGCCATCGCACTCGATCGGCCGTTCCCTCCGGCGTCAGAGGTTCGGCGCAACGCCAAGTCCGAGAAAGATTTTCACCGTTACCCGTACTGGCCGAAATCGACAGACGGGTGCACGCCACCGCGGCAGCAGACAACTTGTCGTGCAGGAGACTCGCCAAGGCGCGCCCGGCAAACGCTGCGGCATCCACCCGCTCGATCGACGGATCGTAATGCTGCTCCACCTCCAGGTCCGGCGGAAGTGTCCGCGCCGACGGTGGCCGTTCGGGTTCACCGCGCGCCGCACGATGCGCGAGCACCGCATCGGCACCGAAACGCGAAGCGACGTCCACTGCCGGTAGATCCGCAAAAGCACCGATGGTTCTGATCCCGAGCCTGCGCAGCAGATCCACCAACTCCCCGCGATGCGGTGCAGACAGGCTGGGTTCGGCCGCCAACTCCGGCATGGGTAGCGGCGCCAGAAACCGTGCTCCCTCCCCCGGCGGCACCAGCGCTGCCCGGCGCGCGGCAATGACCGCCGTGGACAGCTGATCTGCCACCCCCACCTGACTCTCGACACCCGCAGCAGATGCCTGATCCACCAATCGTTCCGCCGCAGCTTCCTCAGAACCGAAGTACCGACTGACACCACGCGCGCTGAGCACCAACAAACCAGGACGGAGTACCTCGACGCCCGGTGCCACCGCGTCGATGGCCGCGGCCACCGGCTCGAACAATCTTGCATCGCGTTCCGGATCTGCCATCGCCACATACAGTTCCGGGCAGCGAGCCTGCGACTCGCGTCGGCGCAGGCCTCGTCGCACTCCCTCCGCACGAGCCGTCGCCGAACATGCGATCACCCGATTACCCGAAGTGACCGCGACGGGATGTGTGGCCGGAAGATCGGCAAGCGCTGCCGCTGCCACCGCCGGCCAGTCCGGGCACCACAACGCCAGAACTCTGCTCACAGTGACACCACCTGCTCCGACACCACCTGCGACGACACATCCTCGACCGGCCGAGAAGGTACCCACTCGACCCGCCCGGCTGCACTGCAGATGTCCAGACGCGTGGTCCGGGGCTGGAACGAGCGCCCCCGAGCACGAACCGCGAGGCTCAGGGAACTGAGCCGTCCACGCCCCAACTCCCGACCCTGACCGAACCCACCATAGCCATGAACCCGAGCGTCCAACCGAACCTCGGCTCCGTCCCAGTGACCTTCGGTGACAACAAGAGTCGAGCCCTTGCTCCGAGCACGTGCGACCACCGCCCGCGCACGCGACGGGGATACCGACGCACCCGCCAATCCCAGAATCACCAGATCCATACCGTCGAGCAGCACGGCGGCGATCTCGACCGGATCCGGCCCAGGCGCCGGAATGAGTGCCAGACGTTCCAGTTGCGCACCCATCTCGTACGCCGCCAGCAATCCCAGTCGAGGCTGCCCGATGACTGCAACATGTCCTCCGGACGCCGTCACCGACGCGACCAATCCCAAAAGCAAGGACGCTGCGCCCTCGACGGACACCACGGTTCCGCGCACCAAACCGCCCTGCGGTAACAATGCGGCGATACCCTCCGGCACCGGGAGGACACCGGCTTTGTGCGCACGGTCCACGACCGGCCTGTCCCGGTCGGCAACACTCTCGGAGGCCGCTGCACTTGTCCCGGAAACACCAGCCACAGAAACACCGGCCACAGAAACACCAGGTCCGGAAACACTCGGTCCCGAAAACGACGTATCGCCTCGCGAGGGAATGGACGCGATCTGTCGGCGGAGCTGTGCCAGCCGATCCTGACGGGACAACCCCGCCGCATCTGCCGACAGCTCTACCAACTCGGTCACCTCGGTCATCCCCATCCTCCGGAACACCGGAAAAACTCACTCGGCAGCAATCCATAACCAGCCGGCAAACCGCGGGGAAGTCGGGTCTGACATGCATCCAACGAACAGCAATTTCGAACATATTTTCGAACTGTTTTCAGTAAACCGTGTCACCCCCGACACGTCAAGCAGAGCCAAAAACCCAGTTCACAGGAGCCTCGAGCGTCACAGTGGCATCAATCCATTAACCTTGAGATGTGACAGCTCAAGAGCAGACCGGGAGGGGCATCGGGCCCGAATACCTGCTGGCGGGGCGGTACCGACTCCGCTCCAAGATCGGCGACGGAGGGATGGGCGCCGTCTGGCTGGCCCGCGACACCCTCCTCAGCCGTGACGTCGCGGTGAAACAGGTCACAAGCACGGAAGGCCTCGACACCGAAACGGCCGAAGAGGTCCGTGAACGTACATTGCGCGAGGGCAGGAACGCCGCAAAGCTCACCCATCCCCACTCCATCGCCATGTACGACGTCGCGATCGAGTCCGGCGAACCCTGGCTGGTCATGGAGTACTTCCCGGCTCGCAGCCTCGCCCAGGCCATGAACCTGGCGGACACGTTGCCACCACTCGAAGTCGCGCAGATCGGCGCGCAGATCGCTGCGGCACTCACCGAAGCGCACGCCGCCGGCATCGTCCACCGCGACATCAAACCCGGCAACATCCTGATCGCCGACCGAGGCAAGTCCCTCGGCACCGTCAAGATCAGCGACTTCGGCATCGCCCGCGCAAAGAGCGACGTGTCCGACACCCAGGACGAGGTCATCACCGGCACTCCCGCGTACTTCGCACCCGAAGTTGCCCGCGGCGACGACCCCACCGAGGCCAGCGACGTCTTCTCACTCGGGTCGACGCTCTACACGGTGATCGAGGGCCAACCGCCCTTCGGCATCGACTCGGACGCTATCGCCCTACTGCATCGTGTCGCCAAGGCCGAGATCTACCGACCCACCAAGTCTGGACCGCTCACCGATGTTCTCCTTCAGCTCCTCGAGCCGGACCCGACCCGTCGGCCGACGATGGCTCAGGCACGCGACGCGCTCGCCGCAGCCGCGACCGGCGGCGGCACGATCGATCAGTTGATCGACGCTCCCGTCTACTCGTCCGAGGGCGCCGTGCCGGCCTGGGCTCACCGCACCACACAACTCGCCGACCCACACCGCCGCAATCGCCTGACCGGCTCCACGGTCACCGGACTTCCTGCAGTGCAACAGAACACGCCACTGCGAAACGTTCCCAGTCCGATGGACATGTTCTCCTGGCCGCCGCGGATACCGACCGGACCCACCGATGCCAGCACCCGCGACAAGGTAGTCGCGTGGGCTCCCCTCGCCATGACCGGCATGGTCGCCGTCATCATCTTGGCCGCACTGATCGTCGTCATCCTGGTGTTCACGGCCTGACTGGTGTTCACGGTCTGAGCACAAGCTTCACGCAGGCAGAATATTTGCATTGAGGTGAAACACGTTGTCCGGGTCGTACTTCGCCTTGACTGCGGACAACCGCGCGTACTTCCCCGCGCCGTAGGAAGCTCGCACTCGGTCCTCGTCGACGTCGGTCATGAAGTTGACGTACCCGCCTTGGTTGGACGAGAACGGACGCAAGGCTTCCCAGGTCTCACGCACCCACGATCGATCCAATTCCAGCGTCCCGGCATCGGTGGCCGTCGCCGTCATATTGCACACGTAATGCGGTGTGCGAGAACCACCGAACGCTGTGTCGTCCTCGCCGACGGAAGTGAAAGCTCCCTGCAGCGGAAAGATCGGCATGAAGGACATCGGCGACGATTTCTTGCCCGCTTGTTCGGTCAGAACATCGATCACGTCGTCGGAGAAATCCACCAGGTCCAAAGCCTTCTCATAGGCGTACGCACCCCACGGTTCCGATTCGTCGAGCATCGACTGCAAGCCGACGTACGGGATCGGAGTGACGAACTCGAAAAGCGTCGGCAAGCCCTCTCGAATCGGCGCAATCGCGTTCGAGTGTTCTACTTCCGATCCGAAACCGGCTACCAGCAACGCGTATCCGGGCAGTAGGTGAAATTGATCCGGGACAAACGGCGCCGGCGGCGCGGACAAACTGACGGCAACCATCGCACCCGCATTTCTCGGCAGGGCAGGCACTACCTCGCGGCACAGACGAAGCGCTGCGGGTCCGTCCTCCATCCCCCAGAAGAACAGTCCCAGATGCACTTCCGGACCGATCTCGCTCAGACGGTACTCGAACTCGGTGACCACTCCGAAATTTCCGCCGCCACCGCGCAGTGCCCAGAACAAGTCGCTGTGATCGTTCTCGGAGGCTCGAACGATCGAACCGTCGGCGAGCACCACCTCTGCCGACACCAGATTGTCGATCGCCAGGCCGAGCGTGCGGGTCAACCACCCCATGCCACCACCGAGTGTCAGGCCACCGACGCCGGTATCACTGATCACTCCGCCGGTCACCGCCAACCCGTGTTCCTGCGTCGCCTTGTCGAGGTCGGCGATCGTCGCACCACCACCGACCCTGGCTCGCTTCGCTGACGGGGCGACGCTGACTACGTTGATCGCACTGAGATCGATCATCACTCCGCCTTCACACACCGATGTGCCTCGGTAGGAATGCCCGCCACCTCTGACCGAAACCTCCAACGAATGGGCTCTGGCAAATGCAAGTGCCACAGCCACATCCGACGCCGACCGGCACCTAGCGATCACCGCCGGACGATGATCGATCTGCCCGTTCCAGATCGATCTGGCGTCGTCGTACTCCGGATCTCGGGGGCCGAACACAGAACCTGTGATCGCCGATTTCAGTGGCGCGAACTCGACCGTCGTCATCACGCACCTCCCCCACCGGGCGTCGCGGTGACCAGCAGGTACTCCCACTCCATCGTGAACGGTTCGCTTCCGCTGCCGTACCTTTCCGCCAACTCGAGCAGATCGCGGTCCAGCGCCTGCGTTCGGTCGGGATCGCCAGCGATGTTCCGGTACACCGCGATGGTCGGCCCGTAATTCTTCTTGAAGAAATCACGGAACTCTTCCGGCCCGCTGAATGTGTCCACACGAAGTACGTCTTTCCTCGAGGCCACATCGCCGAGCAGATCACGAACATGGTTCTCATCGCCCCACAAAAGCGCCGGCTGCGAACCAGGAGGCGGCGGCGGTGCGTACGGCTTCATCGTTTTGAACATCTCGCCGATGAATCCCGTCGGAGTCCAACTCAGCACTCCGATTTTTCCGCCGGGTCGGCATACTCGCACAAGTTCGTCCGCGGCGCGCTGATGATGCGGTGCGAACATCACACCGACGCACGAAAGCACCACGTCGAACTCGTTGTCACCGAAAGGAAGAGCCTCGGCATCGGCCTCCTGCCAGTCCAATTCGACTCCGGCGAGGGAAGCGGCCTCCTTACCCGCTACGAACAATTCGGGAGCCAGGTCAGTGGCAATCACCTGCGCACCCAGCGCGGCCGCCGGAATGGCGGCATTGCCGGACCCCGCCGCGACGTCCAGCACGCGGTCACCCTTCTGCACACCGCACTCGCCGACCAGTACCGGCCCGAGTTCCGCAATGACCTGCGTGGCCACCGCCGGATAGTTACCGAGACCCCACATGGCCCGATGCTTGGCCTTCAGCTCACGATCCAGCCCGAGCGTTTCCGTCGATTCACTCATTACCGTTCTCCTTCAATATTTTTGGTACTCGGAGCCCAACAACCTCGGAGCCCGACAACATTCATGCCGTTACTTCGACGCTACGACGACGGTTCACTCCGCTCCAGTACGAAATCTGTACCGGAGCACTCCAGAGGCCTACGATCAAATGATGGGGTCCTCGTACCACCAGTTCTGCCCCGTCGCCAAGGCGATGGAGCTACTCGACGAGCGGTGGACGCTGCTTCTCCTCCGCGAACTGATGATGGGAAGCGACCATTTCAACGATCTCCGACGCGGACTTCCGCGAATGTCACCGACTCTGCTCTCCACGCGGCTGCACCAACTCGCGATCGCCGGCATCGTGGAGCGAGAAGAAACCGACTGCGTCGTCAGTTACCGATTGACCGACGCGGGCCGAGAACTGCGCCCTGTGGTCGAAGCTCTCGGAATCTGGGGTACCAGGTGGATCGGCGAGCTGGGCGATGAAGACCTGGATCCGAAACTGCTGCTGTGGGACATGCATCGACGCGTGGATCACTCCGTGGTTCCCGACGGAAAGACCGTGGTGCACTTCGTTTTCTCCGGAGTGCGTGAACATTCGCGAAACTGGTGGCTCGTCATCAATTCCGGGGAGGTGGACATGTGCGATATCGATCCGGGTTTCGACGTTGCGGTGTCGGTCTCTGCGGGCTTGCGACCGATGACCGAGATCTGGCGCGGTAACCTGACCTGGTCGGACGCCATACGGTCAGGTGACGTCACCATTTCGGGGCCTACGGCGTTGCGTCGTAGCTTGCCTTCGTGGTTCGAACTGTCGACTTTCGCATCGATCCCGCGCCCCGTGTAAAGCGCGCTCACCAGCCCCGTTCCGTCCTGTTACAGAGCTGTTTCAGACCGTGACACCGTCGACGAACGGCGACCACCTGACGGTGACACTGACCGAGCAGTCTCTGTTGTATGCCCAGCCACCGCGGAATAATCCGCCTCGCCGCACTCGGTGCAGTCGTACTCGGTGCGCTCACGCTCAGCGCATGCTCGTACACAGAAGAAGCAAAGCCCAAGAGTGGTAATTACCTTGCCACTCAGCCTGATTCAGGACCCGCAGGCGGCGAGATCGAGGACGGCATCAGCGTGCAGGATACCCATGTACCTGCACTGGCCCGTCTCGATTCCGCCCTTCTCGCGGCGCTGCAGTCGGCAGCGGCCGACGCACAGGCCTCCGGAGTGAACATGCACGTCACCTCGGGTTGGCGGTCCGCCGCATACCAACAGCGACTGTTCGACGAAGCCGTCGTCAAGTACGGCAGCATGAACGAAGCGTCCAAATGGGTGCACTCCCCGAGTCTGTCGAAGCATGTCAGCGGACAAGCCGTCGACATCGGACCGACCGATGCCGACGACTGGCTCATCCAGCACGGCAATGATTACGGCCTCTGTCAGACCTATGCCAACGAGATGTGGCATTTCGAATTGGCAACCACTCCCGGCGGGGAATGCCCGCCCCAACTGAGCAACCCTTCGGACGAGAGAGCGGAAGGCTGATCATGACTCGAGTCAAACCCGCGAGACTGATTGCCGCACTGGCACTCCTGATCCTCGGAGTCGTCGAATTCGAACTGGCAGTCAACACGACTGGTGGTCAGATCGTCGACCAACAACTCATGGTGGGCGCGGCCACTTCCGAAGGACTCAGTGTGTTCTCCACCGAGTTCATCGGCCTCGTCACTCCGATACTGATAGTGGGAGGAGTGCTCGTGGCACTCATGATCACATTGCGCAACAACCCGATTGCGCTGGCCCTACGCGTCGTCGTCGTGACCCTCGGTCCCATCACGACGGCCTGGGTTCTCAAACAATCGTTGGATCGACCGGACCTGAACGGCCTGGTGATGCACAATTCCTTCCCCAGCGGCACGCTGACGGCCATCGCTGCTCTGGTCTGCGCGATCGTGCTCGTCACACCCTCGAGGTGGCGGGCAGTCGTTGCAGTCAACGGCGCGCTGATCACCATCGGGACCGCGATCTCGGTAGTCGTGTTGCAATGGCACCGGCCGAGTGACGTGATCGGTGCGCTACTGCTCGTCGGCTGCTACACCCTCGCCGTGTCGGCATTTCCGTTGAACACCAGCGTCGCACGGCACGCAGTACTGGCGGACTCAGGCAACGAACGGCTCTCGAAAGTGTGACCCCTGTACCCTTGGCTGACCGAGATTCCTCCGACCGCAGAAGGCCCCTGATCATGGCGAGTCCAAGGTGAGCGCATGGTGAGCATTCTTTTCATAGAAGACGATCCAGCGGTGGCCGAGGCAATCACGTTGGGACTGAACCGACTCGGGCACAACGTCAGCCATCGGCCCGACGGTAACGGCGATTTCGACGACGTCCTCGGCTCCACCGACCTCGTCCTACTCGACCTCGGACTGCCAGGAGCCGACGGTTACGAGATCTGTCGACGCATCCGTACGCGCAGTTCGATCCCGATCATCATCTTGACCGCCAGATCCGACGACATCGACACTGTTGCCGGCCTCGAGGCCGGTGCCGACGACTACGTCGTCAAACCGGCCAGTCCGCGTGTCCTCGATGCTCGGATCAAAGCCGTCGTGCGGCGCTCGGCGCCCGCAACGACGCGTTCAGATGTGGCGCCGGGCGCAGAGAAGTTCGGCGACCTGGAATTGGATCGGTCGTCATTGCAGGTACGCAAAGCCGGGACGCTGCTGACCCTGACTCCGACCGAACTCCGACTGATACTGGCGCTGACCGAAAACCCCGGACAGGTTCTCAGCCGCAGGCAATTGTTGTCCGCAGCCTGGGACCAGGAATACCTGGGCGACTCACGAATCGTCGATGCAGCAGTGCAGCGGCTGCGCGGAAAGATCGAGCACGACCCAGCCACACCGACCGTGATCGAAACGGTGCGCGGGTTCGGGTATCGCTTCAACACCAGCCCGGCCCGATGAGACCGACCTGGCTTCGGGTCGACGGTCTTCGGACCAGGCTCGTGCTCGTGTTCATCGCAATCGTCGTGATCATCGCCGGGGCAACCGCAGGCGTCGTCTCGTTCATGGCGCGGTCGTGGATCTATTCCAACGCTCAGGACGTGGCAACGGCACAATTTCGCGACGAACTGCAGTACAGCAACGGACCGCCGGTAGACGGGCTGACACCTGACACCCTCGGACAGATCTTCCAGTCCGACATGACTCTGATCGTCGACGGCGAAGTCATTCGTCAAGGATCAGTGGATGCGGCAACGATCCCACCCAGCTTCGAAGAGGGTTTGGACAGTCCCAAACTGATCCGCTTCGAGAGACTCGACTCCCAGCGCATCATGTTGGGAATGTCGGTCAATGTCGTGGACATGACTGCAGACGACGGCTACGACAACGAGACACTGGTCAAAGCCGTCACCATCCGGCCGCTGGTAGGGGTGCAGGACAAGTTCGACGACCTGCTTCGAGCTGTCGGTCTCACCCTCGCGGCGGGTGTGCTGGTGAGCGGTCTGCTCGGACTCTGGATCGCGTCGACGCTGGTCCGTCCGCTCAAACGCCTGGACGAGGCCGCCGCCCGCGCCGCCGACGGCGACCTGAGCGTCCGGCTCCCCGAAGACGGAGTAGCCGAACTTGTCCAGGTCACAACAACTTTCAACAACATGGTCGCTCGCAACGAAGCGGTCATCCGAGGTCTGGAAGAATCGGAAGAACAGTCGAGAAGATTTGTCGCCGACGTCTCCCACGAGCTTCGAACGCCGCTGGCGGCATTGGTTCCGGTCAGCGAAATCCTCCGCGAAGAGATCCCTAATCTTCCGCCGGACGCCGCCGCTGCAGCGCGCATCGTGAGCAGTGAGATCGGCAAGCTCACTCGACTTGTCGAAGATCTGATCGAAATGTCGCGCCACGACTCAC
This sequence comes from Rhodococcus sp. IEGM 1241, assembly GCF_033142365.1. Taxonomy (NCBI): domain Bacteria; kingdom Bacillati; phylum Actinomycetota; class Actinomycetes; order Mycobacteriales; family Nocardiaceae; genus Rhodococcus; species Rhodococcus sp. IEGM 1241. Next base: position 617,869 of record NZ_JAWLSE010000003.1, read on the forward strand.
AACAGGCGCGTCTCGTCCTCGACGACGTCGACCTCGTCGAATTGACCGAGCGCACACTCGAAAGCCGAGGTTGGACAGAAACCGTCGAACTCCGTGCACCCGAAAACGTCAGCACCAGAGTGGATTCGCGTCGAATCGACATAGTCGTCGCCAACCTCGTCGGCAACGCACTGCGCCACGGAGCGCCTCCGGTTCGCGTCGAGTTGAGCGCAGAACCCGGTTTCTCCGTCATCACCGTCGTCGACCACGGCCCCGGCATCTCACCCGAAGACCGGCAGGCGATTTTTCGGCGGTTCTACAAGGTCGACACCGCGCGCGGACGCAGCGAGGGCAGCGGACTCGGGCTCTCCCTCGCCGTCGAAAACGTGCACTTGCACGGCGGCACCATCGGCGTCGACCAGGTGGACGGGCGCACGATCTTCACGGTTCGCCTGCCCCATCGCTGACCCCTTCCCGAGCGAACGTACCTTTCGGCGCACCCAAGGCGATCGTCGTACCGTTCGCTCGAAAACGGGTGGGCATTTCGCACCCTGGGCCGCCCACATTTGACCAAATAATGGGATTCTGGTTTCAACATGTGAAACTACGCGAGTAGCGTCGGCATCGTCGAACAGCGTAGAAATCGGAGGGCACCATGACGCAGGCGTCGCGGTTGGAAAAGACGGCCGTCTCCCCGAAGGCGTGGACGATGCTCGGAATCGGCGTCGCAGCCCAGGCCGCAGGCACCGTCTTCGTCAGCACCTCCGCCTTTTTGATCCCCCTGCTGCATTCCGAGCACGGTCTCTCGTTGACACAAGCCGGAACCCTGGCCGCTGCACCCACTTTCGGCATGGTTCTCACCTTGGTGGCGTGGGGAGCGATGGCCGACAGATTCGGTGAGAAATGGGTCATCTCCATCGGGCTCGCGCTGACGGCGATCGCCGCACTGGCTGCGACCACCACCGACAACTACGCCCTCCTCGGGATCGCATTTCTACTGGGTGGAATGGCTGCGGCGAGCACCAACGCCGCCAGTGGGCGTGTTGTGGTCGGCTGGTTTCCCAAGGATCGGCGCGGCCTTGCGATGGGCATCAGGCAGATGTCACAGCCACTGGGCGTGACCATTGCGTCGTTGACCATCCCGACTCTCGCCGCGAACGTAGGAATCGGTTCGGCCGTCGGACTGTCGGTGGCGCTCAACGGCGTCCTCGCCCTGATCTGTGCCGTCGCATTGGTCAATCCCCCGCGCCCGGCGGCACGGTCCACAGATATCCCGGTCGAGACGATCAACCCTTATCGCTCGAACTGGTTCCTCTGGCGCATTCACGTCGTCTCCGCCCTGTTGGTGTTTCCGCAGTTCACCCTCTCGACGTTCGGTCTGGTCTGGCTGATCAGCGAGCAAGGCTGGGACGCGGCGCCCGCTGGGCTCCTGATCGGGATCTCCCAGTTCGTGGGTGCGCTCGGCCGCATCGTCGTCGGCATCTGGAGTGATCGCGCCGGAAGCAGAGTAGGCCCGCTGAGGTTGGTTGCCGTCTCCGCATCCGCGGTCATGTTGGCCATGGCAGCAGCCGGCGCAGCGCCTTGGGGCGTTCCGGCCCTGATCCTGCTGCTGGCAACCACCGTCAGCGTCGCCGACAACGGTTTGGCGTTCACATCCGTCGCCGAAGCGGCCGGGCCGAAATGGCAAGGAAAAGCGTTGGGCGCACAGAACACCGGCCAGTTCATTGCCGCGTCAGCAGTGGGCCCGGTGGTCGGTGCGCTGATCGGCGCGGTCGGCTACCCGCTCGCTTTCGCGATAGTCGCGGCATTTCCAGCCGCGGCAATCCCCTTGGTGCCCAGCCGAGATCGCGACATCAGCGTCTAGTCCCTCATCGGATTCGGTTGCACTGCAGGTCCCGTCAGATCACAATGCGGCTTGCACGCAACCGAATCCGATTCCTGAACAGGCTCGACAGTCGGAGTACGAATCAGCGTCGCGGCGATGGCCGCACCGATCAACAGCAGCGCCACACAGATGTACATCGCGTACCGGAAACCGTCGGAGAAACTCGACGGATCGACCAGGCTCTCGGCATCGATACCCACGAGAGCGGGCAAGGCCGCAACCGCAAGAAGCTGGCTCGTGCGAGCAACGGCATTGTTCACACCCGACGCGATTCCGGACTGCTCCACCGGCACCGAGCCGAGCACGGCGGCGGTCAACGGCGCCACCATCACCGCCAGGCCGAGGCCGAAGACCAGAACTCCCGGCAGCACGACGGTCAGGTACGACGCATCCGGGCCGATCCGCGTCATCAACACCAACCCCACCGCGGCCACGGCGGGCCCGACCGTCATCGGCAATCGCGGTCCGTGCGTCTGCGCGTAACTGCCCGCGCGCGAAGACAACAGCAACAATGCCAAGGTGATCGGTACCGTTGCGACGCCGGCAGCCACCGGTGAGTACCCCGCGACCAACTGCAATTGCAGCACGAGCAGGAAGAACACACCGCCAAGAGCCGCATAGACCGCGAGAGTCACCAGATTGGCCGCGACGAACATCCGCGAACGAAACAGGGACGGCGGCACCAACGCACTCGGCGATCGACGTTCCACCACAACGAACAGGCACAGAGCGAGCACCCCGACCAGCCCGACTATCGGGTTGACTTCGATCAGCCCGTACGTCAGCGCCCCGAGACCGACTACTGCGCAGGCAGATCCGACCACGTCCAGGTGCTCGGGCGGATGCGGATCGCGGCTCTCCGGCACGTGGCGCACCGCTGCCCACACCACGACGATCGCCAACGGAATGTTGAGCAGGAACACCGATCGCCATCCCGCCACTTCCACCAGCCAACCACCGAACAGCGGACCGATAGCGCCGGCGACACCACCCAAGCCCGACCACAAGCCGATTGCCGCGCCGCGGTCCTCCTCGCGAAGTGACGCGGAAATGATGGCAAGGCTGCCAGGCGTCAAGAGCGCAGCTCCCACTCCCTGCAGGATCCGCGCAATCACCAGAAACGTGATGTCAGGTGCAATTCCGCACAGCAACGACGCGACCGCGAACCAGACCGTCCCCCACACGAATACCCGCCGCCGACCCCAACGATCGCCGAGGGCTCCGCCGAGCAGTATCAGCGACGCCAATGCCAAGGTGTATCCGCTCAGAGTCCACTGCAGCCCGGCGACACCGGAATTCAAGTCCTCGCCGATGTGCGGCAGAGCAATGTTGACGACGGTGCCGTCGAGGAGAGCCATGCTCGAGCCGAGAACGGTGGCGGCGACAACCCAACGCCCACGTCTCGACGCGAGCGCCAGTGGTTCCGTCATCGGTCCATGGTGCGCCTTCACTCGCAATCGCGAAAGGGTGCGCGGAAATTCAGTCGATCTGTCGGCGATGTGCCCAACGTGTCAGCGCATTGCGATTGGACTGCTGAGTCTTTCGCAGAACGTTCGATGCGTGAGTCTCGACGGTCTTCACGGAAATCACCAGGTCCTCGGCAATTTCACGGTAGGTGTACCCACGTGCCAGCAATCTGAGCACTTCGAGTTCCCGCGGAGTAAGAGAATCGAGTTCCGGATCGAGTTGTGGCTCGGGTGCATTGGAGCGTCCGGTGAAGGAGTCCAACACGAAACCTGCCAGGCGCGGCCCGAACACCGCGTCACCACCGGCAACGCGTCGTACGCCCTCGGCAAGTTCGGATCCCGAGATCGTCTTGGTCACGTACCCGCGCGCACCGCCGCGGATCACCGCGATCACGTCTTCGGCGGCATCGGAAACGCTGAGCGCCAGGCACACCGGGCCGGAATCGATTCCGCGCAGAACTGCCACTCCACCACCGTCGGGCATGTGGACATCGAGCAGAACGACATGCGGCTTCGTCGAGTTGATACCGGCGATTGCCTCCGCGACGCCGCCGGCCTCACCGACGACATCCATATCCGTCTCGCGCGAGAGTTCGGCCCTCACCCCGGAGCGGAACACTGCATGATCGTCGACAAGAAATACGCGGTACGGGGGCGGCGCAAGCGAAGTCACTGGGGCTGTTCCTCGGGGTTGTCGACACGGTCAGCAGTCTGGTCCCACTTTAGAGCAGAGTCACCGAGCGGCATGTGCACGCGGATCTCGGTGCCCTTTCCGATGTCGGATCGAACCACGACGCGGCCACCGCGCCGCTCGATTCGACCACGAATCGACTTGGCCAGCCCCTGGCGATCCTCCGGCACCGCGTCGACGTCGAATCCGACGCCGCGATCACGAACGAACACACTGACCTGATCACCCTCGACCTCGGCGAACAGATTGATTTCCTTCTCCCCCGAGTGCTTTGCCGAGTTCACGAGAGCTTCACGCGTCGCACCGAGGAGCGCGGTGAACGCTTCCTTGGGCAGGCCGTTCTCGACGCCTTCGCCTTCGAGTTGTACGTCGCCGACAGTGACGGGACGGACCGTGACACCGTGCTGGTCTTCCACTTCACCGGCGATGATCTTCAGGCCTTCCGTCAGGCTCGTGTGGTCGATGTCGCCGCCGCTGAACAACCACTTGCGCAGCTCGCGTTCCTGACCGCGGGCCAGGCGCGCCACCTCTTGTGGGTTGTCGGACTGTTTCTGAATCAGCGCCAACGTCTGAAGGACGGAGTCGTGTAGATGCGACGCGATCTCTTCACGTTCGTCGTTGCGAATTCGGGCCGCACGCTCGGCGCCGAGAGCACGCCACATCCGCAGCCACAGCGGCACCGTCAACAAACCGACACCGATCAGCGTCACGACCACAGCCAAGAGAGACGAGCGCAGTGCTTCGAGGTCGACCTGAGCAAGGACGACAACGCCAAGACCCAAGATGATCAAGGTGGCTCCCCCGACCACCCGCGCCCACGTCAGAACGGTAGGCCGCTGCGGCAAGCCGATGACAGTACGGGGACCGTCGGAGTCGAACTCGCGCCACACCAAGGCGGCACCGATCGCGACGACGAAGAACGGCGCGAGCACCGAACCCGCCGTGCCGCTGAACAACCAGGACAACGCGGCTGCGCCGCCCAATCCGAGTGCGATCAAGCCGTACGCCCGCTGCCGCTCGGCCGCGGACGGCTTCTGCGTGTCCGTGCCGGCGGAGGTGAAGATCCACAGGGCGCCGTAAATGACGATGCCGGATCCGGCCATCGCCGCAAGAATCGTGAAGGCGACGCGCACTTTCAGGACGTCGATACCGAGATGATCGGCGATCCCGCCCGCAACTCCAGCGACGATGCGACCGCCGGAGCGCCGCTCCAGCTTTCGCAGTGGCACGGCACCCGGAATGGGCACGCCCTTCTTCATGGGTACGGGATGCACCGGTACCCCGTTGACGGGCGGGCCTCCCGCAAACCCGGGAGCGGGACCGCTCACGAACGGCGGATCTGACAGATATTGCACATAGTCGATACTGGCACGAACCACGCGGACACACATCAGGGTCCAACCCTGAATCAGGCCGCCACCCTCACCCGCGATCACCACAAAGATCAGGGTTGGCCCTGATGCGCGGAGGCTGCCTCGGAAGCCAGGATTGATTCATGAACAATCCGACTTTCCAAGAACAGATCCAGGATCTGTGGCGGACCCGCCCCGTGCGTCTGCCGGCACAAGGTCACGTGGCTGGGGTATGCGCCGGAATCGGATACCGGTACGGCATCGACCCCGTTCTCGTACGCGTGGCGTTTGTCGCGTCCACCATTTTCGGTGGCTCAGGCATCCTTCTCTACCTCGCCGGCTGGTTGGTACTTGCTCGTGCCGGTGACGGATCGTCCCCCGCGCAGTCGTTGATGGGCCGCGGACACAGTTCCGATTCCAGTACCAAGACCATCGTCTTGCTGGTGGCCCTCGCCATCGCGGCTACGACTGTCGGCCCCGTCGGCGTCGGTCTGGGTGGTTCCGGACTGATCGGGCTGATCCTGATGGTCGGTGGCCTGTGGCTGCTCTACCAACGAGCGCCCATCCCGCCCGCACTGCCGCAGAACACGTCGCCTTATGTCGGCGCAGGTACCGCGTATCCAGGCACCGGATTCACGCCTGGGCCGTTCACCCCCGGATACTTCGCGCCCAATCAGCCTCCCGTGTACACGCCGTACACCAAACTCCCCGACAGCTATGTGCCCGAGGAACGACCGGCCGACCATCCGCAGCAGTCACCACAATCTCAGGCCGCTCATCCGACGATCAACCTGTCGAAGGACCCGAGCGCTTCGGTCAGCACCAATCCGACCGAGGTGATCGGTGAGGCCGCCATCACGCCGCCGTCCTGGGATCCGCTCGGTGTCGCTCCGTTCGCCTGGGATCTTCCGGATCCGGCAGCCAAGGCCACACCGCTGCTCCCGTTGCCGCCACGTAAGCGTCGCTCGCGTTGGACGCTGACGGTCCTCGGACTCGCAATCATCGTCGCCGCAGTCACCGGGGCAGCGGGCGCCGCAACCGGCAACGAGTGGTTCACTCCCGGCCGAGTCGGTGCTGTCGGACTCGCCGTCATCGCACTCGGCCTGATCCTCGGGGCATTCTTCCGCAAGGGGTACGGCCTGCTGGTCGTCACCGGACCACTCGTGGGTTTCGTGCTTCTCGCCTCGTTGGTCTACCCGATCGAGTTCGACGCCTCGGGTGAGCAAAGATGGACTCCGGCAACAGCTTCCGAGTTGGAGCCGTCGTATTCAGGAGCCTTCGGAAGCTTCACTCTCGACCTCAACGGGGTCAAGTTCACCGAGGACAAGACCATCGACGTCGCGGCGTCGTTCGGCGAGTTCACCGTCATGGTGCCACCAACCGTCAACGTCAAGAACAGCTGCACCGTCGTCATGGGTGACGGATCAGGTTGCCTCGACGGCGGAATACACCCGGGCCGTGATGTGACACCGGACTCTCCCACCCTGACCATCAACGCCAAAGCCACGTTCGGCAGCCTGAAGGTGACGCAATCATGAGCGAGTACGACGAGACTACAGACCAGGACGAGACCCGAGAATCCAAGCGCCCCTCGGCACTTCTGCTGATCGCAGGACTGGCCGCACTACTGGTCAGCGTGTGGGCGTTGGTCGGGCCGTTCTCTCTGGCGCCGGCAGCGAACATTCAATTCCGTTGGCTGTTCGTCGGTGCCGCCGTCGTGGCAGGACTACTGCTGGTGATTCTGCCGAATCGGCGCAACCGCAAGTAAAACTACTGTGCGCCTTTATTAACCGCGGGGGGTTAATAAAGGCGCACAGTTGTTTTTTACTCCCACTCAATAGTTCCCGGCGGCTTGCTCGTCACGTCGAGGACTACGCGGTTCACGTCCGCAACCTCGTTGGTGATTCGAGTCGAGATGCGCTCGAGGGTCTCGTACGGCAGACGCGTCCAGTCCGCGGTCATCGCGTCTTCACTCGAGACCGGACGCAGCACGATCGGATGACCGTACGTCCGACCGTCACCCTGCACGCCCACGCTGCGGACGTCGGCAAGGAGAACCACCGGGCACTGCCAAATCGTTCCGTCCAAGCCTGCAGACGTAAGCTCTTCGCGCGCAATGGAATCTGCATGACGCAGGATCTCGAGGCGATCACGGGTGACCTCACCGATGATGCGGATACCGAGTCCGGGACCGGGGAACGGCTGGCGACCGACGATCTCTTCCGGCAGGCCGAGTTCGCGGCCCACTGCACGGACCTCGTCCTTGAACAGCAGACGCAGCGGTTCGACCAACTTGAACTGCAGGTCTTCCGGCAGCCCGCCGACATTGTGATGGCTCTTGATGTTTGCAGTTCCCGTGCCGCCGCCGGACTCCACGACATCCGGGTACAGGGTGCCCTGCACGAGGAAGTCGACGGTTGCACCGTGAGATGCGTTCTCGCCCAGAACATCACTGACTGCGCCTTCGAAGCTGCGGATGAACTCGCGGCCGATGATCTTGCGCTTGGTCTCGGGATCGGTGACCCCAGCCAGCTCACCGATGAAGGTGTCCGCAGCATCCACGGTGATCAGACGCGCACCGGTTGCCGCGACGAAGTCCTGCTCGACCTGCGTGCGCTCACCGGCTCGCATCAAACCGTGATCGACGAAGACACACGTCAACCGGTCGCCGATTGCCCGCTGAACCAAAGCCGCAGCGACAGCCGAGTCGACACCACCGGACAGACCGCAGATGGCGTGTCCGTCGCCGACCTGCTCGCGAACCTGCTCGATCAGCGCATCGGCGATGTTGGACGCCGTCCACGCTGCCGGAATACCGGCGATCTCGTGCAGGAAGCGGCTCAGGACCTGCTGACCGTGCGGGGAATGCAGAACCTCGGGGTGGTACTGCACGCCGGCGAGCTTGCGAGCGCGGTCCTCGAACGCTGCGACGGGAGCGCCATCGCTGGTCGCAGTCACCTCGAAGCCGGACGGCGCTTCGGTGACGGCGTCACCGTGGCTCATCCACACCGGCTGCGTCGCGGGAAGTCCGTCGTGCAGCAACCCACCGGATACCGCGATGTCGGTACGGCCGTATTCGCGGGTACCGGTCTCGGCAACGGTGCCGCCGAGGGCGCCTGCCATTGCCTGGAATCCGTAGCAGATTCCGAAAACCGGGATGTCGTGATCAAAAAGTGCGGGATCGAGCTTGGGAGCACCGTCTGCGTAGACACTCGAGGGCCCACCCGAGAGCACAACAGCCAAGGGGTTCTTGGCCACGATCTCCTCGACGGTCGTGGTGTGCGGAATCACCTCCGAGTAGACCTTGGCTTCGCGAACTCGCCGTGCGATCAACTGCGCGTACTGCGCTCCGAAGTCGACGACAAGAACTGGTCTCTGCTGCTCGATATCTGCCACAGGTGCAGTCTAATCGCCGCAGCCAGCGCTTCTGCGCATGCATGGACTCAGCCCGCTCCTCGGCCGAGTGAGCGCGAGGTACGTCACTACAAAGGCCGACCCTCCGGACTGCGCGGCGACCTCGGGGCGACCTAGACCACCGTCCAGGTCAACGATGCCCCAATCACCCGCACCTTAGCTTCGGCAATCAAATTAGCGACATCATCGCAGGCCAGAGCCCGAAATGGACGGAGGGTGAATTTTCTGGACGTTTGACCGATTCGCCTGAACCAAACGTCCAGTAAAGGTAATCTCGCCCGTCAAGTGATCAGGATCACGATCGCAAACGGCCGGCGCCGCCGAACGGCGCTCACCTCGAGGAGGACCTGTGCGTCGATTCATACGACGACTCGCCATACCTGTCGCGGCTGTGACGGCTGCCGCCGGACTTCTAGTCCTCGGCACGCCGGCCACCGCTGACGAAGCCCCGCCGACCACCTTCACCGGCACGACCGACAATCTGATCTTCACGAAGAGTGTCATCGGGAACGCGGCAGTTCACCCGGGTGACACCGTCACGTACAAGACCGAGATCAAGCACAACGAAAGCGGCATCGAACGGTCGATCGCAAAGATCCGTGACATCCCGCCCGCAGGATTCGTCCTCGTGCCGGGCAGCGCCAAGGCCACCTACCTGGGTGTGACCAACCGGGCGACGATCAGCAACGAATCAGATGGCGGAGTCTCAGCGAAGTGCTCGAGCGGCTGCACCTTCCTCGTCGGTGGATTCGTCGTCAAGAAGAACCAACCCGTCACGCTCGAAGCGACCTACACGGTCCCTGTCGGCACAGCGTTCGGGACGTACGACAGCGGCATGCTCTTCGACGTCAACGCCTTCAGCACGCAGCAGGGCCTCAACCCGATCAACGTCAACGTCCAGGTCGTCGACCCGTCTGTCGCCACCGGTACCACTCTGGTTGCACCGGCAACGGCGAAGGTCGGCACGCCGGTCGACCTGACCGCGACGGTTGCGCCGTCCGACGCGAGCGGCACCGTCCAGTTCAAGGACGGCGGCAACGACATCGGCGCACCCGTCCCGGTCTCGGGCGGTAGCGCCACCCTCTCCCACACCTTCGACAGCGTCGGCGCCCACGACATCACCGCCGCGTACAACGCCGGTCCGGGATTCCACAGCTCGAACTCCGGAGTCCAGACCGTCGACGTCTCCGCGGACACCACCACCACGATCTCGGCTCCGAACGCCGCATTGGTCGGTGACAGCATCACCGTGAGCGCCGTCGTCACTCCGGCCAACGCCATGGGCACGGTGCAGTTCAAGGACGGCGACACGAACCTCGGCGCACCGGTGGCCGTGGTCGACGGAACGGCTTCCCTGACCCGCAGCTACGACGCCTCCGGCACGCACAGCTTCACCGCAGTGTTCACCGGCGAGGCCGGCTACGGCGATTCCGTTTCCACCGCAACCCAACTCGACGTCAGTGACCCGGACTGGGGAACCACCACCACCGTTGTCGAACCGCTCACAGCAGTCGTCGGTGAACCGACCAACCTCTCGGCCACCGTCTCCCCCATCCCGAGCAGCGGAACCGTGACGTTCAAGGTCGACGGCGCCGAGATCGGTACCGCACCCGTCGGCACGGGTGACGGCGTCGCGATCCTCCCGCACACCTTCGCATCAGCCGGTGCCGCAGCCGTGGTTGCCGAGTTCTCCGGCGGAACCGGATTCATCGGCTCCACGTCCACATCGTTCACGGTGAACGTCACCGATCCCGAGCCCGCCCGCGCGGACACCACGACCGTCCTGACTGTCAGCGGCTCCGCTCAGGTCGGAAAGGCATTGCAACTCAAGGCCACCGTTGCACCCGGAACAGCAAACGGAATGATCCAGTTCAAGTCCGGCACGACGCCCATCGGCGCACCCGTTGCCGTCGTCAACGGCGTCGCGACGCTCACGCACACCTTCGACGACGAGGGAACGTTCGGCCTCACTGCCAACTTCGTCGGCGACGCCGGCTGGAAGAACTCCGTCTCCGGCCCGACGGTCGTACAGGTCGGCACCGCACCGACAGACGGCGGCGGCGGCACCGGAAGCGTGGACACCGGTTCACTCAGTGGCCTCATCCCGCTCTTCGGAAGCTAGTCCCCCACATCAGCTTTGGACACCACTCCCGTACCCAGCTCAGGAGAATCCATGTTCGTGCATTCCAGACGCCGCATCGCGGCGCCGATCGCCGCCACGGCACTCGCCAGTGGCGTCATCCTCGCGGGAATCCCCGCATCAGCGGCCCCGGTGACAACAACTTTCGGAACGAGTTGCCTCGCAACCCCGTCCGCCGTCGCCGGTCCGACCACGCAGTCCCAGTCCGGTTCGGTCATCGTCGACGCACCAGATAGCGTCGGAGCGGGTGAGACCTTCGAGGTCACCATCCAACCCGGTCCCATCGCCTTCCCCGGATCGGCTTCGGGGGCGACCGTCCAGAACGTCTCCCGCATCAAGGTCGACGTCGACGTTCCCGCGAACGCCACCCTGGTGGAAGCCACCATCGTCCCAGGCACCTCGGCTGGGCTCAGCGGTGTCGCGCCGAACATCCTGCGTGTCAACGAGAACGGCAACGTCGATCCCAACGGAACGATTCTGCGTCTCTCCGGAAACAACCAGGTCATCGGCAACAGCCCCAGCTCGAGCATCAACTCCGAGGGCGGGATAGTCGTCAAGGCGACCGGCAAGAACGTCGACGGTTCCAACAATGCCGACGGCTACACCCAGTTCCAACTCCCCCAGGTCAAGGCAGTTCTCAAGGCCGGCGATTCAGGGGACGTCGCGATGAAGGTACGCACCGGCGGCAGCGCAGGAGCATGGAACAACGATCGCAACTTTCTCACGTTCCTCCCCAAGGCCACCCTGGTCATCACCGCTTGGGCGCCTACGCGGTGCACCCCTCGTGACGCTGAGAACGGTCCTCTCAACAGCGGCGCAGGCCCCCTCGCCACGACACGGATCATCGAGGCGGACAAGGCAACCACCACCACTGTCGTCGGACCGGCCAACGCCAAGAACGGAACTCCTGTCACTCTGTCGGCCAACGTGAGCGGCGGCGCAAACGGTGGAACCGTCCAGTTCTTCGACGGCGACAACCCCCTCGGGGACGCGGTGCCGGTCACCGGAGGGTCGGCAAGCATCTCCCCGACCTTCACCGAGGACGGACCGCACTCCATCACCGCGAGCTACAGCGGTGCACCCGGATTCCTGGCGTCGACGTCGGCGTCGGCCAAGATCGTGACCGTCACGACCGATGCGCCGCCTGACGCCGTGACCACTACCGCAACGGTTTCTCCGTCTACCGCGAAGGTCGGTCAGGACGTCAACCTCACCGCCAAGGTCGATCCGCAGGGCACCGGCGGCACCGTCGACTTCATGGTCGACGGCACCGAAACGCTGACTGCCACGGTCGGAACCGACGGAGTTGCCATCGCTCCGTACACCTTCACCTCGACAGGAACGCACAAGGTTGTCGCGAAGTTCACGGGTTCACCAGGATTCGCGCCGTCCGCTGCCCCGGCATTCCCGGTCAGTGTCACGACTCCGGCTCCCGCTGACGTCGAGACGTCCACGGTTCTCGACGCCGTCGGAACTGTTCAGAAGAACACCCCGGTGACACTCAAGGCAACGGTCGATCCGGCCGGTGCCACGGGCAAGGTCCAGTTCAAGGTCGGTGACACCCTCATCGGTGGACCGGTCGACGTGGTCAACGGTGTCGCAACGGTACCGGCCACCTTCTACAACTCCGGGACCTACAGTGTCACTGCCGAATTCGTGGGTGCTTCGGGCTACACGTCCTCGGCCTCTGCGCCGCAGACCCTGACCGTCCCCGGTGATACCGACGGCGGACCCGGTGGCGGAACCGGCAGCCTCGACCTCGGCACCCTCTTCGGGTCGCTGGGCGGCTGACAAGGTGGGCTGACGATCTGAAACTGCAAAAGGGGCGTGCCGTCGAATCCTCGACGACACGCCCCTTTTCGGTTCGCGGTGAACTATCCGGCAGCAGGCTCCGCCGGAACAGCCGTAGCCGTCTTGCCGCCGGTGATCTTCACGATCGGCAGAACCAGCGCGGCTGGAGCCGACGCCGGCACCACGGGCGACTTGGGTGCAATCGGAGCCAAACGCTCGTAGCCGCTGCCCTGGGCGGGACGCAGGTCCGTCTCCCCCTTGTTCGGCCACAGCGAGGCCGAGCGCTCGGCCTGAGCGGCGATGGTCAGCGACGGATTCACGCCGAGATTGGCCGACACCGCTGCACCGTCGACGACGCTGAGCGTCGGGTAGCCGTACACGCGGTGGTACGGATCGATGACGCCGTGATCGGAATCCGACGCGATAGCGCAACCACCCAGGAAGTGCGCGGTCAAAGGAACGTTGAAGATCTCGCCCCACGTGCCGCCTGCGACGCCGTCGATCTTCGCGGCAACTCGACGCGTCGCCTCGTTGCCCTCGGGAATCCACGTCGGGTTCGGCTGACCGTGGCCCTGCTTGCTGGTGACCTTGCGTCGACCGAACAGGCCCTTCTTCGTGTACGTGGTGATCGAGTTGTCGAGGTTCTGCATGACCAACGCAATGATCGTGCGCTCGCTCCAGTCCTTGACAGTCAGCATGCGCAGCATCTGGTACGGGTTCTTCGCGACCACACCGAGGAACTTGATCCACCGCGGTGTCGAGCCACCGCCATCCGTCATCAAGGTCTGCAGCAGTCCCATCGCGTTGGAACCCTTGCCGTAGCGGACCGGCTCGATGTGGGTGTCACTACTCGGGTGGAACGACGACGTGATCGCCACTCCGCGGGTCAGGTCGAGTGCAGGATCGACCTTGTACTTGCCTGCGCCGACGATGGATTCGGAGTTCGTTCGAGTCAGCTCGCCGAGCTTGTCGGAGAGCTTGGGCAGCGCTCCGGTGTCCTTCATGTCGAAGAGCAGATGCTGAGTGCCCCACGTTCCGGCCGCGAGAATCACGTTCGCAGCCGTGTAGGTGCGGCGGTTCTTTCGTCCGAATGCACCGGTTCGCTCGGTGAACACATCCCACGAACCGTCGCGAGCCTCACGAAGTCCGGACACAGTGGTCATCGGAATGATCTCGGCGCCGGCTGTCTCGGCAAGGCCCAGGTAGTTCTTGAGGAGAGTGTTCTTCGCGCCGTGACGGCAGCCCGTCATGCACTCGCCGCACTCGATGCAACCTGTGCGCTCGGGTCCGACGCCGCCGAAGTACGGGTCCTTCGCCTTCTTGCCCGGCTCACCGAAGTAGACGCCGACGGGCGTCTGGATGAACGTGTCGCCGACGCCCATGTCGTCGGCGACCGACTTCATGATCTCGTCAGCGGGCGTCATGTGCGGATTCTGCACGACGCCGAGCATCTTCTGAGCCTGCTCGTAGTACGGGGTGAGCTCACTTCGCCAGTCGGTGATGTGCGCCCACTGCTTGTCCTGGAAGAACGGCTCCGGTGGCTGGTACAGCGTATTGGCGTAGTTCAACGACCCGCCGCCGACCCCTGCACCCGCGAGGATGAGGCAGTCGCGCAGCAGATGCACGCGCTGAATGCCGAAGCAACCCAGCTTCGGAGCCCAGAGGAACTTCTTGAGATCCCAGCTGGTCTTCGCGAAATCTTCGTCGGCATACCGTCGGCCGGCTTCGATGACGCCGACCTTGTAGCCCTTCTCCACGAGACGAAGCGCGCTCACGCTTCCGCCGAACCCGGATCCGACGATCAGTACGTCGTAGTCCGTTGCCCGTTGCTTGCCCATCAGGACACCTCCACCGTGAACCGTAGTTACCCGCCAGTATGCACCTATCCCTTGTGACTACCACCACAAGGGGCCCCATAAGCATAACCGCAAGTATCAGGAACGGAAGAAAGTCCTGCACAACGAACTGTGGCCCCGGTTCACGAAGAACCGGGGCCACAGAAAGGTACAAACTACGCGCGGACCGTCAGCCCGACCTTCTGGAACTCCTTGAGGTCGGAGTACCCGGCCTTGGCCATCGACCGACGAAGACCGCCGACGAAGTTCAGAGAACCGTACGGATCATCCGAAGGACCGCTCAGGACCTGATCCAGGCTCGGACGCTCGCCGTAGGAAACCGGAAGAAGCGCTCCACGCGGAACCGAAGGATGAGCCGCAGCGGACGGCCAGTACCAGCCGCCACCCGGCGCCTCGGCGGACACGGCCAGCGGCGCGCCCAGAACGGCAGCGTCGGCACCGCAGGCGATGGCCTTCGCCAGATCACCCGAAGTTGCGATGTCACCGTCGGCGATGACGTGGACGTAGCGTCCACCCGTCTCGTCGAGGTAGTCGCGCCTGGCTGCTGCAGCGTCGGCAATGGCCGTGGCCATCGGAACGCCGATACCCAGGACCTCACCGGTGGTGGTTGCACCCTCGGTGGAGCCGTACCCGACGATGACACCGGCAGCGCCGGTACGCATCAGGTGCAGCGCGGTGCGGTGGTCACTGACCCCACCAGCGACAACCGGAACGTCGAGTTCCGAGATGAACGTCTTGAGGTTCAGCGGTTCCTGCTCGGTGTGCACGACGTGCTCGGCCGAGATGATCGTCCCGTGGACGACCAGCAGGTCGATTCCGGCCTTGATCAGCTCGGGCGTCAGTGCGCGCGCATTCTGCGGACTGACCCGAACGGCAGTGGTGACCCCCGAATCACGGACCTGCGCCACCGCAGCAGCCAGAAGACCCGCCTGCAGCGGTGCCGCGTGCAGCTCCTGCAAGTAGCGGATGGCTGCGTCGACGCCACCGTCCTTTTCGGCGATCTCGACGAGACGCCGGAGCTTCTCCTCGACATCGGGGTGACGACCCCACAGGCCTTCACCGTTGATGACACCGAGGCCGCCGCGCTTACCCAGCTCGATCGCGAAGGTCGGCGAGACCAACGCGTCGGTGGGATGTGCGAGGACTGGGATGTCGAACCTGTAAGCGTCGAGCTGCCAAGCAGTCGACACCTCCTTCGACGAACGGGTTCGCCGGGAGGGAACGATGTTCACATCGTCCAACTCGTAGGTACGTCGGGCCGTTCGACCCATGCCGATCTCAACGAGGTCGCGCACGCGCGCCCCTTTCTCGTGTACTGGTTGCTAACGAGCGGTGTAGTTGGGTGCTTCGACAGTCATCGTGATGTCGTGCGGATGGCTTTCCTTCAAACCGGCCGCCGTGATCTGGACGAACTGAGCGTTCTGCAGGTGCTCGATCGTCGCCGACCCCGTGTAACCCATGGCAGCGCGCAGACCACCGGTGAGCTGGTGCGTCACCTGGGAAAGCGGGCCACGGAACGGAACACGTCCTTCGATGCCTTCCGGAACCAACTTGTCCTCGGAAAGTACGTCGTCCTGGAAGTACCGGTCCTTGGAGTACGACTTGGCCTCGCCACGCGATTGCATCGCGCCGAGCGAACCCATACCGCGGTAGCTCTTGAACTGCTTGCCGCCGACCAGGATCAGTTCGCCGGGCGATTCAGCGGTACCGGCCAGGAGCGAACCCAGCATGGCCGTCGACGCACCCGCGGCAAGAGCCTTCGCGATGTCACCGGAGAACTGGAGTCCACCGTCAGCGATGACGGGCACACCCAGAGGCTTGCACGCGGCAACCGCTTCCAGGATGGCCGTGACCTGAGGGGCACCGACACCGGCGATGACGCGGGTGGTGCAGATGGAACCAGGGCCGACTCCGACCTTGACGGCATCGACGCCGGCTTCGACCAGTGCCAGAGCACCCGCGCGCGTAGCGACGTTGCCACCGATGATCTGAACCCGCTCACCCAGTTCACGCTTGAGCTTGGCGATCATGTCGAGAACGTTGGACGAATGACCGTGCGCACTGTCCACCACGAGTACGTCCACACCGGCATCGGTGAGCGCCATCGCACGCTGGAAGGCGTCGTCGCCTGCACCGACTGCAGCGCCGACGAGCAGTCGACCGTCACGGTCCTTGGTAGCGTCCGGATGCTGCTCGGTCTTCACGAAGTCCTTGACCGTGATCAGACCGGTGAGCTTGCCGTTGCCGTCGACGATCGGCAGCTTCTCGATCTTGTGCCGACGAAGAAGGCCCAGTGCCACGTCTGCGGTGACGCCTTCCTGAGCGGTGATCAGCGGCATCTTGGTCATGATCTCGACGACCGGACGATTCTGGTCGACCTCGAACCGCATGTCACGGTTCGTGACGATGCCGACCAACTGGCCGGCGTCGTCGGTGACCGGCAGACCCGAGATGCGGAAGCGAGCGCACTTCGCGTCGACCTCACCCATCGTGTCGGTCGGCTTACACGTGACGGGATCGGTCACCATGCCGGCCTCGGAGCGCTTGACGGTCTCGACCTGTCCTGCCTGAACCTCGACGGACGAGTTGCGGTGCAGAACACCCATGCCGCCGGCGCGTGCCATCGCAATTGCCATGCGCGACTCGGTGACGGTGTCCATCGCAGAACTGACCAACGGAATCCGCAGACGGATGTCGCGGGTCAGTTGACTGGACGTGTCGACCTGGCTCGGGATGACGTCGGACGCAGCAGGCAACAGCAGCACGTCGTCGTAAGTCAGTCCCAGCATTGCGACCTTGTTGGGGTCGTCTCCTCCGGTGTGTACATGTCCTGCAGAACTACTCATGCGGTCAGGACCCTCCATGGACCTAGATTCGCCCAGGGCGACCGCTGTAGCAGCCGCCTCGAAACGGATTACGAAAGCTGGATATCGGATAGAAGGCGCCTGCACGGAAAGAAATTCCTGGCACCTTTTCCCGGCGTTGCACACCATGGTATCGGCTCACTCAAAGGTCCGAACCATCCCACCCACGCTGCGGGTACGCGTAACAAGTGGCGCTGACCCCCCTGACCTGCGTACCGTGGTGCTGTGCGTGATCAACTGCCCCCCGGTCTGCCGCCAGATCCCTTCGCCGGCGACCCAGCTGACCCCTCCGCGGCTCTCGATGCCATCGAGCCGGGTCAACCACTCGACCCCCACGAACGCCAAGCGGTCGAGGAGGATCTCGCTGACCTCGCCGTCTACGAGGCACTCCTCGCTCACCGCGGCATCCGCGGTCTCGTAGTGTGCTGCGAAGACTGCCAACAAGATCACTACCACGACTGGGACATGCTGCGCGCAAACCTGCTGCAGCTCCTCGTGGACGGAACCGTCCGCCCCCACGAGCCTGCCTACGACCCGATGCCTGAGGCATATGTCACGTGGGACTACTGCCGTGGATACGCCGACGCGTCGATGAACGAGGCGATGCACGGCGACGGTTTCGACAGCTGAGCGAAACCCCACCAGGTTCAAACGAAAGTGGCCGACAAGCAATTGCTTGTCGGCCACTTTCGTATGAACTTGGACCGCAACGATGCGATCAGAGCGGGAACCTCAGGGTGGGGGTGAAGAAGAATCACCCGACGGCGACGAGGCCGGGGCCAGTGACGTCGTTGTCGTGGTGGTCGTCGTGGTCGTGGTAGTCGTCGTGGGCGACGATGACGGTGTAGACGACGCCGCGCTTGGACCAGGCGCTTGCATGATTCCAGGGTCGGGCGTTGTCGTTGTGGTCACGCCGCCAGACAACTGAGGGTTGGCCGGATTGACTGAAGTCCCCGGAATCGCCGTGGGAGAGGTGGCAAGCGAGGATTGCTGATCGGACGTCAACGGCGGTACTGCGGGTGACGTGGTCTCCTGGACCTGCGTCATCAACTTGCCCCAACGCTCGACGAGATCCGTCTTGTCCTGCGAGTCCTTGACCGCATCGGCACGGTGAGCTGCGTTGTCCAGCACCATCTTTGCCGCGGGAGTGTCCCCGGCGGCCAACAGACGCTCGGCCTTTTCCAGCTCGGATGTCGTGTCGATCTTCGCGACCGTCGAGTTGGCCTCGTCGGCGAAGACGACCTGCTTGACGCCCCAGAGGGCATCGCCGGGCTGGGCGTCGTACGCCATCGCTGTGGCACCACCGAAGACCACTGCTGCAACAGCTGCTGCGGCGGCGATCGGGCGGACCACACGCAATCGGGAACGGGAACGTGAACGCTGACGATCGGAGAAGCCGGACGGCGTCGCTGTGATTGCAGCGATGACATCGTCCAACAACGGACCCTCGGGCATCGGAGTCGCAACGACATCGTCACGCCATTGCGAGAGAATCAACGCAAGTTCGTACTGTTCGGTGCTATCGGTTGCTACCGGCCCGCCACTCGAAATGGACTCGATCAGCGCATCGTCACGCCGAACCGCAGCCAAGTCCACTGGCGTACCGTCGTCGGCGAGATCACCGAGATTCGAAGCGTCACGCCCCTCATCTCTAGCCAAAGCTCTCACCTGCTTTCGTTACTTCTTTTTTCAGTTTCGCGATCGCCCTGTGCTGAGCGACTCGTACAGCTCCGGCGGTACTACCGACGGCGACGGCCGTTTCCTCGGCCGACATCCCGACCACCAGGCGAAGTATCAAGATTTCTCGATGCTTCTCCGGAAGTGTGCCGAGAAGTTCATGCATCTGTCTGCTGGACTCCGAATCGAGTGCTCGCTGTTCGGGACCATCATCCAGTGCTATTACATCCGGTACTTCGGAAACGGGCTCCGACTTGTTACGGGCGGAACTTCTATGTGCGTCCGCAACCTTGTGCGCGGCAATTCCGTACACAAAGGCCATGAACGGGCGTCCCTGGTCTTGATAACGCGGCAGCGCGGTCATCACGGCCAGACACACTTCCTGCGCGACGTCGTCAGCGGACAGGTGTCCCCGCTCGGCCGCACCCACTCGACCGCGGCAGTAGCGCACCACCATCGGTCGGATGTTCTCCAGAACCAAAGCTAGAGCTGTACGGTCGCCCTGCGCAGCAGCGGCGACCGCGGTGTCCAACTCATCGCTCGTATTTGTCATCGTCAGCGAAAATCCTGGCGTTACAGTGGCACCTCCCGAGCGGGTGTGCTCCCGCTCTCAGCGGAACCCTCTAAGAGTAACCATCCGGACCGGCTGGTCTCCGCATGCCCGCCCAGCAGTCGCGATATCGAAACAGCCCTGTGGGAATCGTTCGCGAGAGACTTCGGGTGGATCGATTACGACAAAGGTAGGAGTGATCCACCGCGCATCGCAATCAGATCGCCGATCTCACGGGCACTCGGCGAGGTCCTCCCGCCGCTCACACCCTCGATCAGCAGCGACGACGCCCAGGCCAGGGGCAGCAGGCCGTATTGCTGACACCTCGCAAGCACTTCCGCTGCCGACTCCACGGCAGCGCTTGGGTCTGTTCCGGTCAGCGCGGCGCTGCGCAGTAGATCCGACTTCACGCGGTGCCGGACGGACTCCGATTTCCCCGACAATTCGACGGCGCGTTCTGCGTGTCTGCGGGCGCGCGCGAAGTCACCTCCCGCCAGCGCCAGTTCCGCCGAGACCCATTCGATCCGAATTTCCTGCCGCCACAGCCCGCCCTCGCCGCCCAGACGGGTCCGACACTCCCCCAGCAGGCGCCAGCCGAGCGGGAGCCGGCCACAACCGAGGGCGTCCGCGGCCAGACCGGTCAGAGCGTCACAGGCAGCCTCTGGATCGACTGGCAGACCGCCGACAATCGCCAGTGCGCGCCCGTCCCACGTCGACGCGAGTGCATGACGTCCACTCTGGCGAAGAAACGACGCCCTCGCGCTGGCAGAGAGAGAGGCAAGAACTCGATCCGAGTGCGTCGAGGACCCCGTCGTGAGCCGATCGAGGACATCCAATGCTGCCCGCGCCCTGGCGTAGTGCCCCTGACCACCCAGTATTACTGCCGTTGTCCACCAATCCCGGGTAGAGCAAGGCGCAGGGAGACGGTCAAGGTCCGGATCCGCACCGAATGCGGCGGATTCGAGAGTCCCGGGAAGGCCAGGTGACTCAGTGAACGAAGGCGATTCAGGGGGCTCAAGTGTCGACACAGGTAGATCATCGCAGCAGCGCCAACAGACAAGCGCCTGACCGATGCCGTTTGCCGCACGGGAAGACGAAAAGGCAAGTTTGTCGGAGTTAATCAGATATTCAACTGAGATTTGCCGAATGTACTCGTAATGATATTTAACGGGCATATATCCGTGACGTTAACTGCGCATTACTTATTGGACAGATGTCCTAGTTGAAACTTGGGCACTAAGTCCCGAAATGGAGTACGACCCTGCCCGTGCAATATCGGACAAATGACGCAAACCGAGCCGAACGACTGAGTCTTTTCGCCGGGCGATCAGCACCAAACATATCCCTGATCTGTGGGTTTCGCATCTCGAGCAGCCAGGCTTGCCTGCCACCACCTCGATCGACCCGATTTCAACATCGACGCAGCGCAACGCATGAGAGACCCGAAATGTAAATATATACTTCGTTAACTCTCGCATTTCGATATATGCCGATCGCCACTGAACGAGCCTATTGACGCGATTTACTCAGCACCCTTACGGTTAGCAAGCGTGAACGATTCAGAAGGCCCGGATAACCTCCGGGCAACTTGGTCCGCTCGTTGATCAACGCGAGCTTGCAGTAAGGAGTCAACATGCCTGCACCGAATCACCTTCCAGGCCCCAACGCAGACATCTGGGACTGGCAGATGCACGGTCTGTGCCGCGGAGTCGACTCCTCCATGTTCTTCCATCCCGATGGCGAACGCGGTAGAGCACGTGCCCAGCGCGAAACCCGCGCAAAAGAGATGTGCCGTCAGTGCCCGGTACTGATGCAGTGCCGCAGCCACGCGCTGACCGTCGCCGAGCCGTACGGCATCTGGGGAGGAATGTCGGAAACCGAACGTGAACTACATGCGCGCCACCGTCGCACCACCCGCATAGCTTCCTGATACACGTAGGTCGAGTGCACAAGGCCCCCGAGAGTTTTCGGGGGCTTTTGCTTGTGTACACCAGCTCCTGAAAAGAATTTCCGACTCCGACCCATCCTGTCGACAACCGACTCCGAATGCCTTCTGACAGTGCACCTCAGCACATCCCTTCAGGAAGGCAGACCCATGAACACCTCTACTCGAGTTCTGGCAGTCACCGCAGCAGCCTCTTTCGCCGTCTTCGGCGTCGTCGGTTGCTCCTCCGACGACAACGATTCGTCGACCGACACGTCCAGCGCCGCCATGACGTCTTCTGCCATGGGATCGAGCATGTCTCCCAGCAGCGCGATGGCGGAGCCTGCTTCTGATCTGGTCGGTGCCGGTTGTGCCGACTATGCAGCCGCAGTGCCGAGCGGCGCCGGATCGGTCAGCGGAATGGCCCAGGATCCGGTTGCCACAGCGGCATCCAACAATCCGTTGCTCACCACCTTGACCGCGGCAGTCTCCGGACAGCTCAACCCGGACGTCAACCTGGTCGACACTCTCAACGGCGGCGAGTTCACCGTCTTCGCACCGATCGACTCGGCATTCGCCAAGATCGACCCCGCGACGATCGACAGCCTCAAGACGGACAGCGCCACGCTGACCAAGATCCTCACCTACCACGTGGTTCCCGGCCAGATCGCTCCTGACGCGATCGACGGAACGCACCCCACCGCCGAGGGCGGAACGGTCACCGTCACCGGATCCGGTGACAACATCAAGGTCAACGACGCAACTGTCGTCTGCGGTGGAGTCAAGACCGCAAACGCCACCGTCTACCTCATCGATTCGGTGCTGATGCCGCAGTAGTCCCCACCTGCTGTGCGCCTTTATTAACCCCCCGCGGTTAATAAAGGCGCACAGCGGCCAACGGCGGGCCGAGAGAAAAGAACCGGACATGCACGCTACGGTTGTACGCGATGAAGCGAGACAACTCTTCGTGAGCGAGCCAGACCATGCGTCGGATGCGGCCGACGCATGCCCGACGGACAATTCTGCGGCCCGCACCGCGCGAATCGTGGAATCACGCGAGCTGGCAGTGATCCTCGCGAACGTGGCCGGTGGCGACCAGAGCGCCTTTGCCGAGTTCTACGACCGAACCAGCTCCCGTGTCTACGGCATGGTTCTCCGTGTACTCCGTGATCCAGGCTTCTCCGAGGAAGCGGTCCAAGAGGTCTACCTCCAAGCCTGGAAATCGGCCGACAGCTTCGATCCTGCCAAGGGGTCCGCACTCTCCTGGCTTCTGACGCTTGCCCACCGCCGCGCGGTGGATCGCGTGCGCTCCGAACAGTCGAGTTCGGATCGACAGGCTCTCTACGACACCACCAATGCCACTCCCGAGTTCGACGTCGTCAGCGACGAAGTGACACGAAGAGACGAGCATCGTGCTGTCACCGACTGTCTCGAAACGCTGACGGACACTCAGCGCCAATCGGTGACTCTCGCCTATTACGGCGGCCGAACGTACCGCGAGGTGGCCGAAGATCTCGGCGTGGCGATTCCCACGATCAAGTCGCGAATTCGCGACGGACTACTGCGCCTACGTGGATGTTTGGGGGTGATGTGAGATGGACGAAGAGCTGATCGACTACGCGTACGCCTACGCGATCGATGCGTTGGACCTCGACGAGCGCCGTGAGGTCGACAGACGACTTGCCGCTTCGGACTCCGCGACCCGCGCCGAATTCGACGCCCAGGTCCGACTCACCTCCGAAACCATGGCCGCGATGACCGTCGTCGACGCCGTCGAGCCCCCGCCGTCACTGCGCAGCAGCGTCCTCGCCTCGATCGCAGAACAGACCGCGGCTCCCAACGCCCCGGTTTCGCTGGCCGAGCGTCGTAACCGTCGACGCCCGTGGACCATGGCTCTTGCGGCGGCCGCCGCAGTCGCAATCCTGGTCGGCGGCATCGGAATCGGACGCACGCTGTCCGACAACACGCCGCCGCAGAACCCCGCATCCGAAATCATGGCAGCACCCGACGTTCATGCCACGACGCGTGACATCCCGGGCGGCGGTAGTGCCACGACGCTGTTCTCGCCCTCCGAAGACGCCGCAGTCCTCGTGATGAACGATGTGACTCCCCCGAGTCCGGATACCGTCTACCAGATGTGGCTGGTGCCGGGCGACACCGACGACACCACGATGATCCCGATGGGGACGATGGCTCCGAGCGACGTCAAACCCACTACCCAGGTGGTGCTCGACGGCATCGGCCCGAACACGAAGTTGGCGTTCACGGTCGAACCGCCCGGCGGATCGCAGCAGCCCACCAGCGAGCCGTTCGCAACGATCCCGCTCATCTGATCGCCAGACGAAAGAAGAGATCCCCCACCGGAATCCGGTGGGGGATCTCTTCTTTGTCGAAACTACGAGCAGCGAGCTAGTGGCTGTGACCGTGTCCGGTGTCGGCAACTGCCTCGGTCGGCTTCTCGACGACAGCGCTCTCGGTCGTGAGGATCATGCGCGCGACGGAAGCGGCGTTGACCACTGCCGAGCGAGTGACCTTGACCGGGTCGACGACGCCGTCGGCAAGCAGGTTGCCGTAGGTGAGGGTGGCAGCGTTGAAGCCTTCGCCCTTGGTCATCTCGGCGACCTTGCTGACAACGACGGATCCGTCGATGCCTGCGTTGCTGGAGATCCAGAACAACGGAGCGTTGAGGGCTTCACGGACCACGGCAACGCCGGTGGCCTCGTCACCCGACAGGCCGAGGTTCCCGATCAGAGCCGTACCGGCCTGAACGAGAGCCGATCCGCCACCGGGGACGATGCCCTCGGCAACTGCTGCCTTGGCTGCGTTGACCGCATCCTCGACGCGGAACTTGCGTTCCTTGAGATCGGTTTCGGTGGCTGCGCCGACCTTGATGACGGCCACGCCGCCGGACAGCTTCGCCAGACGCTCTTCGAGCTTCTCGCGGTCCCAATCCGAATCGGTGTTCTCGATCTCGCGACGCAACTGCGCGACGCGGGTCGCGATGTCGTCAGCGGTGCCGGCACCGTCGACGATGACCGTCTCGTCCTTGGTGACGACAACGCGGCGAGCGCTGCCGAGCAGGTCGAGGCCGGCTTCCTTCAGGGAGAGGCCGACGTCGGTGTTGATGACGGTGCCTGCCGTGACGACTGCGAGGTCGTCGAGGAATGCCTTGCGACGATCACCGAAGAACGGCGCCTTGACGGCGACGGCCTTGATGGTCTTGCGGATGGAGTTGACCACCAGGGTGGAGAGAACTTCACCCTCGACGTCCTCGGCGATGATCAAGAGCGGCTTGCCGGATTCGGCAACCTTCTCGAGCAGCGGCAAGAAGTCGGGAAGTGAGCTGATCTTCTCGCGGAAGAGCAGGATCAACGCGTCTTCGTAGACGGCCTTCTGCGCATCGATGTCGGTGACGAAGTAGGGCGAGAGGTAGCCCTTGTCGAACTGAACGCCTTCGGTGACAACGAGTTCGGTTGCAACGGTGGAGGATTCCTCGACCGTCACGACGCCGTCGGTTCCGACACGGGTGAGTGCCTCGCCGACGAGCTTGCCGATCTCTTCGTCACGCGAGGAGACGGTGGCGACCTGGGCGATCGACTTCTCGCCCTCGACCGGGGTGGCCGCGGCGAGCAGTTCCTCGACGACCTTGTCGGCTGCGGCGTTGATGCCGACGCCGAGCGCCATCGGGTTCGCGCCCGCTGCGATGTTCTTGAGTCCGCCGCGGACGATGGCCTGGGCCAGAACGGTCGCGGTCGTGGTGCCGTCGCCGGCAACATCGTTGGTCTTGGTGGCGACGCTCTTGACGAGCTGCGCGCCGAGGTTCTCGAAGGGATCTTCGAGCTCGATCTCACGGGCGATGCTCACACCGTCGTTGGTGACGGTGGGGCCGCCGAATGCCTTGGCGAGCACGACGTGGCGTCCACGCGGGCCCAAGGTCACCTTGACGGCGTCGGCAAGCTTGTCGACTCCGGCTTCGAGAGCGCGGCGTGCGGTCTCGTTGAACGCAATTTGCTTGGACATCTGTTCTGTCAGCTCCTGAATCTTCGGGGCGTGAACGCATTCCGCCCCGGGATCCTGTGTGGACTCCGGGGCGGATCACGTGTGTCTTACTTGGAGACGACAGCCAGCACGTCGCGTGCCGACAGGATCAGGTATTCCTGGCCGGCGTACTTGATCTCGGTTCCGCCGTACTTGGAGTAGATGACCGTGTCACCCTCCTTGACGTCGACCGGGATGCGGTTGCCCTGCTCGTTGACGCGGCCTTCGCCGACTGCAACGACAGTGCCCTCCTGGGGCTTTTCCTTGGCTGTGTCAGGAATGACCAGGCCGGAAGCCGTCGTCGTTTCAGCCTCGTTGGCCTGGACGAGGATCTTGTCCTCGAGCGGCTTGATGTTGACGCTCGCCACGATGAGCCCTCCACTTTGGGGTATGTGCGTCCGAGGCGATCCTCGGACAGCTGTTTGGGTATGCCGTTTACGGCGCGTCACTGCAGTCCCGTCGTCGCGGGTGCCGGAACTCGATCAGCGCCAATTGGCACTCTATACGTGAGAGTGCCAACCCTCAAGGACTGGGCGCATTTTTCTCTTCGTCCAGAGCGAAACAAGACAGCCGTCCACCACGTTCACCTATTGTTCACTTCGTGACGAACATCAATCGCCGTAGTTTTCTGACCTTCGCCGGACTCGGCGCCGTCGGCGCGGTCAGCCTTGGCAAGCCGTGGGGCCTGCAATACGCAGGCGCGTCGACCATTCCGACGTCAGGTCCCGGCACCACTCTCGAGTCCGTGTCCACGCCCGTCAGCAGCAGCGGCTACACCAGGCTCACTGCCGGTCCCGGTTGGGCGAACATCGTGCGCAGCGAGTTGGCCGAGCCGAAGTCAGGACGCGAGGACCGACGCACCGCGCTCGCCTCACTCGTGCAGTTGACCGACGTCCACATCGTCGACGCCCAGTCCCCCATGCGCTTCGAATACGTCCATCAGATCACCGGTTCTGCGTTCCGCCCCCAGGAGACCTTGACGGCGCACGGGCTGATTTCGCTTGTCCGACGCGTCAATTCGATCGGGAGCGGCCCGCACACCTCGCGCCCCTTCGATGCCGTTGTCACCACCGGCGACAACACGGACAACAAGGAATTCGCCGAACTCGACTGGTTCCTCACCTCACTCAACGGCGGAACCGTCGTCGCCAATACCGGCGCCAAGGACCGCTACGAGGGTGTGCAGAACTCGGGTGCCGATCTGTACTGGAACCCTGAATCGCCGATGCTCGACATGTACAAGAAGGCCGGCTTCCCGGAGATTCCGGACTTCTTCGGTGCCGCTTTCACTCCCGTGTCGAGCCCCGGCCTGAACACCCCTTGGTACTGCGTGTTCGGCAACCACGACGATTCGGTGTCGGGCACGGTGCCCAGCGGCATCCCACCGCTCGAAGCGATGTACACGGGATCTCTCAAATTCGAGGTGCCCGGTTCACCGGAGCAGGCCAAGCAGATCGACATCGCCACCAAGTTCGATCCCAGTGCGATTCCCGGAATCCTGTCCGCCTTCACTACGCCGCCGCGCCAGGTCACCCCCGACCCGTCGCGCGCACCGTTCACACCCCGGCAGTTCATCGCCGCACACCTTGATCCCGCGCACACCGGCCCCGGCCCTGTCGGGCACGGTTTCGCCCCCGACGCCGGCGAAACCGGTATCGGCTACTACGCGTTCCAGATCGCACCGGGCGTCGTCGGCATCAGCATGGACTCCACCAACCGCGCAGGCCTTGTCGACGGTTCGCTGGGCGCCGCTCAGTTCCAGTGGATCGAGAACACCCTGCGCGCCGGCAGCAGCACCTACTACGACGCCGCGGGCTCTCGCGTCACCGAGTCGCGCAGTGACACCTATTTCGTGCTGTTCAGTCACCACACGAGCGACACGATGGACAATCTCATTCCCGACCCCGAGAACGTCCTCGAGCCGCGCCTGCGCGGTTCACAGCTTCTGGACTTGCTGCATCGTTTCCCGAACGTACTTGCCTGGGTGAACGGACACACCCACGAGAACAAGATCACCCCGTGGCCCGGCGCGACCCCCGAGCAGGGCTTCTGGGAGATCAACACCGCCTCTCACATCGACTACCCACAGCTCGGGCGCATCATCGAGATCGCGGACAATCACGACGGAACGGTGTCGTTGCTTGCGACGCTCTTCGAAGCGGAAAGTCCCAATTCAGTCGAGTACAGCGACAAGTCGGCAGCCGGGCTCGCCTCGCTGTACCGCGAACTGTCGTTCAACGACATCCACCGCGACCCGAAGTTGACGGGTACCGGCGTCGACCAGAACGTCGAATTGTTGGTCCACACCGGACGATGACTCCGATTGCCGCAGTGTCCTAGGTGATTTCAGGTCCGCTCGAAGGCGAGCGGTGCGCTTTCGCCCACGACACTGCGGCAACCACGAATCGAACGCCGAATCCGATCAACACCAGATTGCAGACGATCTGAAGGCTCACGAGTCCCCTGGCAAGGTCCGTCTGTGCAGCGATGTCGCCGAAGCCGACGGTCGAGAACACCGACAGCGAAAAGTACAGGGCCGCCATACGCGACAGCGGTTCGGTGAAACTGCCGGCACTCGCATGCTCGACCGAAAAATAGGTGATGGACACCAACAGCAAGTAGGTCGGCATCACGACCGCCACTGCTTCGACCGCCTGCAGAGAAGGCACATCGGAACGCAGAATTCGACGCACCTGCCAGGTCGTCACGGCAAGCACCGCTGCCCCTCCACCGATCAAGAGGAAAATCGCACCCACTGTGTGGACATCGATCCACGGCAGGAAGAAGTACGCACATCCGAAGGCGATCATCGTCAGCGTGGGTCGAAGCACCGCACCCCGGATCAGCGCGCGTCGTCGATCCCGGTCGATGTGGGGAGAATCGCCTTTTTTCCGCATGAATCAATGATCGACAATTTCGCAGGTAAAACCACCCTTTCGGTCCGAAAAGGGTGTCATGGAGACAAAAAGCACTGAGCAATCCTCACGAACCTTCTGTAACGTTCATATAACGGCGGTCGATTGAACATTGACCGGTATTGACTGTGAGGAGGTGCGCGATGAGTTGTTCACTGGGAATTTCCACTGGATCTTCCGGTGTCTATTCAGCCCTCGTCGACACCGATACCAGCACAAACGCGCCAGGAGCGGTGCCTGCCGAGACTCGCTTCGTCTCGGCGGATCAGGCCAATTCCAACGTCGGTGACCTCGTCCGGGCGTCCATCAAGCTGATGACGACGCAGGTAACGGACGGATCTGAAGCGCCGCGCTCGATCGGTGTCAGCTATCGCACGGACGACCAGCTCGCGAGCATCAGGTCATCTCTCTCGCGCTCGCCGAAGCAGGTCCGTGCCATCCCCGAACCTGCCGCAGTACACGCGTATCTCGCCGAGACCGGGAAAACCGAGCGGTACGACACGACAGCTCAGGTGGACGTCGGCGATCAGGGTCTGACGGTGTCCGTCGTCGATCACACCGGTGAAGTTCTGCATTCCGACCGTATCGACGCCCTCGCGGGGGCCGGAATCGACCGGGCATTGGTCGACTTCGTGACGGAGAAGGCGCCAGGGCACCTGCGCCGGTACACCGACGCGGAGCTTCTTGCTGCCCGGTGCCACGTCGCGAAGGAGCAACTGTCCACGGCCGCCAAGGTGACCATCGACCTTCCCGTCGATGCAATGGCGATCACGCGCGACGAGTTCGAAGCCATCATCGCCCCGGATATCGAGCGCGCCGTCACCTTCATCCGTGAAGTCGTGAACGGCTCACCGCGGCCGGTCGGTGCCGTTGTGCTCATCGGCGGTGGCGCACACATTCCGGCCGTGCGGTCCGCCGTCGCCGCTGCCGTCGACCTCCCCTTGGTCGAGATCGTCGAGCCCGAGACTGCGGCAACCAAAGGTGCTGCACTCCTGGCAGATTCGATCACCGCAATTCGTTTCCCCTTGCTGGGCTCCGGAAGTGACCAGCGCTCGGGATCCACCGCCAAGGTCTCGGGAGCTTTGATCGGTGCGCTCGTGGTCGGCGGACTGGTACTCGGCTACGGCGCAAAGGAATTGGTGCCGACCGACGACACCGCGGTCTCGCCTGTCGGAACCGGTTCGACCACGACGACGGTGAGCCCCGAAGCGACGCCGAGCACCGGATCGACGATCATCCCCTCACATGATCCTCTGCCTTCGGTAGTGGGCAGCACTTTCCCGCAGTACGGCTATCCCACAACGCCGTTCGACTCACAGCCGTTCGACACTCACTCGTACACAACGCATCAGTACACGCTTCCGCCGGCGCCGATACCAGACACGTCGACGACAACCACACCGCCGACGACGACAACGACCACTCCGAATTGGCCGACCATCCCCGGAATCACGCTGCCCGATCCACCGGCGTGGTGGCCGACGCTTCCGGACACCGAGGCGACGCCCCCGGTCGATCCGACCGAGGCAAACCCCGGCGGCGGTCTCGGCCCGGGTGAGAGCGGCGGCGAAAACCCGACGACGCCGGAGAATCCTGGATCCGGTTCCACCGAAACCGAACTCACCACCCCCGGCGGTGATCCGACAACAAGACCCGGTGAACCGAATACCTCGACGCCCGAAACCGGCCCCGCGACCACACCGGATCGGGAACCGGTCCCAGTCGGTTGATTCTCAGCGCATCAACTGGCTGACCGAGACCGACAGCCCCGGGTCCGTGGCAACACTCAATTCCGAAGGGCCTGCACCGTTTCCGATCAGGTGGGCAGCCAACGAAGCGATCATCACGCCGTTGTCCGTGCACAGTCGAGGTTTCGGAATGCGCAACGTGATGCCGGCTTCGGCGCAGCGCTGCTCGGCGAGTGAACGGATACGTGAATTGGCCGTGGCGCCGCCGCCGAGAACCAACGTGTCGACCCCGACGTCCTTGGCTGCACGCACTGCCTTCAGCGTCAGGACGTCGGCAACCGCTTCCTGGAACGAGGCAGCGATGTCCGGGATCGAAAAGGCCTCGCCTGCGCGCTCTTTCGATTCGACATAGCGGGCGACGGACGTCTTGAGTCCCGAGAACGAGAAGTCGTGCCGCGAATCGCGCGGGCCGGTCATGCCGCGGGGGAAGGCGATTGCGTTCCGATCTCCCTCTTGCGCAGCAGCATCGAGTGCCGGTCCGCCCGGAAAGCCGAGCCCGAGCAGTCTGGCCACCTTGTCGAAGGCCTCACCGGCGGCGTCGTCGACAGTCGTGCCCAGTTCGACAATGGGCTTGCCCAGATCTTCGACGTGAAGCAGGTGCGTGTGACCGCCGGAGACCAGCAATGCGACGCACGAGGGCAACGGACCGTGCTCGAGAGTGTCAACCGAGACGTGACCACCGAGATGATTGACCGCATAGAACGGGATGTTCCAGGCTGCGGCATAGGCTTTCGCGGCGGCGACACCGACCAGTAGCGCACCGGCCAGGCCGGGTCCGATGGTGACGGCAAGTGCGTCGGGCTTCTCGATACCGGCGGCAGCAAGGGCACGGCGCATCGTCGGCACTATCGCCTCGAGGTGAGCCCGCGAGGCTACTTCGGGAACCACTCCCCCGTACCTGGCGTGCTGATCCACGCTCGATGCCACCTCGTCGGCCAACAGGTCGCAGGTTCCGTCACCGTTCCAGCGAACGATACCGACACCTGTTTCGTCGCAAGAGCTTTCGACACCCATGACGATCATGCTTGCTGCTCCTCAATTTCGCGGACACCGAGCACGGCGGGCCGTCTCATCGTGTACGCATCTGCCCCACTGGGCTGGTAGTACTTCTTTCGTGTTCCGACGATCTCGAATCCTTCGCGCCGGTACAGCGCGATGGCAGGGTCGTTGTCGGTGCGCACTTCCAGGAACACCGGACACTGCCGTGAATCCGCCAGGGTCAGAAGCGCATCGAGCAACGCGCCGCCGATTCCCAGTCGCTGAGCCGAGGGATCGGTACCGATGGTGTGAACCTCGGCCTCCATGTTCGGCGACGCGCCCAACAACGCGACTCCGGCGTAGCCGAGGACGTGACCGTCGGGTTCCCTGGCAACGAAGTAATGATTATGTGCGCCCGCAAGTTCCGAGACGAACGCTTGCGCGCTCCAGGGTCCGTCGCCCGCGAACAACGCGCGCTCCAACTCCCCGCACCGTTCGGCGTCATCGACGTTCATCGGCTCGATGCTGTACTTCATCTGCTCGGTCTCACTTGCCACGTTCTGCGAGGGTCTTCGCATCCGGGCGTCGGAGGTACAGCGGCTCGAGCGGGGCCGGAACCGATCCGGCCAGAATCTCGCGAGCAGCGACTGTGACCAAGCCGGCCGGTGAGGGTGTCTCCGCCGGGTCGACGGGCAGATCGAAGAAGTCCACGTGCGAAGCTGATCCGGCAATCAGCGTCGAAGGCGAAGGATCAACGTCGCCGGCGGAATTCACAGCCGGTCCTTCGACGCGCACTCCGCCGGCATAGCGCGCCCAGTAGATCTCGCGACGCCTCGCATCAGTCACGACGAGCAGGCTCTGTGTGGTCGGTACCGCAGCCGCGATGGCGTCGAGGCTGCACACGCCGTACACGGGAACACCGAGTGCATCACCGAAGGCAGCGCCTGTCGCCATGCCGACACGCAGTCCGGTGTACGGCCCCGGCCCGACACCCACGACGACGGCGTTCAACTCTGCCGGCGTGAGCCCGGCCTCGGCGAGGCATTCGAGGACGTGAGGGGTCAAGACCTCGGCGTGCGCACGAGGATTGACCGTGACACGCACGGCAAGCGTCTCCACTGTGCCCGGCGACTCGGTGCCCGGTGACTCTGCGTCCGGTGACGGAGCAGACAGGGAGACGACTCCGGCAGTGACTGCCGGCGTGGAGGTGTCAATTGCGAGAACAAGCACGATTTCTCAGGGTACCCGCACGTGAAGAACTACTTCCGGCCCGGGAGGGTCACGACGTCCGTAACACCAAACGCCGTTTCACGACGTCTGCGACACAAAACGCCGTTTCACGACGTCTGCGACACAAAACGCCGTTTCACGACGTCTGCGACACGAAACGCCGTTTCACGACGTCCAGGACCAACTCGCAGTCCGCACATCCGATTCAGGTTCCCGATGAAGCTGCACGCGCAAGTGTCGTTCGACGAGCCTTTCCACGACGTCACCACCCCATTCGACCACCACCACTGCATCGGTGAGGTCGGTGTCGAGGTCGAGGGCATCGAGTTCGTCGAGCGCATGCGGTCCGCTGTCTCCCAGCCGGTATGCGTCGACGTGGATCATGCCGACGGGAACTCCGCCGCCGGGGCGGGTGCCCGGACGATGCTCACGAGCGATGACAAACGTCGGGGACGTCACCCGGCCCTGCACTCCGAGCCCGGCGCCGATTCCGCGCGTCAACGCGGTCTTGCCCGCCCCGAGTGGCCCGTCCAGCACCACCAGGTCGCCGGCAACAAGTCCCGCCGCCAACCGTCGGCCGAAAGCCTCGGTGTCCTCGGCCGTTTCCAACGTGATCTGTCCGGATTCGGGAAGTCCCGTGGCGTTCTCAGACGACATCGGACCGCTCTTCTACCTGTGCACGCTGCACCAGCTTGTCGATTGCGTCCGTCACGATCGCCGGGAACTCGAGCTGCACCAGATGGCCGGCCCCGTGAACTCTCACGAGTTCAGACTCGGGGAGATCGGCAGCGAGACGCTTGGAGCTGATGAACGGAATCATCATGTCTTGATCGCCGCAGATCACGACTGCCGGTGTGTGCACGAGCACCTCGAGGGACGCGGACTCGTCGTGCAGTTCCAACGTCCGCAAGAAATTGACGATGGTCACGACCGAGGTCCGGTCGAGCATGCCGTCCGACAGCTCATGCAGTCGTGGGCTGACATCGGTGCCGTACGACGCTGCACGCAGGATCGGCGTGATCAGTACTCGCGCAGCGCCCCGGGCGTGCTGAACCACTCCTGGCGAGGTGCGCACTGCCAACCGGAACCCGTCGATGATCGGATTCTGCAGATTGCGGGTCAGACCGGTCTCGGCCAGCCCTGCCGCCGTCGTCGCGACCAGCCCGACGCCGATGACTCGGCCCTCGAACCATTCGGGTCGCTGACCGGCGAGCGCGAGCACCGTCATGCCGCCCATCGAGTGGCCGACGAGAACTATCGGTCCCTTGGGCACTTTGGCCTCGACGACAGTCGCGAGGTCGCGGCCAAGCTGCGAGACCGTGCAACTCTTCGAACGCGGCATACCTGAATCTCCGTGTCCGCGCTGGTCGTAGAACACCATGCGAACCTTGTTGCCCCATCGCTCTTCGAGCTGGCGGCGCTGGAAATGCCAGGACAGCGCACTCAGGCAGTACCCGTGCACGAAAACGACTGTCAGCGGAGCGTCATCCGGTCCCACTTCGCGAACTGCCAGCTCGACGCCGTCCTCGGTGCGCACCGTGCTCTTGCGGTCGCGCGTCATGAGGTCGAAGTCCTCGTCCGCGTAGATTTCCCGGCCCGGACGCGTCGCGGTCTTGAATGCATTCACGCCGGCCATCGAGCCGAGCGCCACAGCGCTGAGCAGGCCACCGAGAATGCTCATCTTTCCTGCAGTCTTCATGACGTCTCTCCCCCGGTGTACGTACGCACAGTGCGTCCACGTATTCCGGTCACGACCTCGTAGTGAATGGTGTCGAGTACGTCGGCCCAGGCCTGCGCGTTGGGTTCGCCGTGATCGCCGTTGCCGAAGAAGATCGCGGTGTCGCCTTCGCGAACTCCGTCGCCGTCCGGCCCCAGGTCCACCAACACCTGGTCCATGCAGATCCGCCCGACGGCCTGGCGACGCTTGCCGCCCAACTGCACTTCGAACTTGCCGCTCAGTGAACGAGTCAGACCGTCGGCGTAGCCGACGGGAAGCAGCGCAAGAGTGGTGTCGTGCGGTGCGACCCACTGATGCCCGTAGGAGACGCCCTCTCCGGCGGCCACCTTCTTCACCAGAATCACCTTCGCTCGCAGCGTCATCGCCGGTCGTAAACCGAAATCTCCGAGTTCGGGCACCGGAGACAATCCATATATCGCGATTCCGGGTCGAACCATGTCAAATTGCAGGTCAGGACGGGTGACTGTAGCGGCGGAGTTGGAAAGATGAACAACTTCGGGTTCGAATCCGCGAGCGCGGACGTCGGCAACCGCTTCGATCAAACGCTGCTTCTGCATGTCGATGACGTCGTGATGCGGTTCGTCCGAGTGCGCAAGATGGGAAAACACTCCGCGCAGCCTGATCGTGCCCTCGTCCCGGGCCGTGGCGAGGTCGTCGAGCATCTGCGGCCACTCGGTTCTCGAGACGCCGTTGCGATTGAGACCGGTGTCCACCTTGAGTGTCACGGTCGCCTGTTGTCCCAGAACCCGTGCCGCGTCGACGACAGCAGCCAGGTGCCGCGGCGAGGACACGCCGATCTCGACGTCGGATCGGATCGCCGAGGAGAAATCGGCGTCGAGGCCGTGCAGCCAGGCCAGGACGGGAGCGGTGATGCCTGCCTCGCGAAGGACCAGTGCCTCCGCGATGGTGGTGACGCCGAGTTCCCGGGCTCCGGCCGACAGTGCCGTCCGCGCAACCGCAACTGCGCCGTGGTTGTATCCGTCCGCCTTGATGACCGCCATCAACGCTGCATCACCGGCAAATTCACGCAGGACACGCACGTTGTGCGCGATCGCGTCCAGATCGACGACTGCCTCCGTCTGCGGCCCTACTGCGTCGTCGAGTCGGCTCGCCTTCCCCTCCGCAGGCTCCTTCGGTGCTCTTCCCTGGGCAAGCGTCATGGCGACAATCCTGCCACCCGCGCAGAATCGGACACGTGTTCGGGTTTGAACACCCTCAATCAAGGGCAAAAGCGCGAAGCACACGCACCGACTCGCGCAGACCTCCCAGCAGCGGCGAAGCCGAAATCGGTGCTCCGGCGACATCGCTCTGACCGCCGGCAGCGGCGATGTTCGCAGCCAACGCGTGAGCCCGCGCCCCGACGGCCCCGGCTTCGAGAGGGCTCAGACCCGCCGCCAGCAACGCGCCGATCACACCGGAGAGGATGTCACCCGAGCCTGCGGTCGACGCCCAGGAGCCGCCGGCGTCGTTGACCAGGACCTCACCGCCGGGATCCGAGATCACCGTCGTACGGCCTTTCAGCAGAATCGTGACTCCGAGGCGTTCGGCGAGAGCACGCGTGGCCGCGATTCTGTCGTCGCCGAGTGGTGTGAATCGTGCGAACTCGCCGGCGTGGGGCGTCAGAAGAGTCGGCGCGGTCCGGGCTGCGACAAGTTCGGGACGTTGAGCGAGGAGGGTAAGTCCGTCCGCATCGACGACAACGGGTACATCGGTAGCCAGTACCGACGCCAGAAGCCGCGCGGCGTCGTCGTCGGTACCCATACCGGGTCCGACCACCCAGGCCTGAACCCGCCCGGCGGCTTGGAACGTCTCACTCGCAATCACCTCCGGGAACCGGGCGAGCACCTCGGCGGCGCCGTGCCCGGCGTAGCGAACCAGTCCGGAGGTCGCGGTCACCGCGGCGCCGGTGCAGAGCACTCCCGCGCCGGGATACTGCTCACTTCCCGCAACGATGCCCACCACACCCTGCGAGTACTTGTCGTCCTCCGCGCCTGGCACCGGCCACAGCGCACCGACCTCGGCCGGATCGAGCGAACCGAACGCCGGTTCGCCGACGCTCAATCCGATATCCACGAGTTCGACACGACCACACAGCGGAGCCGCGAGTACGTGCACCGGCTTGAGCGCACCGAATGTGACCGTCACATCAGCGGTCACCGACGGGCCGTCCACTGCGCCGGTGTTCGCGTCGACGCCGCTCGGAAGATCGACCGCCACGATCGGTGCCTCCACCTGGCCGACGAGCTCGGCTGCGTCAGGCCTCAGACCGCCGTGCCCGGAAATCCCGACGATGCCGTCGATCACCAGATCCGGCGACCCGACTTCGGCAGCGACTCGGCCACCGGCCTTCAGGAGAGCGTCGAGGCCCGACCGATGAGCGCGCGCCGGATCGAGCAACACGGCCCGAACACTCACACCTCGTTTGCGGAGCAACGCACCCGCCCACAGGGCATCACCGCCGTTGTCGCCGGTACCGACCAGAAGCGTCACCGACCGATGCGCGACCGATCCTGTACGGGAACGTAATTCGTCCGCGACGACTCGCGCGAGACCGTACGCCGCTCGACGCATCAGCACTCCGTCGGGCAGCTTGTCGAGCAGCGGCGCCTCCGCTGCTCGCACCTGATCGGCTGTGTAGTACCCACGCATGTCGGAACCCTTCAGTTGCCGTCGCTACCCTCGAAACCATGAAATCACGTCTTCGCCCGGCAATCGCGGGACTCGTCCTCGCTCTCGGCCTGGTCGGGTGCAGTTCCGGCACCGACTCCACACCATCTGCGGCCGAAACGACGGCGAGCGGACCCGTGGTGACCATCTCCGGGATGGCGTACTCCCCCGCTTCCATCACCGTGAACGTCGGCGACACCGTCACGTGGGTATTCGACGACAACGGAATGGCCCACGACGTCAACGGCCTCGGAGACGCCAAGGGCAAACTCCGCAGCCCACTCAAGAAATCGGGAACTTACACCTACACGTTCACCGAACCCGGGACCTACGACTACACCTGTACACCGCATCCCGAGATGCGCGGAACCGTCGTCGTCAAGACGCCGTAACGCACTCGGGCCCCACAGTCTTTCGACTGCGGGGCCCGAAATTCCCTACGAAAACTATTCGACCGTAACCGATTTCGCCAGGTTACGCGGCTTGTCGACGTCGTATCCGCGTGCCGCGGCAACCTCGGCCGCAAAGATCTGCAACGGAACCGTGGACAGCAACGGCTGCAGCAGAGTCGGTGACGCGGGAATCTCGATCAGGTGATCCGCGTGCGCCGCGGCGACGGTATCGCCTTCCTCCGCGATGACGATAGTCGTTGCCCCGCGCGCCTTGATCTCCTGAATGTTGGACACCAACTTCGAGTGCAGGACAGCGCGACCCTGCGGCGACGGCATGACGATGATGACCGGAAGGTCCTCCTCGATCAGCGCAATCGGGCCGTGCTTGAGCTCACCGGCGGCAAAGCCCTCGGCGTGCATGTACGCAAGCTCCTTGAGCTTGAGCGCACCCTCGAGCGCCACCGGGTAGCCGACGTGGCGCCCCAGGAACAGCACGGTCGACGCGTGCGCGAACTGGCGTGCCAACGCGCGCACCGGTTCTGCCGTCTCGAGCACCTTGCTGACCAATGCGGGCATAGCTTCGAGGTCGGCGTACTCGCGCGCAACCTCGTCCGGATACTTGGTGCCGCGAGCCTGCGCCAAAGCCAAACCGACGAGGTAGTTCGCGGTCACCTGCGCCAGGAAGGCCTTGGTCGACGCAACCGCGATTTCCGGTCCTGCCCGCGTGTAGAGAACGGCGTCGGCTTCGCGCGGGATCTGTGCACCGTTGGTGTTGCAGATCGCCAGGACGCGTGCCTTCTGGTCCTTGGCGTGCTTGACCGCTTCGAGTGTGTCCGCCGTCTCCCCCGACTGGGAGATCGCGACAACAAGCGTCGAGCGATCCAGAACCGGGTCGCGGTAACGGAATTCGCTGGCGAGTTCGACCTCGACAGGTAGACGCGTCCAATGCTCGATCGCGTACTTCGCCAACAGTCCGGAGTGGTAGGCACTACCGCAGGCGACGACAAACACCTTGTCGACGTCGCGCAGTTCCTGATCGGACAACCGCTGCTCGTCGAGGACGATCTTCCCGTTCTCGAAGTGGCCGAGGAGCGTGTCGGCGACAGCGGTCGGCTGCTCTTCGATCTCCTTGAGCATGAAGTAGTCGTGACCACCCTTTTCGGCGGCCGCGAGATCCCAGTCGATGCGGAACGGGCGCCCCTCTGCCTCGTTGCCCGCGAAGTCGGAGATCCGATAGCTGTCGGCAGTGATCACCACTGCCTGATCCTGTCCGAGTTCAACCGCATCGCGTGTGTGCTCGATGAACGCAGCGACGTCGGAGCCGAGGAACATCTCGCCCTCACCGACACCGACGACGAGCGGCGTCGAGCGGCGGGCGGCGACAATCGTGTCCGCGTGGTCGGCGTGCGTGAAGACGAGCGTGAACGCACCTTCCAACCGACGAACCACCGACAGCGCACTCTCGATGAAATCACCTGCCGTCGGTCCGTGGGAGTACGCCCGGGCTACCAGGTGAACTGCCACCTCGGAATCCGTGTCGCTCTGAAGCTCGACGCCTGCAGCCTCGAGCTCCGCACGCAGCGGGGCGAAATTCTCGATGATTCCGTTGTGAACGACAGCCAGCTTGCCCGACGCATCACGATGCGGATGCGCATTACGGTCGGTCGGTCGCCCATGCGTCGCCCACCGGGTATGACCCATACCCGACGTACCGACAAAGTGATCCGCGCCGTACTCGCCGAGCTCCGCCTCGAGGTTGGCCAACTTACCGGCCTTACGCTCGATCTCGACCCCACCGGTTCCGTCGAGAATCGCGATTCCCGACGAGTCGTACCCGCGATACTCCATTCGCCGTAAAGCCTCCACCACAACGCCCAGAGCTGGGCGGTGGCCGACGTATCCCACGATTCCGCACATGGTGACTCAGGGTACTTGGACATCGGCGGTGGGCGCATTTTGCGGTTCCCCAGACATCCCCCAGCCGGTTGCAGCGTCGGCTCCGCATACACGAGACGGCTCATCGGATAACGTCTTCAACCGTGGCACCGAAACTGAAGACACTGACCCGTGAGCTGTCCAAGCGCGGCCCGCACCGAGTTCTCCGCGGCAACCTCGCCCTGGCCGGACAGCCGGGTGTCGTGTACACGCCGGAAACCGGTTTCAATCTCCCCGCCGTTGCGTTCGCGCACGGGTGGATGGTCGGGTCCCACAAGTACGAGCAGACACTCCAGCACCTCGCTTCCTGGGGAATTGTCGCAGCGGCGCCCGACAGCGAACGCGGTCCGGTCCCGTCCCATCTCGGCTTGGCTGCAGATCTTCGAGCGACGCTCGACATCTGCGTCGGCGTGCGACTCGGCCCCGGCCAGATCAGCGTCCACCCCGATCGAGTCGCCTTTGCCGGTCACGGCATGGGCGCGGGCGCGGCGGTACTGGCCGCAGCGCAGCGCGGGGATGTCGGTGCGGTAGCCGCGCTGTTCCCGGCCCCGACAGCACCCAAGGCGGAGAACTACGCGTCGAAGATCACAGCGCCCGGATTGATCCTTGCCGGCCAAGACGACGTCGATTCCTTGACCAGCAATGCGCGCCCGCTGAGCGTGGAGTGGGGCGGTCCCGTCGTCGCACGCACCGTGAACGACGGCCAAGACGCCGGACTGATCGAAGGCCGCCGACTCCTCGGAGCCCTGGGCCTCGGTGGATCCGAGCGCAAGACACAGTCCGCCACACGGTGCCTGCTCACGGGCTTCCTGTTGTTCCATCTGACCGGCGACAAGAAGTACCAGGACTTTGCTGATCCTGATGTCGAGATTCCACACACGGCGCCGTTGCTCCCGGTTGAACCTCACTCCGACGCGCGGGCCAGCCAGCTGTTGCGTAAGTAGGAGTCCGTGCTCGCCTCCGCCTGCGGGCTCGGCTTCGTCGGCGTCGGCGTCGGCGTCGGCGTCGGCTCTGACGCGGATCGCAGATACGGGCCGGATCTGACCGACCCTTCCGTGTCGTTATCGGCAGATGTCGATTCGGGCGGCGGCTCCTGGCGCGATTCCTCGCTCGCCACTGCCGCTCTGCGCTCACGGAAGTC
Organism: Rhodococcus sp. IEGM 1241; assembly: GCF_033142365.1. Lineage (NCBI taxonomy): Bacteria > Bacillati > Actinomycetota > Actinomycetes > Mycobacteriales > Nocardiaceae > Rhodococcus > Rhodococcus sp. IEGM 1241. Next base: position 658,240 of record NZ_JAWLSE010000003.1, read on the forward strand.
CTCGAGCGCTCTGCGCTCACGGAAGTCCTCGAGTTGAGAATCGAGAGTTCGACGGATCTCTTCGAAGGGCGCGTGAACGGACTTCACAGCGGACCAGCTCCGGCCAGCTCAGCGCCCGTCTCTCCGTCGGGGCCGGCGATCGACTCGTCCGGGACTGTGACAGGCGGCTCCGGGTCCGGCGCGGGCGAGACTTCGGCGGTGGTTTCAACCGGTATTTCGGGCTGGGGAATATCGGGCTGGGGAATTTCGGGGTGAAGTGTCGCGGGCTGGGACGCTTCTTGCGGGTATGTCTCCTGCATGACCGCCTCCCGATCGGCATCAAAAACTATTCTCGGCCAACCGTTTTCGTCCAACTCCACGGCGACCGACACAGAGTTCCCGTCAGCACCGGCGACATCGAGACTCACCCCACGACCGTCGGACGCAATCGAGAAACCCCATGTGTTGCCGCCGATCGAGAAAGAGATCGGCGCAGCCGCGGCACCGGATTCGATCGACTCGGCGACCGGCAAGGTCGACGGGAAGGCGTCTGTCACCCACTGAGTCGCGGCATCAAAAGCATCGCCTACCGCGCTCGCACACTGCGCGCACGCCCTGTCGAATTCGTCGCGGGCATCCAGATACGCCGAGCGAAAAACGGTGTCCAGCCATGGCGCCGCGCCACGACCGCTGGAAGCGACGTGAGCCAGCTGATCGATCTCCCCCGCACCCAGACCGCCGATGGTCGCCCGGTCGAGGCTGGCCACCTTGAAAGCTTTGTCTGCCAAGGCCGTTCGAACAGTCCGCGCAAGTTCGTCGGCTAGCGTGATCAACAGTGGCGCCGAATCCGCATCGGACCGAGCTTCGCGCCGCGCGGCGAAGACCTGATCGACGACCGCATCCACGCCGGAAACATTCCACACTGCGGGAAGATTCTCGGCCAGGACCGTCAGCATCGCGATCTCCGCGACCGAACCGTCCACCGCCGCAGCCATGTCCGACATGTCTCGCGTCAGTGCCGCGATATCGATGCCCGCCTCTGCGCGATATGCATCCTCATAGGAGGTAAGCATCCGTTCTTCGAAACCCAACCGGGTGGCCAGGTCGTGAAATCGGCCGAAGAACTGCAGTCCGCTAGCGCCCGCTTCCAGAATTTCGTCGGGATGAGCATGTGAATCACGCAGTGCAAGAATATCTTCGAAAGAACACGGGCCGTTCGGTACTGCCTGGGCTGTAAGGCTGTTCGGTATCACGAGGCCGACCCGCCGGAGTCCCGCACCCGCCGCGCACCCTCGCGATCCGCCTCAGTGATTGCCTCAGCCGAAGAGGAAAGCCGGCGCGCCAACGTATCGAGAAGATCCGCACGGCCAGTCAAGCGAGAATTCAGGACCGCCAATGCCGACGCCAACGCGGCTCCGTGCTCGGCGTAGTCACGGCCCGAAGCGGCACCGCCCCATCGCAAACGCTTGATCGGCTCGGCAGAATCGCGCAGACCCTGGGCCACCGACACCGCATGACGTGCCAATTCATCTGTTCCAGCGCGGTCGACATCCACGAGCGCCCCCAAGTTTCAACGGAACCACTCGCACGTCGAGCGGCCTTTGACTCCTTGGACGCAGCGGGGCGCAATTGCGTTCCCTCTAAACGCGAACGCGTAATGAGGGGGCTACACCGAACCGACGATCTCGGCCAACTCGTCAGCCAGCTTCTGCGCGAGCGGAAGTTCAGTGGCCTCGACCATGACGCGGACCAGTTGCTCTGTCCCGGACGGGCGCAGGAGCACTCGACCACCGTCACCGAGAACGCGCTCGGCGTCCGCGACTGCTGCAAGTACCGACGGCGACGCTGCGACTGTCGCCTTGTCCCCGACCTTCACGTTGATCAGCACTTGCGGGAGGGTGGTCATCGTTGCAGCCAATGCCGATGCCGACTTACGCGTACGAGCCATGCGTCCGAGCAGCCGGAGACCGGTGAGAATTCCGTCGCCCGTGGTGCCGAACGCCGGCAACACAACATGACCTGACTGCTCGCCACCGAGGCTGTACCCGCCCGCGCGCAATTCCTCCAAGACGTAGCGGTCGCCTACGGCAGCAGTCACGATGTTGATGCCTGCCTCGCGCATCGCGATGTGCAAACCGAGATTGCTCATGACAGTCGCGACGAGAGTGTTCTCGACCAACTCCCCGGCCTCGTTCATCGCGATCGCCAGAACAGCCATGATCGCGTCACCGTCGACCACCGCGCCGGTCTCGTCGACGGCCAAGCAGCGGTCGGCGTCGCCGTCGTGCGCGAGGCCTAGATCCGCCCCGTGATCGACTACGGCTTTCTGAAGATTCTCCAGGTGCGTCGATCCGCAGCCGTCGTTGATGTTGAGGCCGTCGGGATCGGCGCTGATCGCGATGACGCGAGCGCCCGCTGCTGCGTAGGCAACCGGTGCGAGCGCGGAAGCAGCGCCGTTGGCGCAGTCGACGACAACGGTAAGTCCAGCGAGTGGCTCGCTCGCCGCGCTCGCCAGATGCGCAAGGTACAGCTGAGCGGCGTCGTCGACCGCGCGGACTCGGCCGATGCCGGCACCTGTCGGAAGGACCGGCGGCGCAGTGCCGTCGAGTGCATCCTCGATCGCCACCTCGACAGCGTCATCCAACTTGTGCCCACCGGCCGCGAAAATCTTGATTCCGTTGTCCGGCATGGGATTATGCGATGCAGAAATCATGACACCGAGACTGGCGTCGAGCTTTGCCGTCAAGTATGCAACTGCCGGAGTCGGAAGGATACCCACGTCGAGCACGTCGACGCCTGCGGAACTCAACCCGGCCGTCACCGCGGCTTGAAGCATCTCACCGCTGGCGCGAGGATCGCGGCCGATCACGGCGGTCGGACGGGCATCCGAAGTGCCGGCTGTCAGTACGCTCGCCGCGGCAACCGCCAATCTCAATGCAAGATCTGCAGTCAGATCCGAATTGGCAAGTCCACGAACACCGTCAGTACCGAACAACCGACCCATAGAACGACTCCTGAATCCTGTGAACCTCGAGAATGAAACTCGAGAATGGAATTTCTCCGAGAAACACAAGAGCGAGCGTCCGGTAACGATGGACGCCCGCTCTTGTGGTGAACAGGTGCCGAAGCAGACCCGTCGGGTCAACCTCGGCAAAGCATCAGCGCTTGGAGTACTGCGATGCCTTACGGGCCTTCTTCAGGCCGTACTTCTTACGCTCGACCGCGCGGGCGTCACGCGTCAGGAAGCCTGCACGCTTGAGGGCCGGACGATCATCAGGGGTTACCTCGATGAGTGCGCGCGCGATAGCCAGACGCAGTGCGCCTGCCTGACCGGACGGGCCGCCACCGTGCAGCAGTGCAATGATGTCGAAAGACTCGGGACGCTCGACGAGCACCAGCGGAGCCTTGATCAGCTGCTGGTGAACCTTGTTGGGGAAGTAATCCTCCAACGTACGGCCGTTGAGCTTGAACTGACCGGTACCGGGAGTCATCCGGACGCGAACGACAGCCTCCTTGCGGCGACCGACGGTCTGGACCGGGCGATCGAGGACGATCGGTGCGAGCGTAGCTGCAGCAACCTCTTCGACGACCTCGACTGCGTCAGCGGCGACAAGCTCTTCCACTGCTTCGATGTTCTCTTCGGACACGTTCTGCTCTTCCGGCGATGTCACTGTGCGACCTGCTTGATCTCGAACGGCACCGGCTGCTGCGCGGTGTGGGGGTGATTCGGGCCCGCGTAGACCTTGAGCTTGCTGCTCATTGCGCGGCCGAGCTTCGTCTTGGGGAGCATGCCGACAATGGCCTTCTCGACGAGACGATCGGGAGTCCTGTCGAGGACCTCACCGACAGTGCGGGACTTCAGGCCACCCGGGAATCCGGAGTGGTGGTAAACGTTCTTGCCCTGCAGCTTGTTGCCGCTGATGGCAACCTTCTCAGCGTTGATGATGACAACGAAGTCACCACCGTCGATGTGCGGCGCGTAGGTGGGCTTGTGCTTGCCACGCAGCAAGTTCGCTGCCTGAACGGCAAGACGGCCGAGCACCACGTCAGTGGCGTCGATGACGTGCCACGAGTGGGTCACATCTCCGGCCTTCGGGGTGTACGTAGACACAGATCTTCCTCGTCTTAATTCATTCCACTGCTGACCATGTGCGTATCGCGTAAACGATCCTCGGCGGCCAGTTGAGACCCGAGAACCGCCGGTCTCCACGCATTTCTGCCGGAGCCCTACGGCACGCCACCGATAGACGATACCGGTCTACCCGCTGCCAGGTCAAAGCGCAGCCATCTCCGCCGACAATGCCCTCGTCCGGAACCAGCAGGTAAGCGATCGACATGCGACTGCCCCGGCAACCTGACGGTACCGGGGCAGTCGGGGTGTCGTCACGACATGAATGTTGTCAGCGACCGAACCCGTTTGCGGCGATCCGGTCAGCTTCCTGCATCTTCTCCGAGCCGCTCGCCGTCGCTCCGGCGATCTGCGCGAGAACCATGTTCAGTTCTTCGGACGCCTGGGCCCAGCGGCGCTGTGCGTCGTTCCAGGCTTCGGAACCTGCCCCTTCCCAGCCTGCTTGCAGCTTGTCGACGACAACCTTGATGTCGCCCTGCTTGTCGTTGATCGCTTTGGCCTGCTGTTTCATCTGATCGGACAGCATTGCGAGGCCGCCGAAGTCGTACTTGATCCTGTCGGACATAACTGCTCCCGGTTCGGTGTGACTGGAGAGAACTTTGTGAGAACTACTGGCTGAGGACTGCTTGATCGAACGGCGAAGAGCTGACGGTCAGGACATGTTCACCGTCGCGCCGCGAAGCGAGCTGACGTTGTCGTCTTCGGTCGAGTCGAAGGTTCCCGCAGCCTGTTTGATCTGCTCGCAGATGTCGGTTAGAGCAGTGTCCAACTTCAGGGCCGCGCTGTTGTATCGCTCCATGATTCCTGCGTATTCGACCTGCGCCGCACCGTTCCACGAATTGTGCGAAGCGTCGGCCTCCGACCGAACAGCGTTGACCAGTCCCCTGATGTCACCGAGATGTCCGTCGATGGTCCCCGCCGAATCGATCAATTCAGCGGTAGTTGCGGTAAAGCCCATGTCGTCCCCCTGGATTCGGTGAGTACCGTTCGGTATCGGCGACCACCCACGACGGCTTGTCCGTCGGATGTGCACCGGGGTCGAGCGGAACTCCCTGATGTGCGCTACACATACTTTGACGCGACCTCCGTGCCAACGGTTCCGGCCCGATCGAAGAATGTTTGCAGAACCGACCGATCCGGTCAGGGCGTGAATTCGAGTGACTGCCACATCCGCAGGCAGTCCGCTTCGAGACTGTCCCACTCACCGACCAGATACTGGCAGCCGATACTCACTTGCCGACCGTTGTCGACGTACACGCGCCAACGCACCTCGGAGAAATCGTCCGGAAACTCGACGTACACCACTGCCTGTTTTCCTGCGGCATCGTCGATCACAGAAAACTCTCCGAACCGCAATGGGTCCTCGAACGCCGAAAACTGCTGACGCAAAGCGGCTTCGACGGAATCGAATCCAGCACCTTCCGCAAGACGTTTCTCGATGACCACGATCTTGCGATCAGCGCCGGAACTGGGTATCAAATCGGTGCGCCCGCTCGAGGTCCCTCGTGACAGAAGCTTCCAATCGGAAGGCAGCTCTGCTGCAACGCTCCCCACCTCCACACGCGTGAGTTCCGGCGTGACACCGGACTCGATCGACGGAATCGAAGTCTTCGGCGCAGGCTTTTCCTGCTCTTTCGACGCCTCCACGATCTCGACTTTGTCTTCCGCCGCAGCTGCGACCGAGTCCGCCAACCGAGAATCGCCTCGGTCGCGAGTCGACACCACGACCGTTGCCGCGACAGCAGCGACGACGGCGAGCACCGCAAGCGCCGCCGCGAACCGTCGACGGCCTCCGTGCCACCCGCCGACTCGACGGGGCGAGGTGGCAGTCGAGTCCACGGAAGGAATCGACATCGCGCCATCCGGATCGCCTACCCACCCGGCGCCAAAAGCTGAATTGTCGACGATTCGACCGGAACTGTCCCGCGCAGTTGTCTGGCGAACGAGCGTCCGAGGATCCACCAGAGACGACGCCACCCGACTCTCGTCCAGAATTCGAATGCTCGCATGGCCGTGGACATTCGTCGACCCACGTTCGAGCGAAGCCGCAACGGCATGGGAGCGCGGCCCGACCAACACCACAGCGTCCCGAACCGACAAGTCCCCGATTCCGGAAAACAACCCCGCAACGTCTGCGATCGCCGAGCTTTGTGCCCCGTCGATTCGGAGTTCACCGTCGACCTCAACGACAACAGAAGCGACCACCATTCCGCCACGCAGTTCGAGGACGACACACCGTGATCGCCAGGCTGTACGAGCCGACCTCGCCGCCGCGACCGACGTCGGAACGAGGACGACGTCGTGCGCCACTCGCCGTGCGGCATCGAGCAATCGCCGCCTGCGTGGGGCACCCCAGTCCGAGGGATGACTGAGATAGAGGATGTCTGCATCGACGATTCCGCACCCGTCCATCGCACTGGAGATCAGCCTGGCCAGCTCCAGGACGGTGGGGACAATCCGACCATCTACGTCGACATAATCGTCGTCGACGTAATCGATCGCATTTTCACCGGTCGTACCGGGACCCGACGCCGGTTCGCGTCTGAGGTCTGCACTGCAACAGAATTCGCGTTGACCCGAGACGACCCAGATATTGGATGCACCCCAATGTAGCGAGACCGACACCAAGGACGGAACGGTCACAGCGGTGGCATCCACGGAACTTGGACAAGTTGGGTTTGCGACCGAGAAACGTAGACCCCACGACCTTCCGGCAATGCCGACGCGCGGACGGTGCCGACGAGATTTCCCTCGTCGCGACTTCCGCTCATGATCAATCCGGCCGGTGCCATGTCGCGAATTCTCGCAATGACCGGCTCGTAGAGTGCTCTGGCCGCGCCACCGGAACGGCGGGCAATCACCAGGTGCAAACCGATGTCCTTGGAATGCGGAATGTACTCGAGCAACGGCGCCACCGGATTACCACTCGGTGTGGCCACAAGGTCGTAGTCGTCGATCAGTACATAAATCTCCGGTCCACTCCACCACGACCTTTCCCGCAATTGCTGCTGTGTTGTTTCGGCGTTCGGCATTCTGGCGGCGACGATCCGAGCCAAGTCGACCATCAACTCACCGAAGGTCGTCGACGACGCCGAGTAACCGCCGAGGTGATTCCCTTCGACCACTCCCAGCAGGGAATGCCGATAGTCACCGATAATCAACTTGGCCTGCGCCGGTGTGTTCGACGCGATGATCCCTTCCGCTATTCCGCGCAAAAGAGATGTCTTGCCACACGCGGTGTCGCCGAATATCAAGAGGTGCGGGTGTTCCCGGAAGTCCATGTACACCGGGGAGAGGTCGGTCTCACCGAGCCCGATCGGCACGGTGAGGCACCGACCGTCGGCCGCACTCGGTGATGGCCACCGGGTCCCGACAGCTTCGAGAAGTTCTGCCCGCGAGTACGAATCCGGAAGCATCCGCACGGTGGGCGCCGGGCGCGAATTCGACATGGCTGCAATATGTTCGACCGTCGACGCCACAGACCCACCGGAATTCTCACTACCTGGCGAACCGCCGATTCGAGGTAGTCCGGTGAGAAGGTGAAGCCCGTCGCGCGTGATGCCACGACCCGGTCGACCTTCCGGCACCAGGCTGGCTTTCTGGCGACCCGCATCCGAATCTCCCGGATCACCCAATCGAAGTTCGATGCGAGTACCCAGTTGATCCTTGAGTGCCGGCCGGATCTCGGCCCACCTCGACGTCGTGACGATCACGTGCACACCGAAGGACAAACCTTGACCGGCGAGCATGTTGATCTGAGGCTCGAGTGATTCGAAATCCGAACGAACGCTGGGCCAACCATCGACGACGAGGAAGACGTCACCGTACGGGTCATCTCGGAGTCCCGCCGCCACACCTTCCCCGGCGGGATCAGCTGTTCGCAATCCTCGGAAATCGGCCATGGAGTCGATGCCGAGGTCACGAAACAGCCGCTCCCGTTTCGCGACCACACCGAGTACCTCGGCGACCGTGCGGCGGACGCGGTCGGAATCCAAGCGGTTTGCCACCGATCCGACGTGCGGCAGATCTTTCAATCCGAGGAGCGTTCCACCGCCGAAGTCGAGGCAGTAGAACTGAATCTGTTCCGGCGTGTGCGTCATGCTCAGAGACAAGATCAACGTGCGCAAGGCCGTCGACTTTCCCGACTGCGGGCCGCCGACGATCGCGAGGTTGCCCGTTGATCCGTTCAGATCGGCGACGAGAAGATCGCGGCGCTGATCGAACGGCCTGTCGACTACGCCGAAGGGTGCGCTCAGATTTCCGCGAGGTTGATCACCGGCCGCCCACCGCGGCAACAACTGGTCAAGCGTCGGGGATGCCTCGAGCGGCGGTAGCCACACCTCGTGCGCGCGTGGGCCGTGAGAGCGCATTCGGTCGACGAGGACTCCCATGAGAGTACGTGCATCGTCACCGACTTCACCCATGTCGATGACATCGGGCTCGACGGGAACGACAACAGCCTCTGGCCCGACCACGGGCGTCGCGGTAAACGGCAGCGGCGCGAGTTCGACGGGGGAATCTACCGAGAATCGAGTGGGCACTATCCGCTCACCCTCGTACGGGCCTGACACGTATGCACCTTGGAAGCGAACGATCTCAGCAGAATCGGACTTCAGGTATCCCGCACCGGGTGTGCCCGGCAGGTGATAAGCATCGGGAACGCCGAGAACGGAACGAGACTCGTTCGCCGAGAACGTTTTCAAACCGACGCGATACGAAAGATGGCTGTCGAGACCCCGAAGCTTTCCTTCGTCGAGCCGCTGACTGGCCAGCAGCAGGTGAATGTGAAGTGACCTGCCCAATCGCCCGATGGCCACGAACAATTCGGCAAATTCCGGCTGTTGACTGAGCAGTTCGGAAAACTCGTCGACAACGACGAAGAGTGCAGGCAACGGATCGAGTGCAGCGCCGGCCAGCCTCGCCTTCTCGTAGTCAGACACGTTTGCGAAGTTTCCTGCCGCACGCAGCAGTTCCTGTCGACGATTCATTTCGCCGGCGAGCGCGTCCTTCATACGATCGACCATCGCCAATTCCTCGGCAAGGTTGGTGATGATCGCAGCTACGTGCGGCGCCTCCTCCAGGCCAACCGATGTCAGGGTTATCCACTGTAAGGATCCACACAAAAAAGACGGCCCCAGCGAGTGCGTCAACACTCAGCCAGGGCCTCGGCCCAAACGGAATGAGACTCCGATGAACCGTACAAAAAATGTAGCAAGAGCTACCGACAAACTTTCGACCAGCGAGAACGTGCGTGAAATCGCCGCCGTAATGCTGATCCTCACTACCGCCTACGCCGCCACATACGGCTTCCTTAAAGCGCTCATAGCGCTGGGATGGTGCGCCTGATCTGAACGGGGCAACGGTGATGCACGGACCATTCCGGCACCCGTAGATCACCACTCCCCCCGCTCGGATTTCGATTTACCTCCTGCGCCCAAGAGTCATATCGGGTGTGACGGCTAGCCACCGTTGAAGTCACCCGTCAGATGGGTAGTAGCACCCATTCCGATCACACACAGGCACTCGTTGAAGGCAGGCCCGGACGAGGACAGCGTGGCAGCTGTAGCCCTGTGGTGAACATCCCGGCCCTGACAGCCCGAGTAATTCCCGGACTGTGGACATACCAAGCAATCGACCGACGTGACCGACGCGGCCCTTGTGGCAGTCCTCTGACCTATTGCGTCAGGGGTCAGCCCTGCGCTGCTACTCCCTCGGCTCCCTCTGCGGTCACCAATACACATGCCCCAGAAGCATTCTCAGCGCCAAGTAGCGCTGCATCACACTTGGAGTACCCCATGAACTCAACACCCGCCTACGGACTCGATGTCGACATCGACGGCACCTACCAAATCACCCACACCAAGCATGACATCGCCGCCGAATCTGCCTACGCGATGCGCGTAACGACACACACCACGATCACCCCAGGGGAAGTCCCCTCCTATGACGTTCTGGTTGAGCAGAGTCATGGCCGTGAACTCGAGGTGGATCTGACTACGGGTCTCGAACTTCTGAAGTCACTGACGAAAGCATTGGAGACGCTGATGGTTTTGCAGCCTGATCACGAAGCAACTGTTGAGTACCGAAAGGCTCAGACTGCACGAGAATCCGCTTGTGCGTCGCCCGTCGCAGAACCAGCCAAGAAGCTAGAACCGTGGGCCAACGCGAAACCAGTGCACCCCAGGCTCTTCGCCAACCGCGCCCGCAGAACGAACATCGCTGACGACGCCGCTTCGTGCACAGCGTTTCACGCCCTACGCAACCCGGATGCCACCCCCGAAACTCTCGCGGCTCTTCACGAATGGTTCACCGAGTCGCTATCGAAGTCCGAATAGACCCAGAAACGACAAAAAGCGCCCCACCTGACACATAGCCAGGTGGGGCGCATTCGTTGTCAAACTTGTGCAAGAAGTTGTGCGAAAACCCAAGAATGACAGCGAAGTTGGGAGTCGACACGCCTAAAGTTGGGAGACGTTGATCGTAGTGCACACGGCCGATAACGTGCTGTCGTCCATTGCCGTCAACGGAGAGTCACAATGCTCGAACTTCACACACCGAACGAGGCTGCGGCCATCGCCAAATGCCACCCAAACATGATTTACATGGCTTTGCAGAGCGGCGAGCTGAAAGGAATCCAACGCAAGTTTAAAGGTCGCTGGCTGATCGAAAACTCAGAGCTTGAGAAGTGGCTCCTATGTCTATGAAATTTTTCGGACCGACTGGTATCCACTGTCTGAGCAACCTGGTAGTAATACTCGCATGAACAGGACATTCGCCGCAGTAGTGGCAATCAGTTCGGCTGCATTCATCCTGGGCGGATGCTCCAGCAACGCTGAGGGTCAGGCAACAGCAGCGCCAGCGCTCACTCTCGAAGAGCAATACAACGCGAAAATGACCTCAGCAAAGATTCAACTAGCTGCCGGCGACTACCAAGATGACATTGCGCTATGTGAAACCCTGCGCACCACCGCCGCATCTGGCGGCGACCCAGTCCCACTTCTAGTTGAGAAAATCACGCGCCCGCCAGGACTCGACAGCACAACCGCACACCGAATCGGACGCATCAAAACGATGATTCCAATCCTCTGCGACGACCAAGTTCCGACGCTGACACGCGCACAAACTGATTTCAATATCTTCCCGGAAACACCCCGCGCGCCCCGAACTACTCCCAGCAGCACACGTGCTGCCGCTACTACAACGAGTGCGGCGCCCGTTCCGGCAGGGCCGCGAACAACCTTTGCGAGCGGCACGTTTGTTGTGGGCACTGATGTTTCGGCAGGAAACTACTCGACGAATGGTCCGAGCAGCAGTGTAGGCATGTGCGCGTACACCTTCCTGCCCCGTAAGGGCGCAACATTGGAGGAGGCTGAGGGCGGTGCCTCGATTTTCGGGCCCGGATACATGGAACTCTATGAAGGCCAAATCGTCCAATCTCTAGGCTGCACTTGGACGTTAGACAATTAGACAGCCACGCCGGAAACGCAGAAACCCACCCGCTCTCTGGCGGGTGGGTTTCTGCTGAACTTCGTAAGGACCTGGAGACTCAATATTCCGGGACGGCACCAGTCGACGTCAGCAAAGCGAGATCGTCATCAGATTCCGGTGGTTCGATGATCGCGATTCCGGGATAACTGACCTTTAACAGCCCATTGTCCCTGGTGTAGAGAGTTTCAGACCATCGAACTGCCGTAGCCAAGACTGATGCGTCCGCACCTTTGAGGTCATAGGTGTACGCCAGCGTCGCTGCATGGTGAGCTAGATCCGCAGACAGATCCGCAACCATAAATCGGCTGTTACTAAGCCATCCCATGGCACGATCGATCCGATCCTGGCGTGCAGACTTGCCGCCCTCGCTTCCCCGGATCGGCCCGGACCCAGTTAGTTCGGCAACCACGATCGCGGGAAGGACCACAATGTGCTTGTTGTTGTGACCTTCCAGAATTGATCGTGCACGTTTCTGGTCTTGGAGGTCCGCGCCGACCAGGAAGTCCAGCAGAACGCACGTATCGACTACGACACGAGGCAGGTCTTTAATCACGCTGATGCCTCACCCAATCCACGGGATTTAAGCCACCCGTCCAATCGCGACCCAAAATACCCGCAACTTCGTCCAGCGTCAGTTGTTCCTGAGACCCAGGGACAGCCTCAATACCTTCAAGCTTGATCTTGGCAATAGTGCCGTCTTGAGACCGATACACCTCACCCCATGCAGTCACCTGCTGGTCAAGATTTGCCTTTACGTCCTGAGCAAGTCTCTCTGGGAATTTAAGGTCAACGGCCTTACCTGTATTCCGATCCCGCAAACCTGCGCTCCTCCTGGAAACGTCATTTGCATAGCGGAATAGCTGTCCCCGAACGGATCCTAAGGAAACTGAGACATCCCGAAGTCCGAGACTTGCGTTGTCTGCAATGACCTCGTCGATGGCACAGACCGCGCCATCGATGTCAACCACGATGGCTTTAACGCCGCGTCGCTGATTGACTTTCTCAAGTTCGACAAGGCCAGCCATGCTGGCCAAGTTCCAGCCATCCGGCATGATCGGCGAATAAGTCAGCGACTGTATTCCCGTGCTGAGCCGCTCAACTCGATGAAAGTCTGTCTTAACTCCGTACTGCGCGCTGCCGATCTTGAGTTCTGACAATGTCAGTTCAGGCTCACCCTCGCCGTCGATGTTTCGCATGATCTTGTCGAGAGCGGTGATGGCATCGGCGACCGCCAGGGGATCGATTTCGCCGTGCTTCCCCTGTAGTTTTACGAGAACTTCGTCTTTTGCCAATGCGCACCTCCTTCGTCTGGTGTCCATGTTCCACTACCTGCCTCATACTGTCACGGTTTATTTCGCGGGCGAGGAGCCGCCCACCAGCCGGGGCCAGTGGGCGGCTCCTCGCCTAACTCGCAGGTTCAGGCAAACCTGCAGGACCGCACTCAGACGTTCCTGTAGGTATCGCTCCTAGCCTTATGACTGGACTCACCACGAACCTGTGAATCCATGGACCTTCTTCTGCTGTTCGAGCCGCATCCAGCGGGCGAACTCCTCGAAGTTCGCCGTACTGATCGGCGCATTGAAATTCACGCTGTGATCATTCGAGACCGATGTCGGTTTCGCAGGCGCCAAAGTGGAACCCGCAAACGCCTGCAACTGACCCGGCGAATTGAAAATCGGCTCAGGACGCTGAGACAAATTGATACCCATCTCACCAGGCATCAACCAACCACCATCATCAAAAACTTTCGGCGCCTTCACACCCCAACGCTCAAGAATCTCAGCAGCAGACATACCGCCCGTCTGCGCATCAATCTCAGCCTGAGTGAATGTTGCAGGCGTCGGTGCAGGAATCGCAGGCTTACCCATCAACTCGGCGAAGTCCGTCGACAACCAACGGGACTCCCCGATCCCGAAGTAGTCCTGACCCTCAAGGCCTGTGAAGAGTGCGTCCACGGCGTTGTGGCCGAACGACTTCAGGATCCCATTCAGCGAGTAGTCCTTGCTTCCTGTTTCCTGCTTGCCCTTCAGGACCTCGGCGAGTCCATCCTTCGCTTCTTGCAGTGCGATGTCGGCCCGCAAACGATCATTCGGTGATGCTTCGGCGTCCGCGTACACATCATTACGACGCTCATCCGCATCATCGACCTGCATCTGAGCTTCGAGGCGTTCAATCTCCGCGTCGGTGTAGGCCTTCGAAAGTTCGGGCGCCTGTGGTGACGGTCCCTTCTTTCCTGTTCCGGCCTCATCCTTCTTCGCTTGAAGATCGACGACTTTCTGCTCGGCCTGACGCACCTTCACATCAGCTTGATCCCGATCAGCCTGCGACTTTTTCTCGTCGGCGTAAACCTTGTCGCGGGCTTCCTTCGCCTGCTGAACAGCAATGTCCGCGGACTGCAGGTCAAGTTCCTGCTTGTCTGTCCACGTCACCTCACTGGTTGCGCCGATGCTGGTTCCTTGTGCTTCGTTCCAGCCGGCGATCATCGAGTTCGGCAGATGCCACTTGAACGGGAACTGGCTCGACTGCGCATTTGCGCGACCGTTGTCAAGACCCGAAGTGCCATGCGCACCACCAGATTCAGCAGAGTGACCACCAACTGTCGCCGCCATATGCTCTTCGGAAACACCAACCTGGAACTGCGTACCTGCGGGACCGAGACCAGGCTGAAGACCAGCGACACCGCTAGAGCCGAGGAGGCTGTAGGTCGTGTACAACCGCTTTACGGATCCGGTCACACCCATCACGATTTGTTGCAACCAACCAACAAATCCGGAGCAGTCGAAATTGGTCGGCCCCGTTCCGCCCCACGCGTACTTGTTCCCATCAACCGAAGCACCCGCAGCCAGAGCATTCGCGATGCCGTTCCGTCCTCCCTCTGCGTATCCGGGGAGTTTCGGGAATGTGCCGGCGTTGATTGCCGCCAGTTCCCGGTCGTACTTGTCGGAGGATCGGCCATTGATGACCCATTCGCCCTTGTCGAGTCGGGCTCGTGGAACACCGTCTGCGCCGACTCCGAGGAATCCGTCAACCATGCCGGTTCCCGGCCCTGTGGTCGGCAGCTTCCCACCAGTCGCATACTGCGGCAAACGCCCACCGAGATGGTTGCCTTCGATCCCCCAGATAGCCCGAGCACGCTCGGCAGACCAAGCCGGCAAGCTCGCGTCGACACTGTTGATCCGGCGAAGTTCCACGTCGATGGCAATCTGACGTTGCTGCTTCGTGAACGCATCCAACTCGGCCCCGGCCTTCGGGATGCCGACAACCGACACATTCGTCTTCAGATCAGCGGGGAACAGACGATACGTGTTCGCCAGAGCCTCAGCGTATTCGCGCGTTCTGCCCGACTGAATCTGCTGGTTAATGAAGTCGTCACGCACACGCTGACCAGCAGCCTCAGCCGCAGCCGCAGCCTGCTCAACCGAATTCGTCTGCTGCATCGCAGACGTGAACGCCGCAGAACCAGCATTATCGAACGCCGACTGAACCTGAGCCATCGCATCCCACAACCGAGAACCAGCCTCAGTCGTGGTGTTGATCTTGCCGCCCGCATCGACAACACCCGCACCGGCCTCAGCCGCAGCAGAACCAAACGACCTCAAAGCATCGTTGACCGCTTTTTGGGAGGCTTCGACTGACATCGAGTCCCCGCGGAGTGTCGCCAAACCACCATTGAGAATGTCGATTTTCGCCGCAGCACCACCAGTCGAATCTTGGAACTGCTTCATCGTCTCGGTCATCGTGCCCAGAGCGGTCGATGTACCTGAAGCGTCGATGAAGCCCGCGGCGAAGCTCAAACGAGTCTGAGACTCCTGAACCTTGCGTGCTTCCTCGTCAAGCTTTTTGAAGTCCGCCAACGCATTTGCAGCTTCATTGGCTTTGTCCTTCGACCCGCCGATATTGAACAGCGAACCCAGAGCCGAGGATGCGAACCCCTCCGAGCCCTTACCGACCCGCTCTTTGTTCACTTCAGCTTCGATGCGAGCCTGCTCTTCGAGAACCTTCAAGGTCTCTTGCATCTCTAGTCGGGATCCCGCCAGACCCTTCGATGCGACACCGCCGGACACACCCACCGCTTCGAGGAACTCGACCAGCGAGCGCCCTGTGCCTGCGAGCTTGCTCGTCTCCAGAGCAGTCGCCGCAGCACGCTGGGTGGTCGCGTTCAGTTCGCCGTTGGATGCGTAGAGGGCCTTGCCGAGACCTTCTGCGGCTTCCTTCAACTCACGCTGATGTGCCGCTGCCTTCTGGCTGTTCTGCCCGAACAGGACCAAGGCTCCGATACCTGCAGCCATTGCGATACCGAAAGGTCCGCCCATTGCGTTCATCAAGCCGCCGGCAGCGATCCGCATGCCCGTGCCGGCTGCCGCAGCAGTACCTAGCGCAGAACCGAAGCGAGAGACACTGCTCTGTGCGTTGCGGAAAGACGACGCCATACGAGCCACAGACCCGGTGCCTGTGGACAGGTAGGCGACCGAAGCGCCCAGACGACTGATCTGAGTGCCAGTTGCCGCGAACATCCGCTGCGTGTCAGCGATTCCGCGGGCACCATTTCGGAATGCACCGAAAGCACTTGTGCTCGCCCCCTGGAGGCGTTGCATCCCCTGGGTAGCCGCCACCATCGAAATCAGCTTGAAGCCCGCGTACGCGCCAACCAGAGCCGTCACGATGCCCTGATTCGCCGACATCAGCCCCGACAAAGCAGCGAACGCCGGAACCAACACCGCATCAGCGATATTCGCAGTCACTTCGAGAGCTGACAAGAAC
Source organism: Rhodococcus sp. IEGM 1241 (assembly GCF_033142365.1). Classification (NCBI taxonomy): domain Bacteria; kingdom Bacillati; phylum Actinomycetota; class Actinomycetes; order Mycobacteriales; family Nocardiaceae; genus Rhodococcus; species Rhodococcus sp. IEGM 1241. The sequence goes on from NZ_JAWLSE010000003.1 coordinate 674,597, forward strand.
ACACCCCACGAAGAAACACCCAGAGCGCCAGAAGCATTCACCAGCGACGTAGCGATCCCCGCGAGAGAGGGTCCGACCTTCTGCACAGTCCCGAGGAGAGTGTTGAAGACCTCGGTGAGCCGGTATCCAGATGTCTGAACGAGATCCGAATCAAGTGCCGCGGAGAAGATGCCGCTGATCTTCGAAGCGATCCCCGGCCCGGCAGTGTCAACCCACGTTCCAAACGAGGTGACTGCCGCGGTCGCGAAATCCAGACCCTTGGACGTGACACCAGCGATCGCCCCACCGATATCGAAGTTTTCGGGCAACAGCTTCCCGAAAATCAGTTCGTCGACAGCCTGTGCCAGAGGGCCGACATGCTTAGCGGTCTCATCGAATGCTGCAGTGATACCTGCCATGGCGGCTGGCAGACGCTCAAAGCCGGGACCGATCGCCTCAGCACCGAGACGGCCGATCGAAGCCTTCATATTCTCGAAGGCACCCTTGACGGTGTTACCCGATTCGAGAGCAGCCCCGCCGATGTTGTCAGAGATGACCTTTCGGAAAGTCGCGGAATCGACCTCACCATCCGAAACCATCTTGGACAGTTCAGCGCCGGTGACTTTGTATTCGTCCTGGAGCCACGTGAAGATCGGAACACCACGGTCCGAGAGCTGATTCAGTGTGTCGGTGAAGACCACGCCGCTCGTGGTGGTCCCGTTGATGATGGAACCCATCTCTTCGAGAGATGTGCCCGCGATCGTCGCCGCATCTGCAGTGAGCTTGAGGTAGTTCGTCAATTGCTCGCCCGGAGCGATACCCGCAGCAACCGCCGAAGCAGCGATCGTGGCCGCATCACCCAGACCGAACGCAGTGCCCTTCACCGAGGCAAGAGCCGACTCCATGACCTGGGCTGTGGACTCTGCAGTGTGTCCAAGTCCGCGGAGCTTGCCCTCAGCGGTATCGATCGCCGTGAGACGACCCATACCCTTCACCAGGGCGGTGGCCATCAGACCGCCAACGGCGAGCCCTGACCCGATAGCGCCGGCCTTTAGCGCCGTGGCGATGCCCGACGACATCTTTGAACCGATGTTCTTGCCGGTAGCGTCCGCGCCTTGCTCAGCCGCACCGAGTGCCGCCCGAACCTGTCCAGGAACCTGCTTGGTGTCAACAATTAGGCTCACATAAGCAGTGGCCAGTTCAACTGCCATGCCTCAGCCCTCCGCAGACGAACGGCTGTCCGCGTCGAGACCCAGAGCCAAAATCCCCTGAAGTTCCTCGTGACTGATGCCTGCGTCTTCGAGCAGCGCGACAATGCGCCCCCAACTCGATCCGAAAAAGAGCGTTAATGCGATCCCCAGCGTTCGCAGGAACTGCTCGCCGTCCTCGTCTAGAGATTCAGCGTCCAGGAGTCGCCGAACCTCGATCGGGTCACCCTTCGACTCCAAGAGCCGCGCCCAAAGATGGACTCCCCTATGTGTTTTGATCACTAATCCCCCAAAGATTGCCCAATCTGGGCATGCAAAGGAGGCCCGAACCAATGCGGTCCGAGCCTCCGAGATGTCTTGCTATTCAGTTATTTCGAACCTCAATCAGTAGAACGAGTTCCCACCGATAAGAATCCGACGCGCCTGCAGATCGGGACTGTTCACACGATCAGGAGCAGTCCCCTCACTCGGCACAATCGGCGCCGGAGGACGACTCAGCGCAAGAACCGCCGCCATTGCTTCCGCCTGCTCCTCCAACTCCTCGCGAGTGCCGCCAGTCAGAAATTCCAGCGACTCCGCCGGCAGCTTCTTCTCGACCCGCACCTGATGCCGAAGCAGGGCAGCGACCGCTGAATCCCTCTCCGCAGTCACGGCTTCAATCTCCGCGGGATCCTCCGGGCTCGAATTTTCCGACGCTGATTCGAACTCGGCCAGTCGAGCATTCGCGGCCCTCACCGCCTTATCGGCTTCCTTACGGGCAGCGCGCTCCTCAGCGAGATCCGCCGTCGTCAACCCACCCAAGTCCTCATCCATCAACTAGCCTTCCCCTCAATTTCGATTCTCGACGCTCATGCAGTTCGTCCAACGGCGTCCGCGATTTCGGAACCGCATCCTGCTCGCCGATCAATTTCATGACGTCCATTAGCCGCGACGACAACATCGCCACATCGCGGGCTGAGGTCGTCGCATCGATCGCCCCCGCCAACCTGTCCCGCAAGGCTTCCAACGTCTTCAGATGGCCACCCAGGAGGGCGACCGGCGCGACCTTAACTTTGACGACTTCCATAAATTCGCCCTTTCATACTCATTCGACTCCTCACCATCGCCGCAGGTCAGAACCAACTTGGTGTACAGACCCCGTGGGGAGGGATTCGGCCCTACGCCCGAGGGGGGCTATTAGCCCCTTAAGGGGATGGGGCGCCCCTTGCTTGGTTTCTGCGAGTCCCTGACCTGCACTTATGCAGTGAATCTGACATAAGTGCAGGTAGAGACGTTGCAACCTTGCTGCTGTGTTGGTCAGAATCCCTCGGTGTTGGCGATCTGTTCGATGCCTTCGGGGGTGAGCGCAACGTCGTGGGCCATCTGGGCTGCGACCTTGTTGGAGCCGGTCAGCTCGTCAGGCAGGCTTTCGAGGTCGTAGATCATGTCGTCGGTTTCCCCTGGCTTGTCTACGGCGTCGAGGGCGTTGAGGTTTTCGACGTGTTCACGGTCGTTTGGGTGCTGGGCATAGTGGTCGCTGAGTAGTTCGGTGTACTGATGGGCGGATGCTTCCCTGACTACGGCACGCATCAGGGTCGTGTCACCGGTTACTTGCGCGTCTCGGTAGAGCGCTGAGAGTTCCTGTCGGTCTCCCTCTGCTGCTGCGACTTCACGACGTGCTTCGCGGAAGTATCGATGTTGTTCGGGTGCTGGGGTTCCGCTGAGTCCGTACAGCTTTCGTTCCAGTTCGAGTCGGTAGATCTTGCGGCTAGCTTCTTGGTCTGCTTTGAGGGCGAGGAGTTCGTTGCGGCGTTCGGTCCATGCTCGGGCAGCGAGGACGGTGCGGATGCCTTTGTTTGCTTCGTTGATTGATGCGTTGGTGTAGGGCTGTCCCACTCCGGTTGGTAGGTCGGTGGGGTACTTCTGGCGAAGTTCGTAGAGTGCGTTGTCGTAGTTGGTGCAGGCCTGTGCTGCTGCTTCGTGGTTGTTGATGCCCATTTGATTTGTTCCTATCGGTGTTAATTGTTGTGACGCAATATGTTTGGTAGGTCTATCGGCTTATGTGAACAACTTCGGGATCCCCGAATGCCTTGTCCTGTAGTTCTCGGTCGGCCGCGGCGATGATCGCAATTAGGTCCGCGTCCGCAATTCTCATATTTGATGGCTCACGCTGGCGTCGAACCCATGTGATGTGGTGCTCTCCGAGGTGCCGTAGTGGTCGAGCGTAGAACTCCCCCACTCGCGCTCGTTGTCCACTTATTGATGCGGTGCCGGCGTCACAGAACCCTTGGAGTTGCTGGTCATCAAGCCGCCAGCAGTAAACCTCGATGTCGTTCTTGTCGCGTCTGAGCTTGTGTCGTCGACCCCACCTTGTGTAGCTCCAACGCCACTTGTCCGTCATAGCTCGCAATCCTCGTCTCGGTCGTCGAGAACACTGACGAGGAGGTTCGTGATGAGCCTGAGTTGCCTGTAGATCTTCTTCTGATCGGCCGCGATCGCATCGAGTTTTGCGGAGTCGTCAGTAGGTGGTTGCGTAGGTTCCAGCCACTTCTCTGGTGACCTTTCACCGTATGTCTTCTGGGAACTCAAGATGTGCGTCAGGAGTTCATCGTCGGCCGCACTGATGCGTGGCTCCAGATTGGGCGTCAGCGGCTTCACGTCGAGGTGTTCAGTAAGGGCGACCTGTGACGGCCTGTATTGGCTTGGGCGGATCGGGGCATCGGATGGTCCGAGGAACATCGCTTCGAGTGTCGTTTCGTGCGCTGGCATGTGGCGCCTTTCAATGTGGATCGATTTCGAGATGACTGTTACTGGCATAGGTTTCATTCGTTGTCAGGGTTGATGTCGGCTGAGTGGTTGGAGATCAATTCGTCTGCCCGAGTGATCAGATCGACGAGATCGTGCTCGGGGAGTTCGAATTGCTTGTGGCCTTCGCGGGCGGTGTAGATGCCGCTCGCATCGCATGTCACGCGAAAGGGTCCGACTGCGCCGGTGCCTGTGTCGAGGGCATCGCCGGCTGCATCACACAGTTGCCGGAGTTTCGACGCGGTCAACCTCCAGTAGTAGCCATCGTTTGTGGGTACTTCGAGGCGGTAGTGGCGTCTGTTGGCGCGTCTGCCTGGGCGTTGGCGGAGGACTGCGGTGAGCACGTAGGGAGGCGGGTTGTTGATATCGGGTCTCCTTAGGGCTGGAAGTCGATCAGAGGACGGCTCAGGGGTCGCTGTGCTCATTCCTGCCACGCATGACCCGATGAAGGTGAGGCGCAGGCTGTATCCCAGCCACTGCTCGATGAGCCAGGATCCACGCCGTTGGCGACCATTGACTTGAACAAACCGAATGGGCTTGAGGTGGCCTTCTCTTGGGCGCGTTGGGCGAGGGCGAGTTGTCGCTCGAGGTTGACGCCCTCGGTGGCGCAGTACTTTTCGAAGCGGTCCCAGTTCCTCGAGACCCACTCGATCGACTTCAGTTCGGCGAGGTTGTCGATTTCTGCCTGTGCTTGACGTTGTGCACGTTTAGCCTCGAACTGTCGGTCACGTTCGGCGCGGGCCTCAGCTTCGACGCGCTGCATCTCCTCCCACTTGCACCGCCGGACAGCGAGACGCTGGGCACGGTGGGCGTCGACTAGTGACCGGCGTCGGGCGAAAGCCTCGGGGGATGGATCTGTCCACCCGCCTGTTGGTCCGCCGTTGATCGAGAAGCGAGGGCCGTCGACATAGGTGAATCCGGCATCGAGGAGTTCCTGATTCTCAGCTTCAGTTCGTGCTGACCGTGCGAACCCTTTGTCGAGGAGTTCGGTGATCCTGACGTATCTGAGTGTTTCGGTGTCCCCAGCGTCGTCGGTGTTGATTTCCTGTTCGTAGAGATATGAGAGGTCGTCCTCCTCCTCGTCCTCGCCCGCCGAAGGAGGAGGATCTGTTACTTGATTTGATAATGATCTGTTTAGGGGGTCGTGTGTGTCGCCTGTTCGGGACACTGGTGTCCCCTGGTTGGGGTCGTGTGTGTCGCCTGTTCCGTCCTCGCCCAATGGAACAGAGGTCGTGTGTGTCGCCTGTTCCGAGTACCCGGCAGGGTAAGAAAGACGGTAAACCGAGTTCATTGCCTTGCGCCCAGAGTTCGACCCCGTCGACACACGGAACAACCATCCCGCGTCACGAAGGAACGTCAGTCCACGCTCCACGGTCTTCTTGTTCAGTCCTGTGCTCTGCGCGATGATCTCGTTGCCAGGGAACGCCTGTTCGCCGCGCTCGTTGGTGTAGTCCCAGATGATGTAGCCGATCGGACGGATGTGACTCGGAACGTCAGACTTCCCGAACGCCTTGTGCCAATGAAACTTGTCTGTCACGGCCTCACTTCCGGCCCTTCAGTTCTCGGTTCACACGTCGAACTAGATCGACACTGCAACCAACCAGCGTGGCGATCTCAATCTGATTCAAATCCCCGGCCCTGAGCAGTTCTTTGATGCGCGGACGCCCAGGATGTCCCGACGAGGGTTGAGGGCCAGGCATCTGCACGCCGACATGGTGGGTTCGGCCAACAGCGGCGTCACGAGCGGCAAGCAGATCTACCGTCGAATACAACCGTTCTCCGGTCTCATCCTTCCGAGTTCGGATGTGTCCGTTCTTCCTCCAACGAACCAACGAGCGATAAGACCGGCCGATGAACCTCTGTGCCTCAACCTCGTTCAACCATATGGCTGGCAAGACCACAGGGACTGACTCGTCCACTTCAGGTAGTGGCCGCAATAGAATCACCAACATTCACTAACTCGTCCCCCGCGCTCGTTTCAGTTCCCGGCTGACGACCGCGACCAGCGAGGCGTTGCAACCGACCTCGCGGGCAATGGCCATCTGACTCATCCCGCCGGCTTCGACAAGCTCCCTGATCCGCGGTCTCGCGGGATGCTTGTGCCCCCTGCCAGGACCAGGCTTCGATGCCGTCAACAGCCCATGACGCATTCGCTGGTCAGCCTTATCCCTGGCCGCAGTCAGATCCGCAGGCAAGTAGACCCACTCGCCGCCACGACAGCGGGCCGGAATCAGCCCGTTCGAGCGCCAATTTCGTAGACTGCGACGACTCCTACCAATGAACCTCGCGGCTTCCACTTCGCCCATCCACCGCACCGGCATGAGAACTGGCACGGACTCATCCACAATTGGCAAGGCCCGCAAGGGGATCACCCACTCTCGACTCGGACAGAATGTCCCCGATCGCGGGGAACAGTTTCATGTGACGCGCCATCAGCTGCATAAGGTGCGTGTGCATCCCCTGTGGGGAAACCCAACCCGGAGTAGCCATCACGCGCAGAAGTCGCTCACGGAGTCGATCAGCAGGCCGTGCGTCGTTGTCACGAATGCCCCGTATATACCCGGCGTTCTCACCACAGCGAAACCTCCACGTAGCACCCAGATTCGACATGTCAACACCCGCATGCTCAGCCCACTCAGCAAGCCAACGCAACTGTTCGTCAGCTGCATCGACGGCATCGAGATTTACTGGTGCCCGAGGACCAGGCTTACTGGTGGGCTTCGAGTCCGGATTGGAATCTGCGGTACCGATCCGTGGCTGTCGGTACAGCCCGCCGCGAAGATGTGCGATCACTTCGGGAATCGCGTTGACCACTGTCTCCAGCGAATAGACGTGTGTGGTCAATCTCCGCACCTCATCAGCGCCGTAACGCGGGCTTTCGTCTCAGGCGTGAGCGGAGGCCAGTCTCGAATGAGATCGTCAATGAACTTGGAAATTTCAGGGTTGGGGTGGTACGTTTTTGTTGGCAAGCTGCGCCCTTCGATCAGAAAAACAGCACAGAAAATATCCCTGAGCTGCGAACTCAGGGCAGGTCGAGCAATCAGACGTTCAGTTCGAACGTGTTTTCGAGTATATGCCGCACCGCCGACGTGCCACCTAGTTCCGCACTAGGTGTTCTGCGGCCTGCCGCCGACGTTCTGGGTGGCGAAACGCTCCACCTGAATCTTCACAGCACGCTCAAGATCGTCCCGTGAATACAGAATCGATCCGTTGGCCCGCGGGTGTCCCACCAGGTCCCCTCGGTTACGCCAGTTCCGCAGTGTGCGCGGCGTGCGGTTCACGTGCTCGGCAGCCTGGCGCGTAGTGAGCATCGCTTCCGTCATGGTTTCTCCCTACTTTGATTAGTCGATAATTGATTTTCTGGGAAACCGTTTCCCTATAAGTGCATCGTATCGACCGGCTCGGCCACACCGCTTTGTTGAGAAAACTACACCCAGTGGCGGACAGAAACACATAATGCGAGATGTAACGAGACAGATGAGCTAAAGACGCAGGTTGAACCGATACGGCGAATCGCGACTGGTTCAAATCGGCGGGTCGACCCTCCAACAAGGTCTTCCGGAGACTTTCTCTTCTCCGACTGCCGGAGAAGGTTTCCTCGGTGTCGGCCTTGATGAAACCGTTGAACGGTCTGCTCGACAAGCAGACCATCCGAAAACCGCCCCAAAAACAACCACGCCCGGTCGGTGTCCCGGTGGTTGTCCCACCAGGTGTCCCAGTGGGACAACCCCACAATGCCACCAGTCTTTTTAGGTGCGCGCCTAAAAGGTTCTCGATGCTGGGGAGCTTCTCGTGGAGAAGTACTACGGTAGTACTACTGCACCGACAGTCTCAATAGAGTCTCCATCGGGTCAATATAGAACCTACTTAGATCCTCAATAGGACCTATCGAATTGCACGGATGATCGACTAGCAAAAAGCAACCACCTGCTAACCATTTGCTCAAGCACCTGCTTAAGCACCTGCTACACCTTGCGCTCAATCTCGATGAACCGAGGATCAAAGCGCCGAAGCCCCTTATCCGAAGGATGCACCCGAACCACCATCAACGCATCAATAATTTTCCCTCGCAGATCAGGAGACTTACCCTCCCAAACCTCCACGAGACGGTCCCCCGCCAACACCAGCTCCACCAGCGGATCCCCCATCCGCGCCTTACCCAGCTCCGCATCAACCCTGTCGACCTGCAACTGCAGAGCTGCGTTCGCGGCCTCAAACTGACCCGCATCCATCGCCCCAGAACCGAACATCCCCGCGATCTGCTCGGCCCTAACCTGCAACGAATCCCGCTCAACCTGAAGTCCAGCCACGTCGATTTCGTCAGACTGCGAAACCACCGCAGCATCAGGCATCGAAAGCCGAGCAATCACCACACCATCCACCAACTCATCGAGCGCCACACCCTGCCGGCGAACATGATTCTGAGGGCATTTGTACGACCGCCGCTTGTTGGCGTCTACGTGAACCACCATGCGCTCCTCGCAAACCCCACACCGATAGACGCCGCTGCCCTGCCACTTGCGCTCAAATCCCAAACTGCTCGACCGCTTCGGGTCATCCAAGAACGCCACGATGCCGTAATGGGCATCAACATCGATGATCGCCGGCCACTGACCAGTCCCGACGACTGCGCCACGATGTACCCGCAGGGCTGCATATCTCGGGTTCTTCAGTACTCGCCGCACGCTGGTCGACTTCCATTCCTGTCCACCGTGTGCCGTCCTCAGTCCTGCCGCATTCCACTCACGCGCCACCTGCCGCACAGACATACCCGACAACACGGACTGAACGGCTTCTCGAATTGCCGTCGCCTCCGGCTCAAGTAGCTCTCCGTCAATCGTGTATCCGAATGGTCGGCGCGATGCGATCCAGAGGCCAGAAGCGGCCTTCTGATCGTTGGCACGTTTCCGTCGATCGGACATCGCATCAACTTCTGCTCTGGCGACACTGCCGAGGATTCTGGCCACCATCCGTCCGGAATAGGTGGTCAGGTCGAGCGTTCCCGATTTGACTGTCCGGATCTCCGTGTTGGCGAAGATCGCGATTAGTCGTTCGAGTTCGAGCGGCGAGCGATAGAGGCGATCTGCGTGATACACGATCACGGCGTCGATCTTGCCGGCCTGAATGTCGGCCAACATATCCTCGTACCGCGGTCGCACCAGGCCCCTGCTGGCGGATATATCGTTGTCCGAATAGTGCTCTACCACTTCCCAATTGAGCGATTCCGCCAATGCCGAGCAGTCTTCGAAGTGCCGTTCAACGCCCAACCCCTCGCCTGTTCGGTCGAGTGAGATGCGGGTGTAGATCGCGGTACGCATGGCTACATCTTAGCGTGTGGTACTTGACATTCAGGCCGAGAAAGGTTGCACCACCTTTGAAGTCGATCAGGACGAGATTCAGTGCGTTGGGTGAGTGCGTCGCGATCAGGCCGAGCACCAAGGTTCGCAGGAACTCCGACTTACCAGAACCGGTGGCTCCGATACACAGCCCGTGCGGACCCATACCGTTCTCGGCCGACTCCTTCAGATCCAGTTCGACAGGGTTTCCATCTTGTCCGACACCGATCGGCACGCGGAGTCGGTCGCGCCCCTGACGTGGCAGCCAGCCATGCTCAGGATTGAACCTCGCAACATTTCCTATCCCCAACATCTGGCTCCAGGTCCGAAGGGATCGGTCGTCGTCAGTCGCGTCCACGGCGTTCTGCGATGCCGCACGGAACGGTGCGATGCGACGTCCGAACGACTGCGCCAGGCTCGTCGTCGCGGCGTCAGGCGTCGCAAAATTCTCGACTCCTGCGCTGCTCACCGCGCCGATCTGATCGCTACCGACGACCAGTCGCAAACCACGCGCCGCCGCCAGCCGCGGGCAGAACCCGCACAGGTCGAGGACGGTCACCGAGTCGAGCCCGGATTCGGACAACAGGCCGGTGTCACCTTCGAGCAAGCCACCGTCCACGACCAACACGAGATGCGGAACGCCCGCACTCGCTGGAGTGTTGCGAGCAAATCGAGCACGCATCGAAAGCGTTTCCCCGAGGGAACTTTCGAACTCGAGATACGAACCGAACACCATGCGTGAAGTGCCGGCGCCGTCCTGAGACTCCGGGTGTTGTACGTGTGGGAGCCACTTGACCCACTCCCACTCGGCTTCGGTATCGGGACCGCACACCACTGCAACTTGGACGGTGTCCGGACCGTGAAAAGTGCACAGCTGCATCAACATCGAGCGGACGAGCGCTCGAGCGGAATCCCTCTGCCCCTCAATGGACATCGCAGCAAATCCGCGAAGCGAGACGGCGGTCGGCAGGTCTTTTACAACCGAATGCGCACGGACGAATCGCCGAAGTGAGACAGCAGCGACGGGTTCGAGATCCTCGACCGGCCCCGTCTCCGGAGATACAAGCCTGGTGGCCAATCGCTGTGTACCCAGACCGACCCGAACGTGGCAGTAGTCCGAGTCGGTGATCTGACGTTCCCACATCCGCACAGTCCCGGCCAGTGTCCAAAGCTGCGACGGCTCGGGATTGCTCCACTCGAGAGCAGCACGCTGCGCACCAGACGTCGCAGCAACATCGCTGCGCATCTGATCCAGGTACCGCAGGTAGTCCTTGCGGTCCTCGTTCGCTTCGGACGCTCGTGCCCCACCGCTACGACCGCCCCCGGCGAGCATCCCGAGCATAGACACCATCATCATGACCGGAAACAGCAGAGACATCGGATTGCGCGCCATGCCGGAAGAGAACATCAGCGCCACCATGCCGATCATGGCAACCACCATGATCACCGGAAGTAGTTTGGTCAGTAGGTTTCCCGGCGTGACGCGAGGAATCTCCGGTGGGGCCTGAAGCGTCACCTCGCCGCCCGGTGTACGCGGCGATTCACGGCGCGCTCGACGCGCAAATCTGACAGTGCTCAATTCACCCACCCCCATCGGTGCTGCAGCTGTTGCCGCCACGCGCCTCGTCCGACTACCGCCGGCCCGCCCCCCAAGGCGTAGTCACGCAATTGCAAGAGAGTAGATCACAACACCGACACTCGGGTCGGTGCCACCTGTTGTCTGCGCTGTCGCCGACACAGGCGCACAGTTCATGTCGTATTGTTCGGGTGAACTGGGGTGACGTGACAGGGGAATCGCGTCATGGGAGGGGACAGATCTTGACCAGCACCACTGAAACCAGCGCTGCGCACACCGCAAACGGACGACGCGCGACCCATTCTGCCGAACTGTGCAGGTTGACGGTACTTTCAGCCCATTCGCAGGTGGATCTTGCGGTGCCGCTTCGTGTTCCACTCGCGGTGGTCATTCCGGGCATTGTGGACACAATTGTCAACCACAGCAATTTCAACGAGTTCGACCACAGCGCCGAACAATTCGAGCCCGTCGACTGGACTCTGTCGAAAGTCGGCAGGGCACCGCTGGCACCGACGCTGTCGCTGCACGAGCATGGAATCCGCGATGGGGAATTGCTCGTACTCGAGGCCGCGGACACCGCTGCCCCGCCCCCACTCTTCGACGACATCATGTACACCGTCGCGGCGACGGATGCAGACATCTACCGACGGTGGACTCCGATCACCGCGCGCATTGTCGGCTCGTCCGCCGCCCTCGTCGCTGCGCTCGTCGCGGCCCTCGCCCTGGTCCTCGGCGATGCAGGTCTGATCGGCGCTGTCTGCGGTGGAGTGACGTCTTTGGTGCTCACCGTCGCCGCCGTCGTGGCAGCGCGGGTGTACGGAGACACTGCAAGCTCCATCACGCTCGGATGCACAGCGGTGCCACTGGCGTTCGTCTCCGGCGCACTCTGCGTACCCGGCACTGTTCTTTCTGCTCATCTCCTTCTCGGTTCGGCATTCGCAGCCGCGGTGAGTCTGATCTGCCTCCGTTTGTGCGGTGCCGGATTAGCCGTCTTCACCGCACTTCTCGTCGTCCTCCTTGCTGCGGTGGGCACCTTCGCCGTCGCGACGACGCTTCCCGAGGCGCGCACCGCAACCGTCAGCAGCGCGGTGATTGCCGCAGCATTGATCGTTCTCACGTTCACCGCTCGACTGTCGATGCTGTTCGCGCGATTACCGCTTCCCCCGGTTCCGACGCCGAGTAATCCCCTCGACGACGATCGCGACGGACTGCCCGAGCCCGAACTGCCCGGGCTGACCGAGTTGACTGAAAGGGCAGGGCGGGCTCGTAGCTACCTGACCGGACTGATCGTGGCCACGTCAGTGGTCGCGCTCACTGCCGCAGTCGCGCTCGCGTGGTCCTGGCCCGGTCAGGGAATCGTCTGGCCGAACCTTGCTCTCGCATTCGCGACGGCCGTCGTGCTGATGTTTCGCGGGCGCACCTACGCGGGCGCACATCAGGCGGTCCCACTCATCGCGGCAGGCATCTCGGTGATTCTCGTTCTCCTGGGCGGCATGGCATGGACCCATCGCGACCATGCATTGGTCGTCTTCGCCATCACGATGACTGTTCTCCTCCTGTCACTGATTCTGGGAATCCTCGCCCCCCAGAACACATTCAGCCCCGTGATGCGACGCGCGGCCGAACTGTTGGACCTCGCTGCGATTGCAGCAATCGTTCCGCTGATCTGCTGGGTCAGTGGGCTCTTCGCGCTCATGCGCGGTCTCTGAGCGATCGGATCTCGATGGTGATTCGACGCGCGACGAACATCTGTGCCGCACTCGTGATCGTTGTCTTAACAGTCCTCGCCGGGGCGGGTGGCGCATCGAGTGCGGTTCCTTCCCCCATCGATCCTGCAATGCTGCCGGAGGACGGTCCACCCGCGCCTCCCCAACCCACCGAACAACGAACCCTGTGCGTCCCCGCCGTAGCGGGTGGTGACGGCGCGGATATTCCACGTTCTCAACAGGATCTGGGATTCGATTCGGTGTGGTCGATCACCCGAGGGGCAGGGCAGCGAATTGCTGTCATCGACACCGGCGTCAGCAGACATCCCCGGCTACCGGCCCTCGAAGGCGGCGGTGACTATGTCGGGACCTCCGACGGCACCGACGATTGTGACTCACACGGAACAGTCGTCGCCGGTCTCATCGCCGCCGAGCAGGTCGACGGTTCCGGATTTTCCGGAGCTGCGCCGGACGCACAGATCATCTCGATCAGGCAGTCCAGTGCAGCTTTCTCGGTGGCCGGCCAACGCGAAGACCCTGCCGTAGCCGAGAATTCGTCTGGCTACGGAAACGTCGACACCATGGCACTGGCCGTACGTCACGCTGCTGACTTGGGTGCAAGCGTTATCAACATCTCCGAGGTCGCTTGCAAGCCTGCCGGGGACGGGATCAACGACCAACGACTGGGCGCTGCAATCGAATACGCCACGATCGCGAAGAACGCCGTAGTCGTCGCTGCTGCAGGGAACGTCGGATCCGGAGGTTGCAAGAACCAGAATCCACCGCCGGATCCCCTCGATCCACAAGCCGATCCATGGAACTCGGTTACGACGATTGCCAGTCCTGCCTGGTACGACGACTATGTCCTCACCGTCGGGTCGGTCGACCCCAATGGCACCGCCAGCTCCTTCAGCCTCGGCGGTCCATGGGTCGACGTTGCGGCGCCCGGCACCGGAATCATCTCACTTCACCCGACGTCGCCTGGTCTGACCAACGGAGTCTACGGCTCCGACGGCGCCGTACAGTCGTTCAACGGGACCAGTTTCGCTGCGCCCTATGTCGCGGCAACCGCCGCGCTGGTCCGGTCGGTTCACCCGGAACTGACTGCACTTCAGGTCATGCAACGTATCGAAGCCACCGCCCACGCCCCGGCGCAGGGTTGGAATCCCTACGTCGGTCACGGCGTCATCGATCCGCTCGCCGCAGTAACGGGCGAATTGGCACCGGGGGAACGCGTCAAGGTCAATCATCAGTCGGTAACGATCGATCCCCTACCCACGCCGCCGGCCCCCGACAACCGATCTCGCGACGCGGCACTCGTCGGAGCCGGAACGGTCGGCACCCTAGCCCTACTGACGCTGTTGGCGTCGATGCCCATTCGTCGAGTAATTCGTCGGAGACTTCCCGAACGACGGGACGTCGATCTCTGAACCGTCAACGGTGTTCAGTTCACTGGAGCGGCCGGCGTTGAATCGGGGGCGACTCCGTCGTGAGCTATCAGTGCATTCCTCTTCTCGAGCGCCGGACCTGATGCAAGTAGATCGAGTATCTGCCAAGGCGCGCGATCAGGCGTTCGCGTCAATCCGAGCGCGCGAGCGGAGGTTTCGTCCGGTACTCCGTATTTCACACCGGTATCCGCTACGTAGAACACTCCGTCGTGCCTGGTGCTGTTCGTCTCGATTCCGGTCGCTTGAACAAACCCACCGAAGCCCTGTCCGACGTGGACGCTGTCGAGATTGTCGCCCGATCCGTCCGCCTGCGCCAAGGACACCAACTTGCCACCCGCCGGGATCGGAACCTGCAATCCAGCGACGAGTTTCAATGTTGCAGAACTACTTTCGCCGCCCTCGACTGCAGGCGAGGGAGCCCATTCCAGACAGCCGACAGGTGCGCCATGATCATCGACGATCTCCGGAACCACCTGCGGCAACGAGTCGACGGCCAGCTCCCTCACCGAGGGAATACGACTGATGGCGTCAGGGGTGACGCTCGCGATCCCGGTGGCGCCCTGCGAATCCGAGAAGTAGATCAGTTGGGCGAGCGCCGCACCGACCTTCTGGATACCGTTCTCGAGCACCACGTAGTACTGCAGGTCCGCGCCCACCGAAACCTGAACGACGGAGCCGACAGTCTTGTTCTGCAGCGGGAACCGGGGCGCTGATCCCAGTTCGCGGATTCGCGGAGCCTCGATGCGCGGAACTTCGGGGATCGAATTGAGAAATCCGGCACTGATCGGTCGCGCCTGTGCTCCTTCCAGCCCCAAAGCCCGCATGATCGCCGGATTGTCCACATCGATTTCCGCTCGCTTCCCGTCGTATACGAGAAAGTGATCGGAACCCGACTTCACCAGGAATGCACGGTCCCTCGTCAGATATGTCGTGTTTTCACCGACATTGGACGATCCGACCAGGACCGAAGTCGTCAACGATTTTCTCCCGTCGGATCCGACGGAATCGCATACCGTCCACAAGGCGTTGCTCGGGTCGGCTGATTCCGGCAGCGCGGACGGTGCGCCGGGAATGCCGACGAGCGCGCCCCTCGGTTTCGCCTCGACCTCAGACGCCTTGACTATTGCCGGTTTTACTGGCGAACCCAGAATCAGTCGGGCGGAGGCCAAGTTCAGCACAGGGCGAAAAGTACCCTCCATGGCGACGAACATTGCGCCAGATTCCTTTGCAACAACGATTTCTGCATCGCCGATTTTATCCTGAGGTCGAAACAGAGCGAGTACCGCGCAACCCGCCAATCCCAGTGCAGCGAGGACTATTCCGACGGTGAAGGCGCGGGACTGTGACCGCATCGGATCGTGAAGCATCCGCACGTCTCGTCTGACCAGCGCATGTTCCATCCGCCTGACCAAGAATCGGTACCCGTTGACCTGCCAGCGCGTGGTAGGTGTTGCAGCCATCATTCCCCCCGTGCCTTACATCCCCTTGCGAAGACACAGTACAGTTTGGCTGGGGCGGAAATTTTCGGGTAGTTCGCAGGTCAGGTATCGGGGAGGAACCGTGGACCGATCGCGGTTGAAGCATTGGCCGTCGTCACACAGGATTTCGACGCACGAATTCGTGTCGGCACAGATTCTCGGAATCAGTGCAGGCGGAATCGCGACGGCCAGTGGGCCGGATTGGCTCTGGGCGCTGGCAATCGGTTGTGTGGTTGCCGGATCAATGCTCCTCCATGTGGGCGGTTGGTCGGTAATGTCCTGGATTGTCAAGTACTTTCGCTATTTGCGCCGCAAAGACGTCGACGGCAGCACGATCGTCAGTTTTCACACTCCCTCCGAACAGTCGATCGGGCTCCGAGTGGACGGATCTTCACTCGTCGCCGTCGTCGAGATCGCTCCCCCACGCGACTACCTGACCAGGATCGGGCGTCATTCATTCGACGCTTCCCACCTTCTGCCCACGGCAGCCCTGGTCAATTGTCTGTATCAGCACGACATCTCACTCACCGGCATCGACATTGTCAGTCATGGATACCGCGCCGCATCAGGAACGCCGGCCACCGAAGTCTACGAACGTCTCATCGGGCCACTACCAGCCACCGCCACCAGAAGTGTTTGGCTTGCACTACGTTTCGACGCTTTGGAGGGTGGTGCGGCAGTCGAACGCCGAGGCGGGGGCGAACAGGGCGCGGGCCGCGCGATCGCTGTTGCCGCCAATCGTGTCATCCGGGTGCTCGATTCGGCGGGATGCAAGGCGCGGATCCTGACCGCACCGGAGATCGCCTCGTCCACTGCCCAGGTCACAAGAGGAGTCGCCAGCCACGAGGTCACCGAAACGTGGCGAAGTACCCCCTTTGCCTGGTGTGTCCAACGTCGGATACGGAATCGAACCCCGTTTCATCACCAACTCGACCCTGACCCGAGTTTGGGCAGTGGCAACGGTCGGGACGTCCGTGACAATTCGGTTGCGCCCCACGGGCGAACGCGGAGAGGCGAGGGTCAGTGCGACATGTCGCTTCACCACGCGCAATCCACCTGAGAACGCACCGCTGGCCGGTTTGGTCTCGCTACGTGGGCGCCAGCGCGACGGATTGCTGACCAACCTGCCAACCGCATTGGCCGCGCTGGACCGCATCACGCCGCACATTCGCATGGACGGGGGCACACTCGACTCACTCGCTCTACCTCTTGCCGGGTGCGGCCAGCTCATCGGCTCGGACCGAAACGGGCACGGTGTCGCGGCCAGAATTTCGGGGCCAGGCGTCAACACCGTTTTTGTCGCCGGCGAACTCTATCTGGCTCAGCAATTGATCTTTCGAGCCATCGCGACCGGCGCACTGGTACTCATCCACACCGATCGACCGGAAGCATGGACCGCGCTCACCGACTCCATGGGAGTGCCTGACCGACTCCGCGTGTCCGGGCAGGGTGGTGGGCTCGAGGGCGCTTTCAACACTGTCGTGTTCGACGGAGTCGAGGGGTTACCGCCGCGTGCCGGCGTGACCGCGATCTACGTGTACGGACATCCACGCCAATGGCCTCGGATCGACCCTGAAATCTCGATAGTCCAGCCATTCGCACTCGGTGACAAGATCACAGTCGAAACCGGCCGCACGCGCGTCGAACTGACTCTGGTAACCATTGCTTCCGAGACCTCGTTCATCGGCCGTCCTCGAGCCGGCGACGCTCACCAGATGGCGTGATCGCGTATGTCCAAGATCAGCCAGGATAGGGATCACTCGCACGCTGCATCCGCAATCCGCTCCCCCACCAATGCAATTCACGAATCATCTTCTCGCTCGCATCGATCGCGATCGAATCGACGCCGTACGGCTCGTGTCCGAATTGCTTGCGTACCCGGTGAATGGTCACGCTTTGACGCACCGAGACCATGTGCAGCTCCGCCACTACCTGCCTCAGTTGTTCGACGGCCCGAACACCACCTGAAATCCCGCCGTAGGACACGAATCCGATCGGCTTGGCACGCCACTCGTGTTTCACGGAATCGAATGCGGTCTTGAGGGCAGCCGGGTACCCGTGGTTGTATTCGGAGGTCACAGCAACAACAGCGTCGGCTCGTCCGATTCGCTGGCGGAAAACCTCCGTGGCAGGTGAATCCGAGAAATCCTGGGGCAACGACAGCTCTCTGAGGTCGATCACCGATACGTTCCACGACGGGTTCGCGGTTGCGCGCTCGACAAACCAATCCGCCACTGCTCGTCCTATTCGCCCCTCGCGGACCGAACCTACGATGACTTCGACCTTCAAAGGTGCCATGAACGTCGATGCTAGCGACTCGTCACGCAGTGATCCCGTCCGTGATGAGTGCGGCCAGTTCCCGATACGCGCTGGCATCGTCCAACCCGGTAGCCCGATAGACCGCGCGTTGCTGGATCCGAACCATTGTCGCTGCGGCCGCATCAGCGACAAATGACGCGTGTACCCGCCGGAATGCGCCCGAATCCACTCCCTCGACGATGAGCGCTCGCACACGATCCGCGGCGATCGACGTGTTCTTCTCGTAAACCTGACTCGCCGACACCGATTCAGCCAGGTCTTCCATGAATTGACGGGACGCCGCGGTCAGTTGATCACCGACTGCTTCGAGATACACCGCGACTCGACGAGTCGGTGCCGCTTCGGCAGCGACGGCACTCTCCACCGCATCGGTCGCCGCACGGAAGAAGTGCACCGTCACAGCCCGCACCAGATCCTCTTTGCCGGCCGCCACGGTGTACAAGGTGCTCTTGGAGCAGTGCAGACGAGCTGAGATCTCGTCGAGCGTGAGGTGGGCGAAACCCTCGCTCAAGAACAGTTCGACCAATTGATCGAACAACTCTGCCCTGCGCGCAGTCGTCTTGTGAACCAGCCTTGCCATACGCAAGACAGTACTGCAGTATCGTTCTCAGTACTACTACCTAGCTAGGAGCCGACCGTGCCCGTCGAACGCCTGATGCCCAGCCAAGAAGCTCGCGATCTCATCGAACTGACGCGTGATGTCGCGGACAAGGTACTCGCGCCCAAGGTCAACGAATACGAGAAGGCCGAGAAGTATCCCGAAGGCGTGTTCCCCGCACTCGGACAGGCAGGCCTGCTGAGCCTTCCGTATCCCGAGGAATTCGGTGGCGGCGATCAGCCGTACGAGGTGTACCTCCAAGTCCTCGAAGAGATCGCCTCGCGCTGGGCAGCGGTTGCAGTGGCGGTGAGCGTACACAGCCTCTCGTGCTTCCCACTGTTCACCTTCGGCACCGACGAACAGAAGACCCGCTGGCTGCCGGACATGCTGGGCGGCAACACCATCGGCGCGTACAGTCTTTCCGAAGCGCAGGCCGGATCCGACGCCGCCGCATTGTCGTGCAAGGCGACGGCCACCGACGGTGGCTATCGCATCAACGGCTCGAAGGCCTGGATCACCAACGGCGGCAAGGCAGACTTCTACAACCTCTTCGCCCGCACCAGTGACGACGGCTCTCGCGGCATCTCCTGCCTCCTGGTGGACAAGGACACCGAAGGCCTCAGCTTCGGCAAGCCCGAGGAGAAGATGGGACTGCGCGCGGTCCCCACTGCATCCGCGAATTACGACGACGCCTTCGTTCCTGACGAGCGGTTGATCGGTCAGCGCGGCCAGGGATTGCCGATCGCCTTCAGCGCGCTCGACTCCGGCCGACTCGGAATCGCTGCTGTTGCCGTCGGAATCGCTCAGGGCGCGCTCGACGACGCGGTCGCCTACGCGAAGGAGCGCAAGGCATTCGGCAAGCGGATCATCGATCACCAGGGCCTCGGATTCGTGCTCGCGGACATGGCGGCCGCAGTTGACTCCGCTCGAGCCACATACCTCGATGCAGCCCGCCGCCGCGACGCCGGAGTTCCGTACTCGCGCAACGCCAGCGTCGCCAAGCTCGTTGCCACCGACGCAGCAATGAAGGTCACCACCGACGCCGTTCAAGTGTTCGGCGGGTATGGCTACACCCAGGACTTCCCCGTCGAGCGCTACATGCGCGAGGCCAAGATCACGCAGATCTTCGAGGGCACCAATCAGATTCAGCGTCTGGTCATCGCGCGTCAACTGGCGGGATAGTCGTCTACATGAAATGCCCTCCCACGCAGAGTGGGAGGGCATTTTGTATCAAGGCGGTCAGTCCCCGCAGCACCCGCCCGAAGACGGAATCTCGCGGGTTTCACGGGTAATCGCGTTGCGGGCAGCCAGTTCCGAGTAGTCGGGATAGTCCACGCGAACCAACGAAAGTCCGTGCGCCGGCGCAACGAGGATCGAACTCGACCGCGACGTTTCGTCGAGCAAACCTGCCACCCAGTCGGCGGTGCGGCGTCCCTCACCGACCGAGAGGACTGCCCCGACAAGACTCCGGACCATCGACCAGCAGAACGCATCGGCATTCACGTACGCCGTGAACACCGTGCCCTCCTGCGCCCAGTCGAAGCGTTGCAACTCCCGCACCGTCGTAGCGCCTTCTCGACGCTTGCAGAATGCCGCGAAGTTGTGCAGGCCCAGAAGCCGATTCGACGCTTCTTGCATCGCTGCGAGATCGAGTGGTTTGGGGTACGACACCGTATCGCGTGCGCGTAGGGGTTCCACTCCGAATGCCGCGTTGGTCACCCGATACTCGTAGTAGCGTCGCATCGCCGAAAAGCGTGCGTCGAAGTCACCCGGAACCACCGAGATCTGTTTGACCCGAACGTCCTTGGGCAGGAAGCGTGCAAGTCTGCGCACGAGTCGCGACGGATCGTCGGGGAGCAACTCGCCCGGGACGTCCACGTGCGCTACCTGTCCGGTGGCGTGGACACCGGCGTCGGTTCGACCGGCAACAGTCAGCTGAACCGGTTGCCGTAGTACCGTTCCCAACTTGTCTTCGATCTGACCGCACACGGTGCGCAGATCGGTTTGACGGGCCCAGCCCGAGAAGTCAGTGCCGTCGTAGGAGATGTCCAGCCGCAATCGAACGAGCCCGCCGTCCCCGATGGGGGCGGCGGGCTCGTTCGATTCAGCGTGTGCCGAAACCAAGGGAACTAGTCCTTCTTGGCCTCTTCGGCCTCGGGAGCGTCGGCCGCAGTTGCGGTCTCGTCCTCGATAGCCTCGACGACTGCGTCAGCGTTCTCGACCTCAGCCTCGGTCGCGTCGGCCTCTACGGCCTCGACGACGTTCTCTGCGGCGGGAGCTTCCTGCGAGGACTTGACGCGACGAGCGCGGTCAGCCTCGGAGGTGACGGTCTTTTCCTTGACGAGCTCGATGATTGCCATCGGAGCGTTGTCGCCCTTGCGGGGGATCGTCTTGATGATGCGGGTGTATCCACCGTTACGGTCCGCGTAGAACGGGCCGATCTCGGCGAACAGGGTGTGAACGACATCCTTGTTGCGGATGACCTTCAGCACCTCACGACGGTGAGCCAGCGTGCCGGCCTTCGCGTGCGTGACGAGCTTCTCGGCGTAGGGGCGCAGTGCCTTGGCCTTGGACTCGGTGGTGGTGATGCGACCGTGCTCGAAGAGCGCGGTAGCCAGATTGGCGAAAATCGCCTTCTGGTGGGAAGCCGACCCGCCGAAGCGGGCACCCTTCTTGGGCTTGGGCATGATGATCTCCTAGTAAAGGACCTGAGCTGCTACAGCTGTTCGGTCTCGGCGTAGTCCTCGGTACCTTCGGCATCGCCGAAGGAACCGGCATCAGTGTCACTCCACGTTCCGGTGGCGGCGTCGTAGCCGGCAACGGTGGTGGGATCGAAGGATGCGGGGCTGTCC
Source organism: Rhodococcus sp. IEGM 1241 (assembly GCF_033142365.1). Taxonomy (NCBI): domain Bacteria; kingdom Bacillati; phylum Actinomycetota; class Actinomycetes; order Mycobacteriales; family Nocardiaceae; genus Rhodococcus; species Rhodococcus sp. IEGM 1241. The sequence continues at coordinate 695,881 of NZ_JAWLSE010000003.1, forward strand.
TTGAGGGACAGGCCGAGCGAATGCAGCTTGACCTTGACCTCGTCGATGGACTTCTGTCCGAAGTTGCGGATGTCGAGCAGATCGGACTCGGTACGGCCGACAAGCTCACCGACGGTGTGAACACCTTCGCGCTTGAGGCAGTTGTAGGAGCGGACCGTGAGGTCCAGATCCTCGATGGGGAGTCCGAAGGAAGCGATGTGATCGGCCTCGGCGGGCGAGGGTCCGATCTCGATTCCTTCTGCTTCGACGTTCAGCTCACGGGCCAGGCCGAAGAGCTCAACCAGGGTCTTGCCCGCCGAAGCGAGCGCGTCCCGTGCGGTGATGGAGTTCTTCGTTTCCACGTCGAGAACGAGCCGATCGAAGTCGGTGCGCTGTTCGACGCGAGTGGCCTCCACCTTGTAGGTGACCTTGAGCACCGGCGAGTAGATCGAGTCGACCGGGATACGGCCGATCTCTGCGCCGGACGCCTTGTTCTGGACGGCGGGGACGTAGCCACGACCGCGCTCGACAACGAGCTCGATCTCCAGCTTTCCCTTGTCGTTCAGGGTGGCGATGTGCAGATCAGGGTTGTTCACGGTGACGCCTGCCGGGGGCACGATGTCGCCTGCAGTAACAGCGCCGGGGCCCTGCTTGCGGACGTACATGGTGACCGGCTCGTCCTCTTCGGAGTTCACGACGAGGCCCTTGAGGTTCAGGATGATGTCGGTGACATCTTCCTTCACTCCCGGGACGGTGGTGAACTCGTGGAGAACGCCGTCGATACGGATGCTGGTGACAGCAGCGCCGGGGATCGACGAGAGCAGCGTGCGGCGCAGCGAATTGCCGAGCGTGTACCCGAAACCTGGCTCCAGGGGCTCGATGACGAACTTCGAGCGGTTATCAGCGATGACCTCTTCGGTCAGCGTGGGTCGCTGAGAAATGAGCATTGGTATTTCCTCCTGTACGGACGTCCACTATTTGACGCCCACGATGGGAAAGGGCCTGCGGCCCTGTGAGTGGTTGAGGAGTCCGGAGACTCCTCAACCACTCACGGGGTGCGAAGCGCCTTACTTCGAGTAGTACTCGACGATGAGCTGTTCCTGCAGAGCGATGTCGATCTGCGCGCGCTCGGGAAGCTGGTGAACCAGGATCCGCAGACGCGAGCCGACAACCTGCAGCCACCCGGGAACCGGGCGATCGCCGACGGTCTCACGCGCAACCTGGAACGGAAGCGTGGAGAGCGACTTCTCCTTGACATCGATGATGTCGTACTGCGAGACGCGGTAGCTCGGGATGTCGACCTTCTTGTTGTTCACGAGAAGGTGACCGTGCGTGACCAGCTGACGTGCCTGACGGCGCGTGCGAGCGAGGCCTGCGCGGTACACGACGTTGTCGAGACGCGACTCGAGGATGCGAAGCAGGTTCTCGCCGGTCTTGCCGGGGCGGTTGTTCGCCTCCTTGTAGTACAGGCGGAACTGCTTCTCCATGACGCCGTAGGTGAAGCGAGCCTTCTGCTTCTCCTGCAGCTGGAGCAGGTACTCGCTCTCCTTGATACGCGCGCGGCCGTGCTGTCCGGGCGGGTACGGGCGACGCTCGAATGCCTGGTCGCCTCCAACGAGGTCGACGCGCAGACGACGCGACTTGCGGGTGATGGGTCCGGTATAACGTGCCATTTTCTTCTACCTATCCTTCCCGCTATACCCGACGCCGCTTGGGCGGACGGCAGCCGTTGTGCGGCTGGGGGGTTACATCGGAAATGGTGCCGACCTCGAGGCCAGCAGCCTGGAGGGAACGGATTGCGGTCTCGCGACCGGATCCCGGTCCCTTGACGAAGACGTCAACCTTCTTGACACCGTGCTCCTGCGCCTTACGGGCAGCGCTCTCAGCAGCAAGCTGAGCGGCGAAGGGAGTCGACTTACGCGAACCCTTGAAGCCGACGTGTCCCGAAGACGCCCAGGAAATGACATTTCCGGCGGGGTCCGTGATGGACACGATGGTGTTGTTGAAGGTGCTCTTGATGTGAGCGGCGCCGTGCGGGATGTTCTTCTTATCCCTGCGACGCGTCTTCTGGGTCTTCTTCGGACCGGTGCTACGTGACTTCGGGGGCATTACTTCGCCTTCTTCTTGCCGGCAATGGTGCGCTTCGGACCCTTACGGGTACGGGCGTTGGTCTTGGTGCGCTGACCACGCACGGGCAGACCACGACGGTGGCGCAGGCCCTGGTAGCAGCCGATCTCGATCTTGCGACGGATGTCGGCCTGAACCTCGCGGCGAAGGTCACCCTCGACCTTGAGCGACTCCTCGATGTACTCGCGGAGCTTTGCCAGGTCCTCGTCCGAGAGGTCCTTGCTCCGGAGATCCGGGCTGACGCCGGTGGCGTCAAGGATTTCCTTGGAGCGGGTACGGCCGATGCCGTAGATGTATGTCAGTGCGATCTCCATACGCTTTTCGCGAGGAAGATCAACACCAGAGAGACGTGCCATGGTGGCATTTCCTTATCGGTGTGCGGAGGTCTGCTCCCAGCCCTTCCCCTGTGCCTCTTGCCGAGTACCGACGCCCGAAGGCGCAGATGATCTCATCAACTAACTCAGTGGGGCCCCGGCCTCCGTGCCGGGGGTGAACCATTGTCCGACCTTGGCGATCGGTGAACGATCGCGTGGGGTCTCGTCAACAATGGCTGGTACTGGGAGGTCTTCTTTGCTTGTTGCCAAGCAGATCTTCGAAAAGCTAGATCTAGCCCTGACGCTGCTTGTGACGCAGGTTCTCGCAGATCACCATGACTCGACCGTTACGGCGAATCACTTTGCACTTCTCGCAGATCTTCTTGACGCTCGGCTGAACCTTCACGTCTTCTGATCTCCTGTTTTGTCGCAGCCCGCCGCGATGAACCGCGGCAGACATACTTCTCCCTGACCCAGGTCAGGTCCGGGAAGTTCGTTACTTGTAGCGGTAAACGATGCGTCCGCGCGACAAATCGTAGGGCGATAGCTCCACGACAACGCGATCTTCCGGGAGGATGCGAATGTAGTGCTGACGCATCTTTCCGCTGATGTGGGCGAGGACCTTGTGGCCATTCTCGAGCTCAATGCGGAACATCGCATTGGGCAGCGGCTCGACTACTCGTCCTTCGACCTCGATGGCCCCGTCTTTCTTAGCCATATCCTCCGCGATCCGTTTGGTTTGGCATGCTTCGTGCATCGGCTTCCGTTACATTGGCACGCAATGGAAAGATCGTCGGCACCTCGGGGGCCCGATCCCGGAGCGATCCGGGCGTAGGCACACGAACTATCGACGCGCATAGCGCACCGCCTAGCCATGTTACGCGATGTAAACGACCAGGCCAAATGCGCCTCCGGTCAGGGTGACGACGCACACCGCTCCCCCATCGAAAAAGTCCCAGCCTCGACATGAGGCTGGGACTTCTCGAACGTGAATCATGCTCGCTGCCAACACTTGTCAGCAACGGCGTCAACTACTCCGGCCGGAGTGTCAGAATCCGCGGACCGTCCTCGGTCACAGCGACAGTGTGTTCCCAGTGCGCCGCACGGGACCCGTCGGTCGTCACAACGGTCCAGTCATCGTCGAGAATCACCGTGTCGGTGGTGCCGAGCGTCAGCATCGGCTCGATCGCGAGGCACGATCCGACAACCAGTTCAGGACCCTTACCCGGGGCACCTTCATTCGCGAGGAACGGATCCATGTGCATTTCCCGACCGATTCCGTGTCCACCGTATCCGTCGACGATGCCGTAGGAACGACCGTGCAACTTCTCGGCGGCATGAGTACCGACCTCGATCGCGTGCGAAACATCCGTCAGACGGTTACCGGCGATCATCGCCGCGATCCCGGCTTCCATCGAAAGCCGAGTAGCTTCGCTGAGTTCCTGATCGGCGACGCTGATCTCACCGACTCCGAACGTCCAGGCAGAGTCACCGTGCCAACCGTCGAGGATCGCGCCACAGTCGATGGAAACGAGGTCGCCTTCAGCCAGGATGTCCTGAGCTGAGGGGATCCCGTGAACGACGCGATCGTTGACCGAAGAGCAGATCGAACCGGTGAAGCCGTGGTACCCGAGGAACGAGGGCACGGCGCCGGCGTCACGAATGACCGATTCTGCGACCGCGTTCAATTCCAAAGTGCTGACACCGGGCTTTGCCGCAGCGCGCACCGCCACCAGGGCCGAACCCACGATCGCACCGGCGGCAGCCATCGCGTCGAGTTCGCCCGCGGAGCGGAACGGAACAACCTTGCGTTTACGCCCGAAGACCATTACTTACCCAACGCTGCCAGTGCGCGTGCGTTGACCTCTTCGACCTCGCCGATCGCGTCGACGGAGACGATGCTGTCCTTGTAGTAATCGAACAGCGGTGACGTCTCGTCGCGGTAGACCCGGAGTCGGTTGCGAATGACGTCCTCGGTGTCGTCTGCACGACCGCGGGCGAGCATGCGCTCGACCACGATGTCCTCGTCGACAACAAAAGAGAGGACACCGTCGAGCTTGGTGTCGAGATCCTTCAAGATTCCCTCGAGTGCCTGAGCCTGTTCGACCGAGCGCGGAAATCCGTCGAGAAGGAAACCGTTTGCTGCGTCCGGTTCTGCGACGCGAGCCTTCACCATGTCGTTGGTGATCGAACTCGGTACGAGTTCGCCGGCGTCGATGTACTTCTTTGCTTCCACACCGAGAGCGGTGGCCTGACCGATGTTCGCGCGGAAGAGATCACCCGTGGAGATATGGGGAACGCCGAACTTCTCGGACAAGATAGCGGCCTGGGTGCCCTTGCCGGCACCGGGAGGACCAAGGAGGACAAGTCTCACTTGAGGAACCCTTCATAGTTACGCTGCATTAGCTGACTCTCGATCTGCTTCACGGTGTCCAGGCCGACGCTGACCATGATCAGCACCGCGGTGCCACCGAACGGCAGGTTCTGCGCGCCGCCGCCATTCCCGATGTCGAGGAACAGGTTGGGCAGAACAGCAATGGTGCCGAGGTAAATCGCACCCGGAAGGGTGATGCGACTCAGCACGTAGTTGAGGTAGTCCGCGGTCGGCTGACCTGGTCGGATACCGGGGATGAAGCCGCCGAACTTCTTCATCTCGTCGGCGCGCTCTTCGGGATTGAAGGTGATGGCGACGTAGAAGTATGTGAAGAAGACGATCAGGCCGAAGTAGATCGCGATGTACACCGGGTTGGCCGGGTTCACCAGGTAGGTGTTGATGAGGCGCTGCCACCAACTGGGGTCGACCGCTGTACTGGCCGAAGTCAGCTGTGCGATCAAGTTCGGGAGGTACAGCAGTGAAGACGCGAAGATCACCGGGATGACGCCGGCCTGGTTCACCTTCAGAGGCAGGTACGTCGAGGATCCGCCGTACATCTTGCGTCCGACCATCCGCTTTGCGTACTGAACCGGGATCCGGCGCTGACCCTGCTCGACGAAGACGACACCGGCGATGATCAACAGCGCTGCGAGGCAGACGAAGGCGAAGACCAGTGGACCGCGGCTGTCGAGAATCGACTTGCCCTCGCTCGGGATACGCGATGCGATACCGGCGAAGATGAGGAGCGACATACCGTTACCCACGCCACGTTCGGTGATGACCTCGCCGAACCACATGACCATGGCAGCACCGGCAGTCATGACCAGCACGATGATGGCAAGACCGAAGATCGACTTGTCGGCGATGATGTCGTCACAGCCCTGGAGCAACTGTCCGCGTGCCGCAAGAGCGACGATGCCGGTCGACTGCAGGATTGCCAGAGCGATGGACAGGTAACGCGTGTACTGCGTCATCTTGGCCTGACCGGACTGGCCTTCTTTTCGAAGTTCCTCGAACTTCGGGATCACCACGGTCAGCAGCTGCACGATGATGCTTGCCGTGATGTACGGCATGATGCCGATCGCAAAGATCGACATCTGCAGCAGAGCGCCACCGGAGAACAGGTTGATCAGCGAGTAGATACCTGCTGAGTCACCGGAGTTGGCGATATCGATGCACTGACGCACGCGGCCGTAGTCGACACCTGGGGACGGAATGAGAGCGCCGACCCGATACAGAGCCACCAAGCCGAGGGTGAAGAGGATCTTCCGCCTCAGGTCTGGGGTCCTGAGGGCCGAGACGAAGGCGGAAAGCAAAGATCCTCCTGGCACGACGGTAGGGAGACAGATCGTTTGACCTGTCGAACTTTTGAACTCTAACAGTGAGCATTTGGGAACTAAGCGGGCAGACCACGAAAACCGGGTAAGCCGAAGATACATTTGCCACTCGGTGACCAGAATACTGGCCCATCCGAGGCATGCACGACCAATCTGTGACAAGACCTGGTAGACGCCGATGGCCGCAGCGCAGCAAACGCTGCGCTGCGGCCATCGGACTAGCTACGCGTGATTACTCACAGCTCGGTGGCGGAACCACCGGCAGCAGCAATCTTTTCCTTGGCGGAACCGGTGAACTTGTCGACGGTCACCTGAACGGCAACTGTCAGTTCGCCGTCGCCCAGAACCTTGACGAGCTGGTTCTTGCGGACTGCGCCCTTGGCAACGAGATCCTCGACCGTGATTGCTCCACCTTCGGGGAACAGACGGGCGATGTCGCCGACATTGACGACCTGGTACTCGGTGCGGAACGGGTTCGTGAAGCCCTTGAGCTTGGGCAGACGCATGTGAAGCGGCATCTGTCCACCCTCGAAGCCCACGCGCACGGTGTTACGTGCCTTGGTGCCCTTGGTACCGCGACCTGCGGTCTTACCACGCTTGCCGCCCTCACCGCGTCCAACACGAATCTTGTTGGACTTGGATCCCGGAGCGGGGCGCAGGTGGTGCAGTTTGATGGTCATGGTTAGACCTCCTCAACTGTTACGAGGTGGCGCACCACGTTGATCAGACCGCGGTTCTGTGCGTTGTCCTCACGAACAACGGTCTGACGGATGCCCTTGAGACCGAGCGTGCGCAGAGAATCCTTCTGGTTCTGCTTGGTCCCGATGATGCTCTTGATCTGAGTGACCTTGAGATCTGCCATTACTTCACACTCCCAGCAGCCTGTGCGCGAGCGCGAAGCATGCCGGCGGGTGCAACCTCTTCGAGGGTGAGGCCGCGGCGAGCCGCAACTTCCTCGGGACGCTGCAGACCCTTGAGCGCAGCAACGGTCGCATGCACGACGTTGATGGCGTTGTCGCTACCGAGCGACTTCGACAGGATGTCCGCGATACCAGCGCACTCCAGCACGGCGCGCACAGCGCCACCGGCGATAACACCGGTACCGGGGCTTGCCGGGCGAAGCATGACGATGCCGGCAGCAGCCTCACCCTGAACGGGGTGAGTGATGGTGTTGGCGATCATCGGGACGCGGAAGAAGCTCTTGCGAGCCTCCTCGACACCCTTCTGGATGGCCGCGGGAACTTCCTTGGCCTTTCCGTAGCCGACGCCGACCAGTCCGTTGCCGTCTCCGACGATCACCAGAGCGGTGAAGCTGAAGCGACGACCACCCTTGACGACCTTGGAAACGCGGTTGATCGTGACAACGCGCTCGATGAACTGTGACTTCTCCGCAGCGTTTCCGCCACGGCCACCGTCGCGACGGTCACGGCCGCCACCACGGTTGTCCCCACGAGCGTTGCTGTTGTCACCGCTGTTGGGGCCATTCTGTCCGGCGGGTCCGCTTCCGCCGTCACGCCTTTGACGTCCCGGCATCAGGCTGTCCTTCCGTTGAAAATGTTGGTCATCAGAACTTCAACCCGCCTTCGCGAGCCGCGTCTGCCAGGGCCGCGATGCGACCGTGGTAGCCGTGTCCGCCGTGGTCGAAGACAACTGCTTCCACGCCGGCAGCCTTGGCGCGCTCGGCGATCAGCTGACCGACCTTCGCGCTCGCAGCCTTCTTGTCGCCTTCTGCCACGCGCACGTCTGCTTCGATGGTCGACGCGGAGGCCAGGGTGTGGCCGGCCAGGTCGTCCACGAGCTGGACGTGGATGTGGCGCGAGGACCGGTTGACGACCAAGCGGGGACGCTCGGGCGTGCCGGAGACCTTCTTGCGGAGACGGAAGTGACGACGCGTCTTCGAGAGACGACGCTTGGTGGACGCATCCTTGCCCAGCGGAATCCGCTTGGCTTTCTGGTTTGCAGTCTGGCTCATATCACTTACCCGTCTTTCCGACCTTGCGGCGGATCTGCTCACCCTCGTAACGCACGCCCTTACCCTTGTACGGGTCCGGACGACGGAGACGACGGATGTTGGCCGAGATCTGCCCGACCTTCTGCTTGTCGATGCCGGACACCGAGAACCGGGTGGGCGACTCGACGACGAAGGTGATGCCTTCAGGAGCCTCGATCGGCACCGGGTGGCTGAAGCCGAGCGCGAACTCGAGGTCCTTGCCCTTCAGTGCCACACGGTAACCAACACCGTGGATCTCCATCTTCTTCGTGTAACCCTCGGTGACACCGGTGATGATGTTCGCAACCAGGGTCCGCGACAGACCGTGCAGCGCGCGGCTACGACGCTCGTCGTCGGGGCGCGTGACGCTCAGCGAGCCGTCCTCTGCCTTTTCGATTGCGATGGGCTCGGAGATGGTCAGCGCGAGGGTGCCCTTGGGACCCTTGACGGTGACATCCTGGCCGCTGATCGTGACGTCAACGCCCGCGGGGACGGTGACCGGAATCTTTCCAATACGCGACATTGTGGTGGCCTCCCTTACCAGACGTAGGCGAGGACTTCCCCGCCTACTCCTTGATTGGCCGCCTGGCGATCGGTGAGCAGACCGGACGACGTGGAGATGATGGCCACGCCGAGGCCTCCGAGGACCTTGGGCAGGTTGGTGGACTTCGCGTAAACCCGGAGACCGGGCTTGGAAACGCGACGCACGCCGGCGAGGCTACGCTCGCGGCTGGGACCGTACTTCAGATCGACGATGAGGGTCTTGCCGACCTCTGCGTCTTCGGTACGGAAATCGGAGATGTAGCCCTCGCGCTTGAGGATCTCGGCGATGTTCGCCTTGATCTTCGAGTGGGGAAGCTTCACCTCATCGTGGTACGCCGTGTTGGCGTTGCGCAGACGCGTCAAGAAGTCTGCGATGGGGTCAGTCATGGTCATAGGTCGACCTCGACACCTTTCTCGCTGTGGTTCCCATGCAACACCGGACGAATCCGATCGTGGGCCTCCAGCAATTCGGCTGGGCCGTCCGACTTGTGTCAGACGGCGTAAGTTACCGCACCGAGCTGAACGCATGCGTCAGCCACGGCAACCGCTCTAGTGTAGGGAACTTTGGCGCAGGTGTCCACCGGGATGCCACGTCGGCTCCCCCACCGCCACCCGAAGGTCGCTGATCGGGAAGGTATCGACGCACCCCGAAATCTGAACTGCTCGTTCGGCACCGAAGAACGACATCGACGAACGATGATCGCTTTCAACCAGAGTCGCAGCGGGACAGTTCTTTTCAGGATCGGCGCGATACACAACTCGATGGAAACCACGAATGGACGTGGGTTCCAAAGGAACCCACGCCCATTCACATGCGTGGTGTGACGAAGCCCGAGGGCCTCAGATCACCAAGAGCTCTTGCGAACTCCGGGAAGCTCGCCGGCGTGAGCCATCTCGCGAACGCAGATACGGCACAAGCCGAACTTGCGGAACACCGAGTGCGGGCGACCGCACCGCTGGCAGCGGGTGTAGGCGCGAACCGCGAACTTGGGCTTCTTGTTGGCCTTGTTGACCAATGCCTTCTTAGCCATGCGCTCAGTTCTCCTTGAACGGGAAGCCGAGGTGCTTGAGCAGTGCACGGCCTTCTTCGTTGTTGGTTGCGGTGGTCACGACGGTGATGTCCATACCGCGGGGGCGATCGATCTTGTCCACGTCGATCTCGTGGAACATCGACTGCTCGTTGAGGCCGAACGTGTAGTTGCCGTTGCCGTCGAACTGGTTGCCCGAGAGACCGCGGAAGTCGCGGATACGGGGCAGAGCGACAGACACGAGACGGTCCAGGAACTCCCACATGCGGTCACCACGGAGGGTGACGCGTGCGCCGATGGGCATACCTTCGCGGAGCTTGAACTGCGCGATGGACTTACGTGCCTTGCGGATCTCGGGCTTCTGGCCTGTGATCAGCGACAGGTCATGGACAGCGCCGTTGATCAGCTTGGCGTCACGGGCAGCGTCGCCGACGCCCATGTTGACGACAACCTTGACGACGCCGGGGATCTGCATGACGTTCGAGTAGTCGAACTCGCTGTTGAGCGCGTCCTTGATCTCAGCGCGGTAGCGTGCCTTGAGGCGCGGCTGGACCTTGTTTTCGGTGGAGGTCATGTCAGATGTCCTTCCCGTTCTTCCGGGAAATCCGAACGCGCTTGCCGGACTCTTCGTCGGTGCGGTAGCCCACGCGGGTGGGGTTTCCGTCCGAGTCGACGACTGCAACGTTGGAAACGTGGATCGGGGCTTCCTGCGTGACGATGCCGCCGGAGGATGCTCCGCGCTCGTTCGCGGAAACCGCGGTGTGCTTCTTGATTCGGTTCACGCCTTCGACGAGGACCTTGTCGGTCGCGGGGTAGGCCTGAATGACCTTGCCCTTCGCGCCCTTGTCCTTGCCGGCGATGACCAGAACGGTGTCACCCTTGTGCACCTTCATCACAGCACCTCCGGGGCAAGCGAAACGATCTTCATGAACTTCTTCTCGCGCAGCTCACGGCCGACGGGTCCGAAGATGCGGGTTCCACGGGGATCACTGTCAGCCTTGATGAGCACTGCAGCGTTCTCGTCGAACTTGATGTAGGAACCGTCCGGACGACGGCGCTCCTTGGTCGTGCGAACGATGACGGCCTTGACGACCTCACCCTTCTTGATGTTTCCACCGGGGATTGCGTCCTTGACGGTGGCGACGATGACGTCACCGATCCCGGCGTAGCGACGTGACGAACCGCCGAGAACGCGGATGCAAAGGATTTCCTTGGCACCCGTGTTATCAGCGACGCGAACTCGCGACTCCTGCTGAATCACTTGATCTCCCTAGACCTGGAATTTCGTGCGCAACGGATTACCGACCCGGTGCGCGCGGTCATTGTTGCCACCTGCGTCGTGTCTGAGCTGCAGTCCCACCGACTGACGTCGGGAGACGATCACTGCAAGCACCGTTCGAGCTGCGCACGTGAAGACACACCTCTGCCACAGGCAACCGTTCTATTGTAGGGAAGGGTTCACCGAATACCAAATCAGCCGTACTCGACGCAACTCGAACCCTTCGCCCGGAAAGCGCCGAAAGCCCCCGGAAAGCCCCCGGAAAGCCGAATGGCCCACTCCCCCAAGGGGAAGCGGGCCATTCGGTGATACTCGATCAGCTCGAGGATTCGATCAGGCTTACTTGGCCTTTTCGAGGACCTCGACCAGACGCCAGTGCTTCGTCGCGGACAGCGGACGGGTTTCCATCAGCTGAACGCGGTCGCCGACGCCGGCAACGCCGTTCTCGTCGTGCGCCTTCACCTTGGTCGTACGGCGGATGATCTTGCCGTAGAGCTTGTGCTTGACGCGGTCTTCGAGCTCGACCACGATCGTCTTTTCCATCTTGTCGGACACGACGTATCCGACACGGACCTTACGGCTCGCGCGCTCTTCTGTGCTCACTGCTTTTTCCTCACTCATGCCGCGTCACCTGCATCCGGACCCACAGCGAGTCCGAGCTCACGCTCACGCAGGACGGTGTAGATGCGCGCGATCTCGTGACGAACGGTGCGCAGTCGTCGGTTGTTGTCCATCTGGCCGGTAGCCATCTGGAAACGAAGGTTGAAAAGCTCTTCCTTCGACTCACGGAGCCGGGTGACCAGCTCGTCTTCACTGAGCTCGCGGAGCTCTGCTGCTGGGGTTCCAGTAGCCATCAGAACTGCTCCTCTCTGGTCACGATCCGGCACTTGCACGGGAGCTTGTGCATCGCGCGGCGCAGGGCCTCACGAGCAATCTCCTCGTTGGGGTATGTCATCTCGAACAGAACGCGTCCGGGCTTGACGTTGGCAATCCACCACTCGGGCGAACCCTTACCGGAACCCATTCGGGTTTCGGCCGGCTTCTTCGTGAGGGGGCGATCCGGGAAGATGTTGATCCAGATCTTGCCGCCACGCTTGATGTGCCGAGTCATGGCGATACGAGCGGACTCGATCTGCCGGTTGGTGATGTAGGCAGGCTCGAGAGCCTGGATGCCGTAGTCACCGAAGGTCACCTGGGTACCGCCCTTGGCGGCACCCGAACGGCTCGGGTGGTGCTGCTTGCGGTGCTTGACCCGCCGTGGGATCAACATGCGTCAGCCCTCCTGATTCTGTTCAGTTGCGGGAGCATCGGCGGTTGCGGTCGCTGCGCGGCCGGCCTCGGTGCTGGTCGCAGTGGTACCGGTGGCACCGGAACGACGCGGACGGCTCGGACGCTCACGACGCGGGCGATCCCCGGCCGGTGCGGCCGTGTTGGCGGCGAGCTCACGCTTGCCACCGACGATGTCGCCCTTGTAGATCCAGACCTTGACGCCGATGCGACCGAAGGTGGTCTTGGCCTCGTAGAGGCCGTAGTCGATGTCCGCACGAAGCGTGTGCAGCGGCACACGGCCTTCGCGGTAGAACTCCGACCGGGACATCTCGGCGCCGCCGAGACGACCGGAGCACTGAACGCGGATTCCCTTGACGTTGGGCTGACGCATGGCCGACTGGATGGCCTTGCGCATTGCACGACGGAAGGCAACGCGGTTCGAGAGCTGCTCGGCCACACCCTGTGCGACGAGCTGTGCTTCAGCTTCTGCGTTCTTGACCTCGAGGATGTTCAGCTGAACCTGCTTGCCGGTCAGCTTCTCGAGCTCGGAGCGGATGCGATCGGCTTCGGCGCCGCGGCGGCCGATGACGATGCCCGGACGTGCAGTGTGGATGTCCACGCGAACACGGTCACGGGTGCGCTCGATTTCGACCTTCGCGATTCCTGCGCGCTCCATGCCGGTGGCGAGGAGCTTACGGATCGCGACGTCTTCCTTGACGTACTCCGCGTACTGCTTGTCTGCGTACCAGCGAGACTTCCAGTCGGTGGTGATGCCGAGACGGAAGCCGTGCGGGTTGATTTTCTGGCCCACTACTGAGCACTTCCCTTCCGGCGATTACGGGTCGATGTTCCGGTCTTCGGCAGGCTCTCCACGATCACGGTGATGTGACTGGTGCGCTTGCGAATACGGAACGCACGTCCCTGTGCACGCGGCTGGAACCGCTTGAGGGTCGCGCCCTCGTCCACGAACGCCGTAGCAACGACAAGCGTGCTGGGGTCGAGGTCGAGGTTGTTCTCGGCGTTGGCTGCTGCGGAGGCGATCACCTTGGCGACCGGCTCGCTCGCTGCCTGCGGCGCGAACTTCAGGATGTTCAGGGCGTCTTCAACCGAGCGCCCGCGGACCAGGTCCACAACTCGACGTGCCTTCATCGGCGTAACGCGAACGTGCTTCGCTACAGCCTTGGCAGTCGGGTTGGCGGTTTCGGTGTTGCTCATCGCCTCTTCGCCTTCCGATCATCCTTGATGTGACCCTTGAACGTGCGGGTCGGTGCAAACTCTCCGAGCTTGTGTCCGACCATGGAGTCGGAAACGAACACGGGGACGTGCTTGCGGCCGTCGTGAACTGCAAACGTGTGGCCGATGAAGTCCGGGATGATTGTCGAACGACGGGACCAGGTCTTGATGACCTGCTTGGTTCCCTTTTCGTTCTGTACATCCACCTTCGCGAGGAGGTGGTCATCGACGAACGGGCCCTTCTTAAGGCTGCGTGGCATCCTTCACTCCCTCCTAGCGCTTGTTCTTGCCGGTGCGGCGGCGACGGACGATCATCTTGTCGCTTGCCTTGTTCTTGCGGGTACGGCCTTCAGGCTTACCCCACGGGCTGACCGGGTGGCGTCCACCTGAGGTCTTGCCCTCGCCGCCACCGTGCGGGTGGTCGACCGGGTTCATCACGACACCACGAACGGTCGGGCGCTTGCCCTTCCAACGCATACGGCCGGCCTTGCCCCAGTTGATGTTCGACTGCTCGGCGTTGCCGACCTCGCCGACGGATGCGCGGCAGCGCACGTCGACGCGACGGATTTCACCGGAAGGCATACGCAGCGTGGCGTAGCTGCCTTCCTTACCGAGGAGCTGGATGCTGGCGCCTGCGGAACGAGCCATCTTGGCTCCGCCGCCGGGACGCAGTTCCACACCGTGGATGGTGGTACCAGTCGGGATGTTGCGCAGCGGCAGGTTGTTGCCCGGCTTGATGTCGGCGCCTGCACCGGACTCGACCGGCGAACCCTGCACCAGGCCCTTGGGGGCGATGATGTAGCGCTTCTCACCGTCTGCGTAATGCAGGAGTGCGATGTTTGCTGTGCGGTTGGGGTCGTACTCGATGTGAGCGACCTTTGCCGGGATGCCGTCCTTGTCGTTGCGACGGAAATCGATCAGTCGGTATGCACGCTTGTGTCCGCCACCCTTGTGACGGGTGGTGATACGACCGTGTGCGTTACGTCCACCGCGACCGTGCAGCGGGCGAACCAGCGACTTCTCGGGGGTTGACCGAGTGATCTCGGCGAAGTCCGAGACGCTCGAGCCACGACGGCCCGGTGTTGTCGGCTTGTACTTACGGATTGCCATGAGTCTTCTCGTCCTCTATGTCTCGTCAAGTCCCGGCGCTTACGCGACCGGTCCTCCGAAGATCTCGATGGGCTTGCTGTCAGCGGACAGGGTCACGAGCGCGCGCTTGGTGTCCTTGCGCTTGCCGTAACCGAATCGGGTCCGCTTACGCTTGCCCTGACGGTTGGCGGTGTTGACGCTGGTCACCTTGACGCCGAAGACCTTCTCGACGGCAATCTTGATCTGCGTCTTGTTCGAGTCCGGGTGCACCAGGAAGGTGTAGGTGCCTTCCTCGATCAGTCCGTAGGACTTCTCGGAGATGACCGGAGCGAGCAGGATGTCGCGGGGGTCAGCGATGGTGCTCACTTGGCGTCCTCCTTGTTCTGAGCGCTCTCTGCGGGCCCGTGGATGAACGCGTTGAGTGCCTCGACGCTGAACACGACATCGTCTGCATTGAGCACGTCGTAGGTGTTGAGCTGGTCGGGTGCAATGGGATGCACGCCTTCCAGGTTCTGCACGCTCTTCCAAGCGGCTACATCCTGGCGACCCACGACGAGCAGCAGCTTCTTGCGATCCGAAATCTCGCCGAGGAACGCGATTGCGCCCTTGGTCGAAGGCGTCTGCCCTGCAACCAGTTCGGTGATGACGTGGATGCGCTCGTTGCGTGCGCGGTCAGAGAGGGCTCCGCGAAGAGCGGCTGCCTTCATCTTCTTGGGGGTGCGCTGGCTGTAGTCACGCGGCTGCGGGCCGTGAACGGTTCCGCCGCCGACGAACTGCGGTGCGCGAGTCGAGCCCTGGCGTGCGCGGCCGGTGCCCTTCTGGCGATACGGCTTCTTGCCACCGCCGCGGACGTCGCCGCGGGTCTTGGTGGAGTGGGTTCCCTGACGAGCAGCTGCGAGCTGCGCGACGACAACCTGATGGAGAAGCGCGATGTTGGCCGGAGCGTCGAAGATCTCAGCGGGGAGATCGACGGTGCCGTTGGTCTTGCCGCCGGCGACCTTGACGTCCAGGGTCAACTTGGTCTCGGTGCTGGTCATGCCCGTGCACCACCCTTCACTGCACTCTTGACGATCACGAGGCCGCCCTTGCGGCCGGGGATCGCACCCTTGATCAGCAGCAGGCCGTTCTCGGCATCCACCTTGTGGACCGAGAGGTTCTGCGTCGTGATGCGGTCGCTACCCATGCGTCCGGACATGCGCATGCCCTTGAACACGCGGCCGGGAGTTGCACAGCCACCGATGGAGCCCGGGCGGCGGTGAACAGCCTGGGTACCGTGCGACGCGCCCTGTCCCTTGAAGCCGTGACGCTTCATGGTTCCGGCGAAGCCCTTGCCCTTGCTGGTTCCGGTGACGTCGACGTATGCGCCGTCCTCGAAGACCTCGGCGGTGAGCTCCTGGCCGACCTCGTAGTCGGAGGTGTCCGCAACGCGGAGCTCCACTACGTGGCGACGCGGGGTCACACCAGCCTTGGTGAACTGGCCGGAAGTCGGCTTGTTCACCTTGCGCGGGTCGATGGCGCCGAACGCGAGCTGAACGGCGCTGTAGCCGTCACGCTCTTCGGTACGGATCTGGGTTACGACGTTCGGCCCAGCCTTCACGACGGTGACCGGGACAACCCGGTTGTTCTCGTCGAAGACCTGGGTCATGCCGAGCTTGGTGCCCAGGATTCCCTTGATCTTGGTATCAGTCATTGTTTTTGTCTCCGCCGTCACTGAATGTTCACGTCGACACTGGCCGGAAGGTCGATGCGCATGAGCGCGTCAACCGTCTTCGGCGTCGGGTCGAGAATGTCGATCAGCCGCTTGTGAGTACGCATCTCGAAGTGCTCGCGCGAGTCCTTGTACTTGTGCGGCGAGCGGATGACGCAATATACGTTCTTCTCGGTCGGCAACGGCACAGGTCCAACGACGCGGGCACCCGTACGGGTTACCGTCTCGACGATCTTGCGCGCTGACGCGTCGATCGCCTCGTGGTCGTAGGCCTTGAGCCTGATGCGGATCTTTTGTCCCGCCACGCTTAGTGTCCTTTTCTTGCCGCGTTTCGTAGCCCGCCTGGTCAGGCTCGAGCTACCTCGTCTGCACAGTCCTTGCCTGGACGATGACACGACGAACACTGAAGCGATCGGGACCAAGTCCGAAAGTTCGGAAGACCGTGTTAGCGGTAAACCGAGCATCGGATCAGATCAGGATCTGCTGCCGCTGTTCGTTTGTCATTGTTCTCCGGTACACGCGGTCGGGCGTGTCGCCTTCTCACTCATCCTGCGCCGGACAATCTTTCGATCATCTGGCGCGTGATGCGTACCGGACGTGTTCGATGTCGAACACAAAGTAGGTACTGCTTCCGTCCTGCATTACTTCTCGTCTTGCATGTCTTGCATGGTCACAGTCGTTGACCCGATTACCCTGACGGGATCTGCGATCGATAGTCTGTGACGTCTTACCCTTACCCGATCACGGCCGCAAACGACCGCGTCCCGGACAAGGCAACCCGACCAGTATGCCGTACCTGGCCCGATTCCTCAACTCCCCCGAACCAGCCTTTCCGAGTGAGCTGCGCGACAACAACCTTACTCAGAAGTAAGATAGGCCGATGACTACTTCCAGCCCCACCTATCGCGGATGGCAGAAATTGCCGGACAACGCCCTCGGACATGCAGTTTTCTCGGCGGCGATGTCCATTCGCGTGCCCTACTTCGCCTCCGTTCTCCCCCGGGTGACCAAGTTGGAACCAGGGCTCTGCGAGGTCCGCTCCCCCAAATGGTGGGGCGTCCACAACCATCTCGGCACTTTTCACGCGATCGCAGCCTGCAACCTCGCGGAGGTCGCGATGGGCATGCTGAGCGAAGCGACGGTTCCGAACTCGCACCGCTGGATCCCCAAGTCGATGAAGGTCGACTACCTCGCCAAGGCCGAGACCGGCCTGCGGGCGGTCGCCCGACTCGAGACTTTGCCGGACTTCGCGGCGATCGAGAGTGGCACGGAACTTCTCGTTCCCATCTCGATCTTCGACCGGGGCGGCAAGGAAGTAGTCCACGCCGAAATCACCACCTGGGTCTCCCCCAAGTAGGCACTCACGAACCCGCCTGCATCGCAACCTGATTCGCCCGCCAATCAGGTTTCGCAGAATTAGGCACCACCGCAGGTTTCGGCGAATGACGATCGTGGAACACCTCCCCGAACGGCGATGGTCGGTCGGGGTGCCGGTGTCCGGAGGTGGGTTGCGTTCCGGGCACCACATTGTCGACCTCGCGTCACGCCGAGCACCGGGAGGCCTCGTGGAAGAGTTCTTGACCACAACGAGTTCCGAAGCAGGCACGCAGACCTCGTCGTATCCGGACGAGGCCGAGGGATTGGACAGCTTCCGGCGCGACCTCGACGCCATCGACGCTCTACTTCTCGAGACGGTGCGGCAGCGGCTGGAACTCTGCCTGCGTATCGGTGAGTGGAAGCGCTCCCGCGAGGTTCCGATGATGCAACCCGGCCGCGTGCGCGTCGTGAAGGAGCGGGCGCGTGAATTCGCTCGTAGACACGACCTCTCTCCTGACTTCTTCAACGCCCTGTACGAGCTGATGATTGCCGAGACCTGTCGACTCGAAGACCTGGTGATCAACGCACCTGTTGAGGAGGAGGACACTGTTCGGGAATCCGTCGGACCGAGATCAGGATCATCGACATGAGTTCCCGCACCCTTCTGGTGGACAATTACGACTCGTTCACCTACAACCTGTTCACCCTGTTGACCGAGGTCAACGGGGTTGTGCCGACCGTGGTCCGCAACGACGCGGATTGGGATTCCCTCGATCTCGCGTCGTACGACAACGTGGTCATCTCCCCAGGTCCCGGCCGGCCGGATCGCGACCGTGATTTCGGAATCAGCCGCCGTTTCATCGAAGAAGCGCCTCTCCCACTTCTCGGTGTCTGTCTCGGCCACCAGGGCCTGTGCGAGTTGTTCGGCGCGGACGTGGTCGTTGCGCCCGTACCGATGCACGGCCGAATTTCACTGATCGATCACGACGGCTCGGGCATCTTTGCCGGACTTCCGTCGCCGTTCCGAGCTGTTCGCTACCACTCGTTGACCGTCGAGAATCTGCCGAACGCCTTCGTTCGCACCGCGTGGACGTCCGACGGACTGCTCATGGGTGTCCGGCACCGGACCAAGCCGATGTGGGGCGTTCAGTTCCATCCGGAGTCCATCAGTACCGAGTTCGGCATAGATTTGCTCGCGAACTTCCGCGATCTGTCCGTCGGACGCACTCTGGATTCGGTGATCCGACCCGAACCGACTTCGCAAACACCCGACCTGCGGCCGGCGATCAACTACGACGTCGACGACGTGATTCTCGATTTTGCAGTGGACCCGTCGGCGGCCTATGCAGCACTGTTCGCCGACGGGCCGAACGCGTTCTGGCTGGACCGCGCGGCAACCGCAGAGCCGAGTGCGCGCTTTTCGATACTCGGCGATTCGTCGGGGCCGCTGGCCGAGTTCATCACGTACGACGTGCAAGCCGAGGTACTGACTGTCAGCCGAAAAGGCTTGTCCGACGAGCACATTCGAGTTCCGTTCTTCGATTACTTGGACGCACAACTCGCGACGCGCTTCGTGCCCTCGCATCCGGAACTCGACTTCAACCTCGGCTACGTGGGCTACCTCGGCTACGAACTGAAAGCACAGACCGGAGGAAGGGCAGCCCATCCGGCACCCACTCCTGATGCCGCTCTGGTGTTTGCCGATCGCGCCGTCGTCATCGATCACACCGTCGGCCGCACTCACGTTTTGAGGTTGCGCGAGAAAGTCCGGGACGCCGGCTATGACGATTGGCTCGAATCGACCGTCGACACCTTGGCGCGGATCGGCGCGGACCTTCCGGAACGCACCCCGGTTCCGCTGATCAGCGACACCGTCTGGACGCAGGCTCGCCTGCGGCATGATCGCGATCAGTACCTGTCGTTGATCGGAACGGCCCTCTCGGAGATCCGGGCAGGTGAGTCCTACGAGGTGTGTCTGACCAACATGGCGAGCGTCGACGAGACGATCGATGCACAGCAGGCGTTCGAGTATCTGTGCTCGATCAATCCGACGCCGTACAGCGCACTTCTCGACTTCACCGGCATCTCGGTGGTCTCGGCCTCGCCTGAGCGGTTCCTTCGTGTCGACTCGGACGGCAACGTCGAGTCCAAGCCGATCAAAGGGACCCGTCCGCGCGGCGTCACCCGAGCGCGTGATGCTGCGCTACGGCAGGACCTGCTCGACAGCGAGAAGGACCGCGCCGAGAACCTGATGATCGTGGACCTCACTCGCAACGACCTCACCAAGGTCTGCGTTCCGGGAAGTGTCCACGTTCCGAGGCTGTTCGCGATCGAGTCGTACTCGTCCGTTCACCAAATGGTGTCGACGGTGCGTGGACATCTGAGCCCGGGGTCGTCGGCGGTGGACTGTGTCCGCGCCGCGTTCCCCGGCGGATCGATGACAGGTGCTCCGAAGGTACGAACGATGGAGATCATCGACCGCCTCGAATCCGGCCCACGTGGGGTCTACTCGGGATCGATCGGGTACTTCGCCCTCGGTGGCGCCGCAGACCTCTCGATCGTGATCCGGTCGCTGGTCTGCACCGAGAGCGGCGTGACCTTCGGAATCGGTGGTGCCATTACAGCGTTGTCCGACCCGGAAGAAGAATTCGACGAGACCACGGTCAAGGCGTCCACGCTGCTCCGTGCGCTCGATGCGGTTTCCTCGCGGGTCCTCGAGTACGGCGGGTAGATCCAGCCATGACGGCGGCATCAGGCACCGCGACGGTTGTCGGCGGCCTGGGTGCCGTCGGATCCATGTTCGTCGAACTGCTTCGCGCCGGGGGGTCGACGGTCACCGTCGTCGACCCAGCAGGCAGCGATCCTGACGGAGATGTAGTCGTCGGAGACATCACGAAACCCAGTGACCGGGTCCTCGCACACGTGGAGTCCTCGAGCGTCATCGTGCTCGCGGTTCCCGAACAGGTCGCTCTAGCCGCACTACCGAGCCTTCGAACATCCGGTGCTCTCGTTGTGGACACACTGTCGGTCAAATCGCGGATGGACGCAGCAATCGCCGACGCCGGCCGAGAAGGGGAGTTCCTCGGACTCAACCCCATGTTCCGTCCGTCGCTCGGACCGCGCGGTCGGGCCGTCATCGCAGTGCCGTACGTCGACGGTCCGCAGTCCGCCAGATTCCTCGACGTCGTGCGCTCGTGGGGAGCGTCGGTCGCGGTGATGGACGCCGATCGTCACGACCGGTTGGCCGCGGCTACCCAGGTTCTGACACACGCGTCGGTGCTGGCTTTCGGCGTTGCCCTGGCCGAACTCGGAGTTTCTGCGGACGAACTCCTCGCGGTCGCCCCTCCCCCGCATCGGACCTTGCTCGCGCTCCTGGCGCGGATAGCCGGCGGCGAACCGGAGGTGTACTGGGACGTACAAGCGGGCAATCCGCATGCAGGTGCGACACGAAAAGCACTGTTTGATGCCACCTCACAGGTGGACACGGCGGCCGAGACGCTCGGCGACTTCACGACGCTGATGAAAACCGCCGAGGCAGCGCTCGACGATCACTCCGGCGAATTGAACGCGGAGTGCCAGAGCTTGTTCGATCGCATTGCCGAAGGGCACAGAGAGTAGGGAACGATGAGACCTGGAGTGAGTCCGCCCAGCCTCCCGGAGTACGACGCCTCGGATCCGGTCGAGAGTGCAATCGTCAGTCGGCTTGCGAGCAATTGGGCGCGCCGGGCAACCGTGAAGAAGGCGGAGCCGGAACTGGACGATCTCTTCGATTCGTCGTTGTCCGACTACCCCGAAGCACTTCTCCCGTTCGCGGAGCATCCGACCTACCTGGCATTGAGTCCCGAGCAGAAGCAACGCCTGCAAGCCTGGGCATGGATCGCGTTCAACAAGAACGTCATGGACATCGAGAAGTACGTCGTCAATCCCGGCTTCGACGTTCTCGCCGAAGACCGACTCGGCGTCGGACTCGGAGATTGGGCTGCAGTGGCCGTCAATCAGGCGATGGTCGACGAGCAATATCACACGCTCATGCACTTCAATGCCAGTTCAGCGACCCGTCGAGGCAGGGGCTGGGCGCTTCCGTCGAAGGCACTGCCAGACGTCCTGACGGTCCGCACGCGGGCGCAAGCCCTCGACGCAGCCGAGGGGCCTCGCAAGATCGCCCTGACACAGTTGGCGTTCATGACCGTCGCCGAGGTGTCGATCACCGCATACCTCGACCTGATCTCGGATGACCCGGGCGTGCAGTCGATCAACCGCGCGACGATCCGGTTGCACGCTCGCGACGAGTACTGCCATGCCTCGATTGCCGGGGAACTGGCCGTGTCGGTCTGGGATTCCCTGGATCGTGGAGATCGCAGCTATCTATTGGAAGGCTTCGAGGGCGCCATGCGCGCTTTCAGTGGAACCGACTTCGGCGCTTGGCGAGCAATCATGGAGATCGAAGCCATACCCCGAGGGCAGAAGATGCTCGACGACGTCGAATCGGGACGGCGCAACGAGCAGTTCGTGCAGGACTACAGTGGAATATCGTCCTTGCTCCATAAGTTGCAAGTTACGTCAGAAGTATCAATCGCTGGAGAAAAATACCTTCCCAGTTAATCCTGTGCAATAAATGAGAATTTCCCCAACAAACCCGATCCAGTAATATTCCGCAATTATCGGGCACTCCCGATTATTCAGCTAGACAAGAGCTTGAGCAAATAAATACGGACGGATCACTCAAGAAAAGACGGGAAGATCCCGCGCACGCTGCCTCCGACCCAGAAACCGGGAAGAGAGTTGTCCGGAATTCTTGTCATACATTCGATAAAGAGGCCACAAGATTGCATGCAGGACACTGTCCGCTGCAATCAAGAATGTTAACTTCCAATTCGACACACCATGATGCTCGAGGGTTTTCTTTGATGCTCGATTATATCGCGCATACACTCGCGGCGAACTAACTCCACGTCTACCCGAAACTTTTGCGGCCATGCTCGAGATCTGCCCCACAGTGCAACGAACATGCGCCATGCAGAGGGATAGATCGATATCCTCGTGAATGTCGGTTCGATCGCTGACCGCACCCCTGACGGCCAACCAAGCCGACTGACGCATCGCCATGTTGCTGCCTGGAACTGCAACAACGGGCCGAACCGCGCCCTGGACCCCGCGGCCGAGTCGCCAATTCGTCCATCGGCGCTGAAGGCCGGCGATCGGAGATTCATAAAGATAAGTCAGGCCAGTTACGCCCGAGAAATCGTCGCGACATTCGAAGAATTCGTGAACTGCAGCTGCCCAGCCTTCCCCCACGATCGTATCTGCGTCGATACGTCCGATAATTTCGCCACTAGCTGCGTCAAACCCTTTGTTTCTCGCATGCACCACACCGGGGCGGGATTCGTTGAGAAGCCGAACCTTGGGACAACCACTTTGATACTTCTTGATCAACTCGGAAGTGTTGTCCGAGGAATTATTGTCAACGACGATGATTTCGTCGACATACTCACCTTGAGCAATGAGCGCTTCGATGCACGTTTCGATGTATTCAGATTCATTAAAAGCCGGAACAACCACCGACAACGTCGCGTTCGCCATTTCCCAACGGTATCGCGAATCTCTCCACAAGACATTGAGCAACGGACCCAGGGAACCAACCGGAAGGAATCGGAGGACTTTCGTCACCGGTCAAATCAAAGACCTTCGGTCCGTGCAACTGAATACCCACCTGCGTAGATGCGCTAAGAATCCATTTGGTCATTCGTTCAATTAGAGGAGATCTTCACGTTACAAAGAGTATTTGTGATTCTTGCCACAAGGTGAAATCGAAGGTGAGAGTTGCTGGCAGGAGCCACATACCCCCTCTCACGCGTCCGATTGCCCGAGTGTCGGTTTGACCCTCCGGTAACATCTGAGCGGAGATCACGGATAGAAGACAGAAGGCATCTGTGCGCCCGTCGGGAGCGCGTGCCCGTTCCGACAATGCAGACAGCGGAGTGTTGATGCCCTTTTCCACGGACGCAGCGGTACTAGTGGAGGACGTACACAAGTCCTTCAAGAACGTGCACGCGCTGCGAGGGATCAACTTCACCGCACCACGTGGGACGGTGCTCGGCATCTTGGGTCCCAACGGCGCAGGCAAGACAACGACGGTGAAGGTCCTCTCCACGCTCATTCGCCCCACCAGCGGACGCGCGATGGTGGCTGGCTACGACGTCGTGCGCAATGCTCCAGAGGTTCGACGCTCCATCATGATGACCGGGCAGTTCGCCGCCCTGGACGATTCACTCACCGGCCGCGAGAACATCGAACTGTTCGGCAGGTTGATGGGGCTCGACCGAATGTCCGCGAAGGTGCGCGCTGCCGACCTGCTCTCTCAATTCGACCTCGTCGAAGCAGGATCCCGAGTAGTCCGGAACTACTCCGGCGGTATGCGCCGACGAATCGATATTGCGTGTGGCCTGGTTGTCCGCCCCGAGGTCGTTTTCCTCGACGAGCCGACCACCGGCTTGGATCCGCGCAGTCGGCAGAGCGTCTGGTCGCTGGTTCAATCACTGAAGGAGCAGGGAATCACCGTGCTCCTGACAACTCAGTACCTCGAAGAAGCAGATTTACTGAGCGACAACATCATCGTCATCGACAAAGGCGCGGTCATTGCCGAGGGGACTGCTGACCAATTGAAGGCTCGAACCGGCGCAAGCTTCTGCGAGATCGTGCCCGCAGATCTCAAACAGCTGCCTCACGCGGTCCATGCACTCGGCAATCTGGTCCCCCGCGACTTCAGATTCGATCTGGCACAAGAGAGCGGGCGGATCGCGATCCCCGCACCTGTCGGCGCAGGAACGCTCTCTGAAGCACTGCGTCGTCTGGACCACGCACGGATTCCGCTTGCAGACATTGCACTTCGTCGCCCGTCACTCGATGATGTCTTCCTTTCACTCACAGGTGAACAGCACGTGAGTGAGACGCCGTGACGACAACTACAAAATTCGGGGTCGATCAAGTGACTGTCCGCGAGGACACTCGCAGCAAGATTGCAGTCCCCGAGGCATTAAGCGTTGGAAAGCACCGCCGACCACATCCGTCAGCGATCAATCAGTGGTGGGTGCTGACGGCACGCACCGTCAAATCCATGGTGAAGCGCTACGAACTACTGATCGCGGTAGTCGCGCCATTGATCTTCACGATCGGTTTCTACCTTCCGTTGAAGTTCGTCATGCAACTTCAGGGCATCAACTATGCCCAGTTTCTGATGCCGATCATCGTGCTGCAAGCCATGGCCTTCACGTCGATCTCCGCCGCTCAGATGTCCTCGACCGAGTCGATCACCGGCTTCAGTAACCGCATGAAAACCATGCCAGTAGTCGGCCCCGTGCCGCTGTTGTCTCGTCAATCGAGTGGCTTCGTCCGTTCGACAGTCTCACTCGCCGCGGCATTGACCTTCGGCCACTTGATCGGTTTCCGATTCTCAGCAGGCATGGGTCAGGCAGTTCTGTTTTGTGCGATCGCCCTCGCGTTCAGCACTTGCCTGTCCTTCGCCGGTGATGCAATCGGTTCACTGTCGAAAAGTCCACAAGCCACCAGTCAGGCGCTGACACTCCCCCAATTGATTCTGGGGATGTTGTCCTGCGGTTTCGCGCCCGAGACTGGCTTTCCCGAATGGATTCGGCCGTTCGTGCGCAATCAACCGGTATCGCAGTTCTCCTTCGCCATGCGTGATCTTGCGCAGGGCGGAGTCACCTGGGGCGTCCTGTTTCCCGTCGTTGCGTGGACGATCGGGTTGATCGTCTTCTTCGCGCCACTTGCGTTCTGGGCAAGTATGAGGCGGTCATGAGCGAACCGACAGATCGTTTCATGGCGGCCGTCCGCCCCGCCGAGGGGTTTAACTTTCCTTACCCGGACAAAGCGCTCCCTGAAAGCTCTTTCAAGGCCCTGGTCGTGCACAGCGGGATTCAGGCCAAACGTTTGTTGCTCACGTGGCTGCGCGATCCATCAACCACCATTCAAGCTCTTGTGTACCCAGCGTTCATGCTGTTGATGTTCCGAGTCGTCCTGGGCAATTCGATTACAGCAGCGACGGGCCAATCAAGCATCTTCGGAACGGTCCCGCTGATCATCCTCGTTGGCGCCATGTTCGGCTCGATTGCGAGCGCAGTCGGACTCAAAGGCGAACGAGCATCTGGACTCTTGAGCCGGTTCTGGACTCTCCCTGCGCATCGTGCCTCCGGTCTGGTCGGACGCATGATCGCCGAAGCAGTGCGAGTTCTCGTCACCTCCATCGTCATCCTTGGTGTCGGCTATCTGTTGGGATTCCGATTCAACCAGGGTCCCCTGGCTGCGGTGGCACTCTTGGTATTGCCGATCGTTTTCGGCATCGGCTTCGCGATGATGGTCACGGCGCTGGCAACAGTGGCAGACAATCTCCCGCTTGTAGAGATCGTGTCGATCTCCTGCACGCTGTTGATGTTCTTCAACTCCGGCTTTGTTCCGGTGATGGCTTATCCGAAGTGGCTGCAACCAGTTGTTGCCGAGCAACCAATGTCCGTGGCAATCGATGCGATGAAAGGCCTCTCCTTGGGGGGGCCCGTCGCCGAGCCCCTGCTCAAGACATTGGCCTGGTCGTTCGGGATGGTCGTGGTGTTCGTGTATCCAGCGATACTCGGATACCGACGCGCCGCTTCGGATTGATAACCATCTCGGTATTGCCTGGTGGATCCGTACGCGCGGTAACGTCTACGGCTGACCATCCGAATTACAAGTAGCTCAGACTCACGAAACACGATTGCCGAGCAGTTCCGGCAGCACAGTTGAACCAACCGAAAGGCGTTGTCTTGACTCGAAAATTTCGGTCCCCCTGGAGGCGCACCGTCGCAGGTGCACTGATGGCGGCGAGCGTCGTCCTTGTTTCCAGCAGCATGGGCATCGCCGGTGCCACACCCATTGCACACCAAGGCGGGGGAGATGCAGCACAGGACGATTCGGACGGTTCGTACATCGAATCTGTCGAGCGAGTCAATGATCGTCAAATCGTTGTGAATGTCTACGCAGCATCAATGGACAAGTCGGTCCCCATTCAGGTGATTTTGCCTGCAGACAACTCGCAGCCGCGCCCCATTCTTTACCTTCTCAACGGTGCTGACGGAGGAGAAGGCACAGCAACATGGGACCGCCAAACTGATGTGGTCGACTTCTTCGCAGATAAGAACGTCAATGTTGCGATTCCGGCCAAGGGTCTGATGTCGTACTACACCGACTGGGAGAAGGAAGATTCCGTACTCGGAAAGAACATGTGGAGCACCTTCCTAGGCAAGGAGCTTCCTCCACTGCTGAACAAGGAACTCGGCAGCAACGGTGACCAGTCGATTGCAGCGATCTCGATGTCTGCGACCTCTGTTCTGAATCTTGCGATCGAGTATCCCGGGTTCTACAAGTCAGTTGCATCCTATTCGGGTTGTGCACAGACGAGTGACCCGATGGGGCAGGCCTTCGTGCGGGCGACCACTGAATGGATCGGCGGAGTTGGCGACATTCAGAACATGTGGGGCCCATTCGACGGTCCGGGCTGGGTCGAACACGACCCGGTAGTCAACGCCGAAAAGTTGCGTGGCACTCCCCTGTACATCAGCACGGGTAGTGGCTTGCCCGGCTTTCCGAATGATACTCCGGAGAACCCTCGCATCCAGGATGGCCGAGCCGCGATGTTCGACCAGATTGTTGTGGGAGGACCAATCGAATTCGCGACTAGCATCTGCACCGGAAACCTCGCTCGACGACTTGCCGACCTGAATATTCCGGCAACTGTGGACTTCCGGCCGGTGGGTACGCATTCGTGGGGTTACTGGCAAGACGACTTGCACAAGTCATGGCCGTTCATCGCCCAGTCCCTCGGGGTCTGATCCCGAGACGCGGATTCTGTAAGCAAGTAGCAAAGCGAGCAACCAGATTCAGCACGCAAGGAAAGAATGAACCGATTCGCTCTGGCAACGCTGGCGTCTTTGTCGGCCTGTGTGGTGCTGGCCGGAATGCCAACAGCAGCATCAGCAGACCCGGCGGAACCCGCGCCCGGATTGTCCAGCATGGGTCCTTCCCCTGCCGGCGCCAACGACTGGGATTGCAAGCCAAGTCTCGAACATCCCCGTCCGGTGGTACTCGTACACGGGACCGGGATGAGCATGACCGACACCTGGGATGTTATGGCGCCTCAGCTTGCTGATTTGGGCTACTGCGTCTTTGCGCTGAATTATGGCGGTGTGCGCGAAATTCTGAATCCCAATGCTGTGCATTGGGGAATCACAGACATTGCAAGCTCCGCTGAGGAGCTTGCAATGTTCGTTGACTCGGTGAAATTTCACACCGGTACGACACAGGTGGACATCGTCGGTCATTCCCAGGGCGGCGTCGTTGCTCGCCAGTATCTTAAGTTCAACGGCGGAGCAACTCGTGAAGATCCGTCGAATAACAAAGTGCACTCGCTCATCAGTCTCGGCGCGACCAACCACGGAACTACATTCGGTGGTCTTCAAGCGAATGCACGATCACTGTCGGCGATGGGCCTCCCTGGCGATCTACTCGTCCAAGCGATTTGGGGGCCTGCTGGCGTCCAACAACTCAGCGGCACACCATTCTTGACAGCACTCAACGCGGAATCCGAGACGCAACCCGGAATCGAGTACACCGTCATCGCTTCGGCTCACGACGAAATCTCGACGCCACCCGAGGCAACTTTCCTTAGTCCAAGTGATGGCGCCGTGGTCCATAATGTCTGGACTCAAGATAACTGTGCCGGGAACACCGCGTCCCACGGACAGTTGGTCAGAGACCCTCACACTCTTGATCTCGTCAAGTCAGCGCTTGACCCGGAGTACCGGTCGCTCCCTTGCGAATAGGCACGTCAAACAAGCAACAGCAGGATTGAAGCAGGCTGGCGGCGCGGAGAAATCCAGCGCCGCCAGCCTATTTTTGTATCTTCATGTACGTCCGTGGGTCTGGCTCGACGGCACGACGCCTAGCCAGGCCCGCGGATCGACGGCCACCGAGATAGCGTCAGGAATTCAGCGAGGCGGCAATCATCGGGCCGATCTCCTCCAGCCCCTCTGGCGTCATCATCGAAACATGGTTCACGCTTGCCTGACGAACATCGATTTCACCGTCGATCAGTGAACGCCACGGTTCGACCCCATCGGCCTCAGTTTCATTGGATCCCACGAACAGCACTGGCCCCGTGCACGTGTCCGGTTCGTACTCACGTGTCAGCGCCGCGGTTCGCGCGATGCTGGAGAACAACCGCCTGATATCGCTGGCATTAAGCCCGATAGCTCCGCCATTCACTGCAGTGAGGACATCACTGGCACAGTCGATCGATAGGTTCTCAAGGTCTTCGTCATCCGGAATGACGACGCCCAAGCCAGCAACTTCGTGTCTGACCATCGCCGCAAATGCTTCATCATCCAAGCTCAAGGGCGAGCCGTCCAAGATCACCAAGGCACTCACCTTCTCGCCGAGGGCTTCGAGCCTTGCCGCGATTCCATGCGCGACAACTCCACCGAACGACCAACCCAGAAGTCTGTACGGCCCCTGTTGTTGCACTGATCGGATCTCGGACACGTATCGATCTATGTAGTCGGTCAGTGCGGTCGCGGAAAAGTCCTCCTCGGTCAACGCTGGTGTCTGCAACCCGTAGAGCGGCACTGATCTGTCGACGAACGCGGCGAGAGGTGCGTACGGCCAGGCCAGCCCGACCATTGGGTGCACGCAGAACAGTGGAAGCTCAGATCCGCGTGCACGCAAGGGCAACGTGACAGCGAGTGCCGCATCAAGATCCAGTTCAAATCCAACGTGCATACCGGTAACCAACTTGTCGGACATCTCCGACACAGTCGAACTGGTGAATAGCATGCGTAGCGGAACCTCAACCGAAATCGCTTGGCCCAACTTCGCTGCCAACTGCGTGGCGATCAGGGAGTTTCCGCCCAATTCGAAGAAATCGTCATCGAGACCGACCCGATCGATACCGAGCAATTCTTCGAACACAGAAGCAACCAGACGCTCGACCTCCGTCACCGGAGCCCTGAACACCGCGGCCTCGAACACCGGCTCCGGCAACAACTTCCGATCCAACTTCCCCGAAGCA